>CAXRFT010000048.1:0-3975 GCA_964230135.1 Porticoccaceae bacterium | reverse complement strand
CTCCACCACCTCTCCAGCAGCAATCTGATTGGCGAGTTGTGTACTCAGAATTTGGATATTCGACATAATCGGTCACTTAAATTTTGGAGTTTCAACAACGTCATTCCCTTGGTATCAATAGTTTTTGGCCCACCCTTATGGAAGCAGAGGACATGGCATTGTGGCGCACCAAGGCTGACAGTGACACACCGTACGCCTCCGCTATTTCAGAGAGAGTGTCGCCACTGACCACGACATGGGTCACATCAACTAAATCTTTGCGACTGGCCAGAAGAGTACCCACCGGAGGATGGTCTCTGTAATATGACTGTAATCCGTTAACGATAGCTAATGCCATTTTTTGCTGGTAACTTGATGTTTTTAATTTGCTCGCTTCATTCGGATTAGAAATAAAACCAGTTTCAATCAGCAGCGACGGTATGTCCGGCGATTTCAGCACCAAAAAACCGGCCTGCTCGACCTTTTTCTTGTGCAGTCTGGCCACCCCATCCATTTGCTTGAGAACATATTCACCCGCATCTAGGCTGCTTCGCAACGTCTCATTCATCGATAAATCCAGAAGCACGCCAGCGAGCAAATCATCTTTATCATTGAGGCTTAGCGCACTGGCTCCGCCAATGAGGTCTGCTCTATTTTCCGTTCTTGCCAAATAGCGCGCAGCTTCACTGGTTGCACCTCTAGTTGATAAAGCATAGACAGAGGCGCCATTGGCACGGGGATCATGAAAACCATCAGCATGAACTGAAATGAAAAAGTCGGCTTGCTTGTCGCGCGCAATCGCAGTCCTTTTGCGATGACCAATATAATAGTCACCAGTTCTCACCAAGACCCCTTCAAAATAGGGGCTTTTGTCAAACAACTTTTTGATGCGCTTGGATATCTGCAACACAATATGCTTTTCACGCAATCGATTTGGCCCAGACGCACCAGGATCCTCACCACCATGGCCAGCATCGATGGCAATAACTATCTTCCGATCAGCACGCTGAATGACTCGTTCCAGCGTTTTGCTTACCTGCTGCCGCTTATCGAACAAATCCAATACCAACCGGTGCCCATATTGTTCATTTGCAGGAAGTGTAAAACTCTTGGGGCTGACGACTGCATTTAAGTCCAATACGATGCGCAGGTCATCCCCATTACGCGGCGCATGCCGCACATTGACAATCGGTGTTTTGGTCAAATCTAAACCGTCGAACGTGCCTTTCAATTGAGTGTCGGCAAGGTCGATCACAACACGATTTGGATTTTCTAATACGAGCAATTTATGCTCAACTCTATCACTCGCATCAAGAACCAGACGAGTACTTTCTGGGGAGCGCCAAAGCCTGACAGACTCTATATCCGTTGCTGCTGACACAGATGAGAACATAAGCAAGATACAAATCGAATTGAATGAAGAAAATCTCAACCGCATAAAATGTTTTTCTACATCGTTGCTTTGCAACAAAGCCCCCTAATCTGTCATTGCATGGTCTATAAAAAATTTGCAATTAACGAATCGTTCGATGAAATTTTTACCCAGTTCAGAGCCTTCCTGAAGAATAACCAAACGACCAGAAGACCGATGTTCAATGGTCAAGTGAACATCGGTCTTGTCGAGATACTCACTGCCGTGCTCAGGCCACTCCACCATGCTCAACATACCATTATCGAGATAGTCAGTGAAACCGATATAATCGAGCTCTTGCGGATCATTAACCCGGTACAGGTCGAAATGATAGACCATTCCAAGGGGTAAATCATAGGGCTCTACAATTGTGTAAGTAGGACTTTTTACCGCATCTCGATGACCCAGACCCCTCAATAATCCTCGACACAGAGTGGTTTTCCCCGAACCTAGATCTCCCTTCAAGGTAATCAGCATAACCTCATCCAAATGAGTCGCCAAATTCTGCCCGAAGCAAACCATGGCATCCTCATCTGGAAGAAAAACCACTGCATTACGTCTAGCGCTGATGTCAATCACTGTCCATACCCATGTGTTGATTCAGAACTGGAGGGAGAAAATTGAGAATATCTGAGGCTATAAATCCTCTCAGGCCCTGGTCCTCAACAGCCATATCCGCTGCCTCTGCATGCAAACAGCAGCCCAATTCAGCCGCGGTATCAAGATCCAAACCCTGAGACAAGAGCCCACCGATAATACCACTTAGCAAATCACCCATACCCGCCGTCGCCATCGCAGGATTACCATAGGGACAAATATTAATTGTTTTTGACTTGACGCCGAGCACCAGCGAACCTACCCCTTTGAGAACCACGGCTGCTGAGTACTTCTCCTGTATTGCACGCACTGCGGCAAATCTATCGCGCTCAATCTCAGCAACACTAACAGCCAACAGTCTGGCAGCTTCACCTGCATGCGGCGTCAACACCCAGCGACGATCAGAACAATCAGAGACCACACGCCCCTGAGCTAAAATATTGAGCCCGTCGGCATCCACCACCATTGGCAAGTCAGCAGCCATTGCCTTCTGAAAAAGCTGTTCTGACCAAGAAGACTGCCCCAGCCCAGGCCCCAATACGAGAACTGAGGGCTTACCCAGCAAGGGCTCTAGTTGCTGACCTGACGCTACGCCGCAGGCCATAATCTCTGGTTGTCGTGAAAGACAAGCCGTTACATGTTGTTCACGGGTAGCTAAACTCGTCAAACCTGCTCCTGCAACCAAACTCGACTGTGCCGCTAATATCGCGGCGCCGCCGCAACCATGATCGCCACCCACAACCATGCAATGTCCACGTTGATACTTATGTCCATCCACCGCTAAGTCGGGGAGAAAGTTAATTAAATGTTCGGAGGACATCAACACCGTCGCTGGCGGGTATTGCTGCAAAATCGCTTCGTCAATGTCCAGAGAATCATAGACGATATCGCCACATACAGCCGGACCTCTGCCGGTAAAAAGACCCTGCTTGGGTGCAATAAAAGTTACCGTCATGTCAGCCCTTATAGCAACACTATCAACATGCCCTGTATCAGCACAGAGTCCCGAGGGGATATCCACAGCTAAAACTGGAAGCATTGAACTGTTGATACATTCTATAGCCTCAGCCACCTGCCCCCGAAGTGGACCCTTGAGACCGGTACCCAAGAGACTATCCACAATGACGCCCTCGGATAGGTCGGTGGATAAGCTAAAGGGAGAAAAACTGACGTTAGCCTCGACGCAAAGCTGCCTCGCAGTCCTTGCCTCGGCTGATAACTTTTCAGTGGAACCAAATTCGTACACACTCACTGGGATGCTATCAACCGCTGCAAGCTGAGCTATGACATAACCATCACCACCATTATTTCCAGAGCCACAAAATATATGCAATCCTGTTGGAGTGCCAAAAGCGTCGCGCAATTCAGCGTAGGCACAGGCTCCCGCGGCAGACATTAGATCAAACTCCGTCACTGCCCCACTAGCAACCACCTGTTGTTCATATTTTTTAACGGTTTTTGCATCGAACAGCGAGTGTTCGAGAAGATAATGCGACATCGGCTTAATATCCCAGTAAAATTAGCACCATTATAAGTCAGAATAGCGCTGAAGCCATGCCCGAAAATAAACAGGATGCGCAAAAATTAACAAACTTAGCCAAGCAAATTAAATCTTGGGGTGCCGACTATGGCTTTCAACAAGTCAATATTGTCGAACCAGATCTAAGTCAGGCATCTGAGCGATTACAACGCTGGCTTGAGAATGAATTTCATGGATCCATGAAATGGATGGCAGAACACGGAGAAAAGCGCTATCGGGTAGATAAATTGGTGGATAAAACACTGCGGGTTATCTCTGTTCGAATGGATTACCTTGCCGACAGCAACATGATTGCCGTACTCAAGGATAACAATAAAGCCTATATCTCGCGTTATGCACTGGGCCGTGACTATCATAAGCTCATACGTCGCCGCCTTGCGGCCTTAGTAAAAAAAATTGAAGCTGAACTACCCTCACTGAACCTGTCTCAGCGTCCATTTGTAGACAG
>CAXRFT010000047.1:0-36881 GCA_964230135.1 Porticoccaceae bacterium | reverse complement strand
CATCTTTTGCATGAGGCTTTACGTCAAGTACTTGGTGAGCACGTGCATCAAAAAGGATCTCTAGTGAACAGTGACCGCCTGCGATTTGACTTTTCTCATACTGACGCGGTCAGTGACCAGCAGATTAGACAAATTGAACATATTGTCAACAATGAAGTGTTGCGCAATACCGCTGTAACCACAGAAATCATGAGTATGGATGAAGCCAAAGCGCGTGGTGCTATGGCGCTTTTCGGCGAGAAATATGGTGATAGGGTGCGCGTAGTAAACATAGGCGGTGAATTTTCTGTAGAGCTCTGTGGCGGAACCCACGTATCTCGCACCGGTGATATCGGCTTGATTAAAGTTTCTGGGGAATCTAGTGTTGCTGCTGGCGTTCGAAGAATAGAAAGTGTTACCGGCATGAGAGCCGTACAATTTTGTGATCAGCAGCAAGATTCAATCACCGATATTGCCACAATTGTTCGCGGTACTCGAAACGGATTAGGAGAAAAAGTACAGAATCTGGTTGAAGAGAATCGTCTTCTGCAGAAAGAGATCCATAAGCTTAAATCTAAGCTTGCAAATGCATCTGGTAACGATCTTATGGCAGCCGTACGAAATGTTGGTAACCTGTCCGTTTTAGCCACTACTGTGGACGGCGCGGACGCTAAAAGCCTTCGTGGCGTAGCTGATCAGGTGCGGTCAAAACTGGGTAGTGGGGTATTTTTATTGGCGGCAGTCGATGGTGATCGTGCTGCATTAGTCGCTGGCGTCACGGCCGATCTTACCAATACGTTAAAAGCTGGTGACTTATTAAGGTATGTGACTGAGAAAATTGGTGGTAAAGGAGGCGGTAGACCGGATATGGCGCAGGGAGCTACGCCAAACGCAGCGGCGTTGAAAGATGGGTTTGCAGCAGTTTACGACTGGGTTGAATCCAGTACCAATTGACCAAATAAATTACTTAACATTTTGTTGCGAGTGCGCTTTAATCGCACGCTTTTTATTCCGTAGGCATTAATCAATGAGTTTAATTGTGCAAAAATATGGTGGCACTTCTGTCGGTTCTGTGGACAGAATCCGGGCAGTGGCAGAAAAGGTGCGAACTAGTGTGCTGCAGGGGCATCAATTAGTTGTGGTTGTCTCCGCCATGAGCGGTGAAACAAACAGACTTCTTGGACTGGCTGCGGAAATTAGTGCATATGCGAGTGCCCGGGAGATGGACGTCATATTGAGCACTGGCGAACAGGTTACTATCGCTCTTCTCGCAATTGCGTTGCAAAGCCTCGGTTGTGACGCGGTATCCTATACTGGTGGACAGGTAGCTATTCAGACTGACAATGCTTATAGTAAAGCGAGAATCAAAAACATTGATAGTGACAAGATAAAATCTGATCTCGCAGAAGGTAAAATTGTGGTGGTGGCAGGGTTTCAAGGTGTTGATAACTTAGGCAATATCACTACGCTAGGTCGAGGTGGCTCTGATACAACTGCGGTGGCGTTGGCAGCTGCTCTAAATGCAGATGAGTGCCAAATCTATACAGATGTGGATGGCGTATACACAACTGATCCACGGGTAGTCAGTGATGCGAGGAAGCTCGATAAAATAACATTTGAAGAAATGTTGGAAATGGCCAGTCAGGGTTCGAAAATTCTGCAAATTCGGTCGGTGGAATTTGCAGGAAAATATAATGTTCCCCTCCGAGTTTTATCCAGTTTTGATGACGGTCAAGGTACACTTATATCACTAGAGGAAGATAGTCAGATGGAAAGACCTTTGGTATCGGGAATTGCATTTAATAAAGATGAAGCGAAATTAACTATCAGGGGAATTCCAGATCAGCCTGGCGTCGCATACAAAGTGTTAGGTGCAGTGAGCAATGCAAATATAGAAATCGATGTGATAGTTCAAAATGTAGCCAAGGACAATTCTGCTTCTATTACGTTCACAGTAAATAAAAATGAACTTAGTACGGCGGAGACTTTACTTAGGGAAATCGCTGAAGACCTGGGTGCACTGGAGGTAGATGCCGATAGAGATATCGCAAAAGTGTCTATAGTGGGGGTTGGAATGCGCTCGCACGCGGGCGTGGCGGCCACAATGTTTCAAGCTTTGTCTGATGAGGGAATTAATATTCAATTAATCACTACATCGGAAATTAAGATAACCGTGGTGATTGATGAAAGGTATTTAGAATTAGCAATTCGGGCTCTTCATAGTGCGTTTGAGCTCGGAGATGCCAGCCAGTTGGCAGTGAAGTAGTGCGCTTGGCAGGTGACGATTTAAAGATGGCCAGGCATGTGATGCTTGATAACTTCTTCGGTAGTAACAGATTTACAACAACATAAAAATTAAATGAATAGTTAGCGGCACTTATCATGCGCCCATGGAGATATAAATGCTTATACTTACAAGACGGGTTGGCGAGACCCTTGTAATAGGTGATGAGGTCACCGTAACAGTACTTGGTGTGCGAGGAAACCAAGTGAGATTGGGTGTCAACGCACCCAAACATGTATCCGTGCACCGTGAGGAAATTTATCAACGGATTCAGAATGAATCTGAGGGTTCTAAATCTGGAGAAAAAAACAACACCAGCCTTTGATTTCTCGTGCAATGTGATATGATGCCGGCGCCTGCGTGGTGACCAGTCGAGCGTAGTTGCTCAGGTTAAGCTGACAGCGTAAGCGATTTGGAGAAGTGGCCGAGTGGCTGAAGGCGCGCCCCTGCTAAGGGTGTATACGTTAATCGCGTATCGAGGGTTCGAATCCCTCTTTCTCCGCCATATTTAGAAGCTAAGTTACTGACTTAAAGAGGTAACTTGGCTTTTTTTATGTGGTTTTTTAATGGCACCATAGTTTATTTTCTCAAAGTTGCCATAGGTCAAATTAATGTGCCGCAAATAGGCGGCTACGTGTCTCCATCAGAATGTTGGATTACGTTTTGCTGAGTTTAATTTACAGTGGAATGAAGAAATATTCGCCACACTTCCTGTGACGCAGTACTCTATCCTAATTGCGTTTTTAATAGGTTTTTATCAAGTTGCGGGGGTCAATGATTTTCACGACGTTGCGAGTCATCAACTGAGCTCCTTGGTTACTCTATTTCGAGGACGGTTTTGAGTTCCCCACGTTTATTTTCATTAGCGAGTCGAGCTCTCTGTTTGTCAGTCGCGGGATGTCTGAATTATTTTGTTGCTTTTGATAGGCGGGTGCATTTTTTCTGGATTTGTCGAGATGTTTCTGTGCGGTTTTTTCAATAATGATATCGGAGCAATTAATTAGACAGCTGATTTGAAACTGGCTCTCTGAAAACCATAATCTCAGTTGAGCCTTCCTGCTGGTGAGAAGTTTTACTAATCGTGAAAAGTCCTCTGGCGGAGCAATTGATATGGAAGCGGAATCGATATGGAGCATGTCTCCAAAGCCTATTTTGCTTGCGAGCTGTTCATCTATTTTACTACTTAAATCCTCGTTGTCCCGATACACCAGTATTTCGTCAAAACTCGCTACCAGATTCGTGATTTTTAACGTGTTTAACTGTCTCTGATTAAATACCGCAAAATTGACCATTGATCATCGTCCTTGATGTTGGTCCGAGTAATTGGACTATCCTCTACTCATAGGTATAGTCGTAAATTATTAAACTTGCAATGCTGTACAGCCCCACACTGAGATCTTTTTACGGCGTTGATCGGAGTAGTGGCGTCGGTCATCATTGTGACAGTTTATGAAACTCATCAGCTGATCTCAGACGTAACTACGGTTAATTTACTTTTAAAGGCCAGACAGATTGACATTTTTAGGTTGTATAATATCGTCCCGACCCGCTTACTGGGAATTAATCTGTCTTGGAAAGATAGGATGTCTCGATTCAACAAATCCAAGTTTTCATTACTGCTGCTTTTCACGGTGTCGGTTGCTGTTGCTGACAATTTTGCCCATGATGCTGGTTTTCATGAACATGCTGACTCAGATGCACTGATATTTAGCTGCAACACCTTCAGCATCAGCGACGTAGCAGTGACCGCTGGAATTTACCCATTGCCGATCATTTGGGCTGCTGGTGAATGGCAATCTGCTGGCACCAAAGCCCCGCTAAATTATTTTAGATTTTCACTCTACATAGCCAGGGCGCCTCCTAATTCTTGATCCGATTTTAGTTATTTTAAATTTAATCTGATTTTAAGGAATGGTTATGAAGTATGGAATTTTCCTCGCCACAGCTGCGAGTGTTTTATGGGGAGCCAGCGAGACCTCTGCGCTGGCGCAAGAATCCACCAAGAAGGGTAAAATCGACGAGGTGATTGTCGTCGCACAAAAGCAGCCCTACCGAGGTGATGTTCCCCTTGAGTCTCTGCCGCAGCAAGTGCAGCTTATATCCAGTGAAATGATCGAGAAAACGGGTAAGTTAGGTTTTCAACAGGCGCTGGATTTAGCCGGCGGAGTCGCTAGGCAGAATGGATTCGGTGGCCTCTGGGATAGTTTTGCTATCCGGGGCTTTGCTGGCGATGAGAACTTGCCCTCAGGGTATTTAATCAATGGATTTAGTGGTGGTCGTGGCTACAGTGGCAATCGGGATACTTCCAATATCGATACTATTGAGATATTGAAGGGGCCGGGATCTGCTCTATATGGCCGCGGCGAGCCCGGTGGAACAATCAACATAGTAACTAAAAAGCCACAGTTTCAGCGTCAGGGATCACTAAAGGCTACGGTGGGTAATTTTGATATGCGTCGCATTGAGGCGGATTATACAGATCAGTTGAGTGATTCCATTGCCTTCCGTATTAACGGTGCGTACAAGGATGCTGGGAGTTTTCGCAATACGGTTGATACAGAAAAGCTCGATTTAACGCCATCATTATTGTTGAGGCTATCGGACAAGACGTCTTTGAGCTACGAGCTCGAGGTGTTAGATCAGGAAACCCCATTTGATCGTGGTATTGTAGCCATTGATCTAGATCCCAAAGTGGTTGATGTGGAGACCTTTTATGGTGAGCCGCAAGATGGACCAATAAAGATCAAAGCGACAGGGCACCAATTCTTGTTGCAGCATGAATTGCCCAGTGGATGGACTGTGTTGGCTGGATTGGGATACCGTGCATCCTCTTTTGAGGGGCTATCTAGTGAGACGGAACTATCTGGCGGACGTCAGATTCTGACTCGAACTGATATTCAACAGTCTAACGGTGTGGGTCCAAACCAGTTTGTTAATCGTCAGCGTCGCGAACGTGATTATGACGCCACTGACTTGTCTGGTCGAATTGAGTTGACTGGGACCTTTGAATCAGGAGTGATGGAACATCACGTTCTGATGGGTATAGACGCCTATGACTATGAGTTGGATACAGTGCAAAACCGCTGGCGTGATGGCTGGTTGACGTCTACTTATTTTGTTGATTTGAATAACCCTATCTATGGTCAAGCGCAAGATCAGGTTCTGGGAACTAACACAGATCGATTGGAGACACAGGATGCGGTTGGTCTATATTTCCAAGATCAGATTGACCTTTCTGACCAGTGGAAAATGTTGCTCGGCCTACGCTTTGATGATTTTAGTCAAAACATAACTAACCGCCTATCTGACACTACAAGCAAATCAGAGGAGACAGCCTTAAGTCCGCGCTTTGGTATAACCTACGAACCCTCAGCTCAATTGTCCCTTTACGCCAGTTATGCTGAGGGCTTTCGTCCAAACAGCGGTGCTGACGCAAGCGGCAATAGCTTTGAGCCTGAGGAGAGTAAATCCTACGAAGTGGGCGCAAAGTTTTCATCCATGGGTGGTCGTTTGGATACCACTGTCGCTCTCTTCAAAATGGAAAAATCCAATATTTTGACTGCCGACCCAGTGAATGCTGGTGAAACTGCTGCTCTCGGTGGAGCGGACAGTAAGGGTCTGGAAATCGATATTTCGGGACAGCTGTCTGATAGCGTTGACATGGTCTTTTCCTACGCCTATGTGGATGCTGGCATTTCCACTGATCTGTATAATTTTGACTGGGGAGTCAATCTTCCTGCCGGTAGCGAGTTGATCAATGTGCCAAAAAACAGTGCTAATTTGATGCTGACCAAGGATCTCACCCTCAATGGTGGAGAGTCTATGCTCGGAGTCAGTGTTAATTATGTCGATGATCGTTTGGGTGAAACCATCGATCCAAGTTATCGGTTGCCCGAATACACTTTGCTCAATGTATTTGCCTCCCATCAATTGAGTGATCAGTTGGTGATGACAATGCACATTGATAATGTGTTCGATGATAAGCACTATCTGAGTTCTTATCACAAGTGGTGGACCACGCCTGGATCGCCGCGGTCATATACTGTCGGTATAAAATACGATCTTTGATGGTTACCTGCTGTTGCTATAGATCGAGGAGGGGCAGTTATTTGCCCCTCCTTTGTTTTGATTGGTGGTATTTTTTCTGCGCAACCAACAACGACCTAGTTGAGAAAGTCTTTATTGCTGCATTGGGCGCTATCCAAAAACACAGGGACACGCATGTCGCTGATCATTATCTTAGTCTGGAATCACCATGTCAGATTCGATACAGTCATCCAATAGCTCTAGGAAGCTCGCTCTTGATTTTACTTTAGTTCCCGCGAAGGCAGACATATTGAGCTGCGAGAACCCTTGAGCAACACTTGCGGAGACGTCATCGAGATTTTCCACCGGAACTACTTGGTCATAGAAACCAGCCTTAACGGCATCGTCAGGGGACCATATTTCAGCATTAATGACACAGCGATTGAAATAGTTCAGTGGGATACGGTAGCGCGCCAGTTCGATGCCGAAGTGATGCATTGTCATACCGATGAGGGTCTCATTGAGGCCGGTTTTGAATGCTCCGCTGGCGCCTACTCGATAATCGCATGCGAGCATCATGAAGGCACCCATAGCAATACAGTGGCCGGTTGAAACACCGATAACAGGCATCGGAAAGGACATTATGCGACGGGCCATTTTGGAGCCTCTCGATGTCAGGAATACGGCTTCCTGGGGGCCTTTGGACATTTCTTTGAGGTCAAAGCCACCTGAAAAAAGTCCTTCGCGGCCACGCAAGATGACAATGGCTTTTTGTTCTTCTGCACGGTCAAATGCACTGCCTAATTCATCCCACATTGCGTGAGATAATACGTTGGCCTTGCCATCATCCATGGCGATAGTCGCCACGCCATTTTCGTAATTGTAAGTAACCAAGTTGCCCATAGAAACTCCTGTGCTTCTCGCTAGCGGGTAGTGTTTAAAAATAGGCTACGAGACTAAAACAATCCTTGCTTTTCTGTCAAACTGACTCTTCTGCTGTTTTATGTAAACCTTGGGGTGTTTCTAAATGCCAATAGCGATTCGAATAATGTATGCACTACTGACGACTTTTTGGCTAGTCTTTGTGATTAACTTACTGATTCCGCTGGATAGTACTGTGGGTGTTTGGATAATCTGGCTGGGTGCCGCACTGTTTGTGATCCACGTGCTTGAGCTGGCAATGGTCGGTTCAACGCTAAAAGCGATTGGTCGATTAGCGCTCATTGACGTTGCACTGGTGGTGTTGTTTGGCGTGTTATATTGGAAGCCGCTACTAGCCAAGGCATAATCTTTATGCAGGAATAGTAGCTACTGATCTATAACATAGCTTACGCGTCAAACGGTTAGGAGCACTATAGCAGTTGTATCCCCATTATCACTAAGCATGCGAGAGAGCCTAACCAGAATGCGGTGCGAATATAAATCACGCCGAAAGCATAGCTGGCTAAAAATGCAACCCTGAACATCAGCCAATAGGTGGCGATGGGCTCGATATTTATATTCAAGTGCATGGACAACAGGCACAGTGCTAAGAACGCTGGGAGACTTTCTTGGAAATTAATCGAAGCTCTGGCAACTCGGTCATAGGTCGGCGACGTTTTGACTGTGCCATCTCTGTTTGATATTAAATAGGTGAAGTTATTCAAATTTAAAGCGGCGGGAAGCAACCATATGTGCACAAGCGCGAGGGCAAGCGCGAGCAGGATAATTGTAGACACGAGCGAACTCCTTATTCTTTTTGTTTATTACTCGTGAGTCTATAAATTAGAACTGTTGGGTGCAAGGTGTTTCCTAGGGTAGAAGATAGTTTTATAAGTCCGCAACCTGCGGGATGTTGGTTGATTAAATCAACACAGGTATGGTAGTTTCAAACTATCGTACATCCACGCCATGGGCTGGAATGTGGAGAATAACGATTAAAATAGATGAGGGGAGATAAACGATGAAAACAAGAGCAGCGGTGGCCTTTGGGGCCGGTAAGCCTTTGGAGATAGTTGAGGTTGACCTAGCTGGTCCTCAGGCTGGTGAAGTATTAGTTGAAATAAAGGCTACTGGTGTTTGTCACACTGATGCCTTCACGTTATCCGGTGATGATCCCGAGGGTGCCTTTCCGGCGATTTTGGGACACGAGGGAGCTGGAGTGGTGGTCGATGTAGGACCCGGTGTTACGAGTGTTCGCCCCGGTGATCATGTTATTCCGCTGTACACCGCTGAGTGTCGTCAATGTAACTTCTGTCTCAATCCGAAGACTAACTTGTGTCAGGCGGTCAGGGAAACCCAAGGCCGGGGCGTTATGCCTGATGGCACCAGCCGCTTTTCTCTGGATGGCGAACCCATCTTACACTATATGGGTTGTTCCACCTTTTCTAACTATACAGTTTTGCCTGAAATTTCGGTTGCCAAGGTGCGCGAGGATGCACCTTTTGACAAGATTTGCTACATCGGCTGTGGCGTTACCACCGGTATTGGCGCTGTTGCATTTACCATGAATGTAGAGGCCGGGTCTACGGTCGCAGTTTTCGGTCTTGGGGGCATTGGATTAAACGTTATCCAGGGTGCAAAAATGGTCGGTGCGACGAGAATTATTGGTGTGGATATCAATCCGTCGCGGATTCCCCTTGCCACTCAGTTCGGTATGACTGATTTTATCAACCCCAAGGATGTTGAGAATGTCGTGGATCATATTGTTGATATGACCGGTGGCGGTGTCGATTACAGCTTCGAGTGTATCGGTAATGTCGATGTTATGCGGCAGGCCTTGGAATGTTGTCACAAGGGCTGGGGTGAAAGCTGTATTGTCGGAGTTGCAGGTGCAGGTAAAGAAATCTCAACGCGGCCATTCCAGTTGGTCACTGGACGTTCTTGGCGTGGCACCGCCTTTGGTGGTGCGCGAGGGCGCACCGATGTGCCCCGTATTGTTGATTGGTACATGGATGGACGTATAAACATCGATGATCTTATCACCCACAAAATGCCGTTGGAGGACATTAATCAAGCATTTGACTTGATGCACGCGGGGAAAAGCATCCGCTCCGTGGTGGAATTCTAAATGACCTCGCGTTTTGAAAAAATTGGCGAAAATAAAAGCTTTGGTGGTTCCCAGTTGCGCTTTCGGCATAGCTCGGCAACACTGAGTTGTGAGATGACATTCTCTATTTATTTGCCGCCCCAAGCGAATAGTGGCTCGGTGCCTGTTCTCTATTGGCTGTCAGGGCTAACCTGTACTGACGAGAATTTCGTGGCCAAAGCGGGAGCCCAGCAATACGCAGCTGAATTGGGCGTAGCTATTGTCTGTCCCGATACAAGCCCGAGAGGTGATGCTGTACCCGATGATTCCGAGGGAGCCTATGATTTTGGTCTGGGCGCGGGTTTCTATGTCAATGCCACCAATGAGCCATGGGCACAGCATTACCGTATGTACGACTATGTGGTTGACGAATTGCCATCTTTAGTTAGCCAGTCATTTCCAGTATTGGATAATCGAGTCTCTATTAGCGGGCATTCTATGGGTGGGCATGGTGCTTTAACTATTGCGCTAAAGCACCCAGATCGCTTTCGATCAGTATCCGCATTTGCTCCTATTTGCTCACCAATTAATTGTCCTTGGGGGCAAAAAGCGCTCGCTGGTTATCTCGGTGGATCCAGTAGTAAAAGTCCTGAGTTATGGTCTGACTATGACGCTGTATCTTTGATAAAAAGGGCTGATGAACCAGTAAAACGCTATCTGCCAATGTTGGTGGATCAGGGTTCAGAGGATAACTTTTTACAGGAGCAGTTAAATACACAGATGCTTATAGACGCCGCGGGAGAGATGAACTATCCGGCGAAGATTCGCTTTCAAAAGGGTTACGACCACAGCTACTTTTTTATCGCCTCTTTTATTGGCGAACATATGCAGTTTCACGCTAGACATTTATTTGATTAGCCGTCTGTATTGAGTAAATGGGTGTCGCTTGGACAGGCCGAGAACTCACTATTTTGGTGATATCATGGAGCTTGTCTGTTGAGTGAATTTTCCCCTGTAGGCTAGGCAGAATAAGCCTTTTTTACAGTTAAACTGCTTGGCAACTATGGCCTACCTGTAATCAGTAGAGCCGGAGGGTGGAATATTGGATGATAAAAAACGTCTAGAACAGCTGATCGAATCCTATCAAGAGGTGCCTGGTGGTCTGTTGCCGCTGTTACACAGTGTGAAAGACAGCTTTGGTTACGTGCCGGATTTTTGTGTAAAGCCTATAGCTACCGCTCTCAACCTTTCCGTTGCTGAAGTTAATGGCGTGATCAGCTTTTATCATGATTTCAATACCCACCCGGTGGGTAAGAACGTGGTGCAGATCTGTCGAGCAGAAGCCTGTCAGTCAATGGGTTCGCGGGGTGTTGAAGATCATGCAAAACGCATATTAGGTATTGATTATGGCGAAACCACCAAGGACGGAATGGTTACTCTTGAGCCGGTATACTGTTTGGGCAACTGTGCCTGTTCGCCCTCTGTGAGAATCAATGACGATATTCATGCACGTGTTGATCAGAGTCGTTTTGAAGAATTAATTGACGACTTACAAAAGGCGGTAAAAGCCAATATAGGAGTCGCTTCATGACCTTGTGTTTCTATATCCCCAAGGATACCACTGCGCTCGCGTTGGGTGCTGACAAAACTGCTGTGGCAATGAAGGAAGCGATTGAGTCAGCGTCACTGAATGCTCAGATAGTTCGCAACGGTTCTCGCGGGATGTTTTGGCTAGAGCCTCTTGTAGAGGTTGAAGCTGACGGGAAACGGTTTGCCTTTGGACCAGTTCTCAGTGCTGATGTTGCTTCTGTCGTGGATGCTGTTGCGACGAAGGATGATCTCAGTCTCTGTGATCATCGGCTATTTTTGGGTGAGACCAATAATATTCCCTATTTTGCACAACAACAGCGATTGACCTTCAAGCGTTCGGGTCTCGGTGATCCCCTGTGCATAGATACATACCAAGGCCTAGGCGGTTTCTCCGGACTGCGCAAAGCGCTGTCGATGAGCGCTCAAGCTATGGTTGACGAAATCAAAAATTCTGGTCTCCGCGGCAGAGGTGGCGCGGCTTTTCCCGCTGGCATCAAATGGCAGACTGTGCTGGATATACCGTCTGAGCAGAAATATATCGTCTGCAATGCGGACGAGGGTGATTCTGGCACATTTGCTGATCGTCTACTGATGGAGTCTGATCCCTACCAGCTCATCGAGGGCATGGTAATTGCTGGGTTGGCAGTGGGTGCTACTCAGGGGTACATCTACTTGCGCTCAGAATACCCGGTGGCACACCAAGTGCTTAACTGTGCTATCGCAAAGGCTGAAGAAGCGAGTTTTCTCGGTGATAACATATGTGGGACTGAGCAAAAATTTGATCTCGAAGTACGGTTGGGCGCTGGAGCTTACATTTGCGGTGAAGAGACATCGCTGTTGGAAAGTTTAGAGGGTAAGCGCGGAATGGTGAGAGCCAAGCCTCCACTGCCAGCCATTGAGGGGCTGTTCGGAAAGCCCACTGTGGTTAACAATGTACTCACATTAGGTGCTGTGTCCGCTGTTTTAGAGCAGGGTGCTGATCATTACAGAAATTTTGGTATGGGTCGATCCAGGGGCACTTTGGCAGTTCAACTGGCTGGAAACGTCAAACGAGGAGGCCTCATTGAGCTAGCCTTTGGGGTTACCTTGAGAGAGGTGGTTGAAAAGTTTGGCGCTGGTACTCACAGCGGCCGGCCGATTAAAGCGATTCAAGTGGGTGGTCCCCTAGGTGCTTTTTTGCCTGAGTCTCAATGGGACACGCCATTGGACTATGAAGCTTTTGCCGCAATTAAAGCGATGATTGGTCATGGCGGAATCGTGGTGTTTGACGATACCGCTGACATGGCTGCTCAGGCGCGTTTTGCCATGGAATTCTGCGTGGTTGAGTCCTGTGGTAAATGTACACCATGCCGAATCGGTTCGACCCGCGGAGTTGAGGTTATCGATCGTATAACCAAGAACCACGACCAAGACAATAATGTCATTCTACTGCATGAACTCTGTGACACAATGGAAATGGGTTCACTGTGTGCCATGGGTGGTATGACGCCGTTTCCAGTGCGTAGTGCATTGACTCACTTTGAGGAGGACTTCGGCATTAACAGTCGAAGAGATCACTGATATGTTGGAATTTTACGAACCCCAAGCCGATTTTGGCACCCCGCAAGCCGACAGTGAAACCATGGTCAGCCTGACAATTGATGGTGTTGAAGTGTCTGTGCCTGAGGGTTCTTCGGTTATGCGTGCGGCCGCCGAGCGCGGAGTTAAAATTCCCAAATTATGTGCCACAGACTCGCTTAAACCCTTTGGATCTTGCCGCATTTGCCTGGTTGAAATTGAAGGTCGTCGAGGGTTCCCAGCGTCCTGTACCACCATTGCTGAAGAGGGCATGGAAGTTCGTACCCAATCGCATGAAATAGCCAAATTGCGACGCAATGTCATGGAGTTGTATATCTCAGACCATCCATTAGATTGTCTCACTTGCCCCACTAACGGCGATTGTGAGTTACAAGACACTGCCGGTGAGGTTGGCCTGAGATCGGTTCGCTATGGCTTCGATGGCGATAATCATTTGTCTGCCGAAAAGGATGAATCAAACCCCTATTTCACGTTTGATGCATCAAAATGCATTGTTTGCTCCCGCTGTGTCAGAGCTTGTGAGGAAACTCAGGGAACTTTCGCTTTAACCATTGATGGTCGCGGTTTTGAATCGAAAGTGAGTGTGGGTTTAGCCGATGATTTTATGCAGTCGGATTGTGTCTCCTGCGGCGCATGCGTGGCTGCCTGTCCCACCGCAACGCTGACAGAGAAGAGTATCATCGACTTTGGTAAGCCTGAGCACTCGGTGATCACTACCTGTGCATACTGCGGTGTTGGTTGTTCCTTCAAAGCGGAGATGAAGGGCAGTGAGGTGGTTCGTATGACACCATACAAAGAGGGCAAGGCCAACGAGGGACATGCCTGCGTAAAAGGGCGCTTTGCCTTTGGTTATGCCACGCACAAGGATCGCATAACCAAACCGATGATACGTGACAGCATTGATGATCCGTGGAAAGAGGTTTCATGGGAAGAGGCAGTCACTTATGCAGCACAGCGATTTAAATCGATACAGTCGACGCATGGCCGAACCAGTATCGGTGCTATATCATCGTCTCGCTGTACCAATGAGGAAGTCTATTTAGTCCAGAAAATGGTGCGAACTGGGTTTGGGAACAACAACGTGGATACCTGCGCTCGTGTCTGTCACTCTCCCACCGGTTTTGGCCTTAAAACCACACTGGGTGAATCAGCGGGCACACAGACCTTTGCGTCAGTGGCCAAAGCCGACGTCATTATCGTGATGGGCGCAAATCCAACTGAAGCACACCCGGTGTTTGGCTCCCGGCTAAAACGTCGCTTGCGCGAGGGCGCCAAGTTGATTGTTATCGATCCGCGAGTCATCGAGTTAGTCAATTCCCCTCATATAAGTGCTGACTATCATCTGCCGGTGCGGCCAGGGACCAATGTGACGGTACTCAACGCATTGGCTCACGTGATTATTACCGAAGGCTTGGAAGCCAGAGATTACATTGCTCAGCGCTGTGACTCAGAAGAATTTGACAAATGGGTAAAATTTATCAGTGATGAGCGTCACTCACCTGAAAACACTGAGCAGTTCAGTGGTGTGCCAGCGGCGGATTTACGCGCTGCTGCGCGACTTTACGCCGAGGGCGACAATGGTGCCATCTTCTACGGGTTGGGTGTGACTGAGCACAGTCAGGGCTCCACTGCGGTAATGGCAATTGCTAACTTAGCTATGCTCACCGGTAATATTGGACGGGAAGGCGTGGGCGTCAATCCATTGCGCGGACAAAACAATGTCCAAGGCTCTTGTGATATGGGCTCTTTCCCTCATGAGCTTCCCGGTTATCGGCATATTTCCCATCGACCAACACGACAGCTTTTTGAAGGCGAGTGGGGAGTTACCCTCGACTCAGAGCCTGGTTTACGTATCCCAAATATGTTTGATGCGGCCATAGATGGGGATTTCAAAGGACTTTACTGTCAGGGTGAGGATATCGCTCAGTCAGACCCCAATACCCAGCATGTGGAGGCGGCGCTCTCGTCCATGGAATGTATTGTGGTGCAAGATATTTTTCTCAACGAGACGGCTAAATTTGCCCACGTATTTTTACCGGGCGCGTCATTTTTGGAAAAAGACGGCACTTTTACCAATGCTGAACGGCGGATTTCGCGTGTCAGAAAAGCTATGACGCCACTCAGTGGTAAAGCGGATTGGGAAGCCACCTTAGCCTTTGCCAATGCACTCGGTTGCAATATGAATTACGGTCATCCCTCTGAGATTATGGATGAGATAGCGCGATTGACACCGACATTCCATGGCGTGTCTTACGCTAAGTTGGAACAGTTGGGAAGCATTCAGTGGCCCTGCAATGATGCCACACCCGCCGGCACGCCGGTGATGCATGTGGATGAATTTGTTAAGGGCAAGGGTTCTTTTGCCATTACAGAGTATATAGCCACAGAAGAGCGAGCTAATCGAAGGTTCCCCTTGTTACTCACCACCGGGCGGATACTGTCTCAATATAATGTTGGTGCTCAAACTCGTCGTACTAATAACAGTCAGTGGCATGCCGAGGACACCTTGGAAATACATCCCCACGATGCTGAAGAGCGGGGTATTAATCAGGGCGATTGGATCGGTATTCAAAGCCGTGTGGGTGAGACTGTGCTGCATGCTAATGTGACTGATCGAGTTAAACCCGGTGTGGTTTATACCACCTTTCATCACCCAGTTTCTGGCGCCAATGTGATAACCACGGATAATAGTGACTGGGCCACCAATTGCCCCGAGTACAAGGTGACTGCAGTGCAAATCACCAAGGTGACAGCACCCTCAAATTGGCAAGAGAGGCAGAAGAGCTTCAATCATCAGCAGCAACAGCTTTTGGCTAAAGCCCGTCAGTGATGACTGTTGACGAGCAACAGTCGACGTCAGTTCTGCGTCATGTGTGGACGCCTGACAAGCTTAGTTCCAGTCGGGACCAAGTGGCGGTTGAATCACCTGTGGCCCTTGTTTACAACGGCATCTCTCACGTTGTGATGATGGCTACACCAACAGACCTCGAGGACTTTGCCTATGGGTTTAGTCTCAGCGAGGGAATCGCTTGCAATGTCAGTGAAATTCTAGATTACGATGAAATATATAGTGATATTGGTGTGGAATTGCACGTCACTCTTGCCAATGAGGCTTTCTCTAAGTTAAAACAGAGACGCAGAAACCTGGTAGGCCGTACCGGTTGTGGTCTATGTGGAGCTGAATCATTAGCACAGGCGAGGCCAGCTGAAAAATTAATTACCACAGATATCCGATTGACACATAGAGCCCTGCAAAAAGGCATTGGTGAGTTGTCAGACTGGCAGTCTCTGCAGCAGCAAACCGGAGCCGTGCATGGCGCAGCTTGGTGTGATGAGCAGGGGAATATTTTGGTGATAAGGGAAGATGTGGGTCGGCATAATGCTCTGGACAAACTTATCGGATCTATGCTGAGGGAAGGCCTAAGTAAAGATGGTTTTGTTGTCGTTTCCAGTCGCGCCAGTTACGAAATGGTGGTAAAAATGGCCAGTGCTAATTTAACTGTCTTGGCTGCTGTTTCGGCGCCAACATCGCTGGCTATTGAGTTGGCAGAGGGGGCTGGATTGACTCTGGTGGGCTTTTCCCGTGTTGATCGTCACGTGATTTACAGCAATGAACAACGATTTGAGAGCGAAATATCATGACCATGTCTAAACTTGATCGCTTAGTCAGCATGATCAACCAAATATCTTTGAATTTGGCCTCTAATGGCTCAGAAGATCAAGTGTCAGTGCTGGTGGCTGAACATTTAAACAAATTTTGGTCGCCACCAATGAAGAGTTTAATTCTCAGCCAGGATTTAAATAGCCTCGGGCTCACCCCAATTTCGGTAAAAGCTATTTCTCATTTAAGGTCAAATGATCATTAATTCTCTTTTTGGGCTGAAAACTGTCGGTCTAACAGTGATGGTTCGATAGTAATAGAGCGTTGAAATAACTCAGCGTGATGTATTATTTTGTCGACTAAAATACTATTTTCGGATGCGATATTGGTCTCTTCACCTATATCAGTTGTTAAATCGATCAACCATGGGCGTTGATGTTCTTTGCGCTCGGGCGGCTGGCCATAGGCGCCGGCGGTAATAAAATGGAGCTTGTGATTATTAAGGCGGTATGCTCGCAGTTCTGAACCTTTATAGAAGGGGATGAAGGTTCTTGGGCTGGCTCCTATTCCCTTCAATCGGTCACTCAAATCCACGCTGTCCATAACTTGCTCCGGTAAGCTTAAACCCGCTAAGCTCGCAAAGCTGGCGAAAAGATCAGTTTGCATTCCCAGATCTGTGACTGTTTCTGGCGTAACATCTGGCCCAGTTATCAAGGTTAGGGTCCGCATCCCTCCTTCGAAGGTGGTGCCTTTGCCGTTTTTTAGAGGCGCTGCAGAACCCGCATGGTCTCCGTACACTAGCCACGGACCATTGTCGCTGGTAAAGACTAAAAAGGTGTTGTCCTCGATCTCCTGTTGTTTCAAAGTGTCCAGTATTCTACCTAGACTCCAATCGATTTCTTCTATCACATCGCCATAGATACCGGCCTGACTAACCCCGTTGAAGTCGGCCGATCTGAACAGTGGTACGTGAGGCATACTATGGGACAACATTAGAAAAAAGGGTTTATTTTTTTTTGCTGACTGCTCAATAAACTGCACCGATTCTTCAGTGTAACGCCGAGTGATTGTCGTCTGATCGGTGGGTTTTTCAATCAGGGTATCTACAAAGCTACCATCAGGTTGCAGAGTACTTCGAATTAACGGTACCTCCCAATCCTCTATTTTGGGGTTAAAAACCTGTTGCCAGATTTTTTCAGCGACCCTTGAATACTTTTCTGTGGCTTCATCAAGTGGGTCAAAAATAGTCGTTGATGTTATTCCGTCGACTTCCCAGTCCATATCATTGGAATAGGGTATTCCCATCCATTGATCAAAGCCGTGCCGAGTGGGATAAAACATGTCTTTGTCACCCAAATGCCACTTGCCAAACAGAGCTGTTGCGTAGTGGTTTTGTTGGAACATCTCCGCTAGCGTCGTTTGCTGGTGAGGTAATCCTCGGTGGCTGCCGGGAAAGAACACGCCGATGTGGTTTCCGTAGAGGCCAGTTCGAACCGGCAGATTTCCTGTGAGTAGGGCCGCCCTGCTGGGCGTACAAATGGAGGCCCCAGCGTAAAAATCAGTCCATACCTGACCTGTTGTGGCCAGGAGGTCGATGGCGGGTGTGCTGATCACATTAGCGGCCAATGGCCCGGCGTCGGAGTAGCCCATATCGTCGGCGTAGACAATTATGAAGTTTGGTTGGGTTTTTGCCTCTGTTGCACCTATCTCGCCGATAAATAAGGCACCGCAAATGGTCAGAATGGTGAGAGCGCAGACGTTATTCATAGTTTTTCATTTCGGAACTGCCCAATTTATGCTGCTTGTGATTGATGCATATGTGATTTTTTTCGTCAAGTGTTTTAGCATTTTAAAGGATTACTGCTTTGGCAAAGCGATAGTAACTTGCGCAGTAAAATTTTTCATGTGCAAGGGCAGGGTTTTTGCCATAATGGAGGGCGGTTCCATTCCAAGAAGGCGATCATTCGCAGGACACTAACTATGAATAAATTGACACATTTGAATGAGCATGGCGAGGCTCATATGGTGGATATAGCGAATAAGCATGATAGTCACCGAGAAGCTCAGGCTCAAGCAGAGTTGTTGTTGACGCCTGCTATTCGCCGAGCTATCGGAGATAATAACCTACCTAAAGGTGATTTGTTTGCAACCATGCGCATTGCAGGTATCCAGGCGGCAAAGAAATGTAGTGATTTAATTCCTCTTTGCCATCCGCTTGCTTTGAGTAAGGTTAGTGTCGATGTAGACTTGAAGGGATCCCGTCTTGTTGTCACCGTCAACTGTAAAACAACGAGTAAAACAGGTGTTGAAATGGAGGCCTTAACCGGCGCCTCAGTGGCGGCCTTGACTGCCTATGATATGTGTAAAGGAATTGATAAAGGCATAGTCATTGAGCAGACTCGATTACTTTATAAGTCTGGTGGCAAGTCGGGTCTGTGGCAGGCCGCTGGTGCAGACGTGAGAGGCTCAGATGCTTGAGCTTCGATTTTTTGGCCGGCTGGGCGATTTGTCGCGAGAGATTAGCAGTTCTATTGCTTACGAAGATTATTTGAGTACTCCCCTTGCAATAGTTGACTGGATCGCTCTTGACCATCCTGCGTTAGCCGAGGAATTATCGCAGCCCCAGGTCTTGGTTTCCGTTAACAGGACGGTAGTTAATTGGAATCAGACTCTTGTGGATGGTGATGAGGTGGCATTTTTGCCGCCAGTCACTGGTGGTTAGTTCTCCATGAAGACGTTAGTTTCTATTCAGCATGCTGACTTTGATCTCGCAGAGGAGTATCAGCGTCTGCGTCAGATAAATCAAAATGTTGGCGCAATTGTGACTTTTTCTGGACTGGTTCGCGATGTTGAAGCCATCGCTGGTGTTGCCGGTGGTCAGTCTCTCAAAGCACTTTTTTTACAACATTACCCGGAAATGACCGAGCGTCTACTATCAGACATTATTGATCAGGCCGAAAATCGATGGTCGATAACAGGAATCTCGGTGATCCACCGTGTTGGCCGTCTACGGCCAAATGATCAGATCGTTTTTGTCGGGGTTGCCGCCGAACATCGTGAAAGCGCTTTTTCTGCTGCGCAATTTATCATGGATTACTTAAAAACTAAGGCGACCTTATGGAAAAAAGCGGAGTGGAGCGACGAAGCACAATGGTTAGATGTCAAGCAGTCTGATCTGGATACAGCAGCTCGGTGGGATTCGGGTGACTAATATCACAGCGGTGATATTGGCGGCAGGTAAGTCCAGTCGTATGGGTGTACCATCAAAGGCGCTAGCTCATCTCGACGGGCAGACAGTCTTGTCGAGGATCGTTGAACGACTCGATAATCAAGTGGAGCGTATCGTCATCAATGGTCGAAAAAGCATCTTTGGGTCACAAAATTTACCCATTATTGAGGATAAGACCACTGCCTTTTCAGGTCCCCTGGCAGGCTTGTATAGCGCCATGTCGGATCCATTACTAAGCGGTACAAGGAAAATCCTTATTGTCCCCTGCGACAGCCCCTTTTTACCTCTGGATCTCGTTTCAGTTCTGGATGCTGCGCTTGGCCAGTCTGATGTTGCCTGTATTCAATATAAAGGGATTCTTCAACCCACCTTCTCTCTATGGAAAAAGAGAGTAGATAAAAAGGTCTCTAGCTCGCTCTTCGAGCAGGGTAATGGTGGTTTCAAGCCTCTGCTGTCATCATTAGATACAACCGTGGTAGATTGGCCCGAACAGGCTTTGGACCCATTTTTTAACATCAATACAGCGGAAGAGTTGCGCATAGCGGAGGAGAATTTATGTCACTAAATGACAGTGATTTTCTGCGCTATAGCCGCCAGTTACTGATGGAAGATGTCGGTGAGTCAGGACAGTCTAGATTTGCCAACGCAAAGGTGTTAATTGTTGGTCTTGGCGGTCTGGGCTGCCCGGTGGCCACCTACTTGGCTGGCGCCGGCATAGGACGCATTGATCTGTGTGACCCAGACACAGTGGACTTGAGTAATTTACAGCGTCAAGTGCTGTATACCAATGAAGACTGCGGTAAGTTGAAGGTTGCCTGTGCCAAGACTCGGTTGAAGGCATTGAATCCTGGAGTCCAAATCAATGCAATTGCATCAGCGATTGATCTAGATATTTTGAGTCAGCAGTATTCAGTCGTGGTAGATTGCACTGATAATACGAGGGCACGGCACCTTATCAATCGAGGTTGCTTCACTAATGCGGTGCCGTTAGTGAGCGGATCCGCCCTGAGTTGGGAGGGTCAGATGATTGCATTTGACTTTAGTCAGTTCAGAAGATTATGTTTTAGTTGTGTTGTCCATGAGAATACGGCCGAGCCTTTGTTCAACTGTGCCAATTCGGGTGTGCTTGGGCCTATCCTTGGGGTGGTCGGCAGTCTTCAGGCGTTGACAGTATTGCGTATTATCCTGGGTGAGTTTGAACAGCATGGTTTAATGCAGCGGTATGATGGTAAGCGAGGTCAGTGGCTGTCGTTGAATTGTGCCGCTATGGAAGACTGTTCAGTGTGTGGTTAATAATAGGCGGAGAGAGTGATGAAAGCTGAGGAAATGGTCGTGCAACGGTTTGTAAACATTGCAGTGCTAACCGTGTCAGATACGCGCAGCATTGAAACAGACACATCGGGACATTGGTTGATCTCGGCTGCAGAGTCAGAGGGCCATAAAGTGGTTGATCGTCAGTTAGTGATCGATGATGTCTATCAAATGCGTGCTGCGGTAAGTCAGTGGATAGCGAACCCCAAGGTTGAAGTTATTATCACCACTGGGGGCACTGGTTTTACTGGTAGAGATAGTACGCCAGAGGCGCTCAGTCCTCTATTTGACAAGCATATAGAGGGGTTTGGAGAGCTATTTAGAGTACTCTCCTATGATGAAATCGGCACCTCTACTATACAGTCTCGATGTCTAGCCGGGTTGGCGAATAACACAGCAATTTTTTGCCTTCCGGGTTCAACGGGTGCCTGTAAGACGGGTTGGAATGGTATTATTTCCAAACAACTCGACAGCACCTTTGAGCCATGCAATTTTGTCCAACATGTAACGGCGAAAGGTTAATTATGTTGTCGGTTGAAGAGGCCGTGGCTCGGCTGTGTTCGCACGCGCGACCCACTGACAAGAATATTGAGTCAGTGGCCGTTGATCAGTCGTTAGGGCGAGTTTCGGCGGAATCGGTGCGCGCGTCAGTTAATGTTCCTCCGGCAGATAACAGTGCCATGGATGGCTATGCGTTTTGTTTTGAGGAGGCAGCAGAGCAGCGTTTTCAACTGCCGATCAGTCAGAGGATTCCTGCAGGGATTGTTCCAGAAACGCTACGCAAAAATACTGCGGCCCGCATTTTTACGGGTGCAGAATTACCTGAGAGAGCCGATACTGTAGTGCCGGAAGAAGCTTGTACCGAGGACAATGCTGTGGTCACTATTGATAGCTCTGTCAGATTCAGACAGCATGTGAGATTGCGGGGACAGGACATCACTTGTGGTGACATTATTCTCAGGCGCGGCACAGGCATAAAACCAGAACATATGGGGCTCCTCTCTTCAGTCGGTTTGCAGCGCTTGTCCGTGTACAGGCCGTTGCGCGTTGCTATATTTTCCACGGGTGATGAACTGGTTGACCCCGGAGAGAAGTTGCAAGCGGGGCAAATATATAACTCTAATCGTTCCTTATTGATGGGTTCCATCAGCTCGTTGGGAATGGAGCCAATAGATATCGGCAGCGTACCGGACAATATCGAAGCGACAACAGAGGCTCTGCAAAACGCCAGTGACAATGCCGATGTGATTATCAGTGCGGGTGGCATCTCAGTGGGCGAAGAGGACCATGTCAGGCACGCGGTTGAGCAATTGGGTGAGGTTGATTTTTGGCGTGTGGCGATCAAGCCAGGAAAGCCTCTGGCCTTTGGCCGAGTCGCTGATATTCCTTTTATTGGACTACCCGGAAATCCGGCCTCTGTATTTGTCACTTTTGTGGTGTTGGCCAAGCCTTTTCTTCTTGCTTCGCAAGGTGTTGAGTCCACGGAGCCTGTCATTGCTCAAGCTCGAGCGTTGTTCGAGCGATCAGGTGAATCTAGAGAGGTCTATTTACGCGGAAATTTGACGACAGCGGAGGGGCAGGTTTGTGTTGATATCCATCCCAATCAAAGCAGCGGTGTTTTGTCCTCAGTGACTTGGGGTAATGTTTTAGTGAAACAAAGGGCAGGGGAAAAAATAGCCTATGACGATTTTGTCGATGTGTTACCCTATTGAAGTGTTAGTTAACAGAGGATGAGACTGTTGTGAGTGGGCAAAGTGGTGCGTCTTTACGATCCAGTCTTGTAGACCCTTACGGGCGCTCTATCAATTATTTGCGCTTGTCTGTGACAGATCGATGTAACCTCAGGTGCACTTATTGCATGGCGGAGGACATGACATTTTTGCCGCGTCAGCAGATTTTATCCCTTGAAGAGCTTCGAGATATAGCAGCAGCCTTTGTCGATTTGGGTGTGGAAAAGATTCGCCTCACCGGTGGTGAGCCTCTGATTCGCCGTGATATTATAAAGTTGGTCAAATCGATTGCCACCCTGCCAGGGGTCAATGAAGTAACCATGACCAGCAATGGGATGTTACTGCCAAAAATGGCCCAAGCACTAAAAAACGCTGGTTTGGCCCGTCTCAATATTAGCGTGGACAGCTTGCGTCAGGATAGATTCAATCAGCTTACCCGAGTTGGTGACCTCCAGCAGTGGCATAAGGGTATCACAGCGGCCAAACTGGCGGGATTTTCAAAGATTAAACTCAATGCTGTCATTCTGTCGGGTGTTAATGATGATGAGGTTGTGGAGTTAGCTCGATTCGCGATCGACAATCAAATGGATATTTCATTCATTGAAGAAATGCCTTTGGGGGCTATCTCATCTCACCAGCGTGACGCAACCCAAATAACCAGCGAGAGAATTAGAGCGCAATTAGAGGGCGAGTTTGATTTGGTGGAAAGCCTTGAGACCACGGGCGGGCCCTCTCGATATCTCAGAGTGGTGAATAGTGAAAGTAAGGTTGGTTTTATATCGCCCATCTCAAATAATTTCTGTCAATCCTGTAACAGAGTTAGAGTTACAGCAGAAGGTCGTCTGCTTCTATGTTTGGGGAATGAAAACAGCGTTGATCTGCGTGAAATCGTACGCGCCCACCCGGGCGAACAGGAAAGACTGAAAGGGTCCATTATAAATGGGCTTAAGAATAAACCAGAGCGGCATTATTTCGATCCTCAACGGACTGATATTGTACGTTTTATGAATATGACTGGTGGTTGACAGTTGCCGACTTGGAGTTTACGTCTAACGTCACATGTGCCTTAGAAATGTTACTTTGTTAGCGAGTGTGATTTTGTGTTCCACCATCAATCATCGGGTTATATTATAGGAATGTAGTGCGATTATGCCTGCTCACACCGCCATACAGTCGCTTTCTCAAAAGGGCCGTCAACACCAGTTAAAGCTCCAGTTAATACTGTCGAAGGCGGCGGCCTTATTTAATTGGCAAGGCACCGGCGCCACGACGCTTTCCGATGTTGCTGGTAGTATCAATCTGACTAAAACATGCCTCTATTATTATGTGGAAAATAAGCAAGACCTCGTTTACCAAT
This sequence comes from Porticoccaceae bacterium, assembly GCA_964230135.1. GTDB lineage: Bacteria > Pseudomonadota > Gammaproteobacteria > Pseudomonadales > Porticoccaceae > HTCC2207. The sequence goes on along the minus strand of CAXRFT010000047.1, from coordinate 13,189 downwards.
GCTATGTTGCCAGTTGTGATATGTTCTTGGATACAGCGCGAGAGGCGAGGCGATTCAAGGGTTCTGGGTTGGATAAGCTGGGTTTTCTGGTGGCCTGCCACTTGCGCCAGTACGCGGCGTCGTTGCGAGATGAGGCTCCACATTACGCTATGTTAGCGGAGGTTTCCTCGCTTGATCAGATTCACAGTGAAGATATTGAACGGCGCATAAAGAACATTTTTTTAGCTTGCAGAGTTATGGTGGAAGAGGGCATAGCTGATGGCAGTATCACCAAGCGAGATAGTTCTATAGTAACTCAGGCGATTTTTTCGATCATTCAGTGGTTTCCCCTATGGTTGAACAGAGCCCATGCCGCCGAGATTGATCATGTTGTCGAAGTGGTTTTGGATATTATTTTGCACGGCCTATTCTCTGAGTTGATCACTCTGGCCGATGAAGAGAGTTCGCAGAGGAATATTTGTTCAAATATTAATTTAGCTGGCCGCCTAGAGAGTCTCGGTAAACGAGAAGCATTTTATAGGATGGGGTCAATCTTCTTTAACCAAAAGGGCTACAAAGGGACCTCCCTTGATGAAATTGCTCGGGCTCTCACAGTAACTAAGGGCGCTTTTTATCATCATATCAAAAATAAAGAGGAGCTTCTGTATCAGTGTTTTATGCGAACCTTGGAGATGGAGTCGGCGGCTCTAGCTGTTGTCGATGAGGCGGAGTATTGTGGCGCAAAGAAACTAACGCAGGCGCTATGGGAATTAGTTAATGTTCAGTTAGCTCCTCAAGGCCCATTAATACGTTATCGACTGCTGCCATCTTTAGATCGGAAACATCGCAAACAAATATTAAAAGGCAGCCAAAAAAACGCCAATACCTTAGGAGATTTTATTAGGCTAGGTGTTCAGGATGGTACACTTCGGTCAAGAGATAGTAATATCGCGCAATACATTTTGGGTGGCGTCATTGAGGCCGTTCCTGATCTGTCTGAACATTTTCAATCCGTACAAAAAACGGATGTTATAAAGGATTATTTAAGTATATTTATCAATGGTTTATCAAGTAAATCTTAATTAATTTATTACAATAATTGGTATTTTCTTATGAGTGGTTTTAGTTTCAGTACAGTGCCTGATATGATGGTTGGATCAGGGGCGTCCGATACACTTGGCGAGGTGCTCAGCGAGCTAGGTTTGGGCCGTGTTTTTCTCGTGACCGACCCCGGTATTATTCAATTCGGTCTTTTAGACAAAGCCATCCAAAGCTTACATAAGTATGATATAGAGCATTATATCTATTCCGATGTGGTTGCCGATCCGCCGGAGTCTGTGGTTGAAGAAGCAGTCTCAATCGCGCAAAATTTCCGCTGTGATTCGGTGGTGGGATTTGGTGGTGGAAGTTCAATGGATGTGGCCAAGCTGTTAGCTGTGCTGATCAGGGGAGAGCAATCGCTTGGCCAGATCTATGGTGTGGATCAGGTGACCGGTGATCGGTTGCCTTTGATTCAAGTGCCCACCACGGCGGGTACCGGGTCAGAAGCGACAATGGTGTCAATTATTACCACCGGCGAGACCACAAAAGCAGGAGTGGTAAGCAGAACACTTTTGGCGGATAAAGTTATACTGGATCCACTTCTAACGTTAGGTTTGCCTCCTCAAGTCACTGCCGCTACTGGTATTGATGCCATGGTGCATGCGATAGAGGCATTTACTTCGAAACGTTTGAAAAATCCTTTATCAGACATGCTTGCCTTGCAAGCTCTGCGCCTACTCAGCAGTAACATCCGTACCGCAGTTTTCAATGGCCAAGATGTCTCTGCTAGGGAGGCCATGCTACTGGGGGCGATGTTGGCAGGTCAGGCGTTTGCCAATGCGCCAGTTGCCGCCGTTCATGCACTGGCATATCCACTGGGCGGCAATTATCATATACCCCATGGATTATCCAACTCGCTGGTTTTGCCCCACGTATTGAGATTTAATTCAGCGTCCGCGCCAGATCTCTACAGAGTTTTAGCAGAGACTATTCTCCCTGATGGCACAGTTATTGAGGGCGCGGGAGGTGCGGCCGAGGCCCTGGCGGAGTATTTTTTAGAATTGGCTGAAGGGTTTGGCTTGCAAACATCACTCAGGCAGATGAACATTCCAGAGCATGATCTGTCGCAGTTGGCCGAGGAGGCCATGTTACAACAGCGCCTTCTGATCAATAATCCCAGAGACGTCAGTTATGATGATGCTCTGAGAATCTATCAACAAGCTTACTAATGTATTGTGGAGATGCGCAATGACTGAGTTCCATCGATCCGGCTTTTTCTATTTTTGTGATATCACCACTCGATGGATGGACAACGATATTTATGGCCATATCAACAACGTTGTGTATTACAGCTATTTTGACTCTGTTGCAAATAAGTACCTCATTGAAGTGGGGGGTCTTGATATTCATGCGGCGCCCTGTGTTGCTTTTGTGGTGGCATCCAGTTGCCAATATCGATCCCCCATAGCATATCCAGATCTTATTGAGGGTGGGGTTCGGGTAAATCGTTTGGGTTCCAGTTCAGTGGAATATGGAATTGGAATTTTTCACAAGGGTGCCCTCGAAGCCAGCGCGATGGGAACTTTTACTCATGTTTTCGTTAATCGTCAGACGAACAAGTCGATGCCGATTCCGGAAAACATACGAGAGGCATTGAAGAACATCAGTTCAATCTAACATGACGGAGAATAGTGTGGATTTTGAAAACAAAGTTGTCGTTGTCACCGGTGGTGCCAACGGTATAGGGCGGGCTCTGTGCGAACAATTTGCTCGCGCTGGCGCCAAGGTGGCCGTGGTCGATTTAGAAGAAGATAGCGCAGTGGCTTTAGCGACATTAATCGGCGGCCTCGGTTTACGAGCGGACGTCAGTTGTGAAGAGGATATTCGCTGGGTAGTTAAAGAGACTGAGCGTGTTTTGGGTCCTATCGATATCTTTGTTTCCAATGCGGGAGTGGCCTTTGGTGATGGGCCCGGTTGGATGGCTGCATCCGCGTCTGATGAACAGTGGGATGCGAGCTGGAAGATCAATGTTATGTCGCATGTGTATGCAGCGCGGGCTGTGGTGCCGAAAATGATACAGCGAGGTGGTGGTTATTTGGTTAATGTAGCCTCTGGCGCTTCATTACTGTGTCAAGTAGGCGATGCCGCTTACTCCACCACGAAAACCGCTGCCCTAGGATTTTCTGAGTCCCTGGCTATTACTCACGGTGATGATAATATTGACGTCTCTGTGGTCTGTCCTCTGTATGTGGACACTAGAATGACTGAGGGGGGGCGTGGAGTCAGTGGTGGTGATCCGATGATGAGCGCTGATGACGCAGCGACTGCCGTTTTACAGGGTATGCGAGAGAACAAATTTTTGATCATGCCTCATGAAATACTGGCAGAATACACTCGGAGAAAAGTGGCAGATTACGATCGATGGCTCTCTGGTATGAGGCGCATGCGCAGGCAGCTTATTGAGCGGAACCCGGACTATAACTACCGGAAAAATGAGGTGTAGATTGCGTCACACCCTCCAGTTACCCGCAGTCGGCCTGTTTTTATTCGCGGTTAATGCAATTGCCTTAGCCTCTCCTGTGTTGGCGGTAGACTTTGATGACTACGATGCCGATGTGGCCGCTTTGTTGCGAGAATATCAGGCACAGGCGGATACACAGGGATCTTACAACCCCGCTGTGCTCATGTTTAATGAGTCTAGTGATCAAAATACCATCGTGGATTTTGAAAATGGCATAATTGTTATCAGTGCCACCAAAGAGGGGGAGTTAAGGCAGGCGATCATCGATATTCTGCTGACGCAAATTGATCCCACCGTTATCGATGCTAAAACCGCGCAGGATTTTGGTCTGATTAACAACCGTACTAACCGTCCTTTTTTCTGGGGCCAGGTGCTCGATCACAACAGAAAACCAATAGGTAATCAGAAATCGGCAACTCAATTTGCCAATTTCTTACTGCAGCGAAAAACTGCTAAGTTGGGTCGCTACACAATTTCCATTGAGATGGTCGCTACTCATAAAGATATCGCTGGTGGGAAATATCTTAACTACGTTAAAAATGCAAGTAAGCTGCACGGTGTAAATGTAGATTTGGTGATGGCGATTATGGAGACGGAGAGTTCCTTTAATCCCTTCGCACGGTCTAAATCGAACGCTCTTGGATTGATGCAAATTAAAGCTGACACGGCCGGCCGCGATTATTTTTCCCTCATAAAAGGTTATCAGCACACGCCCTCGTCTGCATTTTTGTACAGCCCTAAAAACAACATTGAAGTTGCAGCGGGATACCTTAGTATTCTTAGAAACCACTATTTGACGGGTATTAAACACCCAAAGAAACTGGAATATGCCGTGATTTCGAGTTATAACGGTGGTGCTGGAAATTTGTGGCGTAGTTTGAATAAAAGCGGTAATAAGAAACAGGCTATTGCCCGCATTAACAGAATGTCTACAAAGGAGTTCTACTGGTTTTTGACCAATCGACATATTCGTCAGGAGACTAGAAACTATCTCAAGAAGGTGTCAGCCAAGAGAGAAAAATATGCAAATTTATAGCCGTTGGATGCGGCACAAGGTGAGACTTTATTACAAACTGATATGCATCGTCTCTCGGGGCTAGTTTCATGGTTGATGACGTGACAGTTCACCGTCAGGGCCGATTGCAGCGAGCTTCCTCATCATTCAGTGGGCATATAAATAGCTTTATTCAGGTGCTATACCGTCATGGTCTTGTGATGGGAGTAGTTGCAGTTGCACTTTACTGTTTTTCCCCTGAAAAGGGTGTCGCATTGCCCTATATCACAGCATTACAAACCAATTTGCAACGCTATCTTTTTGCAGCTTTGCTTATTATCGTTTTTTTCTTTTTCTACAGTCGTTTTAGGGCAATTGATGACTACCCAGTCCAAGGATTTTGGTTTGTGTATTTATTTTACATTTCGGTAGTTGAGGAATTGGCTTTTCGTCTTCTGTTACCCAATCTACTCTCGATTTCTATGCACTGTAGCGTTGCAGTTATCTTGAGCAACGCAATATTTGCTGGATTCCATTATTTCACACTGCGCTGGAGGATGGTCAACTGTATTTTCGCCTTTTTCGGCGGTTTGGGCTTGAGTCGACTACTGAACACTACCGAAGACCTAGCTATTATTGTGTTGCTTCACTGGTTGGTCACCTTTATAAATACTCCCACGCATCCCGGTGGCAGGTAATAGCTAGAGGCTCTTGCTCTAATTGTCGTGCAGACGCATCAGTCCCTCTTGAATAGTGCTGGCAACGAGTCTGCCATCGCGGCTAAAGAAAGAGCCTCTGCTTAGCCCTCGGGCTCGACTTGATCGTGTACTTTCCATCTGATAGAGCAGCCATTGGTCAGCTTTAAAGCTATCGTGAAACCAAATGCAGTGATCGAGAGATGCGGGCTGTAGCTTTGGATTCATTATGCTGATGCCGTGGGGCATGAGTGAGGTACTCATCAAGCTAAAATCGGATGCGTAGGCAAGGATAGCATGGTGAAGACGGATACAGGTGTCCTCAGGTAAATCACCCGCTGCGCGTATCCAGATCAGTTGCTCTGGTTTCCGCGGCTGCGGGTTAACATAGTCAACCGGCTCCACCGAACGCATTTGAATTGGCCTCAGCGAAGGGCGATTTTTTGAAGATCGTTGCTTACTATTGGGATCCAATTGCTGTCTGATTTTCTCCCAGCGCTGATTGTCGTCCTCAAGCTCCTCAGGATTAGGACAATTGGGCATGTCAACTTGGTGTGCTAAGCCATTCTCCATCACCTGAAAAGAGATCTCCGTGTTAAAGATAGCTTTTCCTCGCTGCGAGCCCACAACGCGTCTGGTTGTAAATGAGCCTCCGTCGCGAATATTGTCTACTTCGTAAAGTATAGGCACTGAGGGATCGCCCGGACGCAAGAAATACGCGTGTTGCGAGTGTACCATTCGCTCGATTGCCACGGTGTCCTGGGCTGCTCTCATGGCTTGGGCGAATACTTGGCCACCGAAAACTCTTTTGTTAGATGTCTTCGGCGTAAAACCGCGATATATGTTGGTGTCAATTTTCTCTAATTGCAAAATGGTAAGCAATTTCTTTAGGGCTTCAGTCATTACATAATTCCTTTGCGCGATGCCAACTTCACTGGTCAGCAACTTTAACAATCAACTTGCCAAAGTTCTTCCCTGTAAACAACCAGTTGAAGTACTCTGACGCGTGCTCTAATCCATCGACGATGGTCTCTTGATATTGCAGCTCACCCTTGGCAACCCAATCGGTAAGATCGTCATTAGCTTGTTGAAAATCTGCTAAGTAGTCAAATACCAAGAAGAATTTGTGCGCAGGAGGATTGTCCAGTTCAGCAAAAATGTGGAATGGTGTGCGTTCTTTGGAGATGTCCGTTGAATTGTAATTGGAAATATATCCGCAGATGGGAGCTCGCGCTCCCTGGTTAAACAGTTTAGACACAGCTTCGGTTACAGCTCCGCCGACAGATTCGAAGTAGATGTCAACGCCATCTGGGCAGGCCTCGGCGAGATGTTCATGGAAGTTGGCGGATTTATAGTCGATGCAGTGGTCGAAGCCGAGTACGTCAGTCACATAGGTACATTTCTTTTCTCCCCCGGCAACACCCACCACATAAAGGCCGAGTTTTTTGCCAATTTGACCGACCACTGAACCCACTGCACCTGAAGCTGCCGATACTACCAAGGTCTCTCCGGCAACGGGTTTACCCTCTTTAATTAGACCAAAGTAGGCGGTTCGTCCTGGCATGCCACAAACGCCAAGGTATGAAGAGAGAGGCACCTTGGCTGCGTCCACGCTGTAGGTCATAGGGTCGCTCTCGTTACTGATAAAATACTCTTGCCAACCAGACCGGCAACAGACATAGTCTCCGACAGCGTAGCGGCTGGATTTTGATTCCACCACCACACCGGCGGTTTCTGCCCCTATGACACCGTTAACCGGGATGGGTTCAGCATAAGACTTGGCGTCGCTCATTCGTCCTCGCATGTAAGGATCGAGCGAGAGATAAACAGTCTTGATCAGAATTTCGCCCTGTTTCAGAGGTTCTGTGAACGAAGTTTCTAATCTGAAGTTTTCGCCGTTGGGAATGCCCACAGGTCGGCTAGCCAGCACCACCCTACGATTTGATTTATTGACCATGTTGATTGCTCCAACGCATATTTGCTTGATACCGATGCCTCTATAAGCAGTCTACAAGGGACTTAATCCGTTGGCTACGACGAGGCGGAAATGTCAGATTTATGTGTGGGCGACCAGTCACTTAAATTCTTGTAAAACCCCGGAGCATACTGTAAGTTCAATTTTTTTTGTTGCGGGCTTTCTGCTGTCATTGGTCCGCGTGTCCGTTTAATTACTAAATCAGTAGGAGCTTGACGTGGACAACTTAGAGGCGTTTAGGCAAGAGACGAGAGACTGGTTGGAGGAAAATTGTCCGAAGAGTATGAGGCAACCAGTGACTCCAGGAGAGGACGCTTGCTGGGGAGGACGTAAATGGGTTTTTGCCAGTGAAGACCAAAAGGTATGGCTTGAGCGTATGGCTGCCAAAGGGTGGACAGCTCCAGATTGGCCAACTGAGTACGGTGGCGGTGGTTTGAATAAAGCCGAGCATAAAATTCTCAAGTCTGAAATGCGGCGAATTAATGCGCGTTCACCGCTGGATAGTTTTGGTATTTGGATGATCGGTCCCGCTCTGTTGAAGTTCGGTTCTGAAGCGCTTAAACAGCAACATTTGCCACCGATTGTTCGAGGCGAGATACGCTGGTGTCAGGGTTACAGCGAGCCTAATGCGGGGTCAGATCTTGCTGGATTGCAAAGTAAAGGCGTCGATATGGGTGATCACTTGATTGCCAATGGACAAAAGGTCTGGACATCTTATGGTGACAAGGCGGATTGGATGTTTTGCCTCCTTAGAACTGATCCGGATGCAAAAAAGCAGATGGGAATTAGTTTAGTTTTGTTTGACATGGAGACACCGGGGGTGACGGCCAAGCCAATCAAGTTAATCTCGGGAAGCTCTCCCTTTTGTGAAACCTTCTTGGATGACGTTCGAGTTGAGAAGGATCAGATAGTCGGTGAAATCAATCAGGGTTGGACCATAGCGAAGTACCTTTTAACTCATGAGCGAGAAATGATTGGTGGTATGGGCTTAGCTGGCGTCGGTAATGCGTCTTTATCAGCCATGGCGCTCAAGCAGGTAGGAAGTTGTCGAGGAATGTTGAGTGACTTGATGTTGCGCACCGATATTGCCAAATGGGAAATAGATGCCGCAGCCTTTGCATTTACCACAGAACGAGTGACAGACGAGGTGAAATCGGGGCACGGAGTTGGAGCTACCTCGGCGATGTTGAAATACTATGGTACTGAGCTTAACAAACGTCGATTTGAACATATTATGAAAATCAATGGCAGTGACGCCATGGTATGGGAAGGTGACATATCAAATGATGGTTGGGCGGCAAAAACCTGGTTGCGAACGAAGGGCAATTCCATTGAGGGTGGTACCTCTGAAGTTCAACTGAATATTATTGCTAAAAATATTCTCGGTCTCGGTTAACAGGATTTAAGGTAAAAACAATGGCGCTGGTACTTAACGAAGAACAACAAATGTTAAAAGAGTCTGCTCAGGGTTTCTTAGCCGAGTTCGCTCCTGTGTCTGAACTGCGTGCACAGCGAGATGCAGGCAGCGATAAAGGTTATGCAGATACATTGTGGCCGCAAATGGTCGAAATGGGATGGGCGGCAATATTAATACCAGAAGAGTATGGTGGACTGTCATTTGGTCATGTGGGTATGGCCCAAATCAGTGAGCAGGCAGGACGAACGCTGACTGCATCACCGCTTTTTGCCACTGCTATTCTTGGTGTAACCGCGGTTGTTTTGGCAGGTAATGAAAAGCAAAAGACTGAATTGCTCGGGGCTATCGCCAGTGGTGATTTGACCTTGGCACTTGCCGTTGATGAGAAAAACCACCATGCGCCTGTGGATATTGAAATGAGCGCAGAGTCCAAGGATACGGGTTATCTGCTGAATGGTGTTAAGTACGCGGTGGTAGATGGTAGTAGTGCAGACAAATTTATTGTCGCTGCCAGGACATCTGGGAAAGCCGGAGATGTGCATGGTATTACATTGTTCGTGGTTGACAGTGAAGCAGAGGGGGTTTCCATAACGCGCACGCACATGGTGGATGGAAGAAATTCCGCTATCGTGTCTTTTGCCAATGTGCTGGTGGAAGAGTCAGACATACTTGGGGCCTTGAATCAAGGATTCCCATGCTTATCTGCAACTCTTGATGCGGGTAACATTCATTTGGCTGCCGAGCTTTTGGGTATCGCTCAAGAGAGCTTTGATCGCACACTGCAATATTTAAAAGAGAGAAAACAATTCGGTGTGTTAATCGGCTCTTTTCAAGCCCTACAACATCGTTCAGCGCATTGGTGGAGTGAGATTGAGCTGTGTAAATCAGCTGTGCTAAAAGCTCTTCAATCTGTAGATGTGGGAGACGAGAAGGCTGCCGCCATGGTGAGTATTGCCAAGGCGAAGCTCTGTGAAGTTGCCGAGCTATCAACCAATGAGGCCATTCAAATGCATGGAGGTATTGGGATGACCGATGAATATGAAATTGGCTTCTTTATAAAGCGCGCTCGACCGGCTCAGGCGCTTTTTGGTAATTATAGTTATCATGCAAACCGCTTTGCTCTACTCAAGGGTTTTTAGTCGAAGTTCGATTGCTGAGACATGCTTGCCTGGTGATAAGAATAATCATTACAACAACAGAGGGATGATACCTCTCAATAGAAAAGGGATTAATAATGGATCTTGGAATTACAGATAAGTTAAAGCCAATTCTTGAAGAAGTTAAAAACTTCATTGATGTGGAAATCCTCCCACTTGAGCAAGAATACCACTTGGAAATTGCCAAGGGTGATCGTTGGACCTTCACCGATCGTCAGACCGAAATTTTAGAAAGTCTTAAGAGTAAAGCTAAGTCACGCAATTTATGGAATTTCTTCCTCACTCACTGGGAGGGAGGTTATGGTCTCAATACAGTGGAGTACGCCTATATTGCGGAAGAGACTGGTCGATCTATGCTTGCACCTGAAGTGTTCAATTGTTCTGCGCCAGATACAGGTAATATGGAGGTTTTGGCTCGATACTGTACCGAAGAACAAAAAGAGAAATGGTTAAAACCTCTACTAAATGGAGAGATTCGTTCGGCTTATGCAATGACAGAGCCAAGTGTAGCCTCATCTGACGCGACTAATATCGCTATGTCTTGTGTAGAAGATGGCGATGAATGGGTGTTGAATGGAGAGAAGATTTGGATTTCGGGTGCTGGTGATCCGCGTTGTAAAATCATGATTGTGATGTGTAACACCAATCCTGGTGGTCCTCGACACTCTCAACATTCACAGGTTTTGGTGCCCTTCGATACTCCGGGGGTGAAAAATTTGCGACCGATGACAGTAATGAATGTTGATGACGCACCTCATGGTCATATGCATATGCGCTTCACTGACGTTCGAGTGCCCAAGGAGAATATGATCCTTGGAATGGGCCGCGGTTTCGAGGTTGCGCAGGGTCGGCTGGGACCTGGTCGAATTCACCACTGCATGCGGTCTATCGGTTTGGCTGAGGCAGCTTTAAAATTACTCTGCGAAAGGGCGGTGAGTCGAGAAGCTTTCGGTCGACCATTGGCGAAACTGGGTGGCAATGTGGATATTATCGCCGATGCTCGCATCAATATAGAAATGACGCGACTTCTCTGTCTCAAGGCAGCATGGATGATGGATAATGTTGGCACTGACGCCGCTCAACCCTACATCTCAATGATCAAGGTTGCAGCGCCGAGTATGTCGCTGAAGATTATTGATGAGGCTATGCAGATGTACGGCGGCCTGGGCATATCATCTGATACCCCACTGGCAAGCTGGTATGGCGCTCAACGAACCTTGCGCTACGCCGATGGTCCAGATGCAGTACATCGTATGGTTATCGGACGGCGTGAATTGCGCGAATATAACAAATAAGTAAAGTTTCTCTTCAGAGAACAAAAATTAATCTGGGGGTTGGGAAAAATTATGAAAGCATTAGTCTGTAGTGAATTTGGTTCAACGGAAGATCTCATGCTAGAGCAGCGCGATGATTTGGAGCCAGGCGCTGGCGAGGTTCTCATTGATGTAAAAGCAGCGGGTGTTAATTTCCCCGATATTTTAACCGTCCAGGGAAAATATCAATTCAAACCACCACTGCCATTCGTTCCTGGGACGGAAGTGTCCGGTGTGGTGACTAAGGTCGGTGAAGGCGTCAAAACTCGAAAAGTGGGTGATGAAGTTGTTGGAATGGTGCAAATTGGTGGTTTCGCCAGTCAGGTTGTCACCTCGGAGTTCACAACTTTTGCCAAGGGTAGCCACATGTCCTTCGAGCAAGCCGCTGGTTTTGCAGTGACCTATGGCACCTCATATTATGCCTTGAAGCAACGCGCGCAATTGCAACCAGGTGAGACGGTTCTTGTCTTGGGTGCTGCCGGCGGTGTTGGTATAGCAACCATCCAGATCGCCAAAGCGATGGGCGCCACCGTTATTGCTGCCGCCAGTACAGAGGAGAAGCTCGATTTTGCCTGCGAAGCTGGTGCTGATCTTCGTATTAACTACAGTTCTGAGGATCTTAAAGATAAAGTCAAAGAGCTAACCAAAGGCAAGGGCGCGGATGTTATCTATGATCCAGTAGGTGGAGATTTCGCCGAGCAAGCGTTTCGAGCGATTGCCTGGGATGGACGTTTCTTAGTTATTGGTTTTGCCTCTGGTCCCATCCCCAAGATGCCTCTTAACTTGGCCTTATTGAAAGGCGCTTCAATGGTCGGTGTGTTTTGGGGAGCTTGGTCAGCGCGAGATCCTCGCGGTTCTCAGCAAAACTTCAAAGAGCTTGTCGATATGATCGATGGCGGCCAGTTCACGCCGCTGGTCACGGAGGTCTATGACCTCGAAGATCATGGATCTGCCTTTGCGTCTATTGCCGAACGTCGTGCAAAGGGGAAGGTCATACTCTCTATGCAATAGTGATCATCGATTAGGATACCTAACAAAAGCCTGGCAGCACTAGTTTGCATAGGCTATTTTTAATCTTTGGCTTGCCGAGAGTTTTCTCATTTATTTGTTTTACTAGGAGCAAGTCACCCTACCGCAAAAAGGTTGTCTAGCCCCACGACCAGCAGACCCAGACCTGTGCTCCAGATGAGACAAGCGACGATGTCAATCAGCGTGAAATGCAGCCGCCGAATACCACTGATCCCCACTAACATGGGAATTAAGCTGCGCACAGCAGTAAGCAGTCGTCCGCCAATAATTGATAGAGCACCATATTTCTTTATGAATGCCTCTGCTCGTTGAATGCTGTCTTTACGTTTTTCAGCAAAACTACTTTTGTGCAGGGTTGTGCCACTCCAACGCCCTAGATAAAAGCCAATATGATCAGACACGCAAGCTGCAATGAACGCCATTGGAAGGATTTGCTGTAAGTTGAGTATACCCTCAGTGTAGAGCAGTGTGCTGACTGAGAGTAAAATAACTCCGGAGACAAACAGGCCTAGACCTGGGCAGGCTTCAAGGAATGCTAGCGCCGGTATGCTAATCCAAGCGATGTTACGGTTTTCTTGCAACCAGGTCAAAATTGCTTCATCCAAGGTACACTTCCTTCCAGGTTCTTCTATTCGCCTATGAGGCGTAATTGTCCGGCTTCAGACCTCTTTTAGTGTCAAAGATACTCTTGATTACCTTCAAATCGGCGTCGATATCCTCCGTCGGATGCAACACTTGCTCGATGGATATACATTTTACGCTGCTATCAACCGAGACGATTAAAATCGGTACTCCAGCGGCGATGGCGATGTGGTGGAAGCCACGCTTCCAGTTTGGGTTGGCGCTTCTTGTCCCTTCGGGTGTAATAATCAGCACGAATTCTTCGTTTTCATGGTAAACGTCCGCAATGTAATTAACCAGAGAACTGGCCTTTTTCCGATTAACAGGAATAGCACCGCAGTAGCGAAGAAACCACCCTAGGGGTCCGACAAAAAGTGTACTTTTAATCAGCACCCGAGGTTGAAATCTCAGTACTGATACTGCAAAAACAAAAAGGAAAAAGTCCCA
>CAXRFT010000046.1:0-64648 GCA_964230135.1 Porticoccaceae bacterium | reverse complement strand
TCACTCCTCCCTGTCAGCTATTAATGCCTGAAATCGCTACTTGCAAGGCCATTTTAGGCCTCGAGCGAAGTAACTCTTCTACAACCCCTCAAAGGCAGCGTCTAGCCAGTTCATACGATTGACATACCAGGATTTAAGATGATCCACTTCCTCCTGATAGGTATCGTAAAACACTGGGTTGGGCCATACATAGATACCAAGTGTCTGCCACAAATCATCATTTTGTTGCTGAGCCCAGCGTAATTCCCTGGCGTGGTTGTCGATTTTTTCAAGGATAAAATCTTGATTTTGCAGAAAAAACTGAAACCGGCTTTTAACACTGGTCACAAAGTCGGGATCTTGAAACAAACGCTCATACCAGGGGTGATATTTCACCCACCACCCCTCGGCGTATTGACTGTCAGCGTAGTCGACATTGCCAAATGACAGATCAAAGTCCCACAGTGGCCCCATTTTGATGCGCTCTCCCGGCATTACATTGAGATAGATACTGGAGAAAAACTGGGAATCCACATTCTTGGTGATTTCACTAATTAAATACCAATCAATAAAACTATCTAGATCGATGTAGGGCGCATAGCCGTTGGTATCATCGCGGAAATTGTCAGCGTAAAGTGCATTTTCGAAGTCATTAATCAACTGCTCTATGTAAAGATACTCAGCACTATCGTAGTCAAGCTTAGGCTCTTTGATATTAACCAAAAATAGCTCTGTAACTGAGCTTTCAAAATAGACGTCATCTGGATCTAACCGATCAAGCTGATCCAGCTCTAGAAGATATCCTGTATCACCCAATACAACGCGATTATCACTCTCCTCCACTTTTTGAGTGATATTGTAAGTTCCGTTGTATTGATCGTTTATAAATACCTCGGCGAAGTGTCCCCGAGGCGTCCAGTCCAAATGACTGATGTAACCCATTTCAAAGGAAATCCTATTTCTCAGCATAGTCTTGTCCGAGTACTCAGCGAGAAATAACCACTTTTTGTCTCGAGGCATACCCAGAAATTCAGCTTTGTCGTCAAGTTTCATCTGAAACGGCTTTTTGGGGTGCAAAAACCAGGTGGAGTTACCTCGTCCGCGGATTTTCATCTCAGACAAGGCAAAGTCATCAAAGTGGCGGCCTCCAGTGACACTGGTCTGACCTTTCACATAGTCCTCTTTTGAGTCGATGACTGCACCATTGTCAGTATAAAGATTGATCACCGGCAATCCAGTAAACCTTGCCAAGTCGACAGTGTAGGTTGACTCCTGAGCATCGGTTGAAGTAAGCCTAAACGCGACTTTATTACTGTAGTCATTTGCGGTAACACCAGATTCTTGCGCTACTCCATTGACAGCAATGTTAGAGCCCTCAAATTCAAAGGTTGCCACCAATGAATCCACTGCAACCATGTCAGCGGTTCGACCAACGATCTGGTCTCCCTCGATGGTCATGACAATATCATCCTCTAGTGCTGGGTTTTGATCTGCATAAAAGACAAACCCAACAATTGAAGGCGCTGGCTCATCTACATCGACAATATCGACAGTAATCGATTGATTCGTGGAATTACTGCCGTCAGAAGCAGTGACAATAGCACTGTAGCTTGATTGAACCTCATAGTCTGGTGGCACAGCAAAGGTCAGTATTCCAGCATCTTCATCTATGTTGATATCTGACCCTGAAATACTAAATTTTATGGATGAGCTATCCTCGTCAGTGGCGGTCACTGTTCCAATTGAGGTTTGATTCTCATCCACACTAAAATTCGCAGACGACGTAAACTGTGGCGCTTTTGATACCTCAGGAGCACTGGACCCGGAGCCACCACAGGCTACTAAACAGAAAATCAAAACAACCAATATCATCTGTAATCGCATAAGATAACTCCTCAACACTGCCAGCTTAACAGCCCTGATTTTTGCACCAATGAACAAACAATGAGATTAAACACCCAAGGCAGCGCATGGTTATACCGCCACCTAACAACTGCAGAAACCTAGGCCACCAGCGAGGCTAAAACTCGTCGAGAGCCTTCAAAAGGTCGACGGCCATGCATAGCAACAAGATTATCCACCAGCGCCACATCACCGGTTTGCCAGGGAATATCATAGGTCAACTCATCAGCCAGGCGGATAACCACTGCCATGTGTTCATTATCAATTGCTGAATTATCGCCATAACAAATAGATTTTTCAGCACTATTTCGCGCGTCTTGCCAACCTCTAAACGCAGCAATCAGTTGATTGAAAAATACCTTGCGGCCATCATCAAGTTGCTTTACTGCAGGAAGCACGGGCGTTATTACGCTGAGAGAGTTATCCTCCTGCCACTGCCATTCATAACCAAGCCGATGCAGCTTATCTTCCGCCTGTTGTCGATTATCTGCACTCAATGTACTTGTCCAACTGCGACCCTGCCCCGAGGCCAGATCATTTTCCGCCGGCATGGTTTGGGCATAACGGGTACCCCTTTGCTCACAGGCGCGCACAAACTCAGGCACTTCATCGATTAATCGTTGGAGTAATACATCAGAGCGACAAATTGGCGTAGCACCGCCCTGCTCTGCGGCCTGTTCACAGTAAAAAAACAGTTTGGAAGGGTAAATTGGCGTCTGTGCCATCTCATGATGCAAGAAAATCGACACTGAGGGTGGCGCTTCGTTTGCGGTGAAAACGCGTTCAGTGCGATTGTGTCGAACGGCGTTGGACAATGATTCTTGATAGGTAAAACTAGGCCAGTTAAAGGCCTGAATAAAATCATCAAACGCAAGGTCATCTGAAATATCAAAATCTCGAAAGAGAATGGCACCATTGAGTGACAATTCCGTCTCAATGCTATTCCTATTGGCTTGTATCCAGTGAGACAAAGACATACTTGAATCAGCGGTATCAGCCTGATAGACCAAGGGGAAAACGCTGCCCTCGTAGTTTTGCTGGTTCTCGATTTGAACTTTTTTACAAGCTATTTTATTCATTTTATCAATACCTTAAGTCAATAATATAACGTTCTATCTAATCATATATCGAGTGGAAAGTAGCAAATGCAGACTGACAAAAAACACCTGGGTCATTAAATCGACGATTTCGATTCAGAGCCGATATAGCCTCCATATCGTCATCAGTTAGGCTAAAGTCTGCCAGAGCAATATTTTCATTCAAGCGCTCTACGCGACTGGTTTTTGGAATGATCGCTGTGCCTCTTTGAATACCCCAGCGCAAAACCACCTGCGCCGGAGTAACACCGAGCCGCTTTGCTATGGAAACCACGGCAGATTGCTGTAGCACAGAATCTTCGCTGGAGGCCATGTCCAGTGACACATAAGAC
The DNA here is from genome assembly GCA_964230135.1 of Porticoccaceae bacterium. Lineage (GTDB taxonomy): Bacteria > Pseudomonadota > Gammaproteobacteria > Pseudomonadales > Porticoccaceae > HTCC2207. The sequence goes on along the minus strand of CAXRFT010000046.1, from coordinate 61,338 downwards.
AGAGCACCAAGCGGAGAGAAAGCAGTGACAGCAATATTGTAAGACTGCGCTGTGCGGATTAGAGCTTCTTGGGTGAGATAGGGATGAGACTCAATCTGCAGCATCGCTGGCTTAATTCGGGCGTAACTCATTAAATCGTGAAGCAAAACCGCAGTGTAGTTACAGACACCAATCTTGCGCGCCAATTTATTCTCCACCAACTGCTCCATGGCGACCCATGTTTCACTCAAAGGCACTGAATCGAGAACCATGCAGGGATTTTCAGCATTCGAATCGTAGATCCATTCGGGTGGATATCGTTGATCAAAATCAACATACTGCAGGGCTATGGGAAAGTGAATTAAATACAAATCAAAATAATCCAGGCCGAGATCGGTAAGCGATCGCTCACAGGCTGCCTGAACGTGTTCTTTGCGGTGGTAGGTATTCCACAACTTTGAAGTTATCCATAAATCTTCTCGCCTGCAAAGTCCATCGGCGAGAGCTCGAGCTATTCCTTCGCCCACCTGTTTCTCATTGCCGTAATCCGCGGCACTGTCCAGATGTCGGTAGCCTCTCTTTATCGCTTCGTAAACCGTTTCCGCCACACACTTTGAGTCTATTTTCCAAAGACCCAAACCCACCGCTGGCATCTGCTGCCCTGTGACATTAATCATCTGACTCATAGGTTATCTCTTTATTTGCTCTGCTGTGTTATGGGTTTCTAAAAACTGCTCTATTATCACCGGCTCTCCGCATGAGACGGACTGCTGCGCTGCCGCAGCGACAATGATTGACCACAAGCCCTCCACTGCCGTAGCCGAACTCTGTTGAACGCCATCCAGTTGATCCATAAACGCCTGGTGCTCATAAAAGGTTGCACCATGATGTCCACTGCCTTCAATATCGCTGGCATAGCTTACTTTTGTTGATCTGGATGCTCCTGACTCACCGAGCTCGACAGAGATCGACGCCTCACAGGGTGTTCGCTGATGGATATCAAATTGTTCGGAAGCAATTAGTCGCCCCCCATCGCCGACGACGATTAACTTCTCGTCAAAGCTATGACTAAACATATTCAGTGTAAAGTTACCGCGCACACCGTTGTCGTAATCAATAATCACAAATGCGTGATCATCAATATCAGAGGCGACACCCTGCCGTTCAAAGTCATGAAAATTTACCGCGCGACCGCCCGAGGCAAAAACTCTTCGAGGCTTTGCGTCAGCAATCAAATTCATCAAATCAAAATAGTGACAGCATTTTTCAATTAGCGTACCGCCAGAATAGCGGTTGAATTTGTTCCATTGACCCACTTTGTCCAAAAATGGTGGTCGATACTCACTCAGGCTGATGGTTTTAACATCACCAATCGAATGTCGCACAGCAATCTCGTGTAAAGCCTCCACATACTGTGCCTTGTATCTGTATTGCAAACCAATCTGCACCGGCGCACTGTAATTTTCACACGCTCTAACCATTGCAACGGCATGTTCCAGCGTGGTTGCCATTGGCTTTTCCAAAAACACTGGTTTGCCTGTGGATATGGCCGTTTTAAATATGTCAAAATGGGTATAGTTAGGGGTACAAATCATGATGGCATCGCCGTCTTGGTCAATGCAGGCCTCACGCAAACTGGCGTATCGCACCAATGGCTTATCACTATAAGTCCGAAAATTCTCCTCAGCGATGTCCATGCTTTTAACCGATTGATCATAGATACCATGAACTTCGGCGCGACCCAATAGAGTGGCCACATACATGTGCTCCTGACCAATGGTTCCAGTGCCGACAATTACCAATTTATATTTCGGTTCGGGGGGCTGGTACAAATATCTATCCGCGTCAGTGATATGATGTTGGCTAGGCAATTTTTCGAAAAAACGCAGGCGTTGTTTGGTCAACGTATCATCTCAGTAATGGTGAGAAAACAGTGTAACGAGACCAAAGGTAAAAAGCACGCGCGTTTCAGCTATGGCTTCTATTCACCACGACAATAATGTCAGGCCATGGTTTGTGTCAACATAGGGTAGGTAATCTGTCAGTTTTCATTTACCATGCTAAGGCAGAAAAAAACACAATGTAATAACCGTAAAACTTATCAAAAAAAAGCATGGCACAAAAACAAAAAAGCCAGAGGGATAGAATGATCTCAGTTACCTCCCGTACACTTTTAGCCACCACCTTGCTGTTTTATGCGATTACTGGTCACGGAGTCGAGCAACTTTACAGTTACCAGCCCCCGGTCACGCCAGAGTTAGCCTTTGCTGGACCTTATGGCATTGGTGTTACTACCGTCGACATCACTGATGAAGATCGACTCAATACGGCTAACTTTATCACCAGCAAAGAGCGCAAACTGAAATTGGAAATCTGGTATCCACTCGAGCCCGGTGACGACGACGAGGACAGCACAACTTTCGCTATTTACTCTGACGTCACTCGATTGCAAAATTCCTTTTCAATCCAAGGCACGGCAATAAGAGACGCACCAGCCGCCGAAGGGTCTTTTCCACTGATTTTGCTCTCCCACGGTTTCACTGGCTATAGAACCCAGATGTTCTATCTCGGAGAACATCTGGCCAGCCATGGCTACACCGTGGTGGGCATTGATCATAGCGACTCCACCAACGCAGATGTCTATGACGAAGGCACTAGAGCATCAGGCTTTATCAGTACAGTGTACAATCGGGCGAGAGATCAGCAATTTGTGCTTGATCAGCTAGCCAAAAATGATGGCAAATTCACTGTTAGCAAACTGCAATCCAGTGTCGACACCAATCGCGCCGCCATTGTTGGCTATTCCATGGGTGGCTTTGGCGCACTCAATACAGTGGGCGCTTGTTTTCAGTTCGATGCTGAGGGGCTAAAGCAAATGGGTGCTCCCGCAGTCGTTGCCATGCTATTACCTCTGCGCCTGAATTCTTGTTTTGCTGGTGCAGAATCACTTGATCCACGCTGGAAAGCGGTGCAGCTGATTGCCCCATGGGGAGGCGAGTTGAACGTTCATGATCCTGAATCAATGCAGCAAATCACTCTGCCGGCACTGTTTATGGCGGGTGATCAGGATAATACCTCGGGCTTCGAGAACGGTGTAAAAAAACTCTTTCATCAGACTGGCTCAAAAGACAAATACTTATTGGTTTATGAAAATGCTCGCCATAACATCGCAGGCCATCCGCCACCCTCTGCTGCGTTCAATACAGACTACGAGCTCGGTCACTATGTCGAGCCGAGCTGGGATATAGAGACCATCAATAGGATCAACAAACATATGACCTTGGCTTTTTTAGATTGCCACGTTAAACAGCTCGAGGACCAATGCGATTATTTGCCGCTGCGGGACAATATTCAGCAGTATCAGGGCAAAAGCAATGATTACCTCGAGCCATGGCCCGGTTTCAAACACCTTTGGGGCAGTGGCATACGTTTTTATCGACAATAACAATCGATTCACTATGAATAATGAACAGGTCCACCTTTTGGACTTGGCAAATGGGGAAAAACCTATGTTTGGTGTCTGCTACTATCCGGAGCACTGGCCCGAAAACCAATGGACAGAAGATGCGAAAATGATGTCCGCTCTGGGGTTGCGCTATGTGCGCATCGGTGAATTCACCTGGTCTAAACTCGAGCCTAGAGAGGGACAATATCAGTTTGATTGGTTGGACAAGGCGATCTCCATCCTGGCAGATGCAGGTCTAAAAATCATTCTTGGAACCCCCACCGCGACGCCACCCAAATGGTTGATTGATAAACACCCGGATATTTTGCCCGTGGACCCCGCCACGGGTACCCTCAGAGGCTTTGGCTCAAGACGCCACTATGATTTCTCAAGCCCAATCTATCTGCGTGAGTCACTTCGCATTACCGAGGCTCTAGCTAACCGCTATGCTAATCACAAGGCTGTTGTTGGATGGCAGACCGACAATGAACTCTGTTGCCATGACACCACCCTGAGTGCCTCCGAAAACGCATTGAAAGCATTTCGGCACTGGTGTCACCAGAGGTACGGAAGCATAGAAGCGCTCAACAGCCAGTGGGGCAATGTGTTCTGGTCCATGGAGTACAATGATTTCTCCGAAATTGAGTTGCCGGTGCTGGCAGTGACAGAAACCAATCCTGCCCATCAGCTGGCCTATCGACGCTTTTCCTCTGATCAGGTGGTGAACTATCACCAACAGATGGTAGCAACCATTCGGCACTGTGCCCCAAATCAATTTGTGACACACAATTTCATTCCTATGAACGAGACCGGCGTTGACAATTTTGCATTGGCAGCGCCCTTGGATTTCTGCAGCTACGACAACTATCCCCTGGGACGCACCGACTTGCTGCTTACCGATGTGCCGGCAGAACAGTTGAATCCCTATATGCGTACCGGTCATCCAGATTTTGCAACCTACTACCACGACCAAACCCGAGGACTTCAACAGCGGGGATTTTGGGTCATGGAACAACAACCGGGGCCAGTGAACTGGGCTAACAACAATCCTCGCCCTGCGCCGGGGATGATTCGCTTTTGGACGTTGGAAGCCTTTGCCCACGGCGCCGACTGCGTCTGTTACTTTCGCTGGCGTCAAGCGCCCTTTGCTCAAGAGCAAATGCACGCTGGTTTGCTGCGACCGGACAATTCAAAAACTGAGGCCTGGACTGAGGCACAACAAGCTATTCAAGACATTACCCTACTCAACATCAATACCGATGAACACTGTCAACCAAAGGTGGCCATAGTCACTGCTGCGGAGGGTCTCTGGGTAAGCGATATAGAAATCCAAGGTAGAGCCTATGACTTCAATGAAGTGCAATTTTCCTACTACAGCGCACTCAGGGAACTCGGTGTGGATGTGGACTTTATTTCACCTGAAACCGATTTGACACACTACTCCCTCATCATTGTGGCAAGCTTGCCCATCATTGATCAGGGATTTGTTAAAAAATGTCGCGAAACCTCGGCGACTGTTATCTTTGGACCACGAAGTGGCGCCAAAACCGACGAGTTTCGCTATCCATCCAGCTTGCCGCCGGGGAATTTGCAGAGTTTAATTCCAATACGGGTACTTTCAGTGGAAACCTTGCGGGCCGATATCTCTGAACCCTTTAGCTGGAATGGCACCAACTACCAAAGTTTCGGCTGGCGAGAGCAACTGGACTGTGGAGATTGTGAGGTCATCGCCCAACACCATAATGGCGAAGCGGCAGCAGTTAGAAATGGCGCCCATGTTTACTTAGGCACCCTCACTGACCCTAAGTTTCTGATAGATTTTTTCACTCAACAGTGCGCAGCCCTGGGAATCACTACTTATGGATATCACAGGGATATCCGCGTCTGTCAACGGGGTGATTTACTGTTCGCTTTTAATTACTCCGATGAAGCCCATGAACTGCCGCTGCCATCAGATACTCGCTTTTTACTCGGTCAAAGCACTGTTCCCGGGCATGATGTCAGTGTTTGGCGCGTAACAACAAACCATGAAAAAGAATAACAAAGGACTCCACAATGACTGAACAAACTATTCAACTGCTTGTATTCTGCTTCGTGCTCGGGAGTATTGCGCTGTTAACCTACATCAAATGTGCCGGCAGTAACCGTGGGAGAGCCGAATCCAGCAGAGAATTTTTCCTCGCCGGTGGTGGCCTGACATGGGTATTTGTGGCGGGTTCTATTACCCTAACCAATCTCAGCACAGATCAGCTGGTGGGTATGAATGGCAACCAGATGCTGCTATTAGCGCTCTGGGAGCTGGCCGGTTTCATCGGTTTATTGGTTTTAGCAAAGGTTTTTCTACCGGTGTACTACCACAACAACTGCACCACCACCACAGAATTACTGGAACGACGCTATGACAGTAAACATCTGCGAGCCCTAGTCTCAAGTATGTTTTTATTCATCAATGTGTTTGTCTTTCAACCGGCTGTTATCTACACCGGCGCGCTTTTTATGATCTCTATGACCGGCATTGAAGCCAGTCTGCTCACAGTGGCTGCAGCCTTTGCCGTGCTCGGTGCCGCCTACGCTGTGCTCGGTGGTCTGCGAGCTGTGGCTGTATCAGATACCTATGGAGGTATTCTGGTGATGCTGATGGGTGTTTTGATCGTTGTCTTGGCTCTGTTGGCAATTGATTTTGACTTTAGTGGCATTCCCGAGGAACGACTGACACTCATTGGCGACAGCGATTCTCCTGTACCCTGGCACACATTGCTCACCGGCATGTTTCTCATTCAGATTTTCTACTGGAGCACCAATCAGACTATTACTCAGCGAGCCATGGCCGCACCCACAGTCAAAGAAGCACAAAAAGGCGTTTTCGCTGCGGCCTTTATCCGTGTGGTGTTTATTCCATCCATGGTGGTGATCCCCGGCATTGTCGCTTACAAGCTGTATGGAGACATTGGAGATCAGGCCTATGGGCGCATTGTGGGTGATCTGTTGCCCGCTTGGTTAAAGGGTATCTTTGCCGCTGCCATCGCCGCCGCTGTACTCAGTACATTCAATAGCCAAATAAACTCCTCGGCGGCCATGTATGTGTGCGACCTGCATCAAAACTATATCAACAAAAATGCCAACATACGCAAGCTCAGTGGTATTGCTACGGTGATATTTGTTTTGGTGGCTGTCGCCATGGTGCCAATCTATGCGCAGTCGGAGAGCATTATTAACCTTCTTCAAGAACTTTGGGGGCTAATCAGTATGCCCATTTTGGCCTGTTTTGCGGTGGGGTTACTGTTTCGTGGCGTCGATTATCGGGCGGCGATTATTGCAGTGATATCTGGCGTGCTGCTGTATGCCTTTTTTGTCTGGGCGTGGATGCCCTTGCACTACATTCACATGATGTTCTCGACATTTTTCATCTGCGTGGGTACTGCCCTATTTATCAATCGCTTTATACTGGGTAATCGGGCTGAATTTATCGGTCTAAAATCCATCGATTTAAAACCCTCTGAAAACTGACCCTGTTGACTTTGCAAGGTAAAACTAGGTAACGTCGAATAAAATTAATCAGATTTAAGGACTCCACATGAGCGACCCCTACACACCACCCAAAGTCTGGACATGGGATAAAGCCAGCGGCGGTCGATTTGCCGCTATAAATCGACCCATCGCTGGTGCCACCCACGAAAAAACCCTCCCGGTGGGAGAGCATCCGCTGCAACTCTACTCTTTGGGTACGCCCAACGGCGTCAAAGTGACGGTTTTACTGGAGGAATTACTTGAATTAGGCATTCGTGAGGCCGAGTACGATGCCTGGCTAATCAACATATCTGAGGGCGCACAATTTAGTGATGGCTTTGTCAGTATCAACCCTAACTCAAAAATCCCCGCACTGGCCGATCACAGTGGCAAAGAGGTAACTCGCGTGTTTGAGTCTGGCGCGATAATGCTCTATCTGGCAGAAAAATTTGGCCAATTTGTCCCTTCAGCAAGCTCACCTCTGCGTGCTGAATGCCTCTCCTGGTTGTTTTGGAACATCGGCAGTGTGCCCTTCCTTGGCGGCGGTTTTGGCCATTTTTATGCCTATGCACCAGAAAAATATGAGTATCCAATCAACCGCTACGCAATGGAAGTTAAACGTCAGCTAGATGTGCTGAATCAGCGATTGGCGGATAATCAGTATCTCTGCGGCGATGACTACACCATCGCCGACATGGCCAATGTAGCCTGGTATGGCGCACTGGTGTCTGGTGTGCTCTACGAAGCTGGAGAATTTCTTGATGTAACCAGCTACACCAACGTTGTGCGCTGGGCGCAACACATCCAACAACGGCCCGCTGTAAAACGCGGACAACGTGTTAATCGCGCCTGGGGAGATGAAAGCAAGCAGCTACCAGAACGCCACAGCGCCAGCGATTTCGACTGAGTAAATCAAAAACAAGGGCATTGTAACTCTGGCTCAATAGCAACCGGACTGCTCTGGGCCAGGCAGTAAATCAGTCTCGCTGGTAAAGCGCCTCAATGGTGCTGGTGGCCAGTGCATTTGCATTGATCATATAGCCCGCCAGCGCTCCAGAGGCATTCTCTGGCAAGTCCAAAGTCTCCACTGATAGAGCATGCACTGTAAATCGATAGCGGTGCACTCCATGGCCTTGGGGTGGGCAGGCGCCACCAAAACTTCTACCGCCGTAGTCATTGGCAACATGCATGCTTCCCTCTGGCGCTTTAATACCGTCAGCATTACCGGCACCTGGAACTAACTCGCTGACATGGGCTGGAATATTCACCAACTGCCAATGCCACCAACCACTACCGGTGGGCGCATCCGGGTCATAGACCGTAACGGCGAAACTTTTTGTTCCCTCGGGCGCGTTATTCCAGGCAAGATGAGGTGACTGATCGCCACCCGAGCAGCCAAAACCATTGAACTCTTGAGTTTTCGCCATGAACTCACCGGATGAAACATCATCACTGAACAACGACAATTCAGTGGCCTTTACATCACCTGTTGTTATTACTATGGCAATTGCCAGCAGAAACAAAAATCTAAACACAAATAAACCTCCATTAACTTTTGCTACACAGCTTCGGAGACTGTACCCTCGCGTTCACTGAGATGAATACATTACGCCCCGACAGAAGACAGTAGTCAAGACTCGTGTTATCCATTGAAGTATCACTCACCTTGTCTACGCCTGCAACTTTTGGCTGTAAGCAAAGTTGCCCTCAATGGTCCTGTGAATACGCAATGTCATGGGGAACGAGGATAAAGATAAACAACTGGCAAACCTAGTCTCATCCGGTTACCGTACTAAAATATAAACGTTATTTACAGTAAGCACCAAAGATAAAAGTAGCAAAACTGATGTTTTGTTTCTCGACATGGTGGTAACTTTGTGGATGCTGATCAATTGATACGTTCCATGCAGAATGACACTAACAGGGAGAACGAAGGACATGGCAAAACTAACAAAAACTGTTCCTTATGGCGGAATGTTAGCATCATTTTTCGTTTTGCTGTTGATCTGGCTAACAAGTGAGAAAGGCGGTCATCCTGATGCTGATCAGGAATTGATGCAGCCTCTTGTCGAACTCGATGAGTCGCAACTAAAGCGAGGGTCATCCCAAATATCATCAGTAGATGAGGTGCAGCAGGTGACTGATTCGATACAGATTTCAGAACTAAAAGTTGGCAATAGGTTTTCTTTTCAAACAGAGAGAGATGGAGAAACAAATTCCATTACTCTGACTGTGACTGATGTATCGAAAAATAGAAGCTTTAGCCAATTTCACGCTCGCAACAACCAGGGTGAAACAGCCATCCTCACCTTAACGTCGACTCTTACTAATATACTACTCAAAACAACTGATACTATCTTTGAGTATCGTGGTGACCAGTTTGATGGGATCATGAGAGAGGTCGCCCGACTTGATTTATCGGACGACATACACGCACCTCTACCCATGGAAGAACCTAATGAGAATAATTTTGAACCGAAAAGACTGATGGAGCGATAAAATGCCTCTAAAGTTAGCAAATCTTATGCTTCACGTAGCCGCTTTTATGCTTTTGCCCCTGACTGCAATCTCCGCCAAAGCCGCGGTTGAGCCTATTGCTATTCTCTGTCCTTGTGACGTAGAGAGAATTAATCAGAGCAAAGCCGAAGTCAGCTTTTCTATTATCCTTCAACACACAAACGCCGCAACTGAGGGCGGTGAAACAGGTGATATGCAGCTTCAAATCATTGCTGCAGATCAGATAAATATCTTTGGTTCTTCGTACTACCTCCTTGGTGAAATTGATATTCCAAGCATCGCGATTGAGTCACTTAAAAAAGAGGTCAAAATTGAGCTGCCACTAAATTACGTCTCCGGAATAGAGAAATTTTTCTCAATACTCCTGCGTGATGCCAGTGGAAGTCTGGTGGATCAAGTAAATTTTATCGAGGCAAAAGAGCATTATAGCAATTATGGTGGTTCATCGAGCTCAGCGACATCCAAACTATTAGTAAATTCGGAGGTTATCTTTCAACATGACGAAACCTCCTTCTCTCTAAATATCCCGAGTGTAAATAGCACTGACAGAACATCTTCGAATGATCAACTTAGCCTGAGGATCGCTGTTGCCAATGATGAGGGATCATACTATGAAGCGGCACTTGTTGATGTCCCAACAAGTTATGATGAAAATGGTGAATCTTCAATCAGCGTGTCAGGTAACCTCAACTTCCCGCTTACCAGCGCCGAATTCTCTGATGATCCAGACTTTAGGCATATTGAATTCTACATATCCCGAGATGATGATTTTGTCCTGTTCTACCGCCTTGAGACCTTTGATCAAGACAGCTTGGACCCACTGAGATCCCATTGGGACAATATTGACACCTTATTGGATTCTGATGGCGATGAAATTTCAGACTTCAACGAGCGTATTGTTGGGTCTGATTCGGATTCCGCCGGAATGCTAAACGACACTGTTATTGAGGTCGCCTTCACGGTGGGCTCAAGTGCTAACGCCCATTTTCTTGGTGGATCCAACTTAGACGCGAGTATTGCACACCAAGTAGCATCCGCCAATGCCGCATTTCAAGATGTCGGCTTAGGGATCAAAATAGAAAATGTGGGTACCTATATCTTGGGAGAGGACGGAACGCTAACCGGGTCTGCCGCGCTTGAGGCTGCGGCTAATCGAAGCGGCATCTTCTCTGGCCTCGACGAGAAACTAACCCGACAGCCTGACTTATTTATCCATTACAGTACAAAGGCAGTCGCTGATACCGGTGGCATCGCCAGCTTAAATGGTGGCGTCAACGATGGCATCATTGATTATGAAAATCTATACTCTAACGGAACTAATTTTGGTGTGGTTGCCATTGACAACAGTGCGCTCACCCTAGTCCACGAAATTGGTCATCTCATGGGCTTATCACACTCTCGTAAGCAAGCGTCAGGTTCTCCGATAAGCGCTACTTTCCCCTGGGCCGTGGGCTACGGTATCAATCAAAACTTTACCACTATTATGGCTTATGAATCGGCATTCGAGAATGCCAGCGGAATGAAATATTTCTCCACACCAGATCGATACTGTGGAGGACCAAGTTATGCTAAGACTCCCTGTGGTATTGATTACTCAGATCAACGCCATGGAGCCCACTCTGTAAGAGCACTGGAGGCAACGGCACTGCAAGTGAGTGCCGTATCCAATGGCATATTACCCGTTATTTCTCTCAAGGGAGATAACCCGGCCTATATCCCCAGCATCGACTTCGCGAACGAATTGGAGGCGCTGGCAACGGACAGAGAGGATGGTGATATCACCTCGTCGATCACCGTTGAGGTGGAATCTATCAATAATAATTCCATTGAACATGATTATGAGCAAATCTACTCTGTCGTTGACAGTGATGGCAATATCGGCAGAGCCATAAGGCAAATCTTTATAGTCTCCGATACCACAGATACCGATGGCGATGGTATTTTTGATTTTATGGATGACGATGATGATAACGATGGTGTTGAGGACGAATTTGATGCGTTTCCACTAGATCCAGCCGAGCAGCTGGATACCGATGGTGACGCCGTCGGTGATAATGCAGATACCGACGATGATGGTGACGGTGTACCAGATAGCTCAGATGTATTCCCATTGGATTCAACGGAGACTCTGGATACCGATGGCGACGGTGTTGGCAATAATTCAGATACAGATGATGATGGCGATGGTGTCGATGATTCAGCAGATGCCTATCCTTTAATCAGTCTGGGCAACTTAATGGATACAGATGCTGATGGTCTTCCAAATGAGTGTAACTCCGACTGTATTGACTCAGGAATGACAGCTGATACTGACGACGATGGTGATGGTGTGAATGACACCGAGGATCTTTTTCCTCTCGACAGACGTTACTCCCTCGACTCAGACGGAGACGGCATGCCAGATGCCTGGGAAATAGCTTTCGGCCTCGACCCAAACAACCCGGCTGACGCGCTGAGTGATCAAGACGGCGATGGTGTTACGGCTATTGAAGAGTTTCTGGCAAATACCCTTCCAGCAGGTTCAATCGATATCGATTCAAACGGCCAGTATGACGCACTCACCGATGGACTGCTGTTACTCCGGGGGATGTTTGGATTGGAAGGTGATGCCCTCGTTGAGGGTACAGTGGCCGCCGATGCGTTCTATACTACAAGTGAGGAAATAAGTATTCGCATTGATCTATTAGGCGATTTTATTGATATCGATGGCAACCAAGAAATTGATGCTTTGACTGATGGACTACTTATCCTACGTTACTTGTTCGGATTAGAGGGTGATGCACTGGTCGATGGCGTTGTCGCTCCAAATTCTAACAGAACAACTGGTGAAATCGAGGCCCATCTCAAAATGTTAATGCCCGCAGCTCAGGGGCAATGAGGCTGAACCATCTGACAACAATAAGGTTGGATATTAAATCGGCGGCCACACCTCGGCTAAACCTAATTCGACTCCGAATCTCTAGAACAAAGGGGTAGGGTAAATAGATTGTCGCTAGGTTTAATAAATGGACTACGTTTAATAAATGGACTACAACGCTCATATTAATCCAATTGGCGAAGGTGGAAAATCAATAGGGTTTGCGGATTCATTATCGGTAACTGTACGCCCATATTCATTAGTGCATCTCCGGCGATAACCGCACCATCTATCACATTGATCACAGATTCTGAGTAGCTCTCAAGCGTTTGTGGCCAGATAATACGAATTCTATATCGACTCTGTCTGTTCAAACCAACCAAACGTAACTGTCCACCCACACTGTGGGGCAAGCTGGATAGCTGCGCGTAGGAAAAAATTGCCTCACTGCCATCACTGGCAAGCACACCAAAAGCGTTCTCTGCCGAACTAGTATCCAAACGTCTCAATCCACCGCTGTGAAGCAAGGGACGGTACTGTTTGTGCAGCGCCACTGCCGCCTGTAAAGTGGATAACTGATCATCAGTCATCGTCGCTAGATCGGCCTCTATACCCATGTGGCCAAACATGGCCACCGCGGCTCGTGTTTCCATAGTCAGCACGCGACCAGTGATATGACAGGTATTCGGTCCAACATGAGATCCCATTATTTCCGGTGGAAAGAAAAACGAAAAGCCTTTTTGGATCATCAGTCGATCCATAGCATCATTGCTATCCGATGTCCAAATTCGGTCAGTGTGTGCCAAGATGCCAAAGTCAGCTCGTCCGCCACCAGAACAACAGCTTTCAATTTCAACCGAGGGATGAGCTCGCCGAAGCCGCGACATAAGCTCATAGACCGCCAGTGTCTGGCTGTGCCCCACTGCCTGACCAAGGCCATTGCTCGGTTGAAAATTTGTCCGGTTCATATCCCACTTCAGATAGTCAATGGGGTACTCGCTGAGAAGGTCATTGAGCCGCTCAAATAAATAGCTTTGAACCTCTGCTCTGGTTAAATCCAGAACCAGCTGATTTCTCGCCAAGATCTGCGGCGCCGCTGGCGAACGTAACACCCAGTCTGGATGACTGCGGTACAGATCGCTATTCGGATTGACCATCTCCGGTTCAACCCAGAGACCAAATTCCATCTGATGCTCATGTACATGGGTAATTAGGGGTGAAAGCCCATTGGGAAAAACTCCTTGATCCACAAACCAATCACCTAGGCCGGCAGTATCAGAGCGACGATTTTTAAACCAACCATCGTCCAATACAAAACGTTCGACACCAACCTCAGCCGCACGATCAGCTAAGTTAAAAAGTCTGGTCTCCGAGAGATCAAAATACATCGCCTCCCAGGTGTTAAAATGCACCGGCCTCGGTTTATCTCTCACTCGGGGATCGGTCAGACAATTTCGCACATAGCCATGAAAAGCCTGAGATAGACCAGACAAGCCGCGATCTGTGCAGACACCATACAGCGTCGGTGTTTTATAGGACTGGCCGGGTTTTAAACAGATCTCGCCGGGATAAAATAACTCACCAAATTGGACGTAGCTGCGGCCACTGTACTGCTGCTCTACCCGGAGGTGATGATTGCCGCTCCATCCCAAGTGTAATCCGTAGGCAATGCCGGCTGATTCATTGGTGTGTTGCCCGTGCAACACCACACCGGGAAAAGCATCATGAGACGTTCTACCAGATCGGTTTTCACGCACAAAAGCACCGCTAAAACGGTGGATCAATTGGGTCTGAAATTCCGCGGCCCAGCGACCGCTGAAACTGACAATACGATCACAACTATCTGGCATCGGGACACAGGCCGCATCGCAACGCTGTAGCCACAGTGATGCACTGCCCCGATTGATAATTTCAGTGGTAAAACTGAGCATATCCGTCTCTTGATGAATTTCAAGCCGATGGATTAACTCCACCTCGCTACCTTCACAATAGGAGTTACATAACAGATAATCATCGCTGCAACTCACCTGACGCAAACGGGTTGCCACTGACCACTGTTGATCATCGCGGTGCAACTGTATGCCGGGACTGCCAGTAAAACCTCTTGCGGTTTGCGGTGATAACTCAATGACCTCCTGCTGAGGGGGACAGGCAGGCAGTTCTTGACCGGTGGTCATCAGTGACAGCATTTCTACTGAGGCATTTTGGCTCAATCGAGGCCCCCAATAGAGAATAGCCGGACAATGGTCGCGGCAATCCAGTACCAGACTACAGTTGGCACTGTGCAATGTGTAAAAGGGCTCTATGTCGGTACTCATGACGGTCTGTTGGCGTAGAACCGCCACCAGATTAGGCAATTAGATAATACCAGCGCAACCACTAATGGCCAAAATAGCTCGCTGAGACCACCCACCAAACCCACTGGCGAGAACAGCAGATAAAGCATCACCACCATGGAAATCAATGTCACAGCACAGGGAATGGCAAACACCCAAGGTGTCATATCAACCTTCTGCATTGGCTTAAAATGCCAGGCCTTAGTGCGGGGCTGATAACCACCAATGATCAGCATTATTGCCACCTCAAGGAAAAACAGTACGGCGTAGAGGTGAATAAAATGTAATGTCACCACATCGTCAAAGACGAACTTGACTAAGCCATAGGTAATCACGTGGAAAACAATCACTACCTTGGCGGCTATTGCTGGCACATGGGTTGAAAATAAACCGACCATGACAATGGCAATCACCGGAATATTATAGAAACCGGTAAAAATACGGATAATCTGCCACAGACCCTGAGGCGCGAATTGCAGTAGTGGTGCCACCACAAAAGAAAACAGTGCAATGACCAACGATGCTCGCTTGGCTACAGAGACAATTTGTTCATCGCTTACCGATCCACCGCGGGCCTTTTTCCAAGGCTCATAAACGTCCAAACAAAACAGTGTGGCGGCACTGTTGAGCAGAGAATTGAAGGAACTAAAAACCGCACCCAGCAACACGGCCAGGAAAAAGCCAGAGGCATAGGTGGGTAACACATCGCGGATCAATGCCGGATAGGCCAGATCAATAGACGCAAGGCCACCATCGCTAGCCACTCCACCGTAGAGATGGTAGGCAATAACGCCGGGGATCATCATCATGAAAGGGACTAAAACCTTGAAGAACCCAGAGAACAGCACACCCTTTTGACCCTCGGCCAGATTGGCCGCACCCAGGGTGCGCTGAATAACATATTGATTAGTGCACCAGTAGAAGAGATTGGCAAAAATCATACCGGTAAACAGGGTAGCAAAGGGTGTGGGATCGCTGGAAGAACCAATGGCGTTGAGTTTATGCGTCTCCTCAGAGACGATAATCTCCAGTCCGGCAGTCACACTGCCCTCGCCTAATAAGGACAAACCAAGAATAGGGATCGCAGTGCCGATCAGCAACAATCCAAGTCCGTTTAGCGTGTCTGAAACAGCCACAGCCTTCAACCCACCAAAAATAGCATAGACTCCACCAATGCTGCCGATAACGATTATTGTCAGCACCAGAGAACTACTGTAGGGCAGATTAAACATGGCCGGCACATCAAATAACTGCAGCACAGCGATAGAGCCGGAATACAGCACGGATGGTATGGTGACTAAGCCATAACCTAACATGAATAAGACTACCGTGAGTCTGCGAACATCGTCATCGAAGCGATTGTTTAAAAACTCAGGCAGGGTAGAAAAAGCACCGGCCAAATAGCGTGGCAAGAAAATAAATGCCATACACACGGTGGCGATTGCGGCGGTGACTTCCCACGCCATGCTGCTCAGATTGAAACCGTAGGCAGACCCGTTTAGTCCGATTAATTGCTCCGCTGAAAGATTAGTCAGCAGCAGTGATCCGGCAATAAATACCGCGCTGAGTCCGCGCCCTGCGAGAAAATAACCATCTCGAGTGAAGGCATCGTTCTTCGACTTTTGATAGGACACAAAAGCCACCAGCGCCATAAAAAATATGCAGCTGACAAGAGTGCTGATGAAATCTTGGTTGGTCATTGAGCCGCAGTATAACCACTAATCACGAGCATAGGGAACTGTCTCTCATCCATCATCCGAAACGCAATCAACTCGCATAAGATCAGCCGTTAAGCATCAAGCGTCAAGGCCAAGTTTTTCAGTGCGCTAAAATCGGTTTTGCCACTGCCCAATTTAGGCACCTCTGCAACCGGATAACAGGTTGCGGGTATCATTAGAGGATTCACCTCCGCCTGGATAAGGCTGCTTCTAATAGTGTCAATATCCACGTCCTGCTGAACTAATAGCACAACTTTTTCACCTTTTTTCTCATCTTTAAGATTGACCGCGGCTAAATCGATTTCCTCATCTGAGAGTACATCTCTCACGGTTTTTTCCACAGCAGCGAGACTTACCATCTCGCCACCGATTTTGGCAAAGCGTGAGTATCTGTCGACAATCGTCAAAAATCCATCCGTATCCAAGTGGCCTTTATCACCGGTCTTGTACCAGCGACGACCATCAATTTCAGCGATAACATCCGCCGTTTTATCGGGATTATTAAGATACCCCTTCATCACCTGACTACCGGAAATAAGAATCAATCCATCTTCGCCCAGGGGTAATTCCGCCATACTGTCAGGATCGACTATGCGGAAACAACTTCCGGGAAGGGGCAGACCAACGGTTCCCGGCTTCTGGCCCACCTGCGGCTTCCAACTACCCGGAAACAATTTATCCGGCATATTGACGCTGGCAACCGGTGTGGTTTCGGTGGCGCCATAACCCTCAAAAATTTCCTTTTTAAACTTGCCTTCAAAACTGTGGCGAACGTTATCTGACAGCTTTTCAGCACCAGCCACCACGATACGCAGTGATTCAAACATCAACGGGTGAACTTTTCTATTGCGCGTGTAAAGCCGCAGGAAAGTAGCAGTGCCACAAATAATTGATGCCTTGTATTGGGCAACCGCTCTGGCGATAGGGAGCGCATCTGTGGGATCTGGATGACAGACCGCAGGAATGCCTTCAATCATTGGCATTAGGCTGGTTACCGTCAAACCAAAGGAGTGGAACGGTGGCAGTGACGCCATCACCACATCGTTCTCTTGGGTATTTAACACCGCGCTTATCTGTTTAATGTTGCCCATAATATTGCGATGACTCAATACAATCCCTTTAGGCACACCCTCACTGCCACTGGAGAACAATATTTGTGCAGGTGACTCCAATGACACAGCCTTGCCAAACAAGCGATAGATAACGGATGCTGGTAGCAGGTAGGCGATCAACAAATTGCGCAGAAGCTCGAATTGAGGAATCGTTTCACGCAGTTCTTCCAAGAAAACCACCTTCTTTCCGACTAACATGGGCTCCACATCAATACCTCTGGCGGCCAATTTCTCCACAAAGGCCGAAGATGTATAGATGGTTTTAATCTCCGCACTATCTATACCTAACACCACTGACTCAACACTGGAGGTATAGTTGAGATTAACCGCTGTCTGACCGTTCAAGGCCACCGCTAAGTTTGCTATGACTGCGGCAGAACTTGAGGGCAACATCAACCCGACATTCTGCTGGGGACTCTCTGTCCTGATGCGCTTGGCAAAGCCCAACACTGCAACGATGGTCTTGGCATTAGTCAACTGTTTGCCGTCACTGTCAATCAGGCTTAACTTGGGCAATTGCTTACGCGCCACTTTTAACCAGGACAGAGGCAAGGGATCAAAACTCTCGGTATGTTTGTCCCAAGCATCAATTGAAAGTTCAAATATCTTCTGTTTGAGCACATCTGACTTAGTCTCAATACTCAGCGGCTCACCAAAGGCAACAATAATGTCTCTTTTGATACCAACAGCAGTATTGCCTCGCAATTTTTCGCTCTTTGATCGAGACAACAAACTACCCCATAAACCTCTGAGATAAAAAGGCACAATAACACCGTCAACCCCCTCAATGGTGCGTTCGTAACCGGTTTTAAATTCTCCTAAATGCCCATTGTGGCTTATCGCCCCCTCGGGAAATAAACAAACTACCTCTCCGTCTTTTAAATACTCGTTGACCTTTTCCAAAGACGTTTTGCTATTGCCCTGACTGATGGGGATGGCGCCAAAAAGCTTGCACAAAGGCTTGAGATACCAGGTGTTGTAAATACTGCGGGCCATAACAAAGCGCACCGGACGCGGACAAGCTATTTGCACCACAGCCCAGTCAATCCAGCTAATGTGATTGCCTAACATCAAAACTGCACCCTCCTTGGGCAAATTTTCAAAGCCCACCACATCAAGCTTATATTTTCTTTTTAAGATGCCGCGCACCAGAATTCGCGCGAGAGAGTGAGGCAACTTCCTAACCGTGTACAAGGCTCCGGCAAGTGCCACTGCAGCTAACATGTAAAACAGCGCAATGCTGTCAAAACCCATCACAGAGAATAATACCGTGAGCCCCAAAAACGACAACATAGCGATATTCTGGACCCAATTATTACCTGCCAAGATGGTTCCCAACTGATGCTCTTTGGCCGAGTATTGAATCAACGCATTGAGAGGAACGATAAACATACCGCCGAAAATACCGAGCAAAGCAAAGGTTAATCCAAGGACAAAATATCCCTGAAAAATAGGTATACTCAGCAACATGGCAGTGACACCGAGAGCACTGATAGGTATCAAACCGATCTCGATGTAGGATCGAGAAATTTTCCCAGCAATCACAGAGCCCAACATAATGCCCACACCGGTGCAGGCTAAAATGCCTTGAATTACCACCGTATTATTGACCTGCAGTGCCTCTTTGGCATAGGCGGGAAAAGCCGCTAAGACCACCTGTGATATGGCCCAAAAAATTGATAAGCCAACAATAGATAACCAGATAGTGTTATGACGGGTAATGGCGATGACGTTGCTCTTTAAATATTTGCCGGTAAAAAATTCATTAAATCGGAATGATCTCGTCGAGTCCCCAGTGTATTTGCGTTTAACTGACAGAGAGAAAAAATATTCTAACAATGATAGACCCACCAGAAGCCAACCCAACGCCACAATACTCTCAAGTATATCGCCGCTACTGGTATAGTTTTGGGGAATAAGCTGCTCAAACCCGATAGAAAAAGCAAAGGTGCCAAGCAAAATAGAAATGATCGTCACCGCTTGGACGAGGGCATTGCCCTCGGCGAGATTTTTATCCCCCACCAGCTCCCGAATGTATCCGTATTTGGCCGGTGAATAAATAGCACTTTGTATGGCAAGCATCAGGGTTAAGCCGAAAGCCATCCAAAACCACCCCATATAGTAAGACAAGGTGATAAGCAAAGTGATGCCAACGGCCGACAGTGCGCCGTATCGAATAATTTTGTGTTTAGAAAAGCGGTCAGACAAAAATCCAGCGGGAGAAAAAAGCAAGATAAACGGCAGTAGGATGAGCGCATTGACCACAGCCGTTAAGATAACCTGAGTCTGACCGTCCCATATTTTGAAAATAGTGTTCTGAATGACAATTTTATGTCCCAGATCAACAAATGCATTGAGAAATACAACGCTAATATAGGGAAACATTCCCTTGTAGTTCATTAGCTTATTCATTGGTACCCCTGTACTGGTTCTTTTCGCAGTCTCAGCGAAAAAACAAAATTTACAACCTTATTGTCTTTTGTTGTACTATCAGCAACAAAAGGTATTATTATTCAATACTAAAATTCATCGCTTACCGTCGCTGAACAAAGGCTTACCCATGGCTCAAACAAAGGCATTGATACAAACCTTAAAACGAGCACTCAAAGCTCAGGGCAAAACCTATGCCGATGTGGCAACAACATTGAGGCTTACTGAGGCAAGTGTCAAACGCCTTTTTTCCGAGCAAAGCTTTTCACTGAGCCGATTAGACCAAGTATGCCAGATGCTTGAGTTAGAAATTACCGATCTGGTAAAAATGATGGACCAGCAGCAAGCAAATTTGGAACACCTCAGCGTAGAACAAGAGCGTGAAATCAGCCAAGATCTGACTCTGCTGCTGATCACAGTTTGTGTGCTCAATGGATGGACGATGGCGCAAATTACCGATTTTTACCGTATCGATGAGTTGCAGTGTGTACAAAAATTAGCCTATTTGGATCGCCTTAAAATCATCGATCTGATGCCGAAAAATCGCATTAAATTAAAAGTAGCGCCAAACTTTAGTTGGATAGACAACGGCCCTATCCAACAATTTTTCCAAGAAAAAATCGCTCATGAGTACTTTACCACTCGATTTACCGGTGAGGACGAACAGCTTATTGTGCTCAATGGTATGATTTCTAAATCATCACAGGCTGAATTTCAGCGAAAAATAACCAAGCTTGCCAAGGAGTTTCAGGATCTCAACCAAGAGGACGTCGGCTTAGACTTTCATCAGCGCAAGGGCACCACCGTGTTGCTGGCAATGCGCGGTTGGGACTATGGCCTGTTCAAACCGATGCTTAAAACACCGACTTAAAACACCGACTAATTAGCAAACGTGCCGGTGGCTAAGAACTGCACTGTCTGCCCAATGACCTTTTCGTTTTTCATCATCATAGGGTGAGTCACCGACATGATTTTATGCGCTTTCATTCCCGATACCTTGGTGTTTTCAACGCTGACCTTACCGTCATCTCTCCCGGGAATCAAAACAGAGAGCAGCGGATTAATGGATTGGGTACCTGCTATCACACCAAGCTCAAAATCCACCGCACCCAGCTGTTTAACTCGGCTCTGCTGATCTGTACCCAACTGCAATCCCGCCGGCCCATGCAGCCATCCGAAGACCGGAAGAAATCGAAGCTTGTCCACCGCTTCGCTGCCCTGATTAGGAGGTCCCAGCATCACCACACGACCAATGCCCGCCGATCCATGACGGTCTACGTAATCACGCACCAGAATACCGCCCATAGAGTGGGTGACAAAATGGGTATTACTATCGATATCACTATGGGTATGGCATTGATTTATGGCCTGCGCAACATATGTATCGGCTAAATACTCTATGGGATACTCTGTTGAGGGGTAATCCATATTCACCACAGTATACCCCTGCTCAGACAGCACCTGCTCTAAGGCAACCATAGAGCTATCTGACCTCAACAATCCGTGCAACAACACCACACAATCCTGTGCACTGGCGCTACAACCCAATAGTAAGAAACTAATGGCTAAAACTTTTCGCATATTTCTCCTAAAGACCTCCGTTCAACTCACAGGGTAACGGGCAGACATTTCATGAGCCAAGATTCCATAAGCGGACATCTCTATAATACAGATAACCTGTGCAAAGGCACTAGAATCACAGTAAGAAGCCAAATATAAAACCTTCGGTATAAACCTTTAACACAGTAATGTTAAATCACATCCCATAGTTGACTCAGCCCCTTGTTGAGTTACCATGAGATTCAATAGTGTTATTGATTGTCCTTTGAGGAGCGCAGACATGGCAGAAAAATTAGCACAATTCTCCACCATGACCGAGGGAACAGCTGAGGATTACCAAATTATCGCTCAGGCGGCTCGGCAGCACGGCATTGATTTACCAGACAGAATTTTGGAGCATCTAGAGCTACTGAAAGACGATCACGGCGGATTTGCCGTGGATCGCTACACCCACTGCTTGCAAACTGCCACCAGAGCTATGCGCGATGGCAGAGATGAAGAGTACATCGTCTGTGCCCTACTCCACGACATAGGAGATACACTGGCTCCATCAAATCATGCCGATTTTGCCGCCACCATGCTGGAACCTTTTATTTCAGAGAAAAACTACTGGATACTCAAGCATCACGGTATTTTCCAAGGATACTACTTTTTCAATTTCCTCGGTTTGGACAAAAATATGAGGGACAAGTTTAAAGACAGTCCCCACTGGCAAGACTGCGCTGAATTCTGCGCCAAATACGACCAGAACTCCTTTGATCCTGACTATGACAACGAACCAATAGAAACTTTCCTGCCAATGCTTAAAAGAGTACTTTCGGAGCCGAAGAAGACGATTTACAAGACTAATTAGCAGCCTCGCCGACTGGTGATTTTGTTGCAAAGAAATGGTGCCCGGGGCCGGACTTGAACCGGCACAGTGTTTCCACCGACGGATTTTAAGTCCGTTGCGTCTACCAATTTCGCCACCCGGGCCTTCTGAGGGGGCTGTGAGAAGAGTCTCTTCTCCACTTTATTCACTGAGCTTTCCATATTAGCCTAAACCAGCGAACTGCTTACTTCCATTGACGTTGAGGCAACAAATAACCACAACGGCATCAAATGGAGGCGCGGGTCGGAATCGAACCGACGATGGCGGAGTTGCAGTCCACAGCATTACCACTTTGCTACCGCGCCCTTAAAATAAAATTTTCACTGATGCTTATCAGCGAGGACGCTATTCTAGGCATTATCAGCAAGAAATCAACTACTTGTCGCTCTCTGGCCTCAATTGCGGCAGCGCTTGACCAATATAGTAGACCATCGACCACAGTGTCAGTCCCGCCGCCACGTATATCGCTACAAATCCGAGCAAATTGAGCCACTGCTGTTCTGGCTTGGCTAGCAAAAGCACAATAATCGCAACCATCTGTACCCAGGTCTTGACTTTACCCAGTGTCGACACCGCAACGCTCTGACCGGCACCCAGCTCAGACATCCACTCTCGCAGTGCTGAGATGACAATTTCGCGACCAATGATAACGATGGCCGGAAGTGCAAACCAGGGTGTTGCATGAACCTCAAGCAATAACACAAGCGCCGCAGTAACAATCAGTTTATCCGCTACCGGATCAAGAAACGCACCAAATGGCGTAACCATATTAAGTTTTCGTGCGAGGTAGCCGTCAACCCAATCGGTCAGTGCCGCAAGACCAAAAATAGCTGCAGATGCCAGGTAATGCCACTCCCAGGGGAGATAGTAAACCACGATAAATATGGGAATCATGGCAATACGGAGCATTGTCAAACAATTGGGAAGATTCCACATAAACGATCACTACCTCTTTAAAAAATCTCGACATTGTACCCCATGTGCGAGTCAACACATCATACACTGTCAGTCATTGTACAGTGCAGCGTAAATTGCTTCAGCAACCTTTTTATCGATATTGTTCACTTTCATCAGATCTGCAACGCTGGCCTTTTGCACCTCGGCCAGGCCACCGAAATGTTTCAGCAGGTCTCGTCGTCTGGTGGGCCCTACACCGGGAATGCCCTCAAGTGGGGAGGTACGACGTTTTTTATCTCGCCGCGCTTTATGACCGGTGATGGCAAATCGATGGGCCTCGTCTCGTATCTGCTGAATAAGATGCAGGGCGAGCTGTTGTGGGCGCGCAATCTCCCTGTTGTCTTGGTCGGCCAAAATCAGTGTCTCGAGACCGGGCTTTCGAGTACTGCCCTTGGCCACACCCACCACTGCAACACCCACCACGCCGAGGTCGGCCAAGACAGCTTTGGCTATGCCAATCTGACCTTTTCCACCATCAATAAGCAAAATATCGGGCAACTTGCCCTCACCTTTCATCAGTCGTGTGTAGCGCCGTCTGATGGCCTGCTCCATGGCGGCATAGTCATCCCCAGCTTTGATATTATCAATGTTAAAACGGCGATAATCACTTTTTAACGCGCCGTTGCCATCAAACACCACACAGGATGCCACCACAGCTTCACCACTACTATGGCTGATATCAAAGCACTCCAGACGTTCTGGCAGCGCCTCCAGACCCAAGGTATCACGAAGGGATTCAAAGCGCTGTTGCAATGTCTGCCGAGAGGCCAATTTACCCGCCAAGTTTTGCTCCGCCGTACGCTGGGCTAATTCAACCCATTTGGCACGAAACCCTCTGACGCTGTGTTTAATCTCTAACTTTCTACCAATACTTTTCTCCAACGCATCAGTGAGTACTTCTGCTCCCTCAAACGTCGCATTGACCAGAATCTCCTTGGGAAGATCAGGACGACCACCGCCATCGAGATACAGTTGAGGAAGAAATTCCTCCAGTAGGTCACTGGGCTGCTCCGCTAACGCCGTCTTTGGGTAATAGCTTCGGCTTCCCAGTATCCTGCCCTGCCGAACATAAAGCATGTGTACACAGGCTTGACCATTATTCACCGCGGCGGCCACCACATCAATGGTACCTCGGCCTTTCTCAATCATCTGTTGCGCCTGAACTTGTCGAAGTGCGGCAATCTGATCGCGGTGCTCGGCGGCCTTTTCAAATTGCAGTGACTCAGAGGCAGCTTCCATCTCCGACTCCAGCTGCTGTAAAATTTTATCGGCTTTACCATCAAGGTACAGCCGCGTCAGGTTGACATCCTCACTGTAGTCCTGCGCTGAGATCATCTCCACGCAGGGCGCTGTGCAGCGTTTAATCTGATATTGAAGGCAGGGTCTCGAGCGATTTTTAAAAAATGAATCTTCACACTGGCGCACTTTGAAGGTTTTTTGTAAGAAACTCATAGACTCCCGAACAGCATGCACACTGGGAAAGGGTCCAAAATAACTACCCTTGGCTTTTTTTGCCCCTCGATGAAAAGCCAACCGCGGCCAGGTATCCCGGTCTGACAAGAAGATGTAGGGATAGCTTTTATCGTCACGCATAAGGATATTGAATGGCGGCCGATATTGCTTAATCAAATTGTGCTCAAGAATCAGTGCCTCGGTCTCTGTTTCTGTGACGGTGACATCAATCTGACCGATACGTTTAACCAGAGCGGCAGTTTTGCTGCTGAGACCGGTTTTGCGAAAGTAACTGGAAACACGATTTTTTAAATTCTTCGCCTTTCCCACATACAACACAGCACCGTCGCCGTCTAGCATTTGATAAATGCCAGGACGCTGAGTTAGGGTTTTCAAAAATGCTTTATGCTCAAAGGCCATAGGAGAATTGTAACGGTTTTTGCGTCAAAGGGATCACTCTGGCCATTATCTGATTATAATTACAGACCTCAACGATGAAGTCGTAACAGTTCCACAAAGGTGTCAATCTGACTCTTGGTATTGTATATGTGCGGCGACAGCCGAACGCCATTGTCTCGCTGATCGAAGGCAACACCACGATCTTTTAACAGAGACGTCAAGCGTTGATGGCAATCGCCAAAATTAATAATCAAAGTGCCACTTCGGGATTCTGGATTAGTGGGAGAAATCAGTTCCCCGGGCAAAAGACACTCAATCACGCGGTCGCTGAGTGTCAAATTGTGACGACGAACTTTATCAATACCCACCTCGACAAAAAATTCCACACCTTGTTGTGCCACAGCAAAAGGATATACCGAGGGCGTACCACCCCAAAATCTTAGGGCGTCGTCGGCCAATCGAAAGTTATGGATATCAAATTCAAAGGGATTTTCATGGGAAAACCATCCCACATTTTGCGGCCGACATTCACTAATAATGTCCGGGTTCACCCACAGAAATGCAGCACCAGGGCCACCACAAAGCCATTTTACACAGGAGCCCACGACAAAGCTTGCTGACCATTGTTGCAAATTTATAGGCAGGATACCCACGCCCTGTGCTGCGTCAACAATGGAGTTAATCGACCGCTCTGCAGCCATAGCGGTGATCTCTGCTACAGGCAGCTGCACGCCATTATTAGACTGCACTTGAGTTATCAACACAAATCCTACATCAGCGCTAAGATAGGAATCCCAAACCGTAAGATCGTTCAAGTCCGCACCCCTGGGTATGTATCTCATTGTGTAGCCCAAATGTCTGGCTTGTTGGAGGGCAAAACCAACTGATGGAAAGTCTTCCTCGCTCATCAAAATAATGGGTTTAGTAGGCTCTAGTGTTAAAGAGAAAATAACCTTGTTCACCGCTTCAGAAATACTGGTTTGCGGACATAAATTACTGGCTTGTGTATTGAGTAAAACTGCAAGACTCAAGCGAAATCCTTCTATAGTTCCTAACCAGCTATCCCAGACAAGGTCATCCGTACTGTACCAAGGCTGCCAGTATTGCTCCGCCGCTTTCACCTCGGCCTGTTGCAAAGGCAATCCCACTGAATGACTCAATAAGTAGATCCCCCTTTGATCGACAAATTTATCATTAATCACAGCACAGTATCCCTAAGTTGTTGGATATCCCCGTAGCGAGTCACAAAACCCTCGGTGTCAGGCGCGGCACAGCGCATGTCACATAGCTTTCGCAACGCTTTTAGCAGGATGGGCAATGGTGGGCCACTCGCAGTGAGGTCCTTCTGGTCACGATGAGCACCCAAATCGGCGGGGCGCTCAATAAATTTATAAACCAAACACTCGTGGTGTTGCCGAGCCACCTTACCATGAGCGTCGCACACTTCGAGAAAAGCAGCCAAATTTCGCTGATACCAAGCTTGCGCTCTCTGCTCTTTAGCGCAGGCTAAAAAACTGTCCATAAGGCTTGTGCGCCGCATGCAGTCACGCAACAACAATTGATCCTCCGGACGCATAAATAAAAATTTGTCCACCAATAATTGCGAGTAATAAGGGTCATCGGCTTTGCACAACCCAAGTAGCAGATCAATAATATTGATCCCGGCAAAATCGCCCGCATTAGCACCGCGGTATTCATGCAACCCGACTCGATGAGGACGGTAGTAGGGTCTCACACAGTAAAAGAAATTATCTACATCAAGACGTTTAAACAACTGATCATTGGAATCGTAGACCTCTTCTAAGGCGAATTTGGCCACTTTAAGCAAATCGTAGGTCACTGGGTGAGAAACACCCAACGGCAGACAACTTCTCAGAGCCTCCGATGCACGAATAAAGGAAAATACCCCTCTGGTGTTGTAATCAATAAACAGGCGTTCATCTTCCAGTGAGGTGAAGGTTTTGTACTCACCTGCCACCGCTCTATTGTGAGTCTCCAGGTGAGAGGAGGCAAACCGGGGTATCACCCCCAAAGATGCACCCAACTGCATCGCTAGCGCAGAGGCCTCATGCAATGGAGATCGGGTTTCACGGGAGGGTTCGGTGATGTCGTGACGCCGACAAGCAGCCATGTAGAATCCCACATCACCCAGCAGTTCGAATCCACTGTCAAAGCCCTCATCGGTATTTCCCTCCTTGAGTAAGGCAGAAATGAGCCTCCTTCCCTGCTCCACTAAATCATACTTGATATTGCTCTCCGCGGGTGATACCCCATCGGGGAACTCAAAATACAGCGATTCGAGTTCCGAGTTCATCTGTCTAAAATCGGTGCGAATCCAGTGATCCAGTGCTCGAGCTTTTTGCGTCATAAGGTCCATATTTACTGTTATCTAAAACCTCATGGTAACAAAAACTCTCGAGCATAATTTAGCTATAAAATAGATTTTTCTGTCAAACATCGATCTATATTGCTAAGATATAATCAATTAATAGCAGATAAAGCTCACAATGAATTATAATTTAGATAAAACTGATAAAAGCATTTTGGCTCAGCTGCAGCGGAACGCACGCATCAGTAATACCGAATTATCTGGCGCAGTCAATCTATCTCAAACACCCTGTCTGCGACGACTCCGCAAGCTAGAAGAAATAGGCGTAATTCAGGGCTATAAAGTTAAACTTAATGAAGCAGCACTGGGAATCAATGTTTGGGCACTGGTATTTGTAAAATTAGACAAAAACACCTCAGACAATGCGGCTTCTTTCGAGCGAGCAATCAGTGGCCTCGAAGAAATAACCGAGTGTTGCGTGCTTGCGGGGTCCCATGATTATCTCCTGCGAGTTGCTACACAATCACTTAAATCCTTCGAATTTTTCCTTAAAGAGAAATTGGCTAAAGTAGCTATGGTAGAGGACATAGAATCCACCATTATTCTCAATCAGGTACTCAATCGAGATCTGTCGCTGAAATAACGGTAGACTCAGACAAGAGTTACCCCGCTGTTTGTATTCCTGCGAGGGAACTCATGGCGTCGGAATACAAGCAAACCTGCAGATAGTAGTAACAAAATCAATGTGGAATCCCTGCCTCCATCCGCAATAACACAACCACCACCTCCACTAGAGGGGCTTTGCGTTGGCGCTGGCACTGGAGCCTCTACACTAACAACCACAGTGTCGGAGGCGGAGGAGCCTAAACTATCCGTCACGGAGAGTTCAAATTCCAAGTCTCCGGCCACAGATGGAGCAGTGAACTGCAGTGTCAATTGATCAACTGGGTCGATGGTCACCGATTGTCCTGAGAGTTGCTGCCAGCTGTAGGTAAGTATTCCCCCATCACTGTCGGAAGCGGATCCCTCCAGGGTAACAGCGGAGCCTACATCAACGGTCAAATCACTGCCTGCATCAACGATTGGAGCCTCATTGGCAACCACAGTGATCAATACGTTGTCTGACGCCGAGGAAGCAGACGCATCGGTAACAGTAACCCGGAACTCAAGTTGACCCGGCTCTTGCGGAGCAAGGAAACTAAGCTGCCCAGCATCATCAACAGTAAATTCCACAACATCGCCGGATAGCTGTTGCCATTGAATACTGGTGGAAGCTCCCTCAAAACCCTGTATCTCGATACCAACTGAAATCTCTAATCCTGCGGTTACGGTGATGTCATCAACAATGGAGACAGAGGGTGCAACATCGCTGGCAGCAATCTCGACAATAGCCAAGCTTGGTGACGCAAGCGCCAAGCCATCACGAGGATCAAACAGTCGAACGAAGAAGACTTCCTCACTTTCAGGCAAGGAATCTGTGATGATGGGGATATTGAGAGCCTGACTGTCGCTGTCACCGGCGGCCCAAATTAGACTTCCCCTATCAATCGAAACATCACTACCGGTCGCGCTTCCAGCTATTATCTCCCAACTGACACTGACATCACCTTCCACGCCGCCAAGACGCTGAATACCCACGGCGACAAACTCTCCTTCATTAGCTGAATAAGTCTGCGCGGTAAAACTCACACTGCCCTGCGCCGGGGATACAGTATTGTCTCGCAAGACGTAGAGTCCACTGCTGATGTCACTCACCAAAATAACCCCGCTGGGCAAGTAGGGGTAGACACCCCAGGCTCCGTCGAATGAGGTATTGTCGGTCATTGGAAAGGTATCAAAAAATCCGGCTTCCACAGGATTGGTGACGTCTGATATATCCAACACCGTCATGCCGCGAGTGTAGTTCGACATGTAATACCGGTTGCCGCGAACAAACCCATTGTGATCAATTGCTCCCGTTGGTCCATACCAAGTGGAGGTCAATGTCGGCGAACGAAGATCTGAGAGTTCAAAAAAGCGTACCGTGGTGTTCAATCCATAATTTGACTCATCCAGCTCATCGTGAACAATGACTGTCTGATTATCCTCTGTGTACCAACCCGAGTGCACATAGGAAACATTGTCGTAACTTGTCGAGCTCAAACGCGCTGGCGAACTGTTGTCAGTTTTATCCCAAATTTGGAAATTATCCTCATTAAAATCGAATAAAATTTCACACAGTGGACCCTGATTAACACATTGTTCGTCTTTGCGCTCGTCTCTGACAATCATCGAACTGACATCATGACTGTAGTTGCTACCAAGAGACGACTTGTTTCGATAAACTGATGTCAGGCGCTGCGGGTCTTCAAGACTGAAGGTATTGAAAGCACCGCCCTCACGATTTGAGCCGGCAATGTGCAGAAGTGGCTGGACATCGTTCAAGGCAACACCGAGCGAGTAATCCACGTTACTGAGATAAACATTGTGCGCACTGATATCGCTGGTGTCTGTAGTCAATGTGGCAATAGAATTGGGTAACTGACGCAAGTCCACAACCATAGTGCCTACGGAGGCGCTGTCTGCGGTAACGTAGGCATAACTGTCCCACCGCATGGATTCAACATTATACTGTTGGAAGACTTTAATATCCCTCCAAGTGGTCGACTGACTGGCGATGCTACCCACCATACGAGGATTCTCTGGCTGGGTCACATCCACAACACCAACACCGTTGCGCAGCCCTATGATGGCGTATTCCTTTCCATCATTGAGATCATAAAAACCCCAGATATCATTGGCGGAGCTTGGATTCACTGAAAAACTCGAGAGCGGTATGTGAGACAAAAGATCTACGTTGTTGCAAGGGTGATCGCCCGCATAACCGCTCTCACAATCGAACTCATTTTTGGACTCTTTCAAACGTCCGTAGACGTGCATTTTATCTCGAATCGCCAGAATTTTTTCACCGTCAATCCCTTTTCTATCGACGATCACCGCAAAACCTCTGGCGCGAAGTTTTGCTGCAAATTCTTGAGGAACGCCCACCAACTGGGTGATATTGGCTGCATCCGATTTGGCAAACGCGGTCTTCTCATCGTACTGTGGATCAACAGGCACCAGATCACTCAACAAGTAGAACAGCGTATCGACGTCATCTATTACATAGGTGCCAGCTGCCATACGAATTCTGTCACCCTTGTTAGACCGAAGCACAGCATATCGAATCGACTTGCAGGGTGCAGAGGATTGATCACATACCCCATGGTCAACACCAGCTGTGGAAACATAACGGGGTTTATGGTGATCAGCATGAGCCCAAATTTGAGAGCTGTTAAACGACAGCATCACTGCAACAGTCAACCAAGACAATTGCTGAATGACAGTATAGTTGACGCCAGCTCGACCTAAAACCGCCCACCGTTTTCGTAGCTCCATCATATTCTCCCTCCCCTTATCAACCCGCAGTAGCTATTGATACCCTGCAGTTTACTCTAGCAAGGCGAAACTCTTGGTAAACACCGCACAAACGGGCGGTGAACTAAAGAAAAACTCTTTCGGCAGAGACAGAGTTTTCACCCCAGTCGGCTGAGACTGTGCTGTGTATTTCTACGCCGATGTTGCTCAACGCTCTCCCATTTTCAGTTAACCTTAGCACAGCTAGCAAATGATTTTGGGAATACCGCTTATTCATCGAAGATTTTTTAGCCTTAGCGCTATATAATGGAATGCATCGCCACAAAAAACCAGACGCCTTGCTCAAAGATAACCCCTCTTCCGTCAACCGACGTTTTTGCGTAGCTCCGATGCTGGATTGGACCGATAGGCACTGCCGGTCATTTATGCGTTTAATCAGCAAGCACGCAGTTCTCTATACTGAAATGATCACAACAGGCGCTATTTTGCATGGCGATGCGGAACGTCACCTTGACATGAGCGCAGAGGAACACCCTGTTGCCCTGCAGTTAGGTGGAAGCGACCCAGCAGATCTCGCCGCTGCTTGTAAAATAGCCGAGAGATACCCCTACGCTGAGATTAATCTCAACTGTGGCTGTCCCAGTGACCGAGTGCAAAATGGCATGTTTGGTGCGGTAATGATGAAGAACGCGGCACTGACTGCCGATTGCCTTGCTGCCATGCAAGATGCTTCGCCGTTGCCAGTCACGGTAAAACATCGCATCGGTGTAGATGACTTTGACTCCTATGATTTTCTCTGTGATTTCGTTGGCACGATTATGGATAGTCATTGCTCAACATTTATTATTCATGCGCGAAAAGCTTGGCTACAGGGACTCAGCCCTAAGCAGAATAGAGAAATCCCCGAACTCAATTATGAGCGCGTCTATCAACTCAAAGCTGACTTCCCCAAAGCCGAAATTATTATCAACGGCGGCGTCACAACGCTGGCTGAGGCGAGGCAGCATCTGACAAAAATTGATGGCGTAATGATGGGGCGAGAAGCCTATACCAATCCCTACATTTTGGCAGACGTGGACCGGCTGATCTACGGAGAAGACACCGCTGCGAAAAGCCGTGAAAATATTGCTGACGACTTTCTCCAATATGTGGATAATGAATTAGCGAAAGGGACTAACCTGCATGCTATGACAAGGCACATTTTAGGCTTGTTTCACGGCATGCCAGGCGCGCGAAAGTTTAGACGTCACATTAGCGAAAATGCCTATAAAAAATCCGCATCCATAGGTGTTTTAACGACGGCCTTGGATATGATGCCATCAGAAACTAGGAATTAATTAATGAAAAGCAAGCTTGCTCAATTAAAAGAAATGACCACCGTCGTTGCCGATACCGGTGATTTTGAAGCCATTAGTCGATATTCGCCAGAGGATGCCACAACCAATCCCTCGCTAATTCTTAAAGCGGCGCAAATGCCGAGTTATCAAGAGCTAGTGGAACAGGTATTGTCATCTGTCGCTAGGGAAGCGATTCCCAGTGATGAGCAACTGGCGCTCTGCATGGATAGACTTGCTGTGGGCATCGGCAAAAAGATTGTCGATTTGATTCCGGGCAGGATTTCCACCGAAGTCGATGCCCGACTGTCTTTCGATACTCAGCAATCCATCGATAAAGCAAAACAACTCATCGAGCTCT
Organism: Porticoccaceae bacterium; assembly: GCA_964230135.1. Lineage (GTDB taxonomy): Bacteria > Pseudomonadota > Gammaproteobacteria > Pseudomonadales > Porticoccaceae > HTCC2207. The sequence goes on along the minus strand of CAXRFT010000046.1, from coordinate 28,778 downwards.
ACGAGCAGCACGGTATTCCTAAAGACCGAGTGCTGATTAAAATGGCATCCACTTTTGAGGGTATTCGTGCCGCAGAGCAACTCGAAAAGCAGGGTATCAACTGTAACCTGACGCTACTGTTTAATTTCACTCAAGCAGCCGCAGCCGCAGACGCAGGAGCTTACCTCATTTCTCCCTTTGTCGGAAGAATACTGGATTGGTACAAAGCTAACACAGATAAACAACAATATTCCCCATCTGAGGACCCTGGCGTGCAATCTGTCACCCAGATTTACAACTATTACAAGCAGTCGGGGTACTCAACCGTGGTTATGGGCGCCAGCTTCAGAAATACCGGTGAAATAACGGAATTGGCCGGCTGTGATCGGTTGACCATTAGTCCCCAATTGTTACAAGAATTAGATGACGATTTTGGCGAACTGGCGCGAAAGCTTGACCCAAACAATACTGGTCAAGGGATTCATTACCAACTGGGTAACGAGAGCGCATTTCGCTATGAAATCAATCATGATGCGATGGCCACAGAAAAGCTTGCACAGGGCATAAGAAGTTTCGTTAGCGATCAAGTTAAACTGGAAAATTGGTTAAAAGAATACAATAAATGATTGAAAAAATTAAAAATTTGTTTTCCAAAAAGGTTCTTGAAACGGAGGCTGATTCCACCTCTGCCGATCAACTAGCCACCGCTGCCCTGCTCATTGAAGTGATGGTTATCGATGGAAACCTCGACCCTGATGAAACCCAATCTATCTCCGCCACTCTGTCGCGCATGCTCGATTTAAGCGCACAACAAGTCGACGAACTGATAGAGCTGTCACACGCAGAAGTCCGCGAGGCAACATCGCTATACCAATTTACTAGCGAAATAAATAAACACTTTGGTCACAACAAAAAATTATCGCTGATGACTGCCATGTGGCGGGTTGCTTTCGCCGATGGTCATTTGGATAAGCACGAAGAAAACATTATTCGTCGCGTGGCGGACTTACTTCATATCCGTCATAGCGAGTATATCCGCTGCAAGCAGCTTGCCAGAGAGAGTTAATTAACCCTCAGATTCAAGCGCTTGTATCACGCCTTCAAATTCACGATGGTTGCTTTCACTTAAGGTGACCAAAATTCGATGAGCTTCCAGAACCTGCTGCCGCAGATCATCAAGTGGAGCGGGCTGAGCCTCAATCTCAGCCAGTCGATCGCTGTCGCTGATGTCGGGAACCTGATCATAAATATCAAAGATCTCATCGAAACTCATGCTCTCAAGAGTTCTGAGAATACTTTGATCGAGACAAAAAACTTCCACATTAAAGCAATATTTTTTACGGCAATGCAATCCAAGCTTAGCAAGCAACCCCAAGGTAGTGCTATCCAATCCCTCGGCGCTGAGCATATCAATCACCACACGTTGAACATCTTCTCGACCAAGAATCGTATCTATATAACCATTTAAGGAGCCGCAGAGAGTCATGCGAACATCACCCATAAACTTGAGAAGATAATTTCCCTGGCGATCAAAGCTTAGTATCTTACCGCCAGGCAACTTACATTCCTCGGGTTAACAAACACATGGACACATCATCTTGGGGCTCATGAGACACCTCGATGGATAGTGCTTTCTTCAAAGATTCGGTACTCTCAGAGCTGTTGGCAAGATAGTGAAGCAATGTTTTCTCCTTGGCTGCCAAATCTTTATCTGGGACTAAATCGAAGACACCATCAGAGAGTAACACTAACGCACAACGCGTAGGTAACTTCATCTCTTCGACCTGCCAGCTTGCTTGTTCGAAGATTCCCACAGGTTTACCTTTTCCGGATAAATAGGACGCCTCACCATCACAAATGAGAATTGGTCGGGGTAGCTGAGCACCAACCACATAACGCATTATACTGGTTTGGGTATCAACAGACCCTGCTACAATGGTTAGATGCTTTTCGAGGCCGGTGGCAAGTATCTGATTATTGATATGCTCCAACAGCCCGTCAGGCGCATTTTGAAGTGCCTTGTGGTCATTTTCCGCAATATGACGCCGTATTACTCTGCCAATCATAAATCGTAGCAGAACAGTAACGAAAGCTGACGAAGCACCGTGGCCTGAAACGTCAGCAAAGTAAAACAACAAGTAGCGCCCAAGAACGAAATTGTAACCGACAAAATCGCCGCTAAGGTAGAGCGACGGTGTTACCGAATGAGATATTTCGTAATCACCAAACGTCAAGGGACTCTCCGGCATGAGATTCTTCTGTACCTCTAACCCCGCCACCTGATCTTGTCTTAAGGTATGCAAACTCTGCTCTAATTCAAGATTTGCCTTTTCCAGTTGACGACCATAGGCATTGAGCTTCTCAAGGGATCTCATGTTGCCCTCAATACGAGCAATGGAAGCTTGAAGTTCCGACTGTTGTACAGATGTTGACCATATATCAGCTATGCCCAACCGAAAAAGTGTAATTGCCATAGTTGCTGACAAATCGTCTGCTATCACTATCAAACGATGAGTATCGACAATTTGCCTGAAGGTCGGGTACTCCAGCAAGTTGTCAAACCCATTGTTGCCCATTTCGCTGACAAATGGGGCGAATATAACAATATCACCACGCTCAGTGTCACTTAGTTCAACAGCTTGGTCTAAGTCGCAAACAAATTCTAGTTGCCAACCTGCCGACTCCAGCAGTGATACAATTCCACGAATTCCGGCCGGAGTAGCTGTCACCACGAGCGCTGACTTTTGGATCTCACTCATCAAACACCTGCATTGATGCCCTGCATTAGGTTAGATTCTATTATTTTTAGTCGAACATACACAGTCCGTGTTTACAACTTTAATAGTCCTCAAGATCATCAAAGTCGTCTTCGATCGCGCCATCGCTAATTACGTAATCTCTATTCTGTAAATAGACATCCCTGACAAACAAATATTCGTCACCACTGAGTACATCATCAACACCGAGCAAATCTGCTCTGAGACCAATGATATCAATGCCTTTGACTGCGACTCGAACTCGTAAATTATCGTTATAAGTGAAGGGATCCAAAAAACTGTCGATGAAGTTTGAAGGTGCATCACGCACAGTGGATGGGCCAAAAAAAGGCAGCATTAAATAAGGGCCCGCGGGCACTCCCCAAACTGCTAACGTCTGGCCAAAATCTTCTAGATCACCTGCGGGCATGCCAGCCCCTTTGGCCACATCGATAATTCCCGCCAAACCGAAGGTGGAATTTAATAAAAATCTAGCTGCGTTATTTCCCGCTGCGGAGAACTTTCCCTGCAAAATATTGTTCACCATACTAGGCATTTCATCTAGATTAGAGAAGAAATTTCTCAGCCCGGTGCGAACCGGCTTGGGTGTCAGTCCGTCATAGAACACGGCAACAGGTTTTACGATGATTGGATCCAAGAGATTAAAATTCACGTCATAAAAGAACCGATTTATATCTTCCAGAGGATCTGTTTGGTCAGCATGCTCGCTGAACGCCACGCTGGCATTAAATAGCATAGCAATATATATCATGGGTCGTAACATAGGTTTATTCACATCCTTGATCACTTGAGATGATTATACGCTATCGCTTCATCATATGGGTTAGTTTGATCAAGCTCAAGCAATTGCTCCAAGAGAATCGAGTCATAAGTCATGGGGCAAAAATCGCTTTATGTCATCGTCTATCTGATTCCATCGCTTGTCCAAGCGTTTTGTCGATACAGGCATCGGTGTTTTTAACTGCTGAGCAAACAGAGATACTCGCAGTTCTTGTAATAGCCATTGAAATTCAAATAATGACTGTCGAATGCTCAGTGGTAGAAGTGCTAAATGCTTTCCTGCCGAGAGAATCCTCTGGGAAAACACCCAAATCTGCTCACTGTGTGCATAATCTTTATTCACATCAGCGAGGAGTTTATCAAGCCGTAAATCAATCGCCCTCAAATATCGAGCGTATTGCTGAGTGTGATATATCTGAGCTGCACACAAAGTCTCTTCGGAAAATAAATAACCCACTTGATCGGCAATATCCTCAACCGCGTGACGGGTATTTTTTGGCAGTTCTCTCATACGCTTGTTTTGCTCATGTAATACAGGCAGCGCCGCCTCAACTGCCATGGCATGCTGTTGGGCAGTAGAAACAACCTGCCCAATCCCCTGAGAATAGAGGCTCTCAAACTCCTGCTGTTGTCTAACAACTTGATTCGTGGTAAAAATCGCTTGCCTAAAGCTGGACTTAACAAGAGCATTTACCAGATTTTCTCTCGACGCAAGCCCCGCCGCCTTCAACTGTAAATCTCTTCCACGCAATAGATGTTTCATCAAGTATTTATACTGTTCTTGGCCATGAAGCATGGCCAATCGGAGTTGTCCCTGTATCGAAACAGCTTGTGCTATCAGCGGGTTGTCAACAACCTCCAAAGACACTGACTCGATACGATCGCGGAGCGCAGGCCACGCCTTGATGTTAATTTTGCCTCGGGGCAGCGACACTTCCTCGGGCAATTCGCCAAAGTCCCAGCGAGTGATGCCCTCGATGTTTATATTTTTCTTGGCGGACTGCGCAATGGTGGTGTTTATCTGCTGTTTAAATTCCCGTTGAAGTTTATTGAGGCTTCTGGCCATCGCGACAACCTGATTTTGATCATCCTGCAGAATGAAATTCATTTGATACCAGGGGTCAAGTGACTCAGGCCGCCAACTGTCCAAAGATATTGTTTCACCCGTCAACTTTAATAGCTGTTCACTGAGAACTTCGCAAATAGGTCGATCTTGAGCCGCAATCACAGTGAGAAGTTTGTCGACATAATCGGGCACCGGCACCAAATGTCGACGAACTGATTTCGGCAAGCCTTTAATCAAGGCAATACATTTGTCTCGCAACATCCCCGGCACTAACCAATCGAACAGATAGGCAGGAACCTGGTGTAACAGCGCAAGGGGAATTATAACGCTGACTCCATCCATCGGATGGCCTGGCTCAAAGTGATAGCGGACCTCGTAGTCGACAGCATCGAAAACCAGCTGTTTGGGAAACTGAGACTGCTCCCTATCTGTCAAGGTTCGTAAAAGAAGTTGCTCGCGACTTAAATATAGAGCCTCTGGCTTGGTCTTCTCAAGGGTCCTGCGCCATTTCTCAAACGCAGGCAAATTGTAGATCGAGGATGGAATTTGCTCATCAAAATAATCAAAGATCACTCTTTGTTCTGCTATTAAATCTCTCCGACGAAAACGATCCTCCAATGCCTGCAATTCCTTCAGCAAATCTTGATTGTAGCGATAAAACCGGCCCTTGCCTCGGTAGCCCGTTTCGACCAATGCCTGCTGAATGAAGACAGCGCGGGCTGCGCTGGGGTCGACCGAGCCAAAAATTACCAGCTTGGCCTCAATGATACTGAGGCCAAAAAGAGTCTGCCTCTCGCGCGCCATCACCTGGCCTGACTTTACATGATAGAAAGGCTCGCTATGCGATTTTTTCACCAGATGCGATGCCAGTGACTCCAGCCAGGTGGGATCGATTTTCGCTATGGTTTGAGCATACAGCCTGTTAGTCTCCATCAGTGATGCAGCCATTACCCACTTTGGTGGTTTTTTACTCAAGCCGGATCCGGGAAAGATAAAAAATTTACGATTTCGAGTCCCTGTGAATTCCCATCTTTCTTCGCGCACACCCACTTGGCTCAGCAGTCCAGACAAAAGAGCGCGATGAATGGACCCATAGTCTGCCATCTGTTTATTCTCCTGCAGCTTGAGTCCTCGGCAAGTATTGTGCAGCTGGTGATGTAGATCGCGCCACTCACGTATCCGCAGATAAGAAACAAACTGAGAACGACAATACTTACTGAATTGACCTGAGGACAAGTCTTGACGCTTTTGTTCAAAGTGCCGCCATAAATTGACCAGCGTAACGAAATCGGAGTCTTTGTCCTGCCACTGTTGGTGAGCGAGGTCAGCCGCCTGCTGCTTATCATCAGGGCGTTCTCTGGGATCTTGAATACTCAACCCACTGGTGATAACTAACACTTCATTAAGGCTACCCGCAGCACTGCCTTCAATGATCATTCGAGCAAAGCGAGGATCTACAGGCAGTGCCACCATCTTTCTTCCCAGAGCGGTAAGCTTTCCAGCCGCAGTCACCGCCTGTAACTCCTGTAAAAGTTTATACCCATCATTAATCAAGCGGCTATCAGGTGGATCAATAAAGGGGAACTGGCGAATATCACCAATTTTCAAATGCAACATTTGCAGTATGACCGAGGCCAGGTTAGTCCTCACGATTTCAGCGTCGGTATATTCAGGACGCGCGTTAAAATCCTCCTCTGAATATAGACGGTAGCAGACTCCATCAGACACCCGCCCACAGCGTCCTGCTCTCTGATTAGCGCTAGCTTGAGATACAGCCTCAACAGGCAGGCGCTGTACTTTGCTTCTATAGCTATAGCGCGACACTCTGGCTCGACCTGTATCGATGACATATCGAATGCCAGGCACCGTCAACGACGTCTCAGCCACATTGGTGCTGAGGATCACCCGACGCCCGCGATGAGGAGAAAATATCTTGCGTTGCTCAGAGAGGCTTAAGCGAGCATAAAGCGGTACAATTTCGGTGTTGGGTAGCTTAGCACGTCGCAATTGCAGATTTGCCTCACGAATTTCTCTCTCACCACTGAGAAATACCAATACATCACCGTGTTTATGGTTTAAATCAATATCTAACAAACAATCTACAATACCTTGACCACGTTCATTGTGGTTATCCTGTGCATTGCTGTAAATGATCTCCACTGGATAGGTTCTGCCCGATACCTGAACCACCGGCGCATTGTTAAAATGTTGGGAGAATTTCTCGACATCGATCGTTGCAGAGGTAATGACCACCTTTAAATCAGGGCGCAGTGGTAACAAGGTTTTTAAATAACCCAACAAGAAATCAATATTTAAACTACGCTCGTGAGCCTCATCCACAATAATGGTATCGTATTGCCTCAGATACCGATCACGCTGTATTTCAGCCAGTAAAATACCGTCTGTCATCAGTTTGATGTAACTGTCGCTTGTCGTTCGATCAGAAAAACGTACTTGATAACCCACAGCTTCGCCGAGGGGGCTGTTTAATTCTTCAGCGATTCTCTCTGCCACTGTTCTGGCGGCAATTCGACGAGGCTGAGTATGACCAATCAGCCCCTGAGTGCCTCGCCCAGCTCGAATACATATTTTAGGAATTTGCGTTGTCTTTCCCGACCCCGTTTCCCCTGCAACGATGACAACCTGATGCTTCTGGATGAGCTGTTTAATTTCATCTGCACGTGCACTCACCGGTAGATCAGGAAAATCAAAAGACGGCAGATGTTCAATTCTAGCGATCATTTTCGCATTCGACATAAGTGCGGACGATCGCCAGGTGATCCAGTGCTGATCAGATCTTTGCCCTTTACCCTCAGCTTTTATAAGCTGTTTTAAGCCCTTCCCCAACCTGTGACGGTCGACACTCATGGTAGACTCTTGAATAAGGTTATCCAATTGGTCAAATAGAGCAGTATCCTCGGGCCACTGCTCCGGCAGGTTTAGGACTTTTAAAGATGTCATGAGCGACTATTCGCTCGCGTCTAACCAGATGCAGGACCCGCTTGCCGACTTTATCGCGTCAAGCTTGGCCTGATGACTTTCAATCTCTGTTGAATTTGCTCGAATTATAGGCAGAGGTTGCCTATCAGCGCGAAGACGACGAATGCTGCTTGCGACATTCATTTCTCCACTCGCCGAATCCTCCTGTTGACTGATATTTAAATGCACTTGGCCGCCTGTCATTAACAGGTAGACATCGGCTAAAATCTCAGCATCTAATAATGCACCGTGTAAATCACGTTGCGAGTTATCGACCCCATAACGCTTACAGAGGGCATCCAAATTGTTTTTTTGACCAGGATGTTTTTGTCTGGCGACGGCGAGAGTATCGATAATTTTACAACCACTTTCCAAAGGCTTAACGTTTCCGGTGAGTTTGCTAAATTCGTGATTAATAAAACCCACATCAAAGGGAGCGTTGTGAATGACCAACTCGGCACCAGCTAAAAATTCCATAAAATCAGAATATATAGCCGCGAACGTGGGCTTGTCCTGCAAAAATTGATCGCTAATCCCGTGAACTTCTATTGCTCCCTCATCCACTTGCCGTTGAGGGTTAATATATTGATGGTAATGATTTCCCGTCAGTTTACGATTAATCAATTCAACGCAGCCAATTTCAATGATACGGTGGTCTTGAGATGTTTCTAGGCCGGTTGTCTCTGTGTCTAGTACAATTTGTCTCATAGGGTTTTAGGGCTTCTAGGCAGTTAAAATTATAATAGGTGCGATCAAAGTTGATCAATTCCGAGGTTGGCCAATTCATCCGCAATCTCATTTTCTCTATGTCCACTGTGTCCCTTTACCCAAAACCAGTCAATATTGTGCAGCTGGATAAGTTCATCGAGTTTTTGCCACAAATCAGCATTTTTGACCGGTTTCTTTGAGGCTGTTTTCCAACCCCGCTTTTTCCAATTGGGCAACCATTCTTGAATGCCCTTTAGTACGTAAGTGGAATCTGAGGTTAATTTCACCTCGCAAGGGCGTTTTAACGCGGACAAAGCTTCAATCACAGCAGTCAATTCCATACGGTTGTTGGTGGTCTCTCTATCCCCACCGTGCAGCGTCTTCTCTTCCGTGCCGAAGCGCAAAAGCGCACCCCAACCACCAGGCCCGGGATTGCCTCTGCAAGCTCCATCAGTAAAGATTTCTACATAGGCCATTTTTCACCTCAACTGATTTACTTCTCTGGACCCTGACAAAAACTATTAGAGTGTCTTCGATAACGCATACTGGAAATCGACGCAGATCCCGACAGACCATTGGTGCTGAATCTATGCCAAGGGCGAGTGCCCACGCCAATCCCTCGGGTGATTCTCTTCACAGCATGAATTATATAAAAGTTACCCACAGGGAGATTGTGCTGACGACAAAAAGCATCAGCGCCTAACGTCCATTTGTCCAACATGTTAGTGCTATCACTGAGTTTAGTAACTACAGATCGACGAGTTGGCCAACGAAAGCCACCGTGGTCAATATCTTGAACTTCAAAACTTAAAAGCTTCAACCAATCGACCAACCTACCGAGACGCAATGCATGAAATCGGTACTGCGGCTTGTCAGAAACCAATTGCATGGGCCAACGTAGAACTCCGCTCGGACCAAAAGGATTAAAAATACAGATAATAATATGCCCCCCCGCCGCAGTGACTCGACAGGCCTCGGCGAGCGCTGTCTGTGGTGAGGTTGAAAATTCGAGACAGTGCTGTAGCAAGCTTATATCCACAACACCCGCCGGTAACGGCAAATCTGAAAGCGATGACACCGCTGATGTGTCGCTGGTCAAATCTCCACCGTGAGTTTGTAAATGAAACGAATGCGCTTGGGAAAAATGCACGAATGGTCCACTATCACCAGAGAGCCCAACATGCATAAAACGATAACCGGGAAGTGATGAATATTTTTGTCGTAAGATATCTTCCTCAGCATTTAACAGATACCCAGCAAAACTGCTGTTAGACCAGCGATAAAGTTGATCACCTTTAGTTATTGGATCTTTTACTCCAAATCTACTTAACACGTCTTTGTCTGACTCTATTTATCGATTATTCACAGGGTACGAAATACACTCACAGAGTTTTGTATTATGACGGTTGCCATAAGCAAAAACCACTTTCATTTCGATACATTCAATATCCAATCGCTTAATTGTTTACAACGAATCGATCATATCAACAACGCAACTAGACGCAATTTGTAGATCCTTAAAAACTAAACAATGTGACATCAAAGATCGGATTTAGTTACAATTAGACGCTTTAACTTAAACATCCAATAATAAACGTGCTTATCAATATATCCCGCGCAAGTATCATCATATCAGTGGCAATTGGACTTAACGCCTGCGGCACCATTCCAGACTCCAGTAGTTACAAGGGTCGCCATGAGACATCAACCGCCACGGAAACAACCACACCTCAGTCAACTGAAACTGTTGACCCCCGTTCTAAGGAAATTGCGGAAGACAGTACCTCAGTGAGCATTGAGGCACCGCTGAGCACAGAGCAAATAATAGATACCAGCGACCTCTGGCAGCGTATTCGACAAGGCTACCAATTAGATATTCAAAACTTACCATCCAGCGTTGTTCGTCAACGGGACTGGTATATTGAAAACCCACAATATCTGAACATCGTAATCGATCGTGCTCGGCCTTTCATTTACTACGTAGCTGAAGAAATTGAGAAGGCCAACTTGCCCATGGAGCTGGTTTTGCTTCCCATTGTCGAGAGCACTTATGACCCCTATGCTTACAGCCCTAGTCATGCGGTGGGACTCTGGCAATTTATTCCATCGACCGCAAAACAGTTTGGTTTAGAGAGAAATCGGTGGTATGACGGGCGGCGTGATGTTGTAGCCTCTACCGGTGCAGCAATAGCGTTCTTAACTTATCTGCATTCACGCTTTGACAACAACTGGCTTCATGCCCTCGCCGCCTATAATTCCGGAGAAGGCAATGTCCGAAAAGCTATTCGACATAACCAAAAAGCAGGAGAGCCAACCGACTTTTGGAGCCTCAATCTACCCAGAGAAACACGCAATTATGTGCCTCAACTGCTGGCATTAACTTCTCTGGTGGAAAACCCAGAGAAATTTTCCATCCGATTGCCAGAACTGGCTGACAAGCCTTTCTTTAGCGTCACTCACGTTGACCATCAGATATCATTAAACAAGGTCGCTGAACTGACGGCAGTGGATAAAAACACATTCAGCCAACTCAATGCAGCTTATCGACGAGCACTCACACCGCCAGATACGGGCTCTCGGTTGTTGCTGCCCCTAGATAAGTCCGCCATACTGCAAGATTTCATAGCAACCACAGATCCAAAGCACTGGATGCCCTACAGCGAGTACATCGTTGTAGCGGGTGACACTCTATCCCAATTAGCAATTACTTTTGATACCAAAATATCAGCTATCAAACAGGCAAATAAGTTACCGAGCAATCAGCTCAAAATTGGTCAAACTCTTCTTATACCCCGCGAGGATACCGTTAATAACTATATGGGAGACGTTCGCTTTGTAACCATACAACACAGAGTGCAATCCGGCGATACACTCTCTGAACTTGCCCAGACCTATGGAACCTCTGTAAGAGAGCTTCGACGACAGAACGAGTTAGCCAATAATGTCATTCGAATTGGTGATCTTATAGATGTAAAAACCACGACGACATCACCGGCAGAGAAAAAGCTGCGCAGGCTATCTTACCGGGTAAAACGAGGTGACTCACTCTATGTTATCGCAAAGCGTTTTTCGCTATCCGTTGGCGACATCGCCAAGTGGAACAGGCTCAACCCAAAAAATTATCTACAACCAGGCCAACTACTGACTCTGTTCATAAATCGTAAAATGATATAGAGGGCACATTTGGTCTAAGGATAGTGAACCACCCTTAGACGCTGTTTACTGGATGATACGAGTTTGGTCTCTCAGTGTTTGTTCATAAGTCGTAAGATCTCGATTGCCATTAAGCGATATTAACGTCGTGGCAAACGCATCTTTTTCGGAGCTACTGATTTTGCTTGAATCGCCAGAAACCGCCTTAACCAGCGACACCACAACATAATCACCGTTGGCTAAATAAAACCCTTCACTGACAGACTCACCAGTGGGCTTGGGCAACATAAAAACCCGATCTCTAACTTCAGCATTCACAGCGTTATCTTGACGAGTTACTGACTTACCAACCTGCCAGTCAAGATTCTGTGCCTTGGCAATATCCTCAATCGCATCACCACGGCTTGCAAGCTGAAGTAACTCACTCGCCTGTCCATCCAACATAGACTGGGCCTTTTGCTGCGACAGCGCCGCGACCACATCATCACGAACTTCACTCAGCTCCTTTTGCCGGACTTCGATGTACTCTTTAAGCTTTACTACCACATAGCGATCACCACCGAGATCTAACACCTCACTGGCATATCCATCAACAACCACCTCATCACTGAATGAAGCTGATACCACTGCTGGGATAGCGGTAACCCCTGTGCCACCGCGACGTGAAAATGCCTCAGAGGTACTCAAATCAAGACCGACATCCTCAGCTACATCGGCCAGGGAATCTGCATTGAAACTCAACTCCTTGAGCAATTCCAATTTTGCTGCAAGTTCATCAACAGTGGCCTCTCTCAAAAGATCACTCTCAATACGTGAACTTTCCACTTCTAAGTCAAAATCCTGTTGCTGAACATCTAGTAGCTTAATAAAGTGCACGCCAGCGTCTGTCGTGACCGGCGCAGATACGCTATTTATTTCCAACTGAGCCAGGGCAGACTCAAACTCCTCGGGAAATGTATCCCCTGAGGTGTATCCTAAATCGCCACCAAAATCAGCCGAACCGAAATCTTCGGAGTACGTGCTGGCAAGCTCTGCAAAATCAGCTCCATCAGCAATTTGAGACTGGATTTCAGCTACCAATTCGTCACTTGGGTTTTCCAATAAAATATGTGCTGCCTGGCGCTGCACCGACAAATCTAAAGTATCTCTCTCCTCGTCAAAACGCTGCTCAATCGCCTCGGCACCAATCGTCACCGAATCTGTCAGCATTTCAGCGGAAAGTTCAATGTAATCCACCACCACTTGGGCCTCGGTGCGGTAGGCCGAATTATTACTTTCAAAGTAGCTTTGAATCTCGCTATCTTGTACCGAGACAGACTCCAGGATGGGCGAGAAAGGCACTGTCAAATAATAAAAATCTCGAGTTTCAGCTACTATTTTTGCCAAGTTGTCAATTTCAAAATCTGTCACAAAAGCTGTATCCAAAACACTCCGAGCAACTTGCTCCACCAACAAGTCTCCCTTGATACGCTGCTTAAACGTTGCGCTTGTATATCCTTGCTGCTGTAAAATAAAGCGATAGCTATTTTGGTCAAATTTACCATCAACTAGAAAACCATCGTTAGCTAGAATAAATTCATTTACACGTCGATCCGAGATAGCCATACCTCGGTCGTCGGCAGACTCGATCAGGAGCTGGCGACTGATAAGCTGGTTAACAACACCCGGACGCAGAAGCTCATCAGAGACAATAGAGGGATCAATATTATTGTTCTCACTGAGTATTCTGCTTCGCTGATTACTGATAGCTCTAACCACGTCTAACTCAGGGATATCAGTGCCACCTACAACAATCGCCGTCGCACTACTGTTATTGCTAGGAAACATTGAACCAGTGCCAGAGAGCGCGAAGATGGCAGCAATAACGATCACAATTCCCAGCGCAACCTTACGCATATTGGTTCTAAAACTGTCTAACATACTTTCTATCCTGCTATTAAAAAAGGCGCATCAATGATGCGCCTTATAAATGAGACACGTGTTGCATCTCGAAAAATATTAATTAACTGCGTCTTTGAGGGCCTTTCCTGCTTTGAAGCTCGGTACATTTGCCGCTGCAATTTGGATTTCAGCTCCGGTCTGCGGATTACGGCCAGAGCGAGCAGCACGATGCTTAACAGAGTAGGTTCCAAAACCTACAAGGGATACTTGATCGCCATTTTTAAGCGCCCCTGTGATCGCGTCAATTGCCGAGTCCAGAGCACGTCCTGCAGAAGCCTTAGAAATATCTGCACCAGCAGCCATAGCATCAATTAATTCAGATTTATTCACGGTATTCCCCTTTTTTAATTTCACATTCGATTCGAAAAAGACAGGCACCACAATCTGTGGCACCGCCGAGTTTTTACATATCCTTTAATACTGCTGTCTTTATACCAATAGCCGCCGCACTGGGTCAAGTGACTTAACAAATATTTCCCTTATTAACCAAATCTAGTGCGTACTTGGCCTCTCATCACGGTCTGACTCGGCATTTGGTGAGCTACTTTTAAGAAACTCTGAGTCACTCAGCGGCTCTGGCTGCGATTCAAGAGCTATATCGAGAACCTCATCTATCCATTTCACCGGACATATTTTCAAGTCAGCCTTGATATTGTCCGGAATTTCCTTCAAGTCACTGGCGTTATCGTCAGGTATAATCACCGTTGTTATGCCTCCCCTGTGCGCGGCCAGAAGCTTCTCTTTCAATCCACCAATCTTTAGCACTTGCCCTCGCAATGTGATCTCACCAGTCATGGCGACATCGGCTTTCACTGCGATGCCTGAGAGCACTGATACCAGAGCAGTGCACATTCCAACGCCGGCAGAAGGACCATCCTTCGGGGTTGCACCCTCGGGAACATGGATATGAAGATCATTTTGCCGATAGAAATCACGGCGAATACCCAATACCTTGGCGCGACTACGAACCACAGTTAAAGCCGCCTGGATAGACTCCTGCATAACGTCACCTAGTGACCCGGTTTTCACCACCTTACCAGTTCCCGGAATTGCCGACGTTTCAATCGTGAGCAATTCGCCGCCCACTTGCGTCCACGCCAATCCTGTCACCTGGCCAATCTGACTCTCCGCCTCAGCGCGGCCGTAGTCAAATCGTCTGACCCCAAGTATATCCTCTAACTCTTTTGTACTCACCGTTTCTGCTGAGGTCTCGCCACCACGCACGTATTTAGTTACGACTTTTCGGCAAATTTTCGCAACATCTCGCTCTAAACCACGAACGCCAGCTTCTTTAGTATAGTAACGAATAGTATCCTTGAGAGCATCTTCACTGATATGTAGCTCAGACTCTTTTAGACCATTTGCCTTTAACTGCTTCGGCACCAGATACTTTTGTGCAATCTTGATCTTTTCGTCTTCGGTGTAACCTGGAATTCGAATGACCTCCATCCTGTCAAGCAATGGCCCAGGGATATTCATGGAGTTCGCTGTACAGATAAACATCACATCAGACAGATCGTAATCAACTTCAAGATAATGGTCGTTAAAGGTATGATTTTGCTCAGGATCTAGTACTTCCAGTAGAGCTGACGCCGGGTCTCCGCGCTGATCCATACCCATCTTGTCTATCTCATCAAGCAAGAATAATGGATTTTTCACCCCCACCTTAGACAGTTTTTGCACGAGCTTTCCAGGTAGCGAGCCAATGTAAGTACGTCGATGCCCTCTAATTTCAGCTTCATCTCTTACACCACCAAGGCTCATTCGCACGAACTTTCGCCCCGTTGAGCGAGCAATAGATTCGCCCAATGACGTCTTGCCAACACCCGGAGGACCCACCAAACAGAGGACTGGTCCCTTTAAATTCTTTACTCTTTTTTGCACCGCAAGGAATTCTAAGATCCGCTCTTTTACCTCTTCAAGCCCATGATGGTCGTGATCTAAGGTTTCTTCAGCAAGTTTTAGGTCATGCTTTATCCTCGAGCGTTTCTTCCATGGCACGTTGATCATCCAGTCAATGTAATTTCTAAGAACCGAGGCCTCTGCGGACATTGGCGACATCATTTTGAGTTTGTTGAGTTCAGTGGTGGCTTTCTCGAGGGCCACCTTTGGCATACCGGCATCCTGAATTTTTCGCTCAAGCTGATCGAGTTCAGAGACACCTTCATCCATATCCCCCAATTCTTTCTGAATGGCTTTCATTTGCTCATTGAGGTAATACTCTCGCTGACTTTTCTCCATTTGCTTTTTGACTCTTCCTCGAATGCGCTGCTCGACCTGGACCAAATCTATTTCCGATTCCATAGCGGTCATCAGATGCTCAAATCTTTTCGTCAGATTAGCAATTTCCAACACTGCTTGCTTTTGCTCGAGGGTCAATGTCATATGACTGGCAACGGTATCTGCTAATCGGTATGCATCTTCGATTCCGCTTACGGTAGCAATGACTTCGGATGGAATTTTTTTACTCAAGTTTACGTATTGCTCAAACAGACTGATCGTTGAACGCATCAATGCATCTGGCTCGTCTTCATTGAGTTCCCCACCGGGCAACTCCTCGGCAGATGCGCGCATAAACTCCGGCCCATCGCTCCCATCTAACAACTGAACCCTATTCACGCCTTCCACTAATACTTTCAGCGTCCCATCCGGCAATTTTAAGAGCTGCAAAATAGTTGCAAAAGTGCCAACTTTATAGACGTCTTCCAGTGTCGGATCATCATCGGAGGGATCTTTCTGGGCAACCAGTACAATTTGTTTGTCGTTCTCCATGGCTCTTTCAAGTGCCATAATAGATTTTTTACGTCCCACAAAAAGGGGCACTACCATATGGGGGTAAACCACTACGTCTCTCAACGGTAGCAATGGATAAATTGGTCTGTCTCTATCATCACTTTTCGACACTATTTTGGCCTCTGTATTTTATTTCGCGCTCACACCAATTTGTGTGAACCACCTCTCGGAGTATATTGGGACGAAAACAGAAATATCAACAATTTTAACTTCCGCAAGGTATTTCTTTTAATAAATGTGATGGACAACAAAAAAGGGAGACTTTCGTCTCCCTTTCGCTCTAGCACTCTTCGGAGGCTAACTTCTTTGATTCAGCCTGTTCGTGAACCAACATCGGCTCATTTTCTTCGGTTATCACCGATCGGTCAACGACCACCTTGACCACATCACGCTGGGATGGAATCTGATACATGGTGTCAAGCAGCATAGTCTCCAGTATGGAGCGCAAACCCCGAGCGCCGGTTTTTCGCTCGATAGCACGGTCCGCGATAGCATCCAGAGCATCACTACGAACATCAAGCTCTACATTTTCCATTTCAAATAACGCTTGGTACTGCTTAACCAAGGCATTTTTGGGTTGCACCAGTATACTGACCAAGGCATCGCGGTCGAGTTCCTGAAGTGTAGCTACCACAGGCAACCGACCGATAAACTCTGGTATCAATCCGTAACCAATCAAATCACTGGGCTCCACATCTAACAGTGTCTCTCCGATAGATTTCTTCGAGTCCTTGCTGGTTACCTCTGCACCAAAACCAATTCCACCCTTTTCAGAGCGGTCTCTAATCACCTTTTCAAGCCCTGCGAATGCACCTCCACAGATGAATAAGATGTTTGATGTGTCAACTTGCAGAAATTCCTGCTGAGGGTGCTTTCGACCACCTTGAGGTGGGACCGAGGCCACAGTGCCTTCAATTAGTTTAAGCAGTGCCTGTTGCACACCTTCCCCTGAAACATCACGGGTAATAGAAGGATTATCCGATTTTCTGGATATCTTATCGATCTCATCAATATAGACAATTCCTCGCTGCGCTTTGTCTACATCATAGTCACACTTTTGCAATAATTTCTGAATGATATTTTCTACATCTTCACCTACATATCCCGCCTCGGTCAGAGTTGTTGCATCAGCTATGGTAAAAGGTACATCCAGCATACGCGCGAGCGTTTCAGCCAGCAATGTCTTGCCACTGCCCGTGGGGCCTATGAGCAAAATGTTACTCTTGCCAAGCTCCACCTCAGTCTTTTTCCCGCTTCCTTCAGACAAACTGACGTGCAAACGCTTATAGTGGTTGTAGACAGCCACAGACAGTATTCGTTTGGCACGTTCCTGACCGATAACATAATCATCAAGGATTGTCTTTATCTCGGTGGGTACTGGTAACTTGTCAGATTCCGATTCGGACTCTGTGCTCTGAACTTCCTCAGAAATAATATCATTACATAGGTCAACACATTCATCACAGATGTAAACTGAGGGACCGGCGATCAAACGGCGTACCTCGTTCTGGTTCTTCCCGCAGAAAGAACAGAATAAGAGCTTACCTCCATCACCTAAACTACTGTTATCACTCATTATTTTCTCCCACCTATGGCCGTATTAGATCTACTAAAGCAAAGACTAACGACTCTAGGTTCGTTTGTCTAGAACCTGATCAACCAACCCATACTCCTTGGACTCTTCGGCGCTCATAAAGTTATCTCGCTCAGTATCTTCAGTTACTTTATCGACATCTTGTCCCGTATGATGAGCCATTAATTTATTTAATCGCTGCTTTATCTTCAAAATTTCCTGAGACTGAATATGAATATCCGTAGCCTGGCCCTGAGCCCCACCGCTAGGTTGATGTATCATAGTCCTGGAATTGGGTAGGCAAAAACGTTTTCCTTCAGCCCCAGCTGCGAGCAGAAAAGCTCCCATTGACGCCGCTTGCCCTATACACATGGTACTTACATCGGGCTTAATAAATTGCATGGTGTCGTAGATAGATAAACCAGCCGTGACCGATCCGCCCGGAGAGTTTATGTATAGATGTATGTCTTTATCGGGGTTCTCAGACTCCAAAAACAACATCTGAGCTACAATAAGGTTAGCCATATGATCTTCCACTTGACCGACCAAGAAGATGACTCGTTCCTTGAGCAAGCGAGAATATATATCGTAGGACCGCTCACCTCGGGAAGTCTGTTCCACAACCATCGGAATCAGGCCACTGGCCTCCGTCTCAATCGAATTTTGGCCTGCTTGCTGAAAAATCATGTTTTCCTCACTCGTTAGTAACACATAGCACACGCTTTTCTACGGCATAGACTGACCTGCCGGATCTTGTTGTGCAGTAACAATCTCTCTACTACAAAAGCTGCGGCTAAACCTCAGCACTCGGCTCTGCATCGGGCTTTATGGCGTCCTCGTAAGAAAGTTTTTGATCCTTCACTTTAGCCTTCGATAGCACCAACTCAGTCACCTGATCCTCTAAGACCACAGCTTCCACTGAACTCAGCAGCTCAGGCTTACTGTAATAATAGTCCACGACCTCCTGCGGCTGCTCGTATGTTGAGGCGAGCTCTTCAACACGCTCACGCACCTGCTGTTCGTCCGGAGATAAAGACTCCGCCTTGACTACCTCAGAGACAATAACACCCAAGGCAGCCCGACGCTCAGCTTTTTCCTTGAACATCTCATCCGGTAGAATATTTAGATCAATCTGCTGACCACCACCAAACTGCTGTACCATCTGTTGTTTCAATTGAGTAATTTCATTTGCCACCAATACGGAAGGCACGTCTACTGGATTCAGATCGGCGAGTTGATTCATGACGCGGTTCTTAACTTTGGTTCTTACCGCATTGCGCAACTCTCGCTCCATATTGGCTTGCACTTCCTCTTCAAACTTTTCAACGCCGCCTTCTTCAACGCCAAAAAGCTTGAAGAACTCGTCATCCATTTTTGGTAACTTCTTAGAAGACACGGAATTAACCTTCACCGCAAACTGAACTTCTGCACCTTTTAGATCTTCCGCGTGGTAATCCTCGGGAAATACTAGGTCCAACACCGTCTCTTCGTCCGCACTCAATCCTTCCAAGCCTTTTTCGAATCCCGGAATCATTGAGCCAGAGCCTAACACCAGATCCTGCGCTTCGGCAGTTCCACCTTCAAAGACCTCGCCATCGCGAGTCCCCGAATAATCAATATTCACCTGATCACCTTTTTTGGCTTTCTTTTTTGACACTTTGAAGGACGACTGCTGATCTCGCAGCTGCTGAATCATCTTTTTTACGTCAGCCGCTTTGACCTCAGCCACTGGTCGCTCAATACTGACTTTATCCAGAGGCGCAAGCTCTATCTCGGGGAAAACCTCGAACACGGCAAGGTATGACAGGTCTTCACCCTCTTTGTCAGACAATTCATTTATCTGCGGCTGTCCCACTGGCTTAAGATCTTCTTGCTGTATTGCCTCATAAAAGCTGGAATTGACAATTTCACCAACCACTTCTTGGCGCACACCCTTGCCGTAATGCTGCTTGACAACCTTGAGTGGAACTTTGCCCTTTCTGAAGCCTTTTATTGACACTGTTTTTGTGGCTTTTTGAAGACGATTAGTAACTTCTTGATCAACGCGCTCGGCAGGCACACCCACCTTGAGCTGACGCTCAAGACCTGTGCTCGACTCGATAGACACCTGCATGGGTTATCCTCTTGACTGACATTAAAATTTGGTGCGAAAGGAGAGACTCGAACTCTCACGGGTTACCCCACTGGAACCTAAATCCAGCGCGTCTACCAATTCCGCCACTCTCGCATAGAGATTATCTTAACAGGCACCTTACACCTGGCCAAATAGTGGCTGGTAAAACCACTGCCTTTAAGTGGGAGCGGATTTTGCCACAGCACCCATCAATCGGCAACTAATTGTGATTCAAATTATCCGTTTATCTCGTGTCACTGGCAATATGGGACCACTTGCCATTAATCCTGCTCACACCAAACTAGACTTGAACGAATCAGCCCATACCCTGATTTCGTAAATACACTATCAAGTGGAGGCATAGGTCTGTAAAGTAACGGAAAGGAAAAAAACACATTCAAAGACTCATCATGGCTGACATCGACTTTCACAATCTCAAGGCATTCACCGTATCGATTGATTCAGATCAAATCGCTCACATCACCATCAATCGCCCCGGTGCGTTAAATTCGATGAATAATGACTTCTGGCGAGAACTTCCAGAACTTGTCGCCAAACTGGACAATAGCGGAACGGTGAGAGTCATCATTCTATCGGCCTCAGGAAAACATTTCACCGCAGGCATGGATTTAAATGTATTTAATAAAATCGGTAATTCACCGGGTCTGGAACCTGCAAGAAATGCTGAAAAACAACGGCGATGGATAAAAGCGCTGCAAGATGTATTTACATCACTTGAACGAGCCAGAATGCCGGTTATCAGTGCGATTCAAGGTGCCTGCATCGGTGGAGGTGTGGATATGATCTGTGCTACCGACATTCGTCTGTGCACAGCAGATGCGTTTTTCAATATAAAGGAAACCGAGTTAGGTATTACCGCAGATGTAGGCACCCTACAGCGAATCTTACATGTGATGCCCTCTGGCCTAGCGAGAGAACTTGCTTACACCAGTCGCAATCTCAGCGCTGTGGAGGCACTCGCCTGCGGCTTTGTCAATCATGTTTATCAAGATCAAACAGAAATGATGATTGCAGCTCAAGAACTGGCCAAAAAGATTGCCAATCACAGCCCTCTGGCGGTTGCGGGCGTTAAACAGATGCTTAACCACAGCCGTGATCACAGCGTGGCTGACAGTCTTGACTATATGGCCACCTGGCAAGCGGGCATGCTACAGATTAACGATGTCAGCGAAGCAATGAAAGCTCGCACTGAAAAACGCAGCGCACAGTTTGACGACTTGTCACCCAAAGTCACCGCAGAAAACTCGTAGCGACAAGGTTTTTGGTGTGCCGACAAACTCTCCGTCACAGCTACGATCCAGACACCTGATACCGAGTATAGTGATAAAATGTCTTGCAACGAAGCACAATTAAAATCATGATTGCGACCCCTTTGATCAATACTCGGCTACGACAACAGAATGACTGACCAACAAGAAGCAGATAAACCAAGCGGCGCCATTGATAGTATTAAACTGCGCAATGCATTAGGTAGCTTTGCCACTGGTATTACCGTGGTCACGGCGTTGGGCAGGCAGGGGCAAAAAGTGGGGATGACCGTCAATAGCTTCAACTCAGTCTCATTGGACCCACCCTTGGTTCTCTGGAGCATTGATAGACAATCCAACTGCTTTGACGATTTCATACAGACTGATGCTTATGCAGTCCATGTGCTTAGTCACCAGCAGCAGACCATATCCGACACCTTTGCCACCAGTGGCAGCGACAAATTTGGTGGCATAGAGTGTATTACCGGTCTTAATGGTGTCCCCCTTCTCCCCGATTACAGCGCCTGTTTTGAATGCAAAATTGCCAACAGATTTGACGGTGGTGATCACCTTATCCTAGTGGGGGAAGTGTTACGCTTCGACGATAAAAAGACACGCCCACTGGTATTTTATCGCGGCGGTTATCATCAACTGTGAGCTGGGTGCATCCATCCAAAATCCCGCTTATCAACACTACACTGCAATAACATTCTTCAAAAACGATCATAGAGTGACCTGTGTCCGTCACGATAGAACCAACCATTTAATAGAGGCAAATATTAGGGACAAATATTGACGTTAACGTAAACGTTAACTATAGTGTCTATCAATGCAACCAAGGACATCCTCAATGGCATCTGAAATAGTCTCAACCTTCAGCATTAGCGATTTATGCAAAGAGTACAAGGTGACCACGCGTACGGTTCGATACTACGAAGATATTGGGCTGCTCAGCCCCGCTCGACGGGGTAAGACACGTGTCTACAGCCCATCAGATAGAACCCGGCTAAAACTTATCTTGCGCGGCAAGCGACTGGGACTAAGCCTTGAGGACTCGCGACAAATAATCGATATGTATGAGCCCGGTAAAAGCAATGTGGAGCAACTGAACACATTGATTGAGGCGATTCAACTGCAGCGTAAAAAGCTCCATCGACAACTGGACGACATCCGAAACCTGCTGACAGATCTTGAAAATGCCGAATCTGATTGCCGGCAAGCTCTAGCAGAAACATCAAAGGCATAACTCATGAATACCAGCTATCCGACTCTTAACTTCAATCTCGGTGAAGACATCGACATGCTTCGCCAGTCCGTGACCCAATTTTGTGACGCTGAAATCGCTCCGAGAGCAGCACAAATTGATACAACTAATGAATTCCCAATGGACCTATGGAAAAAATTGGGCGACATGGGGTTACTCGGGATTACGGTCAGTGAAAACTATGGTGGTGTCGACATGGGATATTTGGCCCACTGCGTGGCCATGGAAGAAATTTCACGGGCATCGGCCTCCGTAGGTCTGTCCTATGGGGCTCACTCCAACCTCTGTGTCAACCAAATTTACAAAAATGGCAACGAGCAGCAAAAGCGTAAATACCTACCCAAACTTTGCTCCGGTGAGCACATTGGCGCTCTGGCCATGAGTGAACCCAATGCCGGATCTGACGTGGTTAGCATGGGTCTCAGGGCGGAAAAACAAGGAGACCAGTACATTCTCAACGGTAATAAAATGTGGATCACCAATGGTCCAGATGCTCACACCTATGTAATTTACGCCAAAACCGATACAGATGCCGGATCCAAGGGCATTACAGCCTTTATCGTGGAGCGGGATTTTGCTGGATTCTCTCGCCAACAGAAACTCGACAAACTGGGCATGCGCGGTTCCAACACCTGTGAACTAGTATTTCAGGACTGTCCTGTCCCAGCGGAAAATATACTCGGGGGAGAGGGCCGCGGTGTGGCTGTGTTAATGTCGGGATTGGACTACGAACGAGCAGTCTTATCTGGCGGCCCAGTGGGGATTATGCAGGCTTGCCTAGACACGGTGATTCCCTATATCCACGAGCGCAAACAGTTCGGTCAAGCCATCGGTGAATTTCAATTGATGCAGGGCAAACTTGCCGATATGTACGCAGACCTCAATGCATCAAGAGCCTATCTTTACGCTGTGGCCAGAGCTTGTGACCACGGACAAGACTCACGCAAGGATGCTGCAGCGGTTATTTTATTCACTGCCGAAAAAGCCACACAGATGGCTCTACAAACTATTCAGGCACTGGGAGGCAACGGCTACACCAATGACTATCCTGCCGGTCGCTTGTTGCGCGATGCCAAACTCTACGAAATTGGCGCTGGTACTTCAGAAGTTCGGCGCATGCTCATCGGCAGAGAGCTCTTCGCTGAGACGGCCTGAGGTAACTGAGATGGCTATTCTTAAAACTAAAATAAGTGTCAGCAGTAGCGACTACAAAAAAAACGCCGTAGCAATGCAGGTGCAAGTTGATGAACTGAAAAAGACTCTAGAGCAAATATATAAAGGCGGCGGTAGCAAGGCCTGCGAACGTCACCTGAGTCGCGGCAAACTGTTACCCAGACAGCGCCTTGAGGCGCTGCTCGACCCGGGGTCAGCTTTTTTAGAGCTGTCCGCCCTCGCCGCCCATGAGGTATACGATGACCATGTGCCAGGGGCTGGAATCATCACTGGCATTGGCCGCATTAGCGGGCAAGAATGTGTGGTGGTGATCAATGATGCCACTGTCAAAGGTGGTAGCTATTACCCCCTGACGGTAAAAAAGCATCTTCGCGCACAAGCCATCGCCGCTGAAAACCACTTGCCCTGTGTTTACTTAGTAGATTCCGGTGGTGCCAATCTACCACGGCAAGATGAAGTCTTTCCCGACCGCGATCATTTTGGCCGCATATTCTTTAATCAAGCCAACATGTCAGCGCGCGATATACCCCAAATTGCCGCGGTAATGGGCTCCTGCACCGCGGGTGGTGCCTATGTTCCCGCCATGGCAGATGAATCAATTATCGTCAAGCACCAGGGCACCATATTTCTCGCTGGACCACCGCTGGTAAAAGCTGCCACCGGAGAGGTTGTCAGCGCTGAAGATCTCGGCGGGGGAGATGTTCACGCGCGCATTTCCGGTGTTGCGGATCATTTAGCTAACAACGATCACCATGCACTTGATCTGGTGCGCAAAGCAGTGGCTCGCCTTAACCGCGTTAAACCGATAAACGGCGATATCAGAGATACGGTGGACCCCCTCTATCCGCCCGACGAGATCTATGGTGTAGTACCAGCAGACTCACGACAGTCCTATGACGTGAGAGAAATCATTGCTCGAACCGTTGACGGATCGGAGTTTGACGAATTTAAAGCGCTCTATGGCACCACTCTGGTCTGTGGCTTTGCGCGCATTTATGGCTATCCTGTGGGCGTCATAGCCAACAATGGCATTCTGTTTGGCGAATCAGCCCAGAAAGGCGCCCATTTTGTGGAACTCTGTGCTCAGAGAAAAATACCACTGGTCTTTTTGCAAAATATCACCGGCTTCATGGTGGGCAAACAATACGAAAATGATGGCATCGCCAAGCACGGTGCAAAGATGGTCACCGCAGTGGCTACCGCCAATGTACCTAAATTTACAATTCTCATCGGCGGATCCTTTGGTGCCGGCAACTACGGCATGTGCGGTCGTGCTTATGATCCCCGATTTATGTTCATGTGGCCCAATGCACGAATTTCAGTAATGGGCGGCGAACAGGCGGCCAATGTATTGGCACAGGTGACCAGAGACAAACACGAGCGCGATGGCGTCAGCTGGAGTTCAGAGGAGGAAGCAGCATTTAAGCAGCCCATTATTGACAACTACGAGCATCAAGGGCACCCATTCTATGCCTCAGCAAGAATCTGGGACGACGGTGTTATTGATCCTGCAGACACACGCAGAGTGCTGGGGTTAGCCATTGCCGCCAGCCACAACCGTAAGATTGAAGAAACCAAATTTGGCGTCTTTAGAATGTAACTGGATATCACTATGAACAAGGTTGACCTAACAATAGATGATCGAGGTGTAGCGCGGATTAATTTGAATAATCCTGACAAGCACAATGCTTTTGATGATGCCATTATATTGCAACTCGACGCTGCGTTTAAGGCTGTCTCTGCCAACCCGGATGCGCGAGCTGTGGTGCTGGGCTCCAATGGCAAACATTTCTCTGCCGGCGCAGATCTAGAGTGGATGAAACGCATGGCCGACTACTCTTACGAGGACAATCTTGCCGATGCCCGAGCCCTAGCAAACATGCTATCAAGTCTTAAGCAGATACCTCAACCTACCATCGCGCGAGTTCAGGGCGCGGCCTATGGTGGCGCCGTTGGTCTTATCAGCTGCTGCGATATCGCTGTGGCCTCTACTCGAGCCAGCTTCGCACTCAGCGAGGTCAAACTCGGGTTGGTGCCAGCCACCATCAGTCCCTATGTTATCGATGCCATTGGAGCACGACAGGCACAGCGCTATTTTGTCACAGCTGAGCGTTTCGAAGCTCAGCGGGGTTTTGACATAGGTCTTGTTCATGAAGTGGTGGACAACCAAGATCTGGACAAAGTCATCGATCAACTGCTTGAGCACATTTTGGCCAATGGCCCCAGAGCTGTGCAAATCGGTAAAGAGTTGATTAATACTGTAAGCGATCGGAAGCTCGATCAATCATTGATTGATCACACCTGTGAAGTAATTGCTCATATTCGCGTCAGCCCAGAAGGTCAAGAAGGTTTAAATGCCTTTTTAAAAAAACGAAACCCTCAATGGCAAAGAGACTAGGTGCAACTATGTTTAAAAAGATTCTGATTGCTAATCGCGGGGAAATCGCTTGTCGGGTGATCAAAACTGCGCAATCTCTGGGTATTTCTACCGTGGCTGTCTACAGTGAAGCCGATAGAAACAGTTTGCACGTAAAAATGGCTGACGAGGCCGTTTTCATTGGCCCAGCACCATCGAGTCAGTCATATCTAGTGGCGGATAAAATAATCGCCGCGGCACTAGACACCGGGGCGGAAGCCATTCATCCAGGCTACGGTTTCCTGTCAGAAAATGCAGACTTTTGCCGCCAATGTGCGGCTAACAACATTGTCTTCATCGGCCCGCCAGCGGACGCTATCATTGCCATGGGATCAAAATCCACCGCAAAAAAACTGATGCAAGCAGCCGATGTGCCCACAGTGCCCGGATACCATGGTGAGGATCAAAAGCCGACAACCCTCCGTGAACAAGCCGAGAAAATTGGCTATCCAGTGCTGTTAAAGGCATCCGCTGGCGGTGGCGGTAAAGGCATGCGCACGGTGCTCTCCACAGCAGAATTTGATAATGCCCTAAATGCCGCCAAACGCGAGGCTATGAGTAGCTTTGGCGATGACCATATGTTGATTGAAAAGTACCTTCTAAAACCTCGTCATGTGGAGATACAGGTGTTTTTCGACGGTCTTGGCAACGGAGTTTATTTGTTTGAAAGAGACTGTTCAGTTCAACGTCGACATCAAAAAGTAATTGAAGAAGCGCCAGCACCTCACATGACCTCTGAGCTACGCCAACGCATGGGTCAGGCCGCCATCGCTGCGGCCAGTGCCATCAATTATGAGGGCGCAGGCACTGTAGAATTTCTGTTAGATGTCAATGGTGACTTCTTCTTTATGGAAATGAATACTCGGTTACAGGTGGAGCATCCCGTGACCGAAATGATCACTCAACAGGACTTGGTGGCATGGCAATTGAGCGTTGCTGCCGGTGAGCCATTACCCTTAAAGCAGGATGAATTAACCATCAATGGTCACGCTTTTGAAGCTAGAATCTATGCCGAGGACCCTGATAATAATTTTCTGCCAGCAACCGGTGGCTTGAAACGGCTAACGCCACCTGAAGAAAACTGCCATGTGCGAGTGGATACCGGGGTTCTCGAGGGGGACGAGGTAAGCATCTATTATGACCCCATGATCGCCAAGCTGGTGGTCTGGGGCAGCAACCGAGATCGCGCACTTCAACGATTGAAAGAGGCACTGAGTGACTACACAATTCGTGGCGTTACCACCAACATAGGATTTTTGTACAACCTTGCCAGCAGTGACGCCTTCATCCGAGGTGATGTGGATACAGGCTTTATCCATCAGCATCACGACGAGATTTTCCGTCTGCGTCATGATGACCTAGAGTATGCTGGACCCCTAGCGGCATCAGCCCAATTCGATATTATTCAGCAGGCCGCATCAATGCAGGCCGTACAGTCTTCTGACAGTAACTCACCCTGGCACATCAAAGACAGCTGGGGCATGCCTGTGCCGGTTTATGCTCTACGCATACAGGGTACCGAATGCAAGGTATCGCCTGTTCCAGAAACCGATATATCCACTACTAAAACGGTAGAAACGGACCTGGGTTTTGAGTTATTCACCCCAAAGGGGCATTTCCTCTGCCACAAAATTGAAGCGGATATGCAAATCGACGATACTGACCCCGAGCAAAACAGTTTGAAAGCACCTATGAATGGCACCATCGTAGCTGTGCAAGCCAAACTCAATACCGAGGTCAGCAAAGGCGATACTCTGTTAATAATGGAAGCGATGAAAATGGAACATAAAGTCATCGCCCCAGCTGATGGCAAAGTGACAGAATTTTATTTCCAGGAAGGCGACATCATCGATGGCGGCATCGAACTACTCGCCTTTGAGGCAGCGACAGCATGAGTTATCCAAGCAGCGTCAAGATTGTCGAAGTAGGTCCCAGAGACGGTTTGCAGAACGAAAAGACCACGGTGGATTTACAGACAAAACAGACACTTGTACAGCAACTTGCCGACGCAGGACTTGTCCATATCGAAGCCGGTAGCTTTGTCAGCCCAAAATGGGTGCCGCAAATGGCGGGCAGTGATGACCTGTTTGAAGAAATTAGTCGCAGCATCGCACCAGTCTTCCCTAATGCTCAGTTCAGCGCGTTGACGCCAAACGAGAAGGGTTTAGACCGAGCGATCGAGTGTGGCGTTAGAGAAGTGGCCGTATTCGCCGCAGCATCAGAACAGTTTAGCCAAAAAAACATCAACTGTTCCATTGCCGAGAGCTTACAACGTTTTGTGCCTGTACTAAAAAAAGCACAACAGGCCAATATTCGTGTGCGCGGCTATGTCTCCTGCGTACTCGGCTGCCCCTATCAAGGACCAGTCAGCGCTCATCAGGTGGCAGAGGTAACCAAAGCACTACTAGACATGGGGTGTTACGAAGTCTCTTTAGGAGACACCATCGGTGTGGGTACCCCTGCTAGCACCGAAGTTCTTCTCGATACAGTGCTCACTGGCGTACCTGTAGAACAGTTGGCACTTCACATGCACGATACCTATGGGCAAGCACTGGCCAATGTACTGATTGGCCTGCAAAGAGGAATCTCCGTTATTGACAGCGCAGTATCTGGCCTCGGCGGTTGCCCCTACGCTGCGGGCGCATCGGGCAATCTGGCCACCGAAGATTTAATCTATATGCTCAATGGTTTAGGAATAAATCATGGTATTGATATGGATAAATTAATTTTGGCCAGCCGAACAATCAGCATAAAACTTAACCGATCAGTTGGATCCAAAGTAGCTCAGGCATGGC
>CAXRFT010000045.1:0-39595 GCA_964230135.1 Porticoccaceae bacterium | reverse complement strand
TTCTCTCTCAGCTTCGCCTTTCAGCGCCGAATTGATCATCTAAAAGATCGATAATGCATAGGGAATATTCCTCGTTTGCAGCTTCCGATTGATGTCTTCTTTATTGGTTTGACAAGCTAACCGGTAGTACAGCCTTGAAATGTCTTTACTTTTACCTCGGTTGGCCGCTCCCTATTTGGTAGACCAATTTTTGGCTCTCGGTGTTGTTAAATTAAAACGGATATTTTTGATTGTTATATTTTTGTCGTAACAATGTTGAATTGTTATTTTAGTAATCACTTCCAACAGTGCTTAAAAGATGCAAAAAAGACTATACACCTCAGTTCATTTCGGTTCTCTTTAGGGACCTAGATCTCGGTTGCAGTAAAGTTTCTTCTCCATTAAAGGTAGCTTTGATGGGCCTTAGATGCAGGAAAATAAAAAGGGGGATACCAAATGGTATCCCCCTTTGTGGCAGCTAAACAGAAACTAGCTGCATCTAGTCGCGCAAAAAACTGACAACTAGAAGTTGTAGCCTGCACTGATGTACCAGAAAGCTCCTTCAATACCCATAGGAGACGTTTCGTAGTAGATCGCACCGAGTACATTCCCTGGAACGCCCTCAGCTACAGCACCTGCTGATCCGTCGATCTTCTCAGCTTCTTGATCGAAGATGTTTTGAGCACCAATCGAGATATCGAAATTATCGTTTATATCGTAGGTAACTTCTACATCTACTGTCATTGCTGCATCAGCATCAGTTCCAAACCAATCGGCGTGAACAGCATAATACTCACCGAAATAATTTGCTCGTACAAATGCACTGACGTTTTCCCACTGTTGGTCCATGGTGAAAGTTGCGCGGTGATTCGGCAGACCTTCTTCCAGACGTTTTACTTTACTATCACTCGTCACATTACCCTGATCCGAAACTTCTGTGTCAGTGTAGTTATAGGCAGCGCTGAAGTCAGTGCTTCCGCCCCACAAATTGGTACCGTAGGTTGCAACGATATCCAGTCCTGAGGTCTCGGTATTGAAGTCGTTAGTGAAGTAGTTAACTTCTCCAATCAGCTCTGCGTTTGGAATGCCCGCTGCAGTCATTGCCGCTCGCTGAGCATCAGTTGGTGCTGCGTTACTGGTGAGGGCGATACGATCATCTACCTGAATGTTGAACCAGTCAGCTGTTAACTCGACCTCTCCGATTGTTGCTACGATTCCCATCGCAAAACTTGTCGACTCTTCAGGTTGTAATTGCTCTGCACCTAGCTTAAACCCGGGAAGCGTCTGCGCCTGAGTTAGCTGTCCATCAACCAGAGTTGTCTGAGTATTTACGACGTTCGCCTGACCTTGGGTTGGAGCTCTGAAACCAGTGCTGTGAGACCCTCGAAGTGCAACGTTATCGGTTAACTGATAATTAAACGCCAACTTGTAGTTGGTGGTATCCAGTCCGCTGCTGTAGTCTTCGTAACGCAGTGCGCCTTGGATTAACAAGTTATCAGATACCTGATTGGAAATATCACCATAGATGGCGTAGTTGCGACGGGAGAATGCTCCTGCAGAATCTGGTGAGAAGCCAGCAAACCCGTGTGAACCTACATTGAAACCTTGTGTTGCATAGGGGCCGGCAACCCAAGAGGCCTCTTCACCTGAAATCACCGAGAAGGTGGTTTCACGCCACTCATAACCGTACGCTAGGCTAATTGAGTCATAGTCTTTGGACATATCGATATTGAATGTCTTAGCTAGCTGGATGTAACTACCTGTTTCGAAATCACGAGGTGAGTCAGGACCCATTGAGGGGTTGAATGTATTGTTGAGGCCAAAGGACGCCTCATTTCGACCCACTGAACCGCTGATATCAAATGCAGTACCTGCTAGGAATCCAGTGGCAATCTCACCGTTTCGGCCCATAGTGAAAGAGGTGTCGGTGATGTTACCCACGAATCGGGGGGTGTAACCGCCGGGTGCCGCTTGGTTCAAGATATAGCAATTAGGATCGGCTATGACTGCATCACGGCCAGCATAATCGGCAGGATCAAGTGCGGTAGGGCAGTTGCCAGACATGTCACCGGTGACATCGGCGATCAGGCGAGTACCATCTCCTTTAGTGAATACACCCGTGCGCCCGTCTGGGTTGCGGAAGTAGAAACCACCGTCAACATCACGCTCAGAGTAATTACCAAACATGTATGCCTGTCCACCATCGCCCAAGTCCAAACCAGAGTTGAAGAAGAACGTTACGTCGTCATCAATGATTGGGGCTCCCCAGATTTGAGCAGGCTCGGTAACCGCGGTATTTCCGGCGTCAATGAGAGCCTGAGCATCTGGACGTTGAACACTGCGTGAAGTGGCATCATTCTCTTTCATTTGAAAGCTAATGTTCATAAAACCAGCGTCAGTTAAAGGCATACCAAAGTTGCCCATTAGTACGGTTGTGTCACCATCACCTTCTTGGTACTGACCCTGTTTTAGCTTTAAAGATCCACCCTCTGCAGAGTCATTTAGTACAAAGTTAATGACACCGGCAACGGCGTCAGAACCGTATTGTGCAGCTGCGCCATCGCGCAAAACTTCTACTGATTTCAGCGCAATGCTTGGAATTACGGAGATGTCCGGGCCCTGAGATCCATCATTGACACCACCCCCTTGGAAAGCGATAACGGAGGCGCGATGACGACGCTTGCCGTTAACCATTATCAGCGTGCTGTCGGACGATAGGCCACGGAGGTTCGCAGGACGAATCATACTGGCTGCGTCGCTGATGGGCTGAAGATGAACGTTTAGAGACGGAATAGCTCCTTGAAGCTGCATCATCAGATCGTTGCTACCCGCTCGGCCCAGTTCATCAGCACTAATGCTGTCCACTGGTACGGGTGAGTCGCCAACGGAGCGCGGTGTTCCGCGTGAGCCGAGAACAACCACTTCTTCAAGCGTTGCTGAGGACTCAGCGGCAGTCACAACGCCAGGAAGCGCTGTGCTACCAACAATCGCAGTTGCGATTGCAAGTGTATTGAGTTTTAAAAGTTTAGTCATTTGCATGATTCTCCCCTAGAGAAATTAGTAAGGCTGTGTAGCTTTGATGATCTTGACACTGGAGTTGGAGGCCCAGCTTTTGCCAAGAGGGCAATATCATACATTAGTTCACATAAAAAAAGTATAAGGAATGAGTTTTCAAGGACTGGTTTAAGGTGCGCATCACATTTTACACTGATAACGTTGATACATCTCCGTAATTGAACATGTTACAAGCACCTAAATGGTTCTTTTTGACGATTCTTTGTCATCGACATTTTGTCGTGTAAGGACAAAAATTGAGCGAAGGCACCTATTTTTCGGCATAATAAACCATCGCGATCAACCGACACAGAGCCGATATCTTGAGCAGACAACCGACTATTGATGATCAACATAAATTTATGCATAGGGCACTGGAGCTGGCCAGATTAGCAGCTACTGTTGATGAGGTCCCGGTGGGAGCGGTCATTGTTAAAGATGGAGTGATTGTCGGTGAAGGCTATAATCAATCTATTGGTAACCATGATCCCACAGCCCATGCTGAAATTGTCGCTATGCGCCAGGCTTGTGCAACCCTGGGTAATTATCGACTGACGGGTTGTGATCTTTACGTCACCGTGGAACCCTGCACCATGTGCGTTGGTGCTATGGTTCATGCGCGGATAAGACGTATTATTTTTGGTGCAGCGGAGCCGCGCGCGGGAGCGCTCCAAAGCCAGCTGCAGCTTTTAGATAAAAGTCCCTACAACCACTCTATGGAATGTCATGGAGGTCTATTAGCAGACCAATGTTCTGCCTTAATAAGCAATTTTTTTAGAGACAAACGAAAAGCTATGACGGACTCCAAATCGTCATGACCGATATGCCTCTGTGATCACTTAGAGGGAATGCCTCACCGCTGTCGCTGAGATGTAAGTCCGATTTTAAGAAGTAAAGTAAATTCGTCAGTTATGGGTGCACCTCAAATTTAGGCAGGATCTGCCACTGACGGGTTTCCAGAGTCAAGTAAAGTTTGTGCATCTGGCCATTGCTCGCTGGGAGAAGTGACATCCTGCTATTTCATTTGATAACTCACCTAAGTTGAGCGGATTAACTGGCACAGTTGAGTTAGTCACAAATCTCGGTGCTCCCCTTGAATCAACAATTACACCTTCTTCGACCAAAGCGTCCTTGGAAGTGGTACATGTTGGATGTGAAAGTAGTGTTGATGCAAGGAACACTGCAAGTGGGTTATTGAAAGGCGCTGAGGTTGCCGAGTACGACAGAATTACTGCCTCGCAGTGTGATCGTAAGATTGTCGGTAACGCGGGGATAGCTTCAAGTCCGGTTTATAACGTGGTTAGTCCGTTCTTATCCCAGTCCTTCTCTTTATCAATTGCCTCGGTTTGGCTGATGATCTTGTTGTGTTTTGAAAGTGAATGTAATTGAAGGTAGTGCTGATAGTATTGAATATTGTCAACATACAATACGGGCTCGGTACCCCTGGCATAGCCGTATTTGCTCTTCGAGTAATAGTCTCTGTGGCTCAGCAGGGGGAGAAATTGACGGACGTGTTGCCAAATGTCTGGATTTTTACCTCCGCGTTGGGTGAGAATTCTGGCATCTTCAAGATGCCCAAAACCAACATTGTAAGCAGCCAGCGCGAGCAGTGTGCGGTCAGGTTCAGTGATTCTCGCCGGTAGCCTCCGTTTTAACTTCATCAGGTAGGCAGTGCCTCCCTCGAGGCTCTGAGTCGCATCGAGCCGGCTAGTCACACCCATCTCTCGCGCTGTGTTTAGAGTAAGCATCATCAAACCCCTTACGCCAGTTGGTGATCTTGCCCGAGGGTTCCAGTGAGACTCTTGGTAGGCAACTGCAGCCAGTAGATGCCAGTCCAAAGAATATTTTTCGGCTGTTTGTCGAAATAGCGGTTCATACTCGGGCAAGCGTTCAACCACGAGTTCGCCGAGCCTCTTTGAGTCAGCGACGGAAAAATTGTTATTGTGAGACAGTGTGTCAGCTTCAAGCGCAGACAGATCACCGCTCTCCATGTAGGCAGTAAGAAAATCATTGGCCGCTTGTAACAGGGTGCCGTCACCATGATTCGGGAAGGCCCAAGCCATTGGCTGGGGCTCTGTAATTTCAAATGCCAGAGCGGCGTTGGGGTAGATATGTCTGTTTACCAGGTAGGCGAGGGAGTCGACCACGGCATAATCGATACTTCCATCATGAACCATTTCCATCAGTTCAAACATTTCCAGTCCGTCACGCTCTCGCCAACGCAAACCGGGCAGTGACTGGGCCATCTTTTGCAGGTGTTCGCTATGGGACGACCCTGTGATAACCAGTAGATCACCATCTATATCTCGCAGCGAGTTCGGTCGGTCTTCTCCCCGCCTATATAACATGAGTTGGGTGGTCTCCAAATAAGGAGTAGAAAACCGCATAGACCTACCACGCTCGGTGGTTTCTACGATGTTGGACGCGGCAAAGTCACCCTTGGGTCCGCCGATTGCTAACAGCAATCCGCGCAGGCTGGACATATTTCTAACCTTCAGATCGACGCCCAGTCGGTCAGCAAACGACTTGGCAATGATATACTCAAAACCGTTTTTTCCGCGGCCGTCCTCAAAGTAAGTTGAGGGCCCCGGTGTTGTCAGCATGGTAATGGCGCCGCGTTTCTGGATTCGCTCTAGGTCACTTATTTGCTGACTGCCGAAAAAATGGATCAACACCCCGATAGACAAGAAGGTTAAGATGGCTCGATTGCGCGCCTGCCGTACTTTTTTTGTCAGTTGCCGCATAGCTTTTTTAAGTAAACTCCCAGCTGACTGCGGTTATAGTGCCACAAAAATATAGGGCACCTCTAGTAATATCGTTACTGTTAACTAAATCTGACTGCCAAAATGAGATGTTTTCCGCTAGAATACAGATCTTTCAATCCAGATGTTTTTGAGACCTATCTCCATGATGATCCTCACCGGTGCTCCGGCACTCTCTGCTTTTCGTTGTGAAAAACTACTAAACAAGTTACAGGCCGTGGAGCCATCGGTCGTCTCTCTCAGTGCTCATTATTTGCATTTTATAGACCTGAGCTTGGAGTTGGATGCGTCGTCAGTTAATACGCTTTCGGCGCTGTTAACCTATGGCCCCACGCATGAACAAGGAGAAGCTCAAGGGTCTCTATTGCTCGTTGTGCCGCGCCCGGGGACGATCTCACCTTGGTCTAGCAAAGCGACGGATATTGTCCACAACTGTGGTCTTTCTGAAGTCCGGCGTGTGGAGCGAGGAATTGCCTATCATGTTCAAGCTGCCACCACTTTTGATCCGGCTCAGTTGAGCAGATTGGGTGAATTGTTAAGTGATCGAATGGTGGAAGCGGTGCTGACTAATCCTTCTGAAGCAGAAGTACTGTTCGCTCATGATCAGCCCGCGCCACTGCGGTATGTTGATATTCTTGCCGGTGGAGCAGAGGCGCTGCGGTCAGCTAATGCGGAGTTAGGGTTGGCTCTGGCCGACGATGAGATCGATTACCTCAGTGAAAACTTTGCCAACTTACAGCGCAATCCCACCGATGCAGAACTGATGATGTTCGCTCAGGCCAATTCAGAGCACTGTCGGCACAAAATATTCAACGCCAGCTGGACAGTGGATGGTGTCGATCAGGAGCACTCATTGTTTGCCATGATCCGCAATACCAATAGGGTCAATGGCGATAATGTGTTGTCGGCCTATTCAGACAACGCTGCGGTGGTGTCGGGATCACTGGGTGGTCGGTTTTATCCCGATCCTGTGACGCGGCAATACTCCTACAGTCATGAGCCAGTTCACCTTTTGATGAAGGTGGAAACTCATAACCACCCCACGGCGATAGCACCCTTTTCCGGTGCTGGAACGGGTTCCGGTGGAGAGATACGCGATGAGGGTGCTGTGGGCAGAGGCTCAAAGCCCAAAGTCGGATTGGTGGGTTTTACTGTGTCAAATTTGCAGATTCCAGATTTTATTCAGCCTTGGGAAAAGGACTATGGCAAGCCTGATCGTATTGTGTCTGCTCTGGATATTATGATTGAGGGGCCCATTGGTGGTGCTGCATTTAATAACGAGTTTGGTCGCCCCAATATCTGTGGTTATTTTAGAACCTTTGAAATGGACTTTGACGGTCAGCGCCGCGGCTATCACAAGCCGATTATGATTGCTGGCGGCTATGGCAATATCCGCGAGGAGCACATCGATAAACCACATTTTTCAGCGGGCTCAAAATTGGTGGTTTTGGGTGGTCCGGCCATGTTGATAGGGTTGGGTGGTGGAGCTGCATCATCTATGGCTACCGGAGCGAGCTCTGCTGACCTCGATTTTGCTTCAGTACAGCGTCAAAACCCCGAGATTGAGCGTCGCTGTCAGGAGGTGATCGACAATTGTTGGCAGATGGGTTGCGATAATCCCATTGCATTTATCCATGATGTGGGCGCCGGTGGATTATCCAATGCATTACCCGAATTGGTTAAAGACGGCGGCACTGGCGGTAAGTTTAACCTGCGCGCTGTTCCCAATGATGAGCCCGGTATGTCGCCGGTGGAAATTTGGTGCAACGAAGCCCAGGAGCGCTATGTGTTGGCAATTAACCCCGACAACATAGAGCTGTTCACCTCAATATGTGAGCGTGAGCGATGTCCGTTTGCCGTGGTGGGTGAGGCGACGGAAGAGAGGAACATCGCGGTGCTTGATGAACACTTTGACAACAAACCAGTTGATCTGCCGATGTCGGTTCTATTTGGAAAAACACCCAAGATGCATCGTCAGGCGCAGTCATTACCGTTTGTTTCCAAAGAGTTTAGGGGCGATGATAGCCTTATTGAAGAGGCTGCATTTCGCGTGCTGCGTCACCCCTCAGTGGCCAGTAAGAGCTTTCTGATTACTATCGGTGATAGAACGGTCAGCGGCATGGTTGCTAGGGACCAAATGGTGGGACCTTGGCAAGTACCTGTGGCTGATTGTGCCGTTACCACGGTGACCTACGATAGCAATGCCGGAGAAGCGATGGCGATGGGAGAGCGCACTCCCTTGGCTCTGGTCAACGGGCCGGCGTCTGGACGCATGGCCATTGGCGAAGCAATTACCAATATTTGTGCTGCCAGGATTAACTCGATTAAAGACGTTAAGCTGTCAGCCAATTGGATGTGTGCTGCAGGGGCGGAAGGCGAGGATGAAAAGTTGTACCGCACTGTGGAAGCGGTTGGTATGGAGCTGTGCCCAAAACTCGGTATTACCATACCAGTGGGCAAAGATTCTATGTCTATGCGCACAGCATGGCATGATGGGGGTGAAGATAAAGCCGTTACCTCCCCCTTGTCTCTGATCATTACCGGATTCTCACCTGTTTTGGATGTAAGAAAAACACTGACGCCAGAATTGCGCACTGACAAAGGCGATACTGAGTTACTGCTGTTAGATATTAGTCAGGGTCATCAGCGGCTTGGAGGCTCTATACTGGCTCAAGTGTATTCCGAGTTTGGTATTGAGGTGCCCGACGTTGATAACGCCGATAGTTTGCTGGGATTTTTCAATGCTATGCAAAACTCCATTGAAGCAGGAGACTTGCTTGCATACCACGATCGCTCTGATGGCGGGCTCTTTTCTACTGTGTGTGAGATGAGTTTCGCTGGGCGCACTGGCGTTACCCTGGACCTCAGTGACTATACAGATGAGGACAACATTACTTCAGCACTTTTTAATGAGGAATTGGGTGCCGTGGTTCAGGTGCCTGTTGAAAAGTCAGAGCTTTTATTCCAGCGGTTTCAGAGTGCGGGTGTAAATGTTCATAAAATCGGTGGTTTAAACAAAACTGATGAGGTGGTTATTGGTCACGCAGAGCGACAAGTGCTCAGTGCTAAGCGCGCCGAGCTTCAGAGAGCT
This sequence comes from Porticoccaceae bacterium, assembly GCA_964230135.1. Lineage (GTDB taxonomy): Bacteria > Pseudomonadota > Gammaproteobacteria > Pseudomonadales > Porticoccaceae > HTCC2207. Next base: position 30,709 of record CAXRFT010000045.1, on the reverse strand, counting down.
TGGAGTGAAACTTCTTACCGTGTTGCTGCAATAAGAGACAATATTGAATGTGTTGAACAAGAATTTCATCGAATCACAGCAAGTGATCCGGGGCTTTCTGCTGAGTTGACTTATGATCCCAGTGACGATATCGCAGCACCCTATGTCGCCAGAGGAGCAAACCCAAAAATTGCCATTGTCAGAGAGCAGGGTGTCAACAGTCATTTAGAAATGGCCGCAGCGTTTGATCGCGCCGGATTTGCTGCTATTGATGTGCATATGAGTGACTTGCTGGCAGGGCGTGCTAGTCTCAGTGATTATAGAGGTATGGTCGCCTGCGGAGGTTTCTCCTATGGCGATGTTCTTGGTGCTGGTGAAGGCTGGGCTAAAACAATTTTGTTTAATTCTCAGCTACGAGCGCAGTTTGAAGAATTTTTCCATAGAGATAATACCTTTAGTCTGGGTGTTTGTAATGGCTGTCAGATGCTCAGTAATTTGAAATCTCTGATACCTGGGGCTGATTTGTGGCCTCGATTTGTGCGTAATTTATCGGAACAGTTTGAGGCTCGGCTGTCTTTGGTAAGGGTTGAGTCCTCCAGATCAGTGTTACTTCAGGGTATGCAGGGTTCGGTTATGCCGATTGCGGTTTCCCATGGAGAGGGAAGAGCTGAATTTTCGTCGGCATCTGCTGTGCATGAATTAAACCAAACTGGCCAGATAGCTCTGCGTTTTCTGGAGAATAATGGCGATGTAGCGATCAGTTATCCGGCAAATCCAAATGGATCTCCAGAGGGAGTTACTGGAATAACATCAAGCGATGGCAGGGTCACGCTGATGATGCCTCATCCCGAGCGCGTTTTTCGCACTGTGCTAAACTCATGGCATCCGGATGAGTGGGGTGAGGACGGAGCCTGGATGAGGCTATTTAGAAATGCTCGTCTGTTTGTGGACTAGAGAGTTAGAGCACAGGTTGTTGCCTGATAGGTCGTGTCAATGAAAAAATTTAAGAACGAACCTGAGTTGGTAAAAAAAGCCCTTCATGTCGGTGCTGTTTACGCTAGAAAACGCGGCTATGGTGAAGTGGAAGATCACGACTCCGTGAAACTTAAGGTAGAGTTTGTCTATCGAGTGCTGGTGGAAGATAAATTAATACAGCCTTTGGCGAAAGATCAAATTAGCGACCCCACTATGCGCCATAAATTAGCGCTCTGGTTATCTCGACAACTGCCAACGGATCATCCTCTTCTTAAATAGTTTCTCGCCAGCTCTTTGTGTCACCTTTTTTTAAATGCACACCGCATTTGAGATCCCTGTGGTATACTTTTTCGTGAGTTGACTAGACAGTCGCTGTGCTGACTTCTCTGATTTTTGCTTGCAGATTCTCAGGGTGTTACACAGAGGAAAGTCCGGGCTCCACAGGGTAGAGTGCCAGGTAACGCCTGGGGGGCGAAAGCCTACGGAAAGTGCCGCAGAGAGCAGACCGCCGATGGTTCGCGTGCGAAAACAGGTAAGGGTGAAAGGGTGTGGTAAGAGCGCACCGCGTCGCTGGTAACAGCGATGGCAGGGTAAACCCCGCTCGGAGCAAGACCAAATAGGTTTCCCAATGACGTGACCCGCGTCGGAAACGGGTAGGTTGCTAGAGGCAGACGGTGACGTCTGTCCCAGATGAATGGCTGTCCACGACAGAACCCGGCTTATCGGTTGACTCATTGATTTTTGAGCGTGGATGCTGAAAAGAGTGGTGCTTTGCACTACTCTTTTTTTTGTTTTATGAGCTTTGACATAACAAATAAATAAAAAAGAATAAAAAAATTATTTTTTATTTAAATTTGTCCTTAAAAAAACAGAAACCTAGAAGTTACTTTAAGTTGTCGCGGTACTTTTCTGTTTTATCTTGTTAAAAAAATTGCATATTTTTTTATCCCGACATGGGATTGCGATTTTCATCGGAACTTACTGATTTTATTACATTTTTATCATTCTGCAGCGCTTGACATTCTATTCTCGTCACAATAGTGTGTTCATATGGGAAAAAGTGGCGAAAAGTGGGTTTTACAAGAGTGTTTGAGGGTGCAAGGTAAAAATGTTTAGAGGCAGCGATCCTATTAACATGGATTCAAAAGGTCGAATGGCGGTTCCCACCCGCTATCGTGCAGCGCTGTCTGAAATTTGTCAGGGTGATTTAGTGATCACCATTGATATGAAATCTACCTGTTTGACTCTATCACCCTTACCAGAGTGGAAAAAGTTTGAAGCAAAAGTTGCGGCCTTACCTGCATTGGATGATTTAGGTGAGATGTTGAGTCGTTTTGTCATAGGTCAGGCGAAGGATATTCAACTTGATAATAATGGTCGCATTCTAATTCCCTCTGAACTTCGTGAATATGCGCAGATAGATAAAAAGTTGATTTTGGTGGGTCGTACCCAGCGTTTGGAGATATGGGCTGAAGACAACTGGAATGCTGAGCGTGAAAGGTCTCAGCAGAACTACCGAGATATGTTGACTGATCGGAGCAGTATGTCTGAAGCGCTAAAGAATCTCTCTTGGTAGAGAGTGGAGTACAGATGACTGAACATACCACAGTGTTGTTGCATGAAGCGATTGAAGCTCTGGTCACTGATGTCAATGGTGTCTATGTAGATGCAACTTTTGGTCGCGGGGGTCATACCCGCGGGTTGTTAAAAAAGTTATCTGACAAGGGTGTGGTAATAGCAATTGACAAGGATCCAGAGGCAGTGAGTATGGGTCGAGAGCATTTTGCCGATGATAATCGAGTAACAGTGTTGCATGGTAGTTTCGCTGATATTAGTGAGTTTGTTGGCCAGCTGGGCGGTGGAAAGTTAGCTGGTATCTTGCTCGATTTAGGTGTGTCGTCTCCTCAATTAGATCAGGCCGACCGTGGTTTTAGTTTTTTGCGCGATGGTCCTCTGGATATGCGCATGGATACAACTCAGGGAATGTCTGCCGCACAGTGGCTTTCCGAGGCATCTGAAACAGAGATTACTGCTGTTTTCAAAGATTATGGTGAGGAGCGATTTGCCCGTCGCATGGCGAGTGCGATTGTACGAGAGCGAGTGAAAAAGCCCATCGTCAGCACTCTGCAGCTTGCGGCCATACTGTCTGCGGCTCATCCCTCCTGGGAGCGTGGCAAGCATCCTGCGACGCGAGCGTTCCAAGCCATAAGAATTTTTATTAATCAAGAGTTGGGTGATCTTGAGTCTCTGTTGGACCAGTCGATTGATTTGCTTGGTGTTGGGGGGCGTCTGGTGGTGATCAGTTTTCATTCTCTTGAGGATCGCCGAGTGAAGCGATTTATTAGAGATCAGGAGCGCGGCAAGCTGCTGCCAAAGCACTTGCCTGTCCCCGATGTTGAGCGCGGTGTGAAATTAAAAAAGGTGAGTAAAGCGGTAAAGCCAAGCAAAGCAGAAATAGCGGCGAATGTTCGCTCGAGAAGTGCTGTTATGCGAATTGCGGAGAAGGTGGCTTAAGGTGATTAGTGACACGAGCTCGATACGTTACTTCAATTCAATGCAAATTGTAAGTCTGTGGTTAGCGGTTGTTGCTACAGCTATCTCTGTGGCTTATGTCAGTCATGTTTGCAGAGAAAAATATGCGGAGTTGGTGAGCTTAGAAATGCGAGAAAATCAGTTACAAATTGACTATGGAAGATTTCTTCTTGAGCAAAGTGCATGGGGTTCACTGCAGCGTATTGAGACGGCTGCGGTGGAGCGTTTCGATATGCATAGCCCCATACCGAAAGAAATAATAATTGTCAGGAATGATAGGTGAGACGCGCCCTTGGGCGCATAAAAATCACTGCGGTGATTAATAAGGTAAGCTAAAAGTGGCTAAAACTAGGGTGCAGGCAATGATACCGCGATGGCGTTACTATTTAGTAATGCTTCTCTTGGTCTCTCTGCCACTGACGCTTTTAGCCAAAATCGCACAGTTGCAAATTCTTCCGAGCGAGGAGCGTGGAGTCGAATTTTTGCAGTCCCAAGGAGATAATCGATCCATTCGCACGGTGCGTATTCCTGCTCATCGAGGTCTTATCACTGATCGCAATGGTGAGCCTCTCGCGGTGAGTACGCCAGTTACCGCAATCATCGCAAATCCTCAACAAATCCAAGCGGATGACGTTTATCGGTTGGCTCAGGCGATGGGTTCTCCAGTGTCTCAACTGCGGAGTCGTCTGCAGCGATATAAAAACAAATCATTTATGTATTTAGCTCGCCAGCTACCCAATGATCAGGCTCAGCGTATTCTGGATTTGGACATTGTTGGTGTGTCTGGTCAGCGCGAGTACCAGCGCTTCTACCCTGCAGGTGAGGTAACAGCCCAGCTCGTTGGTGTTACCAATATCAGCGATCACGGTTTGGAGGGGATGGAGCTGGCCTACGAAAACTGGTTGTCCGGTGAGCCTGGAGCGAAGAAAGTTATAAAAGATCGAGCGGGTCGGATTATCAACGATATCTCTTTGATCAAATCGGCAAAATCAGGTGAAGACTTGCGATTGAGTATTGATCTTCGCGTGCAATACGCCGCATACAGGGCCCTAAAAAAAGCTGTATTAAAGCATAACGCTAAATCGGGTTCTGTTGTTGTTCTCGACGTAAAAACTGGCGAAGTGCTGGCGATGGCGAATCAACCATCTTTTAACCCAAATGATCGCACTAGTTTGCGTCAGAATGCAGTTCGTAATCGCGCGCTGACAGATCTTATGGAGCCCGGATCCACTGTCAAACCTTTCACTATTCTTGCAGCGCTCGAGTCTGGTTTGTTTGATGCAAGCAGCACAGTTGAAACCAGTCCGGGTTATTTTAAAGTAGATTACAAGACCTTCGTCGATCCGATTGACTACGGTCAGTTAAACCTCGCAGGCGTGTTAAGAAAGTCCAGTCAGGTGGGTACGACTAAGCTGGCGCTGGCAATGGATCCTCAGTTTACCCGTGATCTTTTTCAGCGAGTGGGCTTCGGTGAGGTAGTGGGAAGTGGGTTTCCCGGGGAAACCATGGGAAGATTGCCTGCTTATGAACAATGGGATCCGGTAACCCAAGCGACCTTCGCTTTTGGCTATGGCCTAAACGTATCCCCTTTGCAGCTCGCTAGAGCCTATATGGTGCTGGCAAATGATGGGATGCGCAGAGAGGTATCGCTGGTGGCACTGGATTCAGTGCCTGCAGGTGAGCAAGTAATTGATTCCCAGGTTTCAACACAGGTGAGAAATATGTTGCGAGACGCCAGTGGACATATGGGGACTGGTGCCAAGGCAATGATTGACGGTTATTCCGTTGGCGGTAAAACAGGTACTTTACACAAGATAAAATCATTTGGGGGATATGACGAAAACAAGTACATGTCGGCCTTTGCGGGCCTCTCACCACTGGACAACCCTCGACTAGTTACTGTTGTTGTTATCGATGAGCCCAGTCAGGGTGACTATTTTGGTGGACTGGTTGCGGCACCCATTTTTTCTGAGGTGACTGGAAATGCATTGCGGCTACTTCAGGTGACCCCGGATGACATTACTGAGAACAGTGCTCTGGCCGCAGCGCCAAGACCGGATGCTGATCGAGGTGATTCTTAATGGTTGGCTCTCTAATAAAACCGGTTTCACTGTCATCCCTGCTGCATGGAGTCAAGCTTTCCAATCTTTGCCCTGACATACCTGTTACAGGATTAGCCTGCGATAGCCGGGATGTTCATGCGGGGTATCTATTTTTTGCACTGCAGGGATCACAGTACAGTGGTAGTGATTTTATCGCCGAGGCAATTGACCGAGGTGCAGCAGTCATCGCGGTTGACTCCAGTCAATTTAGTCATGTCTCGACGTCGGTTGCGATACAAGTCCCAGTGTTAGGCGTTGAAGACCTAGCCTCTTGTGTTTCTAAAATCGCAGGAAGATTCCATAGCGATCCCTCTCACCAATTAGGTATTGTCGGCGTAACAGGAACCAACGGCAAAACCACCTGCGCTGTACTCTACGCTGATTTATCGTCACGACTGAAAACTGCGTTGAACATGTCACCGGACAAGCGCAGATCTGCTTTTGTTGGCACTCTCGGTTGCATGGTGTTATCGCCGGATTGCCAGAGTGTCGGTGCGGCGGATGTGGTGCCGCTGAACTCGTCCCTAACGACACCCGACGCCATTAGCATGCAGTGGGCTCTGTGCCAGCTGCGAGAACGCAGGGTTAGTGATGTGTCTGTTGAAGTATCCTCTCACGCTCTCGATCAAGACCGTGTTGCTGGCGTCTCCATCAACACCGCAGTGTTCACCAATCTAAGCAGAGATCACTTGGATTATCATGGTAGTTTTAGTGCTTATGCAAATGCTAAACGCAAGCTCTTTGAAATGCCGTCGGTAACTAATGCTATTGTCAATATTGATGACAATTTGGGTCGCTCAATACTGGTGGAATTGGATCCATCTGTCCGAGTTATCAGTTTCAGCTTAGAAAATATAAGTGCCGACATTCATTGTCGCAAGATGACCTTATCCGCCAGAGGATTTAGTGCTGAAATCCAGACGCCTTGGGGGCGTGGAGAAATATCATCGACTTTGTTGGGTAAGTTCAATCTGAGTAACTTACTTGCAGTAATAGCAGCTACGGTAGTCGAATCTGAGGGATCTGAGTATGAAAATTTTAAGAAACTCTTACCCTTAATCCCCAATTTAAAGGCTGTGTCCGGCCGCATGGAGCTTTTGGATCTCGGTAGGGGTCCGTCAGTTATTGTTGATTATGCCCACACCCCTGACGCATTGGACAAGTCACTGCAGTCGCTGCGTTTACACTGCGAGGGCAAGTTATGGGTGGTCTTTGGTTGCGGCGGAGATCGCGATGCTGGCAAACGCGCGGCAATGGGAAAAATTGCGGCGGCAAGTGCTGACCAGATTGTCGTAACTTCTGATAATCCTCGCACTGAGCAGCCAACAAAGATTATCAAGGATATTTTGTCTGGTATTAAATCTAAAGTCTTTGTGGAGTCCGATAGACAGTCAGCAATTGAGCTTGCCATTACCAGCGCGGATGAAGATGACGTCGTCTTAATTGCCGGTAAAGGACATGAGAATTACCAGATTATTGGCTCCGAGCGCCTACCCTTCAGTGACCAGCTAGAAGCCCGTGCGGTTATCGATTCGATGAGTGATCAATCCCGTAAGCGAGGTGTATTGTGATGTCAATCATCAATCTCACCGATGCCGCCTCGCAGTATGGAGGGACTTTGCTGAATCCCGGCGGAGGCTTTTCAAAGGTGTGCATAGACAGTCGAGTGATTAGCCCTGGTGATCTTTTTGTTGCCATCTCTGGGAAAAATTTTGATGGGCATAATTTTATAGGTCAGGTCAGGAATATCGCCTCCGGTCTTGTGGTGGAAAAAGCTGATAAAGATAGCGACATCCCTCAATGGGTAGTACCCGATACCACTGCGGCCTTGGGCGATCTCGCTCGTTTGCGTGTCAATCAATTCGCGGGGATTATGATTGCCCTCACTGGCAGCTCAGGCAAGACTTCAGTCAAACAGGGTATTGCAGCTATTCTGTCGCAGGCGTTTCGGGTCCATGCAACGAGAGGTAATTTAAATAATCATTTTGGTGTTCCTCTAACGCTTCTGGAGATGGGTACAGAAATCGATATTGCAGTTGTTGAGATGGGTGCCAGTGCAGTTGGCGAAATTGATTATTTATCTTCAATTGCATGCCCCGATATCGCCTTGGTCAATAATGCTCAGGCCGCACATATTGAAGGATTCGGTAGTCGCGAGGCCATTGCTCATGCGAAGGCTGAAATTTACCAGAATTTAAAACCTGACGGGATAGCAATTGTAAATCTAGATCAGCCATGGGTTTCTCAATGGCTGGATATTATTGGCCACCGTCAACACTACAGTTTTTCGGTATCTGATCCAGCTGCAAACTTTTATGCGGCCGATATCGCAGAGTTTGACCAGGGAAAATTTTGCTTTCGGCTGTGTATCAACGGTGTGTATTCAGATGATCTCAGCCAAGTGGTACGGCTAAATCTCGCGGGGCTGCACTCGGTGAGTAATGCCTTGGCAGCTGCTGCTTGCGCCAGTGCTGCAGGAGCGACCATTGATCAGGTGGTTGCTGGTTTGGAAGCCTTGCAGCCGGTGGCCGGGCGGTTGCAATATCACCATTTATCTGACTACTTAACAGTGATAGATGACAGTTATAACGCAAATCCAGACTCGTTCAAAATGGCTATTGATGTTTTATCCAGAGCGCCTGGCTATAAGGTGCTGGTTATGGGTGACATGGGTGAGCTTGGCAAGTATACCCAAGAAATGCACAGTGAAGTGGGTCGATACATCCAGCACTCTGAAGTAGATAGTCTTTATACAGTGGGTACAAACAGTGTCCATGCCAGTGAAATTGCGGGAGGCCAGCATTTCTCCAACCAAGGGTTGTTAATCGCGGCTCTGGAACAACAGCTTCGGCAATTGAAAATCAGTAAGACAAAAGTCACCGTCACTATCAAAGGATCCCGAGGAGCGGCGATGGAATCGGTGGTGAATCATATTCTCAGTCTGGAGGACCTCTCATGCTAGTTTGGTTGGCCGATTACTTGAGTCAGTTTTACAGCGGATTTTCTGTATTTCAATACTTAACCTTGAGAAGTATCTTGGCGGTGTTAACTGCATTGATTATCAGTTGGATGTTTGGTCCGATGATTATCAGACAACTGAATCACTTACAAATGGGTCAAGCGATTCGTAATGATGGACCTGAGAGTCATTTGAAAAAGGCTGGAACGCCAACCATGGGTGGGGTAATGATTTTATTGGCGATTTTCGTCAGTGTCTTATCTTGGGCAGATCTGAGCAATCGTTACGTTTGGATTGTCTTGCTGACGACCTTTGCTTTCGGTCTCATTGGTTGGGTGGATGACTACCGTAAAGTCATTGAAAAAAATCCCCGTGGACTTCCCGCAAAGTGGAAATACTTATGGCAATCAGTGTTTGGATGCGCAGCCGCCACGGCGCTATTCATTACCGCACAATCACCCTCGGAAACTGAGCTGATCGTGCCCTTTTTCAAGAATGTCGCGGTGCAGTTGGGACCCTTTTACATACTTTTTACCTATTTTGTCATTGTTGGTAGCAGCAATGCGGTCAATTTAACCGATGGCCTGGATGGGTTGGCGATCTTACCTGCCGTCATGGTGAGTGGTGCGCTTGGAATAATTGCGTACGTAACTGGTAACTATCAATTCGCCAATTATTTGCATATTCCCTATATCAGTGGAGCTGGAGAACTTCTAATAATAGCGGCGGCCCTTTGTGGCGCCGGTCTGGGATTTTTGTGGTTCAACACCTATCCAGCGATGGTATTCATGGGTGACATAGGTGCTCTGGCGTTGGGTGCAGCACTTGGTGTGATGGCCGTTGTCGTGCGACAAGAGTTGGTTCTTGCCATTATGGGGGGAGTCTTTGTGATGGAAACCCTGTCTGTGATTTTACAGGTTACCTCGTTCAAATTAACCGGTAGGCGAATTTTTCGAATGGCGCCAATTCATCATCACTATGAATTAAAAGGATGGCCGGAACCCAGAGTCATAGTGAGATTTTGGATAATTACAGTGGTGCTTGTTTTGGTGGGTCTGGCGACCTTGAAATTGAGATAGGAACGATCAGTTACATGGCAAAAATCGATCTTGAAAAGCGTAGTATTGCGATCTTTGGCACCGGTGTCACCGGTCTCTCAGTGGCTCGCTTTTTATCTGCCAGAAATCTTTCATTTGTCTTCGTTGATAGTCGTGAGAACCCACCCGCTCTCCCTGAAATACGGTCCTTATACCCAGATACAACCGTCTACACTGGGCTATTTAATAGCGCAGTTTTAACCGGTATTGATCTCATTGTTGTGAGTCCTGGGATTTCGTTAAGTGAACCTATTTTGGTGGAAGCCCATGATCGTGGTATCGAAGTTGTTGGTGATTTAACTCTGTTCCACTCGGTAGCCGCCGCTCCAGTGGTTGGTATCACTGGCTCCAATGGTAAGAGCACAGTGACCTCGCTGGTGGGTGAAATGGCATCCGCTAGTGGCTTGAATGTTGGTGTCGGGGGGAATTTAGGCATTCCCATGTTGGATTTGCTCGCCGAGAATCGTCAGCTCTATGTTCTCGAGTTATCAAGTTTTCAACTGGAAACTCTGACCAATAATAACTTTGCCGTCGCGGCACTACTGAATATTAGTTCAGATCATATGGATCGCTACGCAAGTATGGACGAATACATTGGTGCAAAACATAGGATTTTCAGCAACGCAAGCGTTACCTTAGTCAATCGAGATGACCCGCTGACTGTTCCAAAAACCGCAGAATCCTCTATATCCTTTGGTCTCGATGAGCCTGGTGGAAAAGATATTGGTATTCGTTGCGTACAGGGCGTTGATTACCTTTGCCAAGGTGAAAAAACCTTGATCGCAATTGATGAAATCGCGCTTAAAGGTACTCACAATATTGCTAACGTGGCCGCGGCCGTGGCCATCGGTGAATCCGCTGGTCTGTCTCATCAGAGCATGTTGCAGGTGGTGAAAGACTTCGATGGCCTTCCTCACAGATGCCAGACTGTGGCCACTATTGGCGGTGTACTTTTCATTAACGATTCCAAGGGCACCAACGTCGGTGCTACCAGTGCCGCGATCAGAAGTTTTGGTCTCAGACAGCGAAAGAATATTGTGTTGATCGCTGGAGGACAGGGTAAAGGGCAAGATTTTTATCCGCTGGCTCGCGCTGCTAGTGAGTTTGTTAAGTTGTGTATTGTGTTTGGTGAAGACGCCGATCAGATTTGTACGTCTCTCCATTCTTTGGTTGTTGTAGAAATGGCGTCGACGCTTGGGGATGCGGTGGCCCTGGCTACACTGCAAGCAGAGGCAGGAGATACGGTATTGTTTTCGCCCGCATGCGCCAGTTTTGACCAATTCTCCGGTTACGTCGAGCGTGGAAATTGTTTTGTCCAAGCAGTGATGTCTTCTGCGGGATCTAAGGGCGCTGACAGGAGGAATTATGCTGATTAGCCTTCCTCTAACTCTATCCAAACACAGTAACCGACAGTGGCATATAGATACGCCTTTATTGTTGCCGGTGCTGATGTTGCTCTCTGTTGGTTTTGTGATGATCGGCTCGGCGTCTTTCAGTTTTGGTGAGTACCGTTTAAATGATGACTTGTTCTTTCTAAAACGACATTTGATTTATCTCTGTCTCGGTACACTGTTAATTTTTACAACCTTTCTTGTGCCTGCAATGTTCTGGTCCAACCTGTCTCGTCTGTGGGTGCTTTTGTCGTTGGTATTGTTAATTCTGGTGTTGGTCCCCGGCATCGGCCGTGAGTTAAATGGCAGCCGCAGATGGTTGGCAATTGGCGGATTCACCGTACAGGTGTCCGAGTTGGTCAAGGTTGCCATTGTGGTGTTCTTATCCACCTATCTGAGCAAATATCGATTGCAAATAGGAGAGGATTGGAGACATTTCGCCAAGTTGCTGACAATGCTTGCAGTGATCACTTTTTTATTATTAAAAGAGCCCGATTTCGGTTCTGTCGTGGTTATTGGAGCCACCTTTTTTGCCATGCTGTTTTTGGGTGGAGTGAAACTGCGTCAATATCTCTTTTTGGCAGGTATTTGTGCTATGGCTCTGTGGTGGTTGAAGGATTCTTCTCCCTACCGCATGGCTCGGATTACGGCCTATCTAGACCCCTGGTCAGATCAGTTTAACAGTGGCTATCAATTGGTTCAGTCGCTCATTGCCTTTGGTCGCGGTGAGTGGATTGGTGTGGGGCTGGGTCAGTCGGTGCAGAAATTGTTGTATTTACCCGAGGCTCACACTGATTTTGTCTTCGCTATCTATGCTGAAGAATTTGGCTTTATCGGTGTTGTTTGCCTTATCGCTCTGTATTGCTTTTTGGTCGCCCGTATATTCAGTCTGAGCCGGTTGGCAATCAGCCATCAAGCTTGGTATGCGGCCTTTGTTTTTATTGGTTTTGGGCTACTGATCAGTATTCAATGTTTTATCAACATGGGCGTCAATGCGGGACTTTTGCCAACCAAGGGTCTGACCTTGCCATTTATAAGCTATGGTGGTAGCAGCTTATTAGTTTCATGCGCAATGGTAGGCATGATGCTTCGCTTGGCCCATGATATGTATGCGCTTGAGTCGGGTAACAGGGGAGGTGTCCATGGCCGTGGATAACCCTGTTCGTATCTTGATCATGGCGGGTGGCACCGGTGGTCACGTGATCCCCGCACTGTCAGTAGCTGAATATCTGCGTAGTTTGGACGTGCAGCTGGCCTGGCTGGGAACCCGCAATGGCATAGAGGCTGAATTGGTTCCAGCTAAAGACATTGATATTCATTTTCTCAACATCGAAGGCATACGCGGACGTGGTCTTGCTGCCGTGGTCAAGGCGCCGCTGCTTCTCTGGCGCTCGATACGGCAGGCTCTTTCGGTGATGGCGGAATTTCAACCGCAGGTGATCCTGGGGATGGGAGGTTTTGCCTCTGGCCCCGGCGCAGTCGCTGCATGGTTGAAGCGAATCCCCATTGTTATTCATGAACAAAATTCCATTGCCGGAACTACAAATCGCATTACTTCATTGTTTGCTCGCCGAGTGCTTCAAGGTTTCCCTGAAACTCTTGCTCGGGGCGAATGGCTTGGCAATCCTGTGCGAGCTAATATTTCGCAATTGTCACATCCCGAACAGAGACTTAACAATAGAAAAGGTAAATTGAGATTGCTCATTGTCGGGGGCAGTCGAGGTGCCTTGGCAATTAACCAGTTGTTACCCAAGGCGTTGGCTAAACTGGATTTGGCACTGATGCCCGAAATATGGCATCAGACCGGAAAGGCGCATCTGGAAATAACACGAGACACCTACCGCCAACAAGGGATAGAGGTTGATAATGACAGTATTCGTGTTGTTCCATTTATTGATTCCATGGCTGAGGCCTACTATTGGTGCGATTTTGTCATTTGTCGTGCGGGCGCTCTCACGGTGGCTGAGCTAACATCTGCGGGCATTGGCGCTCTGCTCATCCCCTTCCCCTTTGCCATTGATGATCATCAAACTAGCAACGGACGGCTTCTGGTAGATCATGATGCCGCTTTTATGATGGCTCAGTCTGAGATTACTGAACAGATTTTGAGTGAGCTGATAAGAGATATAAGTGCCAATCCAACACAACGTCTGAAGATGGCGGTAAACGCGCGTAAGTTAGCTAAAAATGACGCTGCTGAGAAAGTTGCGAAGGTGTGTCTGGAGGTGATCAATGATTGAACGGGGGGAGTTTTACGTTCCAGAAATGCGTCGAATTCGCCGTATTCATTTTGTCGGTATTGGTGGCAGTGGAATGAGCGGCATCGCCGGTGTTCTACTCAATCAGGGCTACCGGATTTCTGGTTCCGATTTGACAATAAATGAGAGCAGTGCCCAGCTCAGAGACGCTGGAGCCACCGTCTTTCTCGGACACAATAGCGAGCACATAGATGGTGCAGATGTAGTGGTCAAGTCCTCCGCAGTGACCTTCGATAATGTTGAGATCGCCGCGGCGATAGAACGAGGTATCCCTGTGGTTCGTCGAGCCGAGATGCTTGCCGAACTGATGCGTTATCGTCATGGTGTGGCGATTGCGGGAACTCATGGCAAGACCACTACAACAAGTTTGATCACTGCTATTTTCGCGGCTGACCAACGTGATCCCACTTTTGTCGTCGGAGGTCGAGTCAATAGTGTCCGAGCCAACGCCAAACTCGGTAGCGGACGATACTTAATAGCAGAGGCAGACGAGAGTGATGCCTCCTTTTTGCACCTCCAACCTATGGTATCTGTAGTGACCAACATTGAAGCAGACCACATGGAGACCTATGGTTTTGATTTTGAGCGACTTAAAGATACCTATTTACAATTTTTGCACAACCTGCCCTTTTATGGGTTGGCTGTGCTCTGCATTGATGATGAGACTATTGAAAGTATTCTCACCAAAATCGGGCGACCTACTCTAACCTATGGATTTAATCCAAGGGCTGCCTATCGCATCAAAAACTTTGCCAGCAGTGCCAACACCTGCTGTTTTCAAGTGGATAGACCTGATGATTTACCAACCTTGGAAATCAAGTTAAATATTCCTGGTGTGCACAATGCCCTAAATGCGACTGCAGCCATTGCGGTTGCCAGTGACGAGGGAATCTCAGATCGATCGATTGTGCGGGGGTTAGAGACCTTTAGTGGGGTCGGCCGTCGTTTTGAGATTATTGGTGAGTTCCCCGTTGGACAGGGAACAGCGATGTTGGTAGACGATTACGGACATCATCCCACAGAGGTCAAGGCGACCATCGATGCGGTGCGCTCGGGCTGGCCCGGTAAGCGTCTTGTGATGGCTTTTCAACCTCATCGATACAGTCGCACAAGAGATATGTTCCACGAGTTTGTCGATGTTCTTTCTCAGGCTGATGAACTGATTTTGACAGATGTTTACCCAGCTGGAGAAGAGGTCATTACGGGTGCTACCAGTGAAGATTTGAGTCTTGCCATCGAGCAGCGAGGCGAGATAAAGCCCGTTTATGTTGGAGAGTTGCATCATGTACCCAGCGCAATAAGAGATTCAGTTCAAGCGGGTGATTTGATACTTACACAGGGCGCCGGAAGTGTTACCAAACTAGTTGCTATGCTCACTCAGTCTGAACTAGGGCAGGTGGACTCGTGATGGCCGCGTCTTACAAAAATGGTGGCTCTGCCAATTTCGGACGAGTGGGTGTTCTCTACGGTGGTCAATCTGCGGAACGAGAGATCTCTTTGATGAGCGGCAGCGCGGTGGTTTCGGCGATGCAGAGACTGGGGGTTAATGTCGTTGCCATCGATGTCGACAGTGACATCGAAGATAGATTGACCGAGTCAAAGCTAGATTGTGCATTTATCGCTCTGCATGGTCCTGGTGGTGAAGACGGAACTATTCAACGTCTGCTGGAGCTCATGGAGATCCCCTATACGGGCAGTGGAGTCAGTGCCTCTGCTCTGGCGATGAACAAAAAATTGACGAAGGAACTGTGGCAGAGAATCGGTTTGCCGACCACTGAGTTCGTCGTCCTCAAAGAGGGTATGGACTGGTTACAAGTTCTCTCAGATCTAGGTGGTGAGGTTATGGTTAAACCGGCATCCGAGGGTTCCAGTCTTGGTATGACGTCGGCCAACACCGCACAGCAGCTGGAACAGGCTTGGGTCAAAGCGGCAGACTATGATGCTGTGGTAATAGCAGAGCCGTTGCTGCGAGGTAAAGAATACACAGTGGCGATTCTAGCCAACCAGGCCCTGCCATCTATTTGCATCGAAGCAAAAGAAGAATTTTATGACTACAAAGCCAAATATAGGTCAGGCGACACGGCTTATCATTGCCCAAGTGGATTATCAGATAGCCGAGAGCAACAACTACAGCAACTCGGTTTGGATGCATTCACGAGTCTTGGATGCTCGGGTTGGGGTCGGGTAGACATCATGCTCGATGACTTCAATCAGTTTCAACTGCTTGAGGTAAATACTGTTCCAGGCCTGACTATACACAGTTTAGTGCCAATGGCTGCGAAGCAATTTGGTATGGATTTTGACACGTTGATCATGGAAATTTTGACAGGCTGCGAGTCATGAATAGAGCCACGAATAGAAAACATCAGTCTTCGCCTACACTGATTAGCCGTGTTTCGCAGAAGTTATTACCGCTGTTGATGATCATGATTCTCGTCGTGACGATATACGGAGCCGATTTTCTCTATAAACAGATCGACACTCCACTGACTAGGGTAACGGTTGGTGGTGAATTTAATCATTTGAAAGAGCCTGAGCTGGCGACATTGGTGCGGGCACACATAGATGGGGGATTTTTAAGCATGAATTTAATTCATCTGCAAAATGAGTTGCAAAGTCATCCTTGGATCCACCAAGTGAGCGTTCGACGAGAGTGGCCATCAACGTTAAAAGTAGAGGTGATCGAGGAAGTGCCCATCGCTCGATGGGGGCAGAAGGGTTTTCTCAACCGGTTGGGCGATCAGTTGGCGATCAAAGAAAACAGCCATCTGCGATCCCTACCTGTGTTGCAAACCGAGTTTGGTAAATCACAGGATATGATCGAGCAATACCAGCTGATTTCTGAATTACTCATTCCCATTGATTTGAGATTGACGGAATTACAACGCAATGCAATTGGCGCTTGGCAGGTGGACACTTCTGATGATATCCGGCTGGTGTTGGGGCGTGGTCAGATTGTAGAAAAAATGCAGAGGTTGGCAATTGTCTGGCAGTCCGGATTGGCAGTGCAAAAATCAAATATCGCATCCATTGATCTTCGATATCCAAATGGCCTCGCGGTTTCGTGGCGACAGGCTGACGCGGTACTGAGTGGATTGCAGGGCCAGCATACGACAGATTCCAAGACAATATAAATGTAGGTGGAAAAGGACAGAATAATGACTAATGCAAATGAAGAGAACATGGTAGTTGCTCTGGATATAGGAACGTCAAAGGTGGTGGCTATCGTCGGCTCTATCGGTAGCAATGGTGAGTTAGAAATTGTCGGTACCGGAATGCACGAGTCCTCCGGATTGAAGAAGGGTGTGGTTGTCAATATTGAGGCCACGGTCAATTCTATCCAGCGTGCTGTGGAAGAGGCAGAGCTTATGGCTGGCTGCTCTATCCACTCAGTTTATGCGGGCATTGCTGGCAGCCATATCCGAAGCCTCAACTCTCATGGCATTGTTGCCATACGGGATCGAGAAGTTCAGCCACTGGATATTGAGCGTGTTATTGATGCAGCCAGAGCGGTGGCTATTCCCGCTGACCAAGAGATTCTCCACGTGCTACCTCAGGAATTTATTATCGATGACCAGGAGGGAGTCAGAGAGCCGATTGGAATGTCAGGCGTGCGTTTGGAGGCTAAGGTGCATCTGGTCACCTGTGCCGCCAACGCTGCACAAAATATCAAGAAATGTATTCGTCGCTGTGGTCTTGAGGTTGAGGAATTGGCGCTCGAGCAGTTGGCCTCAAGCCACGCTATTTTAACCGAGGATGAAAAGCAGCTGGGAGTTGCCCTAATTGATATAGGTGGAGGAACCTCAGATATTGCAATTTTTACTGAGGGTGCGATTAGACACACAGGTGTTATCCCCATCGCGGGAGATCAAGTGACCAACGATATCGCCATGGCACTGCGCACTCCAACACCACACGCGGAAGATCTTAAAGTCAAATATGCCTGTGCTCTGGCAAAACTGGCTCGGCCGGAAGAGACCGTCAAGGTGCCTAGCGTTGGCGATCGTGAATCTCGAGATATGTCACGCCAGTTACTGGCTGAAGTGGTGGAACCTAGATACGACGAGCTTTTCACCTTAGTGCAGGCGGAATTACGGCGCAGCGGTTTTGAGGAGCTGATCGCCGCCGGAATAGTGCTTACTGGCGGCACATCTAAGATGGAGGGTGTCACTGAGTTAGCGGAGGAAATTTTCCATATGCCGGTGCGAATTGGTGCACCCTCAAACGTCCGTGGATTGGCTGATATTGTTAATAATCCAATTTATTCCACGGGCGTGGGATTGTTACATTTTGGTATAGCACAGCAAGACAAAGAAGGTCAAAGAGACACGGGAACAGCACCAACCGAGGGCTGGTTCAAGAGAGTCAAGGGTTGGTTTGAGGGTGGAGTTTAAATGAAGTTACAAGGAAAAATTACGTTTTTTATTGTGGGGCGCAACGAGAGGAGAAATCTATGTTTGAGTTAGTTGATAGCATTCCGAAGAATGCAGAAATAAAAGTGGTCGGCGTTGGCGGCGGTGGTTGTAACGCGGTACGTCATATGATCGAAAGCAATATTGATGGTGTGCATTTTATCTGTGCCAACACCGATGCTCAGTCAATGTACAATTTGGATAATGCGACTATTTTGCAGTTAGGTGGCAATTTGACTAAAGGACTTGGCGCCGGCGCCAATCCTGAGGTGGGTCGTCAGGCAGCACTGGAAGATAAGGAGCGTATTGCTCAGGTTCTAGAGGGTGCAGATATGGTATTCATTACCGCTGGAATGGGCGGGGGTACTGGTACTGGCGGTGCACCGGTGATTGCCGAAATCGCCAAACAAATGGGTATACTCACAGTAGGTGTTGTGACCCGCCCGTTCTCTTTTGAAGGACGCAAACGCATGGGTATTGCAGATGAGGGCATCTCACAGTTAAAAGAGCGTGTCGATTCTTTGATTATTGTTCCCAATGAAAAATTGTTGCAGGTGTTGGGCAAAGACATGACTGTACTAAATGCCTTTAAACATGCAAACGATGTCCTCTTTGGCGCAGTTCAAGGTATCACCGATCTGATACTTTTGGATGGACTAATCAATGTTGACTTTGCTGATGTTCGCACGGTGATGTCCGAAATGGGTATGGCCATGATGGGTACTGGCGATGCCTCCGGGCCAGATCGCGCCGCTGTTGCGGCTGAGGGCGCTATTAGATGTCCATTACTGGAGGACGTCAATTTGCAGGGTGCTAAGGGTATACTGGTCAACATTACTAGTGGTTACGATCTCACATTGGGTGAGTTTGAAGATGTGGGTAATACCATTCGTGAGTTTGCCGATGAAGATGCAACCATTATTGTCGGCAGTGTGTTTGATCCCGATCTCAATGATCAGCTGCGGGTTACTGTGGTGGCAACCGGTTTGAGAGTGCCTGGTGCTAAAACTGGCCCACGAGGCGTAGTGGTTGACAATCATCCCCCGCGTAAAAGTGGCGGTGATATTGACTGGGGACGCCTAGAACAGCCCACCAGTTTTCGCCGTGGTCCAGCCACAGTCGATGGCGGTGCAGCTAGAAAAGCGGATGCTCAGGATGATCCGGAATTAGATTACCTTGATGTTCCTGCGTTTTTGCGTAAACAGGCTGATTAAATTGTCCTAAATAGCCTCTTATCATCACGCCCCAGATTTTAAAAATCTTGGTGATAGGAGGCATGTCTGTTACTATCTGAGCCTAGCGGTCGGAAACAGATATGATAAAGCAGCGGACTATAAAAAACAGTATTAGGGCAACGGGTGTCGGATTGCATACTGGCGAGAAAGTGTATTTGATGTTGCACCCGGCCGAGGTTGACAGCGGTATCGTGTTTCGGCGCACAGATCTGGACCCAGTGGTTGCTATCAAGGCGGCGCCTGAGAATGTGGGTGATACCAATTTACACACCACTCTAGTCCGTGGTGAAACCCGAATTTCTACCATTGAACACCTGATGTCAGCTCTCGCTGGTCTAGGCATAGACAACCTCACGGTGGATGTGTCCGCAGAAGAGATCCCCATTATGGACGGCAGTGCTGGTCCCTTCGTGTTTCTGCTGCAATCTGCGGGTATTGTGGAGCAAGAGGCCGCTAAAAAGTTTATCCGTATCAAAAAATCCATCACTGTCACTCAAGAGGACAAGCAGGCTACCTTTAAACCTTATGATGGTTTTAAGGTAACATTTTCAATTGATTTTGATCACCCCGTTTTGCAGCGTCAGGTGCTGGATGCGAGCATTGATTTTTCGAGCACAAGTTTTGTCAAAGAAGTGAGTCGAGCCCGAACTTTCGGATTTTTGAAGGATATGGAGTACTTACAATCCATAGGGCTTGCCCGCGGTGCTAGTTTGAACAATGCAGTGGGTATTGACGATAACGATATCGTCAACGAGGATGGATTGCGCTATACAGATGAGTTTGTCAAACATAAGATTCTCGATGCCATCGGTGATCTCTACGTTGTAGGTAACAGTTTGATCGGCGCCTACGATGCACACAAGTCTGGTCATGGGTTGAATAACTTGTCACTGCGAGCGCTAATGTCAGATAGAGAGGCTTGGGAGTACGTTACCTTTGAAGAAAATCCTGAAGATGTACCGATTTCCTACGCCCGAGCGAGCTAAGCAGTGGATACGCAATTGACGTGAAAATCATTCTTATCAGCGAAAAAAGTGATCGTGTCAGAACCATCGACGTCAGTCGTTGGACCAAGTGTGCGCTCTGTGTATTGCTGTTGGGGTTACCTTTGGCTGCCGGCACAATTTTTGGTGTCAAAATTGCTGATGGCCGCTGGCAGTTGTTGTTCGATAACAGTGTTGTAGAGATGCAACACCAAATAGATTTACAGAAAAGTGAAATAGATGCTGGGCGCGAGCAGTTGGATAGCTCAGTTTCTGCCATGACATTGAAACTGGCCAAGTTGCGGTCTCGTTTGGTGCGTCTCGATGCCCTAGGTGAGCAGCTCACTCAGGTGGCAAGCTTAGAAGATGGTGAGTTCGATTTCTCCACCACCCCAGGTCTTGGTGGCCCAGTGCAGGGTTCCGTAGCAGAGGTGGCTGAACAATCTGACGTACAAGCTGACATCTCAGTGATGTTTGCTCGGTTGGAAGAATCTATTAGTAGTCGCGAATCGCAACTTCAAATACTGCGATCCATGTTGAATGATGATCGCTCGAAAACCGAGCAATTAGTGGCAGGGAGACCCGTAAAAAAAGGCTGGTTGTCATCGGATTACGGCATGCGTATCGACCCCTTCCACGGCAAAAAGCAGTGGCACGCCGGAATTGATTTTGCTGGTCGACGAGGTGATGACATCATCGCCGTGGCTTCAGGTGTGGTTACCTGGTCGGGCCAAAAAGGCGGTTATGGGTTGATGGTGGAAATTACTCATAGCGATGGCTATGTGACTCGTTACGCCCACAATGAGAAAAATCTGGCTGACCTAGGTACCATTGTCAAAAAAGGCGAGGTCATCGCTCTCATGGGAAGCTCAGGCCGCTCAACTGGCCCCCATGTTCATTTCGAAGTATACAAAAACGGACGCACTGTCGACCCAGCAAGCTATATTCGCAATAACCATCGTTAATTCTCTCATTGCCTTCCCCCCTATTAGGGTGAGTCAATGCTCTCCCCTTTGAGTGCAATTATATTTATGGAATAGATGGTATGTTAGCTAAACTACTAAAAAAGATTTTCGGTACAAAAAATGATCGCGAATTGCGTCAAATGCGCAAGGTTGTGGATAGAATTAACGCCAATGAAGATCAGCTGAAATCACTCAATTTACAAGATCTGCGAGCTCAGACTGATCTGTTGCGGCAACGTCTCGTGGAGGGAGAAACCCTCGATCAGATTTTGCCAGATGCCTTCGCTCTGGTCAGAGAAACCTCACTGCGAACTCTTGGAATGCGCCATTTTGATGTACAAATGATCGGTGGTCTGTCCCTTCATCAAGGTAGAATTGCTGAAATGCGGACAGGAGAGGGCAAGACGCTTGTGGCCACACTTGCCGCCTATCTCAACGCACTTGAAGGCAAAGGCGTTCATGTTATTACAGTGAATGATTATTTGGCTCGCCGAGATGCCCAGTGGATGGCACCGCTGTATCAGGCACTGGGTATGTCGGTTGGTGTTGTTCAATCCTATCAGGGAGCGGACGTGCCCAACTCCTTTTATCTGGGTGCCGATGACGAGGGAGAATTACAGACCAGCACTCGGCAACAGGCCTATCGCGCTGATATCACTTATGGCACCAATAATGAATTTGGCTTTGACTATTTGCGCGACAATATGGCCTTGCGACTCGAGGACAAGTCCCAGCGTGGGCTGAATTTCGCGATTGTCGACGAAGTTGACTCCATCTTGATCGATGAGGCTCGCACACCCCTGGTGATTTCCGGTGCCGCTCAAGACAGCTCGGCATTGTACAAAACTATGAGTAACTTAGTTAAAAAGCTTGAGCCGGTGGTACTCTCTGATGATGATGTTGAAATATCCATTAAAAATCCCCCAGAGATACTCCCTGAGGGAGATTTTATGGTGGATGAGAAAACTCGAAGCATTGAGTTAACAGAAGATGGCCATCAAAAGATTGAACAGATTCTTATTGGTCAAGGTCTGTTGCAGCCCGATCAAAGTCTGTATCAAGCTACTAATCTTGGGCTCTTGCATCACGTCAACTCAGCACTTCGAGCCAAGCATTTATTCCATCGTGATGTTGAATACATTATCCAGGGTGGACAAGCAGTACTCATTGATGAGCACACCGGGCGAACCATGCCGGGCAGACGTCTTTCCGAGGGACTACATCAGGCTATCGAAGCCAAAGAAGGTCTAAAGATACAACAGGAAAGTCAGACCTTGGCATCGACCACCTTTCAAAATTACTTTCGCCTCTATGAAAAATTGTCCGGTATGACTGGAACGGCAGATACTGAAGCCTATGAATTTGATCAGATTTATGGCCTCAAGGTGACGGTAATTCCCACCAATGTGGATGTTGTGCGAGAGGACTTGAACGATCTTGTCTTTCTTACTCAACAAGAGAAATTTGAAGCTGTTATCGCTGACATCGAAGAGATCGTAGCCAAGGGTGCTCCCGTATTGGTGGGCACCGCGTCGGTGGAAACATCAGAGCTGCTATCGGGCTTGCTGAAAAAAGCCAAAATAAAACACAGCGTACTCAACGCGAAACAGCATGAGTTAGAGGCCAATATAATTATCAATGCCGGACGACCGGGTGCTGTGACCATCGCTACCAACATGGCCGGTCGCGGCACAGACATCGTTCTCGGTGGTAATTTGGAGGCTGAACTCAAACAGCTGCAAGAAAAGAAGGCAGTGACCGAGGTAAAAATTGACAAACTCAAAGAAGATTGGGCTGAGCGTCACGCCACCGTAATTGCTGCCGGTGGATTGCATATCGTGGCCACCGAGCGGCATGAGTCAAGACGTATTGACAATCAGCTTCGTGGTCGAGCAGGGCGACAGGGTGATCCCGGTGTATCGCGATTTTATCTCTCCCTAGAAGATCCGCTGATGCGCCTGTTTGCTTCAGATACGGTGCGTAATATGATGCGTCGAATCGGTATGGAGCATGGTGAGGCCATAGAACACCGCATGGTGGACAATGCCATCGTCAAAGCACAGCGCAAAGTCGAGGGACGTAACTTTGATATCCGTAAACATTTGCTGGAATACGATGATGTGGCCAATGATCAGCGCCAGGTGATCTATCAGCAACGCAATGACTTGTTGGAAGATGATGATATCTCTGACATTATTACCAATGTTCGCGCCGATGTGGTTGATCAATGCGTGAGTAATTTCATACCACCTATGAGCATCGAGGAACAATGGGACGTCGAAGGTCTTGAGAAAGCATTGCTCACAGAGTTCAGCATTAAGTTACCCTTACAGAAGTGGCTCGATGAAGACGATCGTTTAGAGGAATCTTCTCTCCGCGAGAAAGTGCTAGCAGAGCTGCAACAGGCTTATATCCATCGCTACGCCCATGTCGGTGACCAAATGCGTGAGGTGGAGCGGCAGAGTATGTTACAGGTGTTAGATAATCTGTGGACAGAGCACCTCGCAAGCATGGACCAATTGCGTCAGGGCATTGGATTGCGAGCTTATGCGCAGAAGAATCCTAAGCAGGAATACAAACGCGAGTCCTTTGCTCTATTCGAAGAACTGTTGGGCAACATCAAGTACGATACCATCCGTTACTTGAGCCATATTGAAGTGGCCAGTGAAGAGGATATGGCCCGCCTCGAGCAACAGCGACGTCAGGAGCAGAAAAATCGGGAATATCAGCACAGTCAGGTTCCGGGTTTACAGGAGGATGCGGATGGCGAAACCGCCGGCAAGGTGGCTCCCCAGCCAGTACTGCGACAGGCACCCAAGGTAGGTCGAAATGACCCCTGTACCTGTGGTTCAGGCAAGAAATACAAGCACTGTTGCGGCAAGATTTAACAGATTTAATTAACTAATATCCATTGGTAGTGGACAACCCTATGGCTGTAGGACAACAACTCTTTCCGACAATGCACCCGGTCTCCGGGTTTAAACTGGGCACCACCTGCGCCGGCATAAAAACCCCGAATCGCCCGGATTTAGTGGTCATGGAATTAGCCGAGGGCAGTACAGTGGCGGCTTTGTTTACTCAAAATGCCTTTTGTGCTGCTCCGGTCAGGTTGTGCAAGGATCACCTCAGCACTGGGTCACCGCGCTATTTAGTGGTGAACACTGGCAATGCCAATGCGGGCACAGGTGCTCAAGGCATGGCTGATGCCGAGCAAACCTGCTCTGCGCTGGCGACATTGGCTGGAGTTGATGTTCATGCAGTGTTACCTTTTTCCACCGGCGTGATCGGCGAACCCCTCCCGATGGAAACACTACTCGCGGGTTTGCCTGATGCTTACCATAACCTGAGTGAGCATGGCTGGGCTGATGCGGCTCAAGGTATCTTGACCACAGATACGCGCCCAAAGGGCAGTAGTCTTCAATATGGCGACCAGCCCATAACCATCACTGGAATATCCAAAGGTTCCGGTATGATTAAGCCGAATATGGCCACCATGCTCGCCTATGTAGCCACTGATGCATTGGTGGATGCCGAGTTATTGCATGTCGCCTTGCGTCAGGTTTGTGACAAGTCCTTTAACCGTATTACCGTGGACAGCGACACCTCAACCAATGATTCTGTGGTATTAATTGCCACAGGCGCCAGCGGTGTGGTGGTAGATGAGGGTAACTTTGATCAATTTGTCACTCATTTGCAGTCTGTTTTTGTTGATCTTGCTCAGGCGATTATTCGTGATGGCGAAGGGGCCAGCAAATTTGTCTCTGTGTCGGTAAATGGTGCGCTGGATCAGAATGAGGCATTGCGGACAGCGTTTACGGTGGCTGAGTCGCCACTGGTGAAAACTGCCCTGTTTGCTTCTGATCCCAACTGGGGGCGCATATTGGCCGCTGTGGGTCGCGCAGGTATCGATCAGCTGGAAATTGATCAGGTTCAGATCTGGCTAAATTCTGTGCTGATTGTGGATGCCGGTGCCCGTGCCCCCAGCTACACAGAGGAAGCGGGTCAACAGGCCATGGCAGCGGACGATATTGAGATCAAAATTAGTCTTAACCGTGGTGCCGCAGAGGACACCGTTTGGACCACTGATTTTTCCTACGACTATGTGCGCATCAATGCTGAATACAGAACCTAAATCGAGCTCAGAGAAATCACCTGCTGCAGCTATTCAGGTGGTTGCTGGAGTGATTTACGGTGGTGATGAAACACCGGGAATTTTGATTTCTCAGCGACCGGCTCATCTCCATCAAGGTGGTTTATGGGAATTTCCCGGAGGCAAGATAGAAACAGGGGAAACACAGCTGCAAAGTCTATCCAGAGAGTTGGCAGAGGAACTGGATATCCAAGTGACCCGCGCCTCTCCGTTGATCACTATTGAACATGACTATGGTGATAAACACGTGCAACTTTTTTTCTGGTCAGTGACGGGTTTTATTGGGGAACCCTATGGCGTTGAAGGTCAGAGGATAAAATGGGTCTTGCAGCAGGATCTGCACAACTATGATTTTCCCGAAGCTAATCACAGGGTCATAGAATTACTCAAGAATTCCAAGTAATGCCGTTGTTCGATTAATACTCCTCATCGAGATCATTCGTTGCAGCGGAATCCATTGCCGGTTCGCCAGCGATGGAGTAACTCTCAGTGGCCCAATCGCCAAAATCGATTTGTTGGCAACGTTGTGAACAAAAGGGTCGGTGCTGATTTTCAGCAATCCATCTTACCTTAGCATTGCACGTGGGACATTTTACACTACTGGTCACCGTCTATTTCTTCCCCTGTCATTTGGCTAATTCAAGAGATCGAGTTTGATCAACGAGTTTTAAAAACTGGTGATGAAGTTCTTTTACTCGCATGGCAATGGATGTTTCATCCGATGAATTATCGAAAATCCAATCGGCCCGCTCGCGCTTTTCCTCTCTTGTCATTTGACTGTCGATGATGCGCTTGATGTCTGTCTCATCCGACTTATCTCTCGCCATGGCACGGCTGAGTTGGAGCTCCACTGGGACATCCACCAGTAGCACGCTATTCACGAGCAGGTGTTGATCAGTTTCAAACAGCAGGGGTGATTCTAAAATAGCATAGGGGCTCTGGGCAGAGGTTAGCTGTTCGACTATCCAGGTTTTTATCAGTGGGTGAAGGAGGTTCTCCAACCAGGCTTTGGCCCCACTGTCTTGAAAAATAATGGATCGCAAGTGCGACCGATGTAAGCGTCCGTCCTCCGCTATTACAGCGTCACCAAAGTGATCGGCAATCCGGCTAAGAGCTGGAGTACCCACCTCTACCACCGCCCGTGACGCCTGATCTGCGTCAACAGTGACAATACCAAGATTTCGAAAACAAGTGGCGACGGTACTTTTTCCACTACCGATACCACCGGTGAGTCCAACAATGTAGGGTGCTTTTTTCAATCAGGTAGCCCTGTGTCAATCAATACGCAAATCACACTCAGTTGAGGCTGAGCGATGAAAGATACCAAGCCACGATGTTATCACCCCAGATCATGGCAATCCATCCAGCACTGGCCAAAAACGGGCCGAAGGGAATTTGACTATTGCGTCCGCTGCTGCCGAAGAAGATCATACAGAGGCCCACAACGGCCCCCAGAGCGCTGGAAACCAGCACAATTAGCGGTAACATTTGCCACCCGAGCCAAGCGCCCAGAGCGGCCAACAACTTAAAATCGCCGTAGCCCATACCCTCTTTGCCCGTCACCAGTTTAAATAACCAATAAATGGTCCACAGGAACAAATAGCCACTTACAGCACCCATAACAGCCTCAGATAGAGGCGCAAAAGTGCCACTGATATTGACTAGTAAACCCAGCCACAACAGAGGTAAGGTCAGTTGATCAGGCAATAATTTTTCATTGGTATCGATACCCGCAAGAGTGATCAGTACAAAGGTGAAAATGGCTGCATAAACGCCACCAGTAGTAAAACCTAGATTGGCCACAGTAGTGGCCACCAGCACGCCACTGAGTAACTCAATCAGTGGGTATTGCAGTGAAATTTTTTCCCCACAGTGGTTGCATCGCCCGCGCAGAAGCAGATAGCCGAGCAGCGGAATATTGTGCCAGGGTTTGATGGGTGTCAGACACTTGGGGCAGCGTGACGCTGGCCATAGCAGTGAATCTTCTGCCGTTTCATTTGGCAGTGACAGGTCGGCATCCAATAGGCCTTGTGCCTCCTGCTGCCAGCGTCGGTAAAGCTGCTGGGGTAGCCGAAAAATGACCACGTTGAGAAAACTACCAATCACCAAGCTAAAGCTAGTCACCGCGGCGAGCAACAGTGCAGGGGAAATCGTCTCTGACAGTGCAATCATTGTTGATCAAACCTTATTGTTATGTTCAGTCTACTGGCGGTGAAAAGAAAAATCTCGCCGTTTTTACACCACAGAGCCAATCTGAAAGATCGGTAGGTACATAGCCACCATAATGCCACCAATCATCACTGCTAAGAAAGAGATAATAATAGGCTCAAGCAATGATGTCATTGTATCCACCGAATCCTCCACCATTTGCTCGTAGGTTTCTGCTGCCTTATTGAACATACCCTCGAGATCACCCGCTTCCTCCCCCACCTTGGACAATTGCACCAACAGGGGTGGAAAATGGCCGCTGTTTTGGAGTGCCACTGTAAGCAGGCTACCTTGGGCAACTTGCTCTTTAATGGCGTTAATTTTTGCAATCAAAAAGGTGTTACCCGCAGCCCCCGCCGACGCCTCAAGTGCTTTGAGCATGGGCATGCCCGCTCCATAGGTAGTGGCCAGAGTTCGAGCAAAGCGAGACACAGCACCGAGATAAGTAATCTGTCCAATGAGGGGTAGTCGCAGCAACAACCCATCAAAAAAGTAGGCGATTCGTGGCGATTTTTTGATCCCCAAATAACCCACTATGAGTGATCCTAACACAGACAAAACAACGTTGGCCCATGACTTTTGCACAAACTCAGATAGGGCAATAACCGACAGTGTAAAACTGGGAAGCTCAGACCCCAAACCATTAAATGTGGACTCAAACGAGGGAATGACCTTGACCAGTAAAACCGTCACTACCACAGAGGCCATCAGCATAACGGATACCGGATAGGTCATTGCCTTTTTTATGTTGGCTTTTAGTCGCTGATTTTTTTCTTGAAAGCTGGCGATTCTATCTAACATGACATCTAGATTTCCTGATACTTCACCGGCAGCGACAAGATCACAATACAATCTATCGAACAGTTTTGGATAGGCTCTCAACGTTTCGCTCAGATCGATGCCCGATGCCACCTGGGATCGCAGGTTCAACATAAAACGTTTAACGTGGGGCTTGCTGCTCTGTGCGGCTACATCCAACGCTTGAATGAGAGGCAATCCTGACTTCAGCATAGTGGCGGTTTGCCGAGAAAATACCGTCACATCCTTTTTTTGCATCTGTTTTTGCGTAGTAAGGTTAAACAACGGTTTTGATTTGGCCTGAATTTTAGTCACATAGATTTCTTGATTTGATAACCTGTCTTTGGCCATTTCAATGGATTCCGCGTCCACCATGCCTACCACCTCCACCAGATGTTCATTTAACCCGCGGTAGGCAAATTGCTGTATTTTCCCTGCTGTCATTCTTCTTCCCTTTGGTCTTATCTCATAAATTTAAAGTCAGTCGGTGGTGATGCGATTGGCCTCTTGCATGCTGATCACACCCGTAGCCACCTTGCGCAAGGCCGATATCCTCACACTGCGAAAACCCTGCTGCTGTGCGGCTCGCAAAATATCCATAGAGGTGCCACCATTTAAAATCACAGAAGATATTTCCGGTGTGATTTTCATCGTCTCGTAAATACCCACACGGCCAGAATAGCCCTCGTGACAGTGGTTACAACCCACGGCGGTGTACAGCGTGAATTGGTCGACGTCGATGCCTATCATATCCAGTCCCTCTTGTTTTATTACATCATCGGGTAATGGTCCCACCGGTTTTCGACATTTTACACAGAGCTTGCGAGCAAGACGTTGAGCGATAATTAATGATACCGACGTTGCCACATTAAAGGTGGAGAGTCCCATATTCAGCAACCGGTTGATGGTTTCCGCACTACTGTTGGTATGCAGTGTCGATAACACCAGATGGCCGGTTTGTGCAGCTTTAACAGCGATCTCAGCAGTCTCTAGGTCACGAATTTCCCCCACCATGATGACATCCGGATCCTGGCGTAAAAAGGCACGTAGTGCCATGGGAAAGTCATAATGGGTCTTCGGATTGATTTGTGTTTGATTGATGCCAAACATATTGATTTCCACCGGATCTTCCGCGGTGGATATATTGCGATCATCAGTATTTAACAAATTTAGGCCGGTATACAGAGATACAGTTTTGCCGCTGCCCGTGGGGCCAGTGACAAGAATCATACCCTGGGGCTTTCCCAACATGTCTAAATACAGTTGGCGTTGATCGTCTTCAAAACCCAGCCGGTCAATACCAATAGTCGCCGCAGACGAATCCAACACACGCATAACAATTTTTTCGCCCTGTTGCATGGGCAATGTGTTGACCCTAAGGTCGATCATCTCAGCACCATCGGAGGACACCCTGATGCGGCCATCTTGTGGCACCCGACGCTCAGTGATGTCCAGATCTGCCATAATTTTAATCCGCGACGCCAATCGCAACTGCCATGTTAGCGGAGGTCGAAATACCTCTCGAAGAATGCCGTCAATCCGAAAGCGTACGCGAAACTCCTTCTCATAGGGCTCAAAGTGAATATCCGACGCTTTTAACCGAATGGCGTTGGCAATAATTTTATTGATGAAGCGCACAATGGGCCCAGATTGCTCGTCACTGTCATCGCTGTCCAGAGTTTGGAACGATTCACTGGCTGCAGGGGCCTGATATTCATTTTTATCGACGTTTAGCAGGTCCGATAAATCATGTTGGTTGTCGCTCAACCACTGCTCTCGCAGCGCCAACAGTTTTGAATATTCCACCACCACCGGTTGAACGGCCATAGCTGTGCGAAATTTTATTTGTTGCAAACCCGAATCGTCGAAGGGATCGGCGATACCGATGAGCAGTTGATTATCACGCACACACAGAGGTAACAGTGTATGTTGCTTCAATAAATCACCATCGATTAGCGCGAGGCATTCTTGAGTTATCAGGTGTTGATCCAGATCAAAAAAATCAAGCCCAGATTCTTGGCAGGCGGCCAGCGCCAGTTTTTGTTCATCCACCAGTTTTTGTTCAACTAGATGAGTGATCACTGATTCGCCGTGATTTTTTGCTTTTTTAGTGGCGTTGGTTAACTCATTAACCGACAGAACACCCTCATTGAGAAGCTGTTGACCAAAGTGTTCTGTATCCAGTTCAGTAATCATTACAACAATCCTTGTCGTATCTGTGTTGGTTATCACCTATTCACTATAGTATAGAAATTTTAGTTGAGAGCAGAAAACTAGTACCTAATAACTAGACAATAGAGAGCACACTTGTTTGGACTGTCGCTTCACTCAGTAATCGCGCTTTTAGAGTTTGTAGATTACAACCGAAAACCAAAGTTGAAATAACCACAAAAGCTAGAAAAAGAACAAGCAAAAAGAACAAGCAAAAAAACAAGAGCAAAAAAAGCGAAAGTGGGAGTCAAAGAAACAGTAGAAATAGCAGTAAAACTACTTTCCACCCTCTATGGCAGAGTCTGTCAACGAATTTTTGTTTCAAATCACTCAACCTTTGAACAACATTGTGGCGATTCTCTGGTTTATTTGTGATATTCATCACAAATTTCGATCAAAAAGCCGCTATCTGAGGAAAATGTCGATTTTTTTTTGCGAAATCAAAAAAATTGAA
>CAXRFT010000044.1:0-107849 GCA_964230135.1 Porticoccaceae bacterium | reverse complement strand
CCTCAGGAGGCTGAAAATAGAATAATAATGCACCCTGCAGTGGCCGACGTGGCTGTCTTTGGAGTGCCAAATAGTGAGTTTGGGGAAGAGGTAAAAGCGGTGGTTCAACCGGTTCAATGGGATTGTGCGGGACCCGATTTGGAACAAGAATTAATTGGTTTTTGCCGAGAACAATTGGCCGACATAAAGTGCCCTAGGTCCATTGATTTTGACCCAGAGTTACCCCGACATCCTACGGGAAAACTCTATAAACGCCTATTAAAGGACAAATATTGGCGACAAGCTTAAACCAAGTCATAGCAAACTAGAACTTTGGTGGTTTTGAATTTAACATAAGACTAAATGCATTGAGTCTTTGCTGGTGAGTGATAAGATTCATGGGACGATTAAAGTATTTATGGATACTGTCGATATTCCCTCGAGGGGGCGTCTATTAACGCTCGGCTTACTTTTGAAAATGCCCTTAAGATAATAATATGATTAACTTCAATTCAGATTTAACAAGACTTTTGGTCAGTGGAACGAGTCTACAAGAGACTCGGCGGTCGATAAGGGTGGAGCCATCATCCGTTGTGACTGCTAGTACCATAGCACCCTCAAATTCTAATCAAAACTTGGGGTCGCTCTCGTCGTTGAGTTCCGAAAGTCCAGCATTCAGTAATGGTCTGGTTAAAGCAGATGTGGAAAAATCGTTGATGCTGCAGTTGTCGAGAAGCGCATATACCCTCTCTCAAGCGAATCTTGTGACGTCTAAGATGAATGAAATAATAGACAGAATGCAAGCGTCAATGAATCAATTCACCACTGCTGAAAACACTCGGATTAATTCAAATGCCTCCTTGGTAAAACCTCAGACTTCTGTGACGCCCGGCCTGGTCGGTAATGCTGCAGTGCTTGGCAAAGTCGCAGATGCACCGGTTAGCCTTGGTGTTGGTAACCAACAGCCAGTGGCTGAATCTGTGCTGTCTAAGGCAAGCTCCCACCCGCAAAAAGTGGTCTTCGAGGCAGTCATACCCGCACCTCTTCATACCAGTGGACCGCCTCAGGTACCACTTGTTAAGTTCTGCCCGGGATGTGCTTGATAATTTCTTGTCATCTCATTCCCAAAATTCTCTTGAACCAACTGCTGCCATCATTGACGCTTTATTGAGTTTCATAGCTTGTATTTTTTTTGTTGGATCTGCATCATTGCCGCGTTCTAAGATTATTTCGTGACTTCATTATGACATCGCCTAAGACCAGTTCCTCAAGCACACTCCAAGTTGCTTTCTTTCGTTTACGCAGCAATAAATTGTTCGAATTATTCGTTATTGGGGTGATTGTTTTTTCAGCCGTTACCATTGGTATTCGCACCTACGATTTGCCACCCCTATTGGTGTCAGTAGTGGCCGTGTTAGATTGGGTTATCACGGCTATTTTTCTGGTTGAAATCATTGTTCGTTTTATTGGGGAGCCGAACAAAAAGCAGTTCTTTCGTTCCGGCTGGAATGTATTTGATACTCTCATTGTCGTGGTAAGTTTAATCCCTGTAGAAGACAGTGAACTGGCGCTTTTAGGCCGTTTAGTGAGAATTTTTCGTGTTCTGCGTATGATCTCGATTATTCCAGAGTTGCGCATGTTGCTTAATTCCCTCCTCAAAGCGCTGCCTCAGCTGGGCTATGTTGTGTTGATGATGTTTATTATTTTCTACATATACGCTGCCGTGGGCTCCACTTTTTTTGCAGCTATTAATCCGGACCTCTGGGGTGATATTGCGGTCAGTCTGTTGACGCTTTTTCGAGTGATGACATTCGAAGACTGGACTGATGTGATGTACGAAACAATGGCTGTATATAAGATGAGTTGGGCTTTTTATGTCAGCTTTATCTTCTTTACCGCCTTCGCTTTTCTTAACATGATAATAGGCATCGTAGTCAATGTCATTGAGGAAGAGCATCAGCGTGAGCGACATGCAAAGGCTGAGGCCTCAGGCGATCCCACATTACGTGACCTGCAGAATCAAATAGCAGAATTAAAGCAGTTAATAGAGCGAAAGTAGGCTCCGACAATCCTTCAGGGCTGATTGGATTTGTAACTGACTGCACATCTACAGTGCTTTATCTGCGGCGCTGTTGACGACAATCCTTCTCTAAAAGAACTAAAAAAGGGGTCTGATAGAATTCAGCCCCCTTTCTGGTTATGCCGGTGATGTGCTTTTACGCTACATCAAAACGATCCGCGTTCATCACCTTGTTCCATGCGGCAATAAAGTCGCGTTGGAATTTTTCACTGGCATCAGCTGAAGCATAAACTTCACAGATAGCTCGCAACTGGGAGTTAGAACCAAACGCCAGATCCACCCGTGATGCAGTTCTAACTTTCTCACCACTTGCGCGATCTGTACCCTGATAGCTATTGCCGCCAGTGGCTTCCCACGCAACACCCATATCCAACAGATTGACAAAGAAGTCATTGTTCAATACGTCAGTGTTATCAGTGAAAACGCCGCGATTGTCTGAGCTGATACCCAGAGATCGCAGACCACCCACCAAAACAGTCATCTCTGTGGCAGTTAAACCGAGCAACTGAGCTTTGTCTAACAGCATTTCTTCGGCGCTAACGCTGAACATCTTCTGCAAGTAGTTGCGGAAGCCATCGGCTACAGGTTCTAGAACATCAAATGATTCGACATCGGTTTGCTCCTGAGATGCATCACCGCGACCCGGTGTGAAAGGCACTTCAGCACCTGATGCTTGTTCGATAGCAACATTACCGGCAAGTACAATCACGTCGGCCACAGAGGCACCTGTTTCGGCAGCAATGGATTCCAGCACTGACAGGACTTTGGCTAATTGATCGGGTTTATTTGCTTGCCAATCTTTTTGTGGCGCAAGACGAATACGTGCGCCATTGGCGCCGCCGCGCATGTCTGACCCGCGATACGTAGAGGCACTGGCCCAGGCGGTTTCTACCATTTCTTGGATGCTCAATCCGCTGGCAGCAATTTTGGCCTTCACCGCTGCGACGTCGTAGTCTGCATTGCCTTTGGGCACGCGATCTTGCCATATCAGCTCTTCGGCAGGCACTTCGGGTCCGAGATAGCGATCAATGGGACCCATGTCTCTGTGTAGTAACTTGAACCAGGCGCGGGCGAAGGCATCGGCGAACTGATCAGGGTTCTCATGGAAACGCTTGGAAATCTTGCGGTACTCTGGATCCTCACGCATAGCCATGTCAGCGGTGGTCATAAACGTAGTAACTTTCTTAGAGGGATCCTCTGCATCGGGCGCCATGTCCTTTTCTGCAGGGTTAATCGGATGCCATTGGTGAGCACCGGCAGGTGATTTCACCAGTTCCCACTCATAGCCGAACAGTAAATCGAAATAACCATTGTCCCACTGGGTGGGGTTGGCGGTCCAGGCACCTTCGAAGCCACTGGTGATGGTGTCGCTGCCATGACCAGATGCGTAGGAGCTCTTCCAACCAAAGCCCATGTCTTCTAGCGGACCACCCTCGGGTTCCACGCCCACCAAGGCGGCGTCTCCAGCGCCGTGAGCCTTACCAAAGGTATGGCCTCCGGCCACGAGGGCCACCGTTTCTTCGTCATTCATGGCCATGCGTCCAAAAGTATCTCGCACGTCAAAGGCACTTTTTAGAGGGTCGGGATTGCCATCGGGTCCTTCAGGGTTGACGTAGATGAGACCCATCTGCACGGCCGCCAGTGGGTTTTCGAGATCACGTTCACCGGAGTAACGCTTATTGTCTAACCACTCTTCTTCAGCACCCCAGTAGATGTCCTCTTCCGGTGCCCAAATATCGGGGCGACCACCACCAAAACCAAAGGTCTTTCCACCCATTGACTCAATCGCCACATTGCCGGCAAGAATTAGCAAATCTGCCCAGCTTATTTGATTGCCATACTTTTGCTTAATTGGCCAAAGTAGGCGACGCGCTTTATCGAGATTGCCGTTATCTGGCCAACTATTAAGAGGGGCAAAACGCTGAGCACCAGTGCCGCCGCCGCCACGTCCGTCGCCTGTTCTATAGGTCCCCGCGGCGTGCCAGGTCATGCGAATGAAAAACGGACCATAATGACCCTAGTCTGCAGGCCACCACTCTTGAGAGTCAGTCATAAGATCGTTTAGGTCTTTTTTAAGCGCTGCATAGTCAAGCTTTTTAAATTCTTCAGCATAATCAAAATCATCATCCATAGGATTTGATTTTTTGTCGTGTTGATGAAGAATGCTTAAATTTAGCTGATTGGGCCACCAGTCTTTGTTGCTGGTGCCGCTGGAACTATTGCTGGTTAGGCCGCCGTGCATAACGGGGCATTTGCCTTCAGTGTTGTTACTCATCTATTGTCTACCTCTCTCGCAGCGAGTCGCCTAGTATGGCTGTTGTTAAAATAGTTGACTTTATTATGAATACAAATGATAATTATTTGCATTCAATTTAATTGCAATGTAGAATTGCGGTGCAAAATTCTATGTTTAGAACCATTATTCCAAGCGTTAGTTTATGCTCAAGGTTTGCCCTTGGTCTAGTAGTTTTCTTTAATCGGCTTGATATATTCTAGATATTACAATCTGTGATTGCTTAGCTAGAATATTTATGACGGTAATGCATCCCTTTTGGAGGTGGTTAGTTTTTCATTAGTGGTGCAGTTTGCAGAGAGTTCAGATCAGGACTACCAGTAAGGAACATTGCCCAACGCAACTGTTCAGACAGCATAGTGATTTTGTCAACTACTTGCTCGGTAGAATCCAATGCTGGAGCGAGAAAAGGTTGCGCTAAGGCTGTCATTTTGGCGCCAAGTCTAATGCATCGCGCAATATCCAGTCCGTGCCGAACTCCTCCCGAACCGATGACACTGATTTTGTGCTCCAGCTCGTTGAGCTGTTTTAGTAGGGTTATTGTATCCATCCCCCAGCTTAAAAATGGCTCAGCGATTTGTTGTTCGTAGGGGTCTGAATTTCTTGCCATCTCAATACTTGCCCAGCTGGTACCGCCTCGCCCAGCGACCTCGACCCAGGAAACACCTGCTTCGTATAGCTTATTAGCTGTGCTGGGTCCAATGCCGAAGCCAACTTCTTTAACAATAACGGGTACACTGACAGCTTCACAACAGCGATGGATAGTATCCAAGATAAATCGCCAGTCGCGATCTCCCTTGGGTTGAATGAGTTCTTGTAGAGGGTTTAAGTGAATGACTAAAGCATTTGAGGATGTCGTCTCTATTGCTTGCATAGCGAAATCAATGCCATGCTGCTGTAGCTGAGTTGCACCGAGATTTCCCAGTATTACTGCCGTGGGCGCCCACTGTCGAATCTTTTGCGGTAAACCAAGTTCTAATGAAGCGCGTTGAGACCCGAGAGCCATGGGTATTCTAGCGTGTTCTGCAGCCTCTGCGAGGTGCCGATTAATGCGCTCCCCATTATCGCATCCACCAGTCATTGCACCGATAATTAACGGGCAAGACACAGTGTTTCCCAAGAAACTGGTCGTGATGTCAATGTCATCTAAGGCCAGTTCAGGCAGCGCGATATGTTCAAAGGATACTTGATCAAAGGTTGATAGTGCAGTTCTCTGGTGGTCCTCTTGCATTGCGAGGGCAATATGATCATCTTTTCGCTGACGTATATCAGTCATTGTGCGCTCCGCGTGGTCTTTGATTCCGCTAGATCCACCAGAAGCATATGTGGCACGGTTAAGGCTGCCAAGCCAATAAATGTAAGCTGCAACAGGGCGCTGTCTAGCTCCATGGAGAAGAACCAGTAAATGAGCGCAGCCGCTGACCATGCCGCAACGCTGTAAATAAGTGCCTCTAAAAGACTTCTGAGACGATCATGCGAGGCAATTGACTGCCAGGTACGAAACATGTGAATTCGACTGTGCCATAGGCAAAAGTACAGTGCAAAGCTGATTAGTGGCGGCAAGACATAGGCCAATGCAAGAAATATAAACAGAGTTACCACAGAGAGTCGCCACTGTTCTTCTTTAATACTTTTGGCGGCAAAGATGATGACTACCAGTAGATACGGAAATAGAGTGAAATCTATCAACTGACTGAGTGTTTCCGCTCCGGCTTCTCCAGCTAGCAAAGTGAACATTGGGTGGACTAACTCAGATTGAAATCCTGGAATCGCGATGGCGGCTAAACCGCCATGGGCTATAACGGGAATAGCCCAATCATTTGTTGAGGGCAGTAGATGCCGACTGTCGTTTAGACCAAAATGTAGTCCCGATATGAGCAGAAATAGACCCAAACTGACGCTTGGGAACCACCACCAAAAACTGGCAACTGCTGCGGCAAGTGCAATATAGCTTAGATGGAATGACAGCCATGCATTCGTCGTAACCGGCCAGCCAATTTGTCGCGCTACAGCACCGTCGAGCCCACCGTGGGGTACGCCGAGCAAGATGACTGCAGCCATGGCTAGGTAGTCAAGATCTGTCATTGCGCAATACCGAGAAGAATTGTTGGATAAAGGGCCACTTTGGCATCGCCAGAATTACCTTTATCCAGGCCAGTACACCCGCAGAGCCTAGCATGAATCGCGAGAATTCATCACCATTTAATGCTTTTGCCGTGCGCATGAAAATGGTCACCGCCAGATCCGATCGAGAAATCAAAACAGCATTGAATATTTTATCCATAAAATTGAGGAATTTGGATTGCTGAGGTTTGTGCAGCGGGTTGCCCAAAGAGATGTTCTCGGCAAGTCTGGTCATTTGCGCTTGGATAGTACTAAAGGCATAGCCAGATGACAGCCGAACTGCACCACTGGCGGCGCCAATTGCAGTTGTAGTCTGCGCTCTCTCATCGTCTGTAACCGGTGGAGCTTGCATAGGGATAACACCCACCTCTTCTCGAATACATTCTTTGACTTCGATATGTTGGTGTTCAAGCCATTGCTCAATTGCTTGGCGATACCAACTTTTCTCTTTAATATCGAAAGATATCATGGTGGATTCGATCAGTAAGTGGGTCGCTGAAAATGGCAGCACATAGATAAAGTGAAGCCCTTTTGATTGATCGACGCGAAAATCCATCAGTGTGGCTATGTCAGGCTCAGTGATGGGCTGTTGAGTGATCACCTCCCATCCGAGAAAATGTTGTTTCAGGCCGACATCAGAGCTGTGGGGTCGACTGTCAAAAACGTGGCCGGCTCTGTAGTGCAAGTCGCCAACATCAATTACACCCTCATCAGATATCTGGTTGACGTTAACGCGCTCTAGTTTCACTGGGTCAGCTAAACTATCCTCGCAGTTTTCTAGGTAGGAAGCTGAACTTAAACAGGTGTATGTGTAGTCTTGGCCGCTTAAAACAACTTCTGTATCATCACAAATTAGTCGCCACTGTTGCCAGCTGCCTTTGGTCGCTTGTGCAAGTTGCTGCTGTTGTTTGTCTGTTGCCCAAAGGCTCCAACAACAGTCCCTCTGATGCGGTGTTTTCGGTTCAAAGACCACAGTCACTGGCGGTTGTTCCTGGGCAGAGAGTTTCTTTGCCAAGGTCATACCCGCGCTACCACCACCGATAATGGCAATGTCAATGTCTAGGATATGATCACTGCTATTCGACACCGGCGAGGCCCTCTAAATTTTTGTGAAGATCATCTTGGTGTAAAGGAACTCTAATGGGAACAAGTTCGCTGAGGCTGCGAATAGACAACAACACTTTTTCTGGTTTACTGACCATAACCCGTCCGTGCCACCAAGCGAGGTGATGGCGCTGTAAAACCCACCCAATCTGACGATACACACGCAGCGCAATAGCAATGGCAAGTCGACTTCGGAAGGGAAGTAAACGTATACCCAATAGGGCGCTTTGATAATAGTTTTCTGATAGCGCCAGCAAACGTTCAATGGCCATGGCTACAGGCTTATGGGCAGAGGCTTTTGCTGTGGCTATATCATCAACAGATAGGTTGTCTGGCAGCCAATCCGATGGCAGGTAGCGACGTCCCATCTGAGCGTCCTCTAGCACATCGCGGGAAATGTTGGTGAGTTGCATGGCGATACCCAAATCAATGGCGAAACTGTCGGCTCTGTGATTTTTACAGTCGAGAACACGACACATCATAAGACCAACGGTACCAGCTACGGCATGACAATAGCGGAGTAATTCTCGCTCGCTCGTGAATGCAGCCGACGTCTGATCTTGCAGCATTCCGTGCAAAAGTTCTTGCGCCGCAGCGAGGGGAATTTGGCTCTCTTTTGCAAGTTGTAAAAAATCATCAAGCTCTGCAAGTGAGTGAGAACCCTTGGCCTGCCTATCTGATTTTAGTCGAGCAAAAATTTCTTCGAGAGAGAGTTGCCTGTGAGGTAAATCGCCATCAGCCAAGTCGTCTACAAATCGACAAAATTCATAGAGTCTGGCCGCACGGTTTGCCAGTTTTGGGCCAAGGAAAAAGCTTGCCCAGTAAAAAGACTTTCCATGCCGCGCAAGTACTTGTCGCGACTGCAGATTTTCCATAACTGCTCTTATTGGCTAAATTAGGCTAATTGACCCGAGAATTCGTCAGTGATTGGTCGTTTTACTGAGGTGACCAGATCACCTACCACTGATTGTAACTGAACAGGCATAAGCGGAACCAGTCGCTCAGCCTGAGATAACCAATAGTCCACCAGTTCGTTAGCCTGAGTGATGGCATCACTGGATGCGATACGTTTTTGCCAGTCTTTCGTACTCGAGATATCGTCAGAACCATACCATTTCTGAAATGCCGAGACCTTGGTGGTCTCCAGATTAGAGTACAGGCTGATCACCAGATTAGGTTTACGTCCATTGAGATCGCTGGAGAAGTGGCTCGATGGCACTATATCGTCGATATCGTTGTGGCCTTGATAAGCCAAGCCACAGTATTCCACCAGTTGCTTTAGGTTATCAGCAGCAAACTTTTCATTAGCGCAGATTGCCATGCCCAACACCGGAGCGATGAGCAGTGGTGCCGTTTTGTTTTTAGCAATTTGTTGCCACTCTTGGAGCTCTGCGATCTTGCGCTGGTTAATGTCGGAAGTCTGTCCGCTGCAGGTGTCTTGCATAGCGCGGGCCAAAAGCGCTGCCAGTTGTCCACCGTGAGATGTATTCCGAGCAGCTAATTCGAATGCCTTAGCAACCATCCAATCACCCAGACACAGCGCTGTATCTTGCCCAAAGCATTCGTTGATGCTGGCTTGCCCACGCCTTTTAGTGCTGGCGTCGCTAATATCATCGTGTATTAAAGATGCGTTGTGCAGCAGCTCACAGGCAGCTGCCCAATGCAAAGAATCTTGTAGTGCGAGATTGAGTGCTTGACCGGATCGAAGTGCCAGACGCGCTCTAAAGTATTTTCCCGGATTTTTAAAATGATAGCGGGCTGCCTCACGCAAGCCGTTAGTTGGATGAGGCGTTTCGTTTAGCAACAGACTATCAAGCGCTGACAGTCCGATTAATCCCTTTTTTAATGAATCAGTTGGGGACATAAAGTACACCCTTCATTTTTATTTTTGTCGGTTAGAGCTCAGTAAATATATACGCTCCGGTCCTGGAATTTTTTGCTTAAAGGGAAGAAGAGCCGGGTATCCCGGCTCTTCTTCGTAATTCGAATAGTTTACTCCGAATCAGCTACTGCAGCTGCCCAGATCACTACACCGAAGCCAATCTTGTTCCAGAAGTCAGCTAAGTTGTAGATAAGGTTCATAGTACCCGCATCGGCACCACCACCTAGATATCCCATGAAATATCCCAGGGGATAGATTGCCCAACCGACGGTAACCAAGAAGGTCATTGTCTTGTAGGCTTTCTGAACATTTGCATTGGCTAGGCTGGCGTTAACCTGACTAGCTTCACCTTTCATGATGTACCAGATCACGTAGAACCAAGCTGCCATCGACAGTACGAAGGCTAGCCCGACACCCATCATGCCTGTCTCTCCCATGTAGCCGAAGATAAGCATTACGGTGGTACCAATCAATAGGTTCCAAAACACGCGCCCGGGCACTTTACCCACCGCCGACATGATCAAATAGAACTCAACCATCAGCAGAGGTACAGTCAACAGCCAGTCGATGTAGCGGAATTCAGTGGGCGAAGTTCCTGTGGCGACCCACACATCGCGCATGTAGAAATAGTGAACGGCGGCAATCAACGTTACCAGACCAGAGACTGTCAGTGATGTCTTCCACTTGCCCGCGACACGGTCACGTTCAACAAAGAAGAAAGCAGTGGCAGCTACTAGCGCCATGGAAATTAACCAAAAGGACATGCCGACGTAATCGCCGGAGGATAGATTATCTGTCATTGTAAAACCCTTCTTAATCACTTTTTTATTAAGTGCAAGCGAGCTTGACGGAACGCGAGCTAGCCGCACCACGTAGTACAGTTACATTTTTTATACGAGGCTTTATGCGTAACTGATTCACTGAATTTATCTTTTTTTTCCCAAAAGTGCAACAAATCGCTGGTCGACAGTTTTTGTATAACCATTTTTTCACATAAAAATCGTTTTTATTGGTTTAATGTTGCGTGTCGCTATCATTCAAGGTGTAGTGACTTTTCACAAGGTAAAGCATCAGTTTGCATTTAAGAACGTCTGGTTGGACTCAAAAAGGCCAATCTGCAGCATCTGTTGAGTCGAGACTATCGCTTTTGCCGAATCCATCCCATTGTTGAGTGAATTTTCCATGAGGATCGTAAATTTCTGCTTGCTTTGATAAGTCAAATTTTCTATGGCCTCTTGGATCAGCGCCAACGCCAGCCAGATATTGCCAGTTGCCCCAATTTGATGCGATGTCGTAGTCGACAAGATGCTGTTCAAAAAAGCGAGCGCCGTAACGCCAATCGAGGTTGAGTTCGTGAACGAAACAGCTGGCCACTAATTGTCTACCTCGATTTGACATGTACCCAGTACCTCGTAGTTGATTCATGAAAGCGTTTACTAGCGGGAATGGGGTGGTGCCTCGACACCACTTTTGGAACCGTTGCGGATAAAAACTGGTGATGGGCTGCCGGTTAGTTATGCCGCCAAAACGGTAAAGCCGGGTTTTGTGATGATGGGCATACCACTGGAAATATTCTCGCCAGAGCAGCTCAAAAAAAATCCAGTAAGTGGATTCGTTAGCGCCTTTTGTCAACTCATATTGTTTGAGAGCCGCTACTATTGTATTAGCCGATAGACTTCCGTTGCTCAACCAGGGAGAAAACTTGGTTGAATAGTCCATGCCATCCAATCCGTTCCTGGTCTGTTTATATGTGCTCGGCAACTCCGTTGCAAAATAATGATCACAATGCCGCTTTCCAGCAGCTTCGCCGCCCCTAAACAAAACGGTATTATTGCACTTTTTGTTGAGGTTAATGTTTTCTGATCCTACTGTTAGCAGCGCCGCAGGCATGCTCTTTGGTTTACCTATTGGCAGATTGACGCACAACTTCTTTTCCATCTTACGACGGAATTTAGAAAAACTATCGGGTAAATTGTGCAAATCGAAGGTTAACTGAGCCTGTTTGAACAACGTATGAGTTTCCTGTTGTTCAAACTGGATCATCGGATAGCGCGATTTTAACAGTGACCATTGATGGTTTTCGTACCAACCGGCATGCCGGCTGCTGAAAACGTGAGTGACATTATGCAGCGTGATTATTTCCGCTAAAGCATCGATCACTGACTGCTTTCGTACCACTAGGTATTGGTTGTAGGTCGCTAGGCTGTTTTCTAGGCACGCAAGGGACTCATAGAGAAATCTTTGCCGAAGGGTTGATGGAACCTCGGGTGTCTGCGCAGACAGTGAGGTTTGAAACGACTCGATGCAATACAAGCAGATTAGCTTATCCACCTGTGCACAAGCACTGAGCAGGGTGGCATTATCCTCTATGCGAAGGTCGTTAGTAAAAAGAATCACTCCGATATCAGTCATTAGCGCCCTCTGGTCATCTGTTCTTGCAAGCTGCTGTAGTACGAGCTAAACACAGGGATGGATTCTCAGCATTAGTCTTACTTATATTACCGCAGTGAGGGATTGATCGATCCGCCTTTAGTGCCGTTACCGTAACACTAAAAATTTTTTTTTTGCAAAGATTGACTATGGCGCTGACAAACCTACCCGAATCTAACACCTCTAGAGTGGCATCAGCCCTAGGATACCTTGGTGCTTTACCCTTCCTTTTCTGCGCGGTCGTGTTGGCAGAATCGACGATCCTTGGTGGAGGTGCTCAAGCTGCCTCACTGTTCGGTTTCTATGTGCCGTATGTATTTGTTTCCTACAGTGCGGTCATACTGAGTTTTGTCTGCGGTGCGTTGTGGGGCAGCGTGAATGGTCAAGAGGTGACGAGGACGGCTGGAAAGATATTGTTGTTTAGCAATATTGTCTGTTTGTCTGCCTGGTTTTCACTTTTGCTGACCCATGTTTCTCATTTTATGACTCTATTTGCTGTTGGTTTGTTGGCGATCGGGTTCACGGCTATTTTATTTGTTGAGCGAATCGTTGTTAATAGCGATGGTGGTTACTGGCAGCTTCGTAAAAATTTAACCATGGTCGTCGTCTCGCTTCACCTGTTCGTTTTATTTATTATCAGTATGGAATCCCTCTGATGAAAGAATTAACCATTTTTTACGATGGTGGTTGTCCACTTTGTGCCAAGGAGATGCGCCATCTACAGAATCTGGACACAGAGCAACGTATTGCCTACGAAGACATCAATGCGCCTGATTTTAATCGACGTTTTCCCTACATTGACCGGCTCAAAGCCGATCAAATTCTGCATGGTGAATTAGCCGGTGGTGAGTTGATTTATGCTCTTGATGTAACTTATGTTGCCTGGAGTATGGTGGGTAAGAGACACTGGGTCGCCCCGCTG
The DNA here is from genome assembly GCA_964230135.1 of Porticoccaceae bacterium. Lineage (GTDB taxonomy): Bacteria > Pseudomonadota > Gammaproteobacteria > Pseudomonadales > Porticoccaceae > HTCC2207. The sequence goes on along the minus strand of CAXRFT010000044.1, from coordinate 95,035 downwards.
CGCTGGCCCCTGATCAAGCAGGTTGCCAACTGGGGCTACAAAATATTTGCCAAGCATAGACACAGATTATCCACTTTGCTAACAGGACAAGCTCGCTGTGACACTTGCCACAGTAAAGGACAGGTTAAATGAAGGAAGACAACCTAAATTGTGCGTTGGTGTTGGGTGCTTCTGGCGGCATTGGGTCAGCGATAGTGAGACAATTGCTCGAGGACTCCCGACTAGATAAGATTATTGCAGTCAGTCGGGAAAAACAGCCTCAGGATATGCAATGGGGCGCTTCAAAAAGTAAGATACTCTGGATTACTTGTCGCTATGATGAGGCATCGATGACCGACACTGTAATGCAGCTAGCTCGATATAAAGGTAAGTTCAGCCGAGTGTGCATTTGCCATGGTGTACTTCATCAAGGACATCTTCAACCTGAAAAGCGTCTGGAAGATATCGATGAAGGCAACATGCAGTCCATACTGCACAGTAATGTGGTTGTTCCGTCGCTTTGGCTAAAACTGTTATTCGATTTAGTGAAAGGGACAAAGGATTGTGTTGTTGTTGCTCTGAGTGCCAGAGTGGGTAGTATCAGTGATAACAAACTGGGGGGTTGGTACGCTTACCGCGCTTCCAAGTCGGCGCTAAATATGGTGATGAAAACTGCGGCTATCGAATATTGTCGGCGAGCGAAAAATGTTAAATTAATTGCATTTCATCCGGGCACTACTGACACAAACTTGTCTAAGCCGTTCCAGAAGCGTGTTGCAGAGGATAAGCTCTTCACGACGGAATTTGTTGCTGCGCAGTTAACTGGAATCATGGATAGAGCCACTGTGGATGGACAGTTGTCATTTCTCGATTGGGAAGGCAAGACTATTGATTGGTAATCTGTTCAGCCACTTCCCAAAATAGTTTTATGCGTTAGACTGCTCGCTAACAAAGTCATAGTAATCCTGGCGGTTTATTCTCAGGTTAAGTGTATGTCAGGCAGATCCATTCAAAAGTGCGAAATTAACGACTTACTCCACGATGGCCGTGGAGTTGGACGTATCAATGGCAAAGCGTATTTTGTCGACGGGGCTCTGCCTGGTGAAAATGTCGCTTTCAGCACAATAAAACAGAAGCGTAATTTCGCTGAGGGTCGTATGGTCGAAGTTCTTTCAGCGTCACCTTTTAGACGTGAGCCTGCATGTCAGTACTTCTCTCGTTGTGGCGGCTGTAATTTACAACACCTTGATCATGATCGGCAGATTGAGTTTAAACAAGGGCACCTTGTCGACGCTTTAGGCCGCTCAAGTATAAACCCCGATAGGGTTATTAAACCTCTCAAAGGCGCACAGTGGGGTTATAGAAGAAGGGCTCGGCTGGCAGTTCAGCGCTCCAGAGATAACAAAATTTTACTGGGTTTTAAAAATCAAAAGAGTAATCGCGTAGAGCCAGCGGAGAGCTGTTTGGTTTTGGTACCATCACTGGATATTTTTCTAGCAGAGCTGCCGGCAATCTTGGTTGAGATCGATAACATTAGATTATTTGAGGTGGAGTTGGTTGCCGGTGATAATCAGACTGCTGTCGCCATATCGGCCAGCCGGAGTCTGTCCTGTTCAGAGTCTGATATTCTGCTAAGCAGACTCTTATCGTTGGATGGTGACGTTCAGCTGTGGTGGAAAAACTCTACTGAAGAAGATTACCGGCGTCTAGACGGCGGCAGTGGACGATTGTCTTATACCATCGATGATGACATTGTTATTGGGTTCAATCCCGGACAGTTCATCCAAATCAATAGCGATATCAACAGAAGGATGGTGGAGCAACTTCTACATCTGTTAATTCCCGCATCGAATGGATTAGCCATCGATCTATTTTGTGGTTCGGGAAACTTGACTCTGCCGCTAGCTAAACAGTTTGGCCGGGTAGTGGGTGTTGAAGGTTTTGCTGACTTGGTTGAAGTTGCAAAAATTAACGCAGAGAAAAACAAGATTACCAATGTTAATTTCGTTGTGTCGGATCTTACTAAAAGTGATGAATTGCGAACTGTTATGAGTAATGAAGGCGTCATTGATTTAATCGTTCTCGATCCGCCCCGCAACGGAGCCAGTGAGGTGATGCCGTGGGTTGCTGAATCGGGTGCCAGACAGATTATCTATATTTCATGCCACTCGGCGACGATGATCAGAGATGTCAGGCTTCTGCATCAAGCCGGATACACCTTAAGTGCCACAGGGGTGATGGATATGTTTCCCCATACTTCACATATTGAGTCCATGGCGATATTTAAAAAATAAATCCAACACTTAAGAATAACAGTATCCACTCTGTCTATTTGGCTGTCAGACCCCGAGTAAATCATGTAGAATTGCAGTACTTTTTTAATCACCCCTATTTCAGGAACAAGACGCACAATGTTTGATAAAAATCACACCATCGAGACCACTGATCTCGAGCTATGGCAAGCTATGCAATCGGAAGATCAGCGCCAAGAACAACACATAGAACTTATTGCATCGGAGAACTATACCAGCTATGCGGTAATGGAAGCTCAGGGTGGAAAAATGACGAACAAGTACGCCGAGGGCTATGCTGGCAAGCGTTATTACGGTGGTTGTGAGTATGTTGATGTGGCCGAAGAATTAGCCGTCGAGCGATTGAAAAGTTTGTACGAAGCCAAGTACGCCAACGTACAGCCTCACTCTGGCTCTCAAGCCAATAGCGCGGTATTTTTAGCTCTCTTGAAGGGTGGTGATACTGTTCTCGGTATGAGCTTGGCAGATGGCGGTCATTTAACCCACGGTGCCAAGCCGAACTTTTCCGGCAAGCTGTACAACCCAGTACAATATGGGCTCGATGCAGAGACAGGCCTGATTGACTACGATCAGGTAGAGGCACTGGCGCTAGAGCACAAACCGGCTATGATTATTGCTGGATTCTCTGCTTACTCCGGTGTTATGGATTGGGCTAGATTTAGAGAAATTGCAGATAAAGTAAATGCTTACTTACTCGTTGATATGGCCCATGTATCAGGGTTGGTTGCGGCGGGAGTTTACCCCAGTCCGATTGCCCACGCTCATGTGGTGACATCAACCACGCATAAGACCCTAAGAGGACCTCGAGGGGGTATTATTTTGACTAATGATGAAGACATTGCCAAAAAGTGTAATTCTGCAGTGTTTCCCGGTAGTCAGGGCGGTCCCTTATGTCACGTCATTGCGGCCAAAGCGGTGGCCTTCAAAGAAGCCGCGAGTGAAGAATTTGTCAGTTATCAAAAGCAAGTGGTCGCCAATGCTAAAGCAATGGCGGCAACATTTATGGAGCGAGGTATCGACATTGTTTCCAATGGAACTGAAAATCACCTAATGCTAGTCAGTTTGATCGGCAAGCAATACACTGGCGCCGATGCGGACCAAGCCATGGGAGACGCCTTTATAACGGTTAACAAAAATGCGGTGCCAAATGATCCGCGTTCACCCTTTGTAACCTCGGGGCTACGCGTGGGTACGCCGGCCATCACTACTCGCGGATTTGGAATAAAAGAAACAGTCGATCTAACTCATTGGATGTGCGACATACTCGATAGCTTGGAAAATGGTACATCTGATGATGTTATACCTGCGGTAAAAGAAAAAGTGCTGGCGACCTGTGCGCGGTTTCCTGTATATGGATAGCACTTTTTCACTGTGTGCTTTGCGGTAAATGTTTAGTCATTTGAGTGGAGTTGAGGATGGATGAATCTGTACCTGTGAGGCCAGCCGCAACTGCTGTTTTGTTACGCGATTCGGCCGCTGGTATAGAGGTGCTGTTGTTGCGACGCAATGCAAAGTTGGCATTTGCTGGGGGTTCTTGGGTTTTTCCCGGCGGAGCGATAGATCAGGTCGAGATGGATGACTACTCTACGGAGCAGGAGGCAGCACGAATCGCAACAACGCGAGAAATCAATGAAGAATGTGGGCTCACTGTCGCTGTTGACGACTTGGTTCACTTTTGTAACTGGACCACTCCAATTGGTGAAAAAAGACGGTTTTCCACCTGGTTCTTTGCGTCGCAGGTGACTGACACGGAAAAAGCAGTTGTTATTGATGGCTCTGAAATTCATGACTTTCAGTGGATTGGGTTGCACAGAGCAATGGAGTTGCACCATTCGGGTGAACTGGTTTTAATGCCGCCAACGTACCTGTCTATCAGTCTGATCAGTCACTATTCTAGCGCGTCTGAAGCCTGTCGCTCTCTAGCCCTACGCAGTCCTTACGACGTTACACCAACGTTATGTGAACTCGATGGCCAAGTGATTTGCCTCTACCCCGGTGATGCAGGTTACAAAGAGAACAACCCAGTTGTCGATGGCCCGCGGCACAGAACATTTTTTACCTCTGGCGGAATGCGTTACGAGCATTCTGGCGAGGATGTAGGCGTGCATCCCATGGACGCGCCATAGGTAACAATTCTGAACTCACCTATCTGACTTGTGCTAAACTAACGCACCTTTTTTTGAGCTTAATTATGCACTGTCCATTTTGTAATGCTGATGACACTAGAGTGATTGATTCTCGGCTAGTCGCCGAGGGTGGGCAAGTGCGTCGACGTCGTGAATGCGGCGTTTGTAGTGAGCGTTTCACCACGTTTGAGTTAGCTGAATTAGTCATGCCGAGGGTGATTAAAAGTGACGGTAGTAGAGAGCCGTTTGACGAAGATAAACTGCGTGCTGGGCTGCAGCGCGCACTTGAGAAAAGACCTGTGTCAATTGAAAAAATCGAGATTTCTCTGTCGCAGATTAAGCACTTTTTGCAGGTCACTGGTGAGCGAGAAATTTCCTCAAGAATTATCGGAGAAGAAGTGATGCGTCAGCTTCATGAATTAGATGAAGTTGCCTATATACGATTTGCATCCGTTTATCGAAGTTTTCAAGATTTGAGTGAATTTCAGGACGAACTCAATCGCTTGAGTGACGCTAAACCAAGGGTGATCAAAAAATGACGAGTTTTTCCACCCACGATCGGGAGATGATGGCAAGAGCCTTGAAAGCGGCTCGGAAAGCTCGATACACCGTGTCGCCAAACCCCGCCGTGGGTTGCGTCATAAGTCGCGATGGTAATGTTATAGGCGAGGGCTTTACCTGTCCCCCCGGTGGTAATCACGCCGAAGTTGAAGCTCTAGCGATGGCTGGGAATGCTGAAAATGGCCATGTTTACGTCACGCTAGAGCCATGTAATCATCAGGGTAAGACCGGTCCCTGCACTCAAGCTTTGATCGACGCAGGTGTGACGCGAGTTGTCATTGCCTGTGAAGATCCCAACCCGGCGGTTTCGGGCTCTGGAATTAAGGCGTTAAAAGATGCAGGTCTTGTGGTGGATGTGGGATTGTTTGAAGATCAGGCGCGACAGATAAACAGAGGGTTTATTAAACGCCACGAGCAGGGGATACCTTGGATACTCATTAAGATGGCGGCAAGTATTGACGGTCGGACTGCTATGGCCAGTGGCCAGAGCCAGTGGGTGACTACACCTGCCGCCAGAAAAGATGTGCAAAAACTTCGCGCTGCGTCCTGTGCCATTGTCACTGGGAGTGGCACTCAGTTGATGGACGATCCCTCGTTGACTGTCAGACTCAGTGAGTCTGAGCTGGGAATAATAGGCCCAGTGCGACAGCCATTGCGAGTCGTTGTTGACAGCCAGCTGAGAATTCAACCAAGTGCGCGGATTTTTCAACAGTCCGCACCCGTGCTGGTTGCGGCCATCGAGGGTCAAGAGCAGCGGGAGCGATCGACCGCCCTAGTTGAGGCGGGTGCTGAGGTTGTTTTCTTGCCAGTCGCCGATGGCCATGTTGATTTGCATGCGCTGATACAGAAGTTGTCAGATAGAGAGTGTAATCAGATAATGATCGAGGCCGGTGCCGGTTTGGCGGGAGCATTTATTGGTGAAGGATTGGTCGATGAGCTGGTTTGTTATTGGGCGCCTAAGTTATTTGGCAGTCAAGCGCGGCCCATGTTTGATCTTCAGATCAACACCATTGATGCGCATTTAGCGTTGGCAGTGAAAGATGTCAGACGAATTGGTGAGGATATTCGTATGATTTTTTCGCCAGACAAAGATTATTAGTATGTGCAGGGGGGTTCCTTAAGTTTTTGTTGTAGGTTACAAGAGATGATGGAATCGCAAGGATGTTTTCGCTGGAAAATAAATTATGTTTACAGGAATAATTAGTGCAATTGGTGAAGTGGCTGAGTTAGAACCTCGCGGCGGCGATGTTCGATTGACCATTAATTCTGTCAACCTCGATCTCTCCGATGTTAGGCTCGGCGATAGCATTGCCTGTAATGGTGCCTGCCTTACCGCCGTTGAGTTGACAGGCACTGGCTTTGTCGCCGATGTGTCGGTGGAGACCTTGAGTTTGACTACCATCGGTGGCTGGCAAGTCGGTCAGCGCATTAACCTAGAAAAAGCTATGCAGGCCACCGATCGATTTGGTGGTCACATTGTCTCCGGTCATGTTGACGCAATTGGCGAGGTAATTGCTGTTCACGAAGATGCCCGATCGTGGAGATTTCAAATGCGTGCGCCTAAATCTATAGCGAAATATATCGCGCACAAAGGATCTATTACAGTAGATGGCACCAGTTTGACGATTAATGTTGTCCAAGGGACTGATTTCGATTTGAATATTGTTCCACACACCATGCTTAATACAGTGATTGGTGATTACGCTTTGGGTACTAAAGTGAACCTAGAGGTTGATCTTGTTGCCAGGTACCTAGAGCGATTGCTGCTTGGTGACAAAGCTGCTGATCAATAAATAAAACAACATCACGGGAAGACCGCTCATGGTATTAAACACGATAGAAGAGTTGATAGAAGACATTCGTCAGGGAAAGATGGTTATATTGATGGATGATGAAGACCGAGAGAATGAGGGAGACTTGGTCATGGCTGCACCAATGGTTCGGCCCGAAGATATCAATTTTATGGCCACTTTTGCGCGTGGGTTGATCTGTCTGACGCTCCATGAGCAGCGTTGTGAGCAATTAGATTTAGCGATGATGGTGAGTGGTGAAAAAAACAATTCAAGCCACAGTACACCTTTTACTCTATCTATTGAGGCCGCGGAGGGTGTGACCACCGGTATTTCTGCAGCAGATAGAGCCAGAACAGTACAGGCGGCTGTCGCCAGTAATGCGCGCCCAGATGATATCGTTCAGCCCGGGCATATTTTTCCTTTGAAAGCTCAAGCGGGGGGTGTTCTCAGTCGAGCTGGGCATACTGAAGCTGGCTGCGATTTAGCTAAAATGGCAGGGTTCGAACCTGCTGCCGTGATCGTTGAAATTATGAATGAAGATGGCACCATGGCGCGTCGAGATGATCTCGAAAAGTTTGCTCAAAAGCATGACTTAAAAATTGGCACCATTGCTGATCTGATTCACTACAGACTAGTAACGGAGAAAACGACTCGCTGCATAAGCGAGAAAGTAGTGAATACTCACTTCGGAGAATTTGTTCTCAAAACCTATCTAGACAATGCTCGTAACGAGAAACATTTCGCACTGGTTATGGGTGATGTAGGTGGTGATGAACCACCATTAATCCGTGTCCATGTAAATCGGCTGGCCAGAGATATACTGGCGGTGGAATCTCTCGGAGAGTACAAAGCTTGGTCTTTCTATCGCGCTCTCGAGCGTGTTGCTAAAGAGGGTCGCGGTGCTGTAATCCTACTTTATTACCCTGAAACTGCTGAGGATATTGATACTGAGGTCGAGGCAATTTTGAATCCCACTGAGAACCGTGCAGGTCTTGCAAGTGATGTGGTTTATCAACAAGTGGGTACCGGTTCGCAAATATTGATGGATTTGGGTGTGCAGAAAATGCGTCTGATGAGTGCGCCCTTCAAATTTACTGCGATTTCTGGGTTTGACTTAGAAGTCGTGGAGTATGTGAGTTGCGATTAATTTACATTTCATTGTCTAATTGTGGAAAGAGGTAAAACCATGGGTTATTTTAGGCCAGAAGAAGGTAGTTTCGAGACGGGTGCAGTTCGAATTGCAATTATTGCCTCCAGATGGAATGCAGATATCACAGACGGTCTCCTCGAGGGTGCTTTGAGAGCCTTGGCTCGACATGGATTAGAGGGTAAGGCGATCGATGTATATCGTGTCCCGGGAGCCTTCGAACTGCCCATTGCTAGTCAGCGAGCGGCGAAAACGGAACGTTACAGCGCAGTCATTGCGCTGGGCTGCGTCATTCGCGGTGATACTCCTCATTTTGATTATGTCTGCGCTGAAACAACTCGGGGAATAGGCGAGGTGAGTCTCCATCATAATCTTCCGGTAGCTTTTGGCCTGTTAACTACGGACAATCACGAACAGGCTTTGGCCCGCGCTGGAGATGATGTGGAAAACAAGGGCGAGGAAGCGGCCCTATCAATTTTGGAGTTACTCACTGTGTTTCATCTTATGGAAGGCGAGTGATCGATGTCTAAGTCTAAACAGCGCCAGAAAGCTCGGCGTATGGCTGTTCAAGCGCTGTATTCATGGGATATGAGCGGCACGGATCTCGAAACGATTGAGGCGGTTTTTCACACTGACAACAATATGGCCAAGGTTGATACAGAATTGTTTCACTCACTTTTGTTTGGCGTACCGAAGCATCTATCAGATCTCGACAGCACCTTTGAACCCTACCTCGATAGAGAAAATAGACAACTGGACCCAGTCTCTAGGGCAGTACTGCGATTGTCCACTTATGAGTTGATCTACAGTATTGAGGTTCCCTATAAGGTGGCAATCAATGAAGCCATAAATCTGGCTAAGATCTATGGCCCCACCGACTCATTTCGATTTATCAACGGTGTACTCGATCAAGTGGCAGCTGATAAGCGAGCTATAGAAGTTGCTGGGAGTTAATTACTTCCCGATTAAAGGCAGAAATCAGTGATGAATCAAAAGGTACAGCAAACATCTGAATTCGGCATAATCAATACTCATTTTAGGCATTTAACCGAGCAAAAAGACGTTACATTGGGTATAGGTGATGACGCTGCGCTGGTGAGTTTGAGTGGACAACACTCCAAGCACTTGGTGGTTGCGACTGACACCCTTGTCAGTGGAGTCCATTTTCCTCAGGATGCTTCCCCAGATTTAATCGCGCAGCGGGCGCTGTGTGTCAATTTAAGCGATATGGCGGCTATGGCTGCCACACCTCGTTGGTTTACTTTGGCGCTGACCTTGCCGAGGGAGAACGCCAATCCCAATTGGTTGACTCAATTTAGTCGAGGTCTCGCCAGTGTTGCGAGTAAACACGATTGCGCACTCATTGGTGGCGATACAACCGCGGGACCCCTGACCATTACTTTGACCCTATTGGGGGAGGTTGAGGCAAACCGCGCGTTGACGAGGGGAGGAGCTCTTCCGGGAGATAGTATCTACGTTACAGGGACCCTAGGTGATGGTGGGGCTGGTCTTGAAACAATACGAAATGTTGAATTGTTGGAGGATGCTGAAGAGCGCGCGCGGCTGCGTGAGAGATTCTATTGCCCTGAGCCACGCATTGCTGAGGGCTTGATGCTAGCATCAGTGGCATCTGCATGTATTGATGTTTCCGACGGCTTGATCGCTGATTTGACTCATATCTGCGACGAGTCTGGCGTCAGTGCTTGGATCAATAGTGATCAGCTACCTATTCACAGTTGCATAAAAACTCATTATCCTTGTAGCTTTATGGATTGGGCACTGTTTGGCGGTGACGACTATGAATTGATTTTCGCTGTCCCAGAATGTAACACCCCACAGGTGGAACAATGGGTTTCCGACAACCTGTTGGAAGCGACTAGAATTGGTGAAATAAATATATGGGATGAGATCGGTGATAAGGTCATGATTAACGGTTTACCTGCCATCCGAGCACATAAAGGCTTTGATCATTTTGACTGTTAATCCATCGTTTTTTGACTTATTAAAATCACCAATACTACTATTTGCGTTTGGCTTTGGCAGCGGTCTCTCTCGTTTAGCGCCGGGAACAGTTGGCACGCTGGTGGCAGCGTTGTTGTGGTTTTTTTTGCCACAGGTATCGGCCGGGATTTACTTGACGGTCGTTTTACTGTGTGCTCTGCTGGGGATTTACATTTGTGGTGAGGCGGCGAAACGACTCGGGCAGCATGACCACTCGGGCATTGTCTGGGACGAGTTTGTAGGTTTGTGGGTTGCGTTGGCATCAGTACCGTCGACCTGGTCTGGGCTGTTGCTCGGAATAATTTTGTTTAGGTTGTTCGATATAATAAAACCTTGGCCAATTAGTTGGGTAGACAAGAATATCCACGGTGGTTTTGGTATTATGGTGGATGATATTATCGCTGGCCTGGCTACCTGGGGCACCATCCTGTTGATGGTATATTTCGGTTTGCTGTAGTGCCGCTGTAGACGCTTGAGAAGGAAGATTATAATAACTATTTAAGGAAGACGTATTATGAGGAGGGCACAGGTTCCCCTGGCGATTATAGGAACTGCCATAGCTATTGCGGTTTTGATGGATCGATTTCAACCAGTACCAGAGAAGACAATTACCTCCGAAGCTGCCTTGGCTGTCAAAACCCAAACAGTAGAGCGAGTGAACGTCACCCTGCGAGTGGAGTCTCAAGGTACCGTGCGGCCAAGAACCCGAACGACTCTGATTTCGGAAGTGACTGGGGCTGTCTTAGAAGTCTCTAGCAATTTTATAGTAGGTGGAAAATTCAATGCAGGTGATGTGCTACTGCGTTTAGATCCGTCCGACTACAAGGTGGCGTTGGAGCGAGCCAGAGCACTTGAGATTAGTCGCCTAGCTCTTTACGAGCTGGAGAAGGCGAGATCGGTTCAGGCGAAAAAAGAATGGCAAATGACGGGTCGGCCTGAGTCTGAGGCTCCTCTGCTGGCACTCAGAAAACCCTACTTGGCAGAGGCAGAAGCCAATCTCCTCCAAGCTCAGGCTGAAGTTCGTCAAGCCGAGATTAAGTTGCAGCGTACCACGATTAGAGCGCCCTACACGGGCATGGTGACTGAGAAATCAGTCGATGTCGGTCAATACGTCACTGTTGGCTCAAGGTTGGGTGAGACTTTTGCCATTGATTTTGTCGAGGTAAGGCTGCCTTTGACGGAGAGAGACCTAGCTAACATTGACCCTGATTTTTTGCAGTCAGGCATGAGTGGGCAGCCGGTTCGCCTGAGTGGTTCTGTCAACGGCCTTGAAACCAGTTGGGGGGCGCAGTTGGTGCGATCTGAAGGTGTGATTAACGAACTCAATCGCTCTCAGTATTTAGTTGCTCGCGTTGCTGATCCCTATGATCTTACCGTTGAAGCTGAAGACTTTGTTTCGCCTCTGCTGGTGGGGACTTTTGTCAGGGCTCAGTTCAATGGCAAAACATTGAATGGCGTTGTCAGAGTTCCTCGCGGTGCCCTGCTAGAGGGTCCAAAGGTGGCGGTTGTCGGTGAAAATCAAACCTTGAGTTTTAGAAAAGTTGAGGTACTGTTTTCCGATGAGAACTACTACTTTGTCAACGAGGGACTGGACAGTGGCGTGGAGCTTGTTATCAGCGCGGTGGGCACTGCCATGGAGGGTATGCCTCTGCAAGTAAGAAACGATTTATACTAGGGAAGTACTGACTGATGGAACTGAAAACCAATGGATTGATTGCTTGGTTCACGCGGAATCCGGTGGCGGCAAACCTGGTGATGATATTTATATTTTGCGCTGGTGCTATTGCCCTTCTCACAGTGAGCAAAGAAATGTTTCCACGGTCTGATTTAAACCTAATCAGTGTCACCGCATCTTATCCAGGAGCGGCACCAGTGGAAGTAGAAAAGGGCGTGGTGTTGCCCATGGAGGCCGCATTGGAGGGCCTTAAAGGGGTAAAAAAAATCACCTCCGCCGCCTTTAGAGACTTTGCTCGAATATACCTCGAGATTGAGCCCAATGAAGATCTTAATGAAGTTAGAAGTCGCATCGAAAATCGCATTGATGGCATAACAAATCTTCCGCAGGATCTCGAACAGCCACAAATCAAAAGGGTCGACCAGAATTTGTGGGCACTTGGAGTCTCTGTCTATGGACCGATGAGTCAGAGGCAGAAAAAAATCATTGGTGATGAAATCTATGATGACCTTCTCGCTTTGCCCGCTGTAAAAGAAGTTCAGTTGTGGGGTGCAGGCACCTATGAAATCTCTATTGAGGTCAACGAAAATCGCCTTCGTGCGCTCAATCTTACACTGAGTGAGGTGGCTTCCGCTGTGCGTCAGTCGTCATTGGATATGCCGGCTGGAATGATTAGAACCAATTCGGGAAACCTACTTTTACGCACTGAGGGTAAAGCCTATCGAGGTGAGGACTTCAGTGCCATTGTATTGCGTAGTGCGGCCGATGGAACCCAGCTTCTGCTCGGTGATGTGGCAGACGTCAGAGATGGCTTCACTGAAAGTATTTACAAAAACCGGTTTGATCGACAGGATTCCGTCACTCTCGGTGTGTTTTCATTGAAGGGTCAGAATTTACTGGACATCAGTGAGCAAGTGCATACTTACGTCAAGGAAAAGCAGGAGACCATTCAGGGAGGCTTGAAGCTGAGCGTGTTCAATGATCAGGCCTACTATTTAAATGGACGTCTCAGTATGATGTCACAAAACCTGTTGATGGGCGGTCTTTTGGTGGCTTTGGTATTGGGAATGTTTCTCAATATTAAGGTGGCTCTCTGGGTTATTGTTGGCATCCCTGTCAGTTTTGCTGGTGCCTTTTGGTTGATGCCTCTGGGTGGGGTGACGATCAATATACTCAGTCTCTTCGCTTTTATTATGGTTCTGGGTATCGTTGTGGATGACGCCATCGTTATCGGTGAGAGTGTGTACAGCGAAGTAAAGCAGGATTACCGAGAAAGACTTGCAGCGGGGGAGTTGTCTGAAGGTCGCTACGGCGCTGACGCAGAGACGGTAGTCAGAGGCGCCCAACGGGTAGCCACACCGTCGACAATTGGTGTTCTCACCACCATGGCGGCATTCTTGCCAATCATGTTTGTCGGAGGAAGCTTTGATGGGTTTACTCGGGCAATCAGTATCGTCGTAATTTTGTGTCTTACTTTTTCTCTGATTGAATCTAAGTTGATATTGCCATCCCATCTGGTGGGTCTTAAATTTGGTGAATCTAAATCTACTTGGCTGACTCGATTTAATCATTATCAAGGAAAAATCTCTAATGGTCTGGAGTTTTTCATTGAACAAGTCTACCAGCCACTGTTGAGGCGCGCTCTGCGCGAGAGGTATACCACGTTGGCGGCCTTTGTCGGTCTTTTTATCTTGATCCTGGGTGCGGTTAATAGCGGTATTGCCAGATTCGAGTTCTTCCCCACGGTTCCCGATGACAATATTCAAGCACAGATCATTATGCAGGATGGTGCATCCTCACAAAGTCTTGAAAAAACTATCGACGGAGTCGAATCAGCGATCTACCGAGTCAATGATAGATACTTGCAAGAAAATCCAAAATCCTCTGGCCTTGTGGAGCACGTTAGCTTTTTTATTTCCAGTGATGTTGAGGCCAGCTTTAGAGTCGCGCTGGTGAAGGCAGAGTTTAGAGATATCAGCGCCATCGAAGTGGAGCGGCTGTGGCGAAATGAAGTGGGCCTTTTGCCCGATGTGCGCAAGCAGCGATATTTCTCCACCGATGGACCTTCCGGAGCAGCCATTAGTTTATCTTTGTCGGGCAAAGATCCGGACGAGTTAGTTTTAGCAAGTGTCGAATTGCAGCAGTATATTAGCCAGTTTCCTGGTGTCTATGATAGTTACAACTCCCAGTCCTCTGGTAGCAAGGAAGTGTTGGTAAAATTGAAGCCCCATGCCAGTCAGGTGGGTGTGCGACTGGCAGATATCGCAGCGCAGGTGAGAAGTGCGTTCTACGGAGAGGAGGCACAGCGCATCCAGCGAGATTCCGATACTATCAAGGTCATGGTGAAGTATCCGGTCGAAGAGCGTCAGGCCATTTCTACACTGGAGAACATGCATATTCGCACTGATACCGGCGAGGCCATTGCTATCGGCGAGGTTGCTGAGCTTACTCTGGGTACCGGTCTCACTGCCATCGAGCGTTTGGATCGCAAGCGCACGGTGACAGTGACTGCCGAAATCAATGTGGATCAAGTTCAGAGTGGTGACGTAATTGAAGACGTCCGTGAAAACTTTGTACCCCAGCTGATTGCTAAATATCCCAGTGTAGAATTTCGACTCAGTGGCGGATCGCAAGAGCAGAGAGAGTACTATGTTAAGTTGGGTGTTGGCCTGTTGGCCTCTCTGTTTATGATATACGGACTTCTTGCTGTGCCACTGCGGTCTTATATTCAGCCGCTGGTCATAATGTCCGTAATCCCGTTTGGCTTTATTGGTGCCGTTATCGGCCACGTGTTGTTTGGCATATCGGTGAACATGATGTCCATTTTTGGAATTATTGCGCTTGCTGGGGTGGTAGTGAACGACAGTTTGATACTTGTTGAGTTTGCCAATCGTGGTCGGGAAGCGAATCAGACTATTGAGCAGTCGTTATTAAATGCTGGGCAAAAGCGTTTTCGAGCTATTTTGTTAACCACATTAACGACTTTTGTCGGCTTATTACCGCTTTTGTTCGAAACAAGTCTTCAGGCGCAGTGGGTTATACCCATGGCGTTGTCGTTGAGTTTCGGTATTTTGTTTGCATCTACCATAACTCTACTGCTGATCCCCTGTCTTTATTTTGTCGTCGAGACTAACCAGCGATTGATAAAGTCAACATTAATCCTAGTGCTTGCAATGGCACTTGTGTCGGTAATGTCCGCTGCGGGGCTGTTCAGTCCCTTGATTGCCGGAATTTTTATCAGCCTTCTTGGTGTTGCAATTATTGCGTTATTTGGGTTTCGGCTGATGGGTTATTTTCCCGAAAAGGTTGTCGGGTGACACATTGTCGCTGGTTATGTTCAGTTAAGATTATCACTCTATTCTAAAACTCTGCAATGCAAGAGCTAAGACTGTACAATGAACCAGTCTTTTATTTTTTACTGGAGTCCCCCGTAGTGCTTCGTTACATTGAGTCGTCAAAGCTACCCACCCGCTGGGGTACGTTTGAGATACATGGCTTTGAGGATCCGTTTAAAGGTAAGGAACATATCGCAATTACAATGGGTGATTGCAGTGCTGATGAGCCACTATTGGTGCGAATTCATTCCGAGTGTCTTACCGGTGATGCCCTGGGAAGCATGCGTTGTGACTGCGGAGAACAGCTTAATCAGGCCATGGAGCGAATTTCCAAGCGAGGGCGTGGCGCGATTCTCTACCTCCGCCAGGAGGGCCGGGGCATCGGACTAGTCAACAAAATCCGGGCTTATAGTTTGCAGGATGAGGGTGCCGATACGGTAGAAGCTAATGAGCGTCTTGGTTTTGGTGCCGATATGCGTGACTATTCAATTTGTGCACCTATGCTAGAGCATCTGGGTACTGTCCGAGTTCAATTAATGACTAATAATCCGCGAAAAGTGAACGCGCTCAAAGAAATGGGTTTTGATGTAGTGGAACGCACGGCAATAGAAACTGAAAGCAACCCACACAATGTTCAATATCTGTCTACCAAGGCGGGCAAGTTGGGGCACTTATTTGATCGAGACGATGATTAGTGATGCGCCTGTCTAAGAGAATCATTCCTTGTCTTGATGTTGATAAAGGCCGCGTGGTCAAAGGTGTACAGTTTGTCGATATCCGCGATGCCGGTGATCCTGTTGAAGTGGCTTGCCGCTACAATGATCAGGGCGCTGATGAGATTACTTTCTTGGATATTACAGCCAGTCACGAAGGTAGGGAGACTATACTCTCGACAGTTGAGAGGATGGCATCTGAGGTCTTTATTCCGCTCACGGTCGGTGGCGGTGTGCGTGAGCAGTCGGATATTAGAAATTTACTCAATGCCGGTGCTGACAAAGTGGCGATTAATTCAGCCGCCATAGTTAATCCGGAATTCGTCTCCGAGGCAGCGCAAAAATACGGCAGTCAATGCATAGTGGTGGCTATAGACGCCAAGCAGGTAGTCTGGGGTGATAAGCCAAAATGGGAAATATTTACCCACGGTGGCAGAAAGCCCACAGGTATTGATGCACTGGATTGGGCAGAAAAGATGACAGCTTATGGCGCTGGTGAGATTTTACTCACCAGCATGGATCGTGACGGCACTAAAAATGGTTTTGACCTGGAGTTGACCGCTGCTGTCAGTGAACTAGTGAGTGTACCTGTGATCGCCTCTGGGGGAGTGGGTGACCTGCAGCATTTGGCGGATGGCGTATTACAGGGTAAAGCGGATGCAGTGCTTGCCGCGAGTATTTTCCATTTTGGCCATCACACCATTCCCGAGGCGAAAAAATTCATGCAGCAACAGGGTATTGATGTGCGGTTGTAGCTGCTTACTAGTTGGATTACTGTCAAAAGTGCAGTTTTTATGGGGCGTAAACTTCCACCATTAAATGCGTTAAAAAGCTTTGAAGCAGCAGCTAGGCTGTCGAGTTTCTCAGCGGCAGCCAAGGAGCTGTTTGTCACCCATGGTGCCATCAGTCAACAGATTAAGTTGTTAGAAGATTATTTTCAGCAACCTCTGTTCATTCGCTCCCATGGAAAAGTTCGCGTGAGTGACGCTGGCGCCGATTTGCTTCCCATAGTCAGTAATGCACTGGACCGAATCGAGAAGGGAAGTACGCGTCTAGTGAACAATAGAGATGTTCACACATTGACTATAAATCTCACGGCCACCTTCGCTTCACAGTGGTTGATTCCGCGCTTGGGCGATTTTGAGCGTGATCACCCTGACATAATTTTACGGTTGTCACCATCAATTTATTTTTCTGGAGAGTTCCATGACCAGGCGGATATTGCGATTCGCTGGGGTGGTGCTCGATATCCATCGCTGCAGATGGAGCGTCTTTTTTATGTGGATACATTTTGTGCCTGTGCTCCTGGTTTGACAGAGGGGCCCAATGGATTGAGAACTCCTGAAGATCTCCGCAACTTCACTCTGATTCATGACGATCAGGGCGAGGCTTGGAATACCATGTTAGGTCAGTTGAAGCAGGATCCCTTAGATCAGAAAAAAGGGTTGTACTATGCCGATGCTGGTCTCGCCTTACAGGTTGCCGTGGAGGGTAGAGGAGTCATTGTAGCTGGGAGCATACTCGCCGCTCAGAATTTGGCACTAGGACGGTTGGTGTTACCTTTTGATGATATAATTCGGCGTAGAAATTCTTACAACATATATTATGCTGAATCATCTCGGGATTTGCCCAAGGTCAAGGCTTTTCATGACTGGATATTCCGTCAAGCGGCCGTTTATCAAAAAGACAATATCAATTATCATGAATTTTTAGTTCCCAGCGCCCGAGGATAAAAACAACCTGTTAGTTTTCCTAACAAATAAAGGTAGAATATATGGTTTGATACTTAGTTGTATTTAAAATTATTCTGAATGCTCTCTTTATTAGTATTCGGAAGTTCACCAGTATGTATCAAAGCCATATTTTCCATCGTCAAATTCACGCACAGCTACCCACCGCCGAACGCGGTGATGGTGCTTACATCTACGATAGCAGCGGCAAGCAGTATATAGATGCTTGCGGAGGCGCTGCAGTTTCCTGTCTGGGACATTCCCATCCAAAAGTCATCGAGGCGGTGATGCGGCAGGTCAAGCAGATGCCTTATGCCCATACATCATTTTTTACAAACCAGCCCAGTGAGTTGTTGGCAAATTTTTTGATTGAGAGAGCGCCGGAGGGTATTGATCATGTCTACTTTGTTTCAGGTGGTTCTGAAGCTATGGAGTCAGCATTAAAACTAGCTCGGCAGTACTTTGTTGAGAACGGTCAGCCTGAGCGCAAGAAATTTATTTCTAGGAAGCAGAGTTATCATGGCAATACGTTGGGAGCATTGGCAATAGGGGGTAATCAATGGCGACGTCAACCATTTGAGAACCTGCTTATTGATGTGGATCATATTGATACCTGTTATGCCTACAGGGACATGCAAATCAACGAATCTTTGGAAGATTATGGCTTGCGGGTTGCCAATCAGTTAGAAAAGCGAATAAATGATGTTGGTGCTGAGACTGTGATTGGTTTTGTGGCAGAACCGGTAGTGGGTGCGACGGCGGGAGCATTGGTCCCTGCACCAGGTTATTTCAAGCGCATTAGAGAGATCTGTAATGATTACGGAATCTTATTAATATTGGACGAAGTGATGTGTGGTATGGGGCGCACAGGCACTCTATTTGCGTCAGAACAAGAGAATATTTGTCCGGATATTTTGGTTGTTGCCAAGGGATTGGCCGGGGGTTATCAGCCGCTGGGAGCAATGTTGTGCTCCTCTGATATTTATGCGGCCTTCGCTGATGGTTCAGGCCTTTTTCAGCATGGGCACACATATGTGGGTCATGCCACAGCCTGTGCAGCCGGACTAGCGGTCCAGCAAGTGATTGAGGAGGAGAAACTGCTGGAAAATGTCAACACTATGGGAGAAAAATTGCACGAAGGCCTTATTCAACGCTTTTCTGATCATCCCCATGTCGGCGATATTAGGGGTCGGGGTTTATTCAGGGCGATAGAGCTGGTTTCGAATCGTTCAACTAAGGCACCTTTCGATCCAGTTGAGAAAGTGCATGCCGTGATTAAACAGAGCGCAATGGATTTGGGGCTTGCGTGTTATCCCAGTGGCGGCACCATTGACGGTGTTCTAGGTGACCACGTGCTACTGGCGCCACCCTATTTAATAAATACAAATCAGATTGATGAAATAGTTTCAAAGCTTGGAGATGCTGTGGACCACGCTCTGATAAACCAGCCATTGAGGTACAGACAATGACTCGCCCGGTGATAATTTGTGTGGCGCCTAACGGTGGCCGTAAAACTAAATGTGATCATCCCAACCTGCCGGTGACGGTTTCAGAGATCGCTTACACTGCTGCCGAATGTCGTGAGGCGGGTGCTTCCATGCTGCATATGCACGTGAGGGATAATCAGGGTTTACACACCCTCGACGTAGAGCTCTACAAACACGCACTTAAAGAAGTTAGAAGAGCGGTGGGCCCCGATATGATCATTCAGATTACCACCGAGTCTATTGGTCAGTATACCAGTGATCAGCAGATGCAGGTGGTTCGGCAAGTCAAGCCTGAGGCTGTTTCGATTGCTCTGAGAGAGCTTTGCCCAAGTCGCGATGAGGAGTCTAGAGCGAGTGAGTTTTTCCGCTGGATGCTGAGAGAATCTATCTCGCCGCAGTTCATACTGTACAATTCAGCAGATACTGAGCGCTTTAACTATTTACGTCAGATTGGTGTTATCCCTGGTGATGACGTAGCAGTATTGCTTGTCTTTGGAGCTTATAACCAAAATAATCAAACCAATCCCGATGATATCCTCCCGATGAAAGATGCATTGAGCAAACATGTTACTTGGGCAGCTTGCGCATTTGGAGGAAGAGAGCTTGAGTGTGTTTTACGAGCGGCACAACTAGGTGGCCACGTTCGGGTTGGATTCGAGAACAATTTTGTTTTGGCCAGTGGCGAGAGGTCATTATCTAACGCACAGCTGGTAAGACAGATTAGAGAAGCTCTTTCCCAGGATGGTCACAAAATAGCCACGTCGAAGCAAGCGCATGCGCTGATGGATGTGCTAAACTAGATGAGATTGGGTGGTCATTAAAAATGACATCTAATGATGGCTTCATGTGATTGTTGTATCAACGCATGGGGCTTTATAACTTTAATCAGAGGGGATTATATATGGACAAGCGAAAGGGAGCCCGTCTCCTTGCGATTGCGGTTGCATCTGGCGTGGCAATGACAGGGCAATTAGCTAGCGCACAAGAAGCGACGGTACAGAGCATAGAAGAGGTAGTAACAGTAGGCAGTAGAAACAATGAACCGCGATCAGTGGTGGATTCTCCGGTCCCGGTTGATGTATTTTCTGAACAGGAGTTGGCTGCATTCGGCAATCAGGCTGATCTCACCGATACATTGAAGGCTTTAGTGCCATCTTACACTGCGACACCGGCCACCGGTGATGGTAGTGCATTTATTCGCCCGACATCTCTGCGGGGTATGGCTCCTGACCAAACATTGATTTTAGTTAACGGCAAGCGCCGTCATCGTTCAGCGCTGGTGCAATTTTTTGCTCCTGCTGCCGGTAATGGTGCCCATGGCGTCGACGTGGGAATGGTACCTAGCATTGCGTTAAAGAACATCCAAGTTCTGCGTGATGGGGCAGCGGCGCAGTATGGCTCTGATGCCATTGCTGGTGTGATGGATTTTCAACTTAAAGACGCCTCCGAAGGAGGTCAAGTTCAACTTCAGTACGGCGAGTTTTTTGAAGGGGAGTCCTCGTTGAAGTTTTCTGCCAATGGTGGTTTTGCCTGGGGTGATGAAGGGTTTTTGAATATAAGCTTTGAAACCAACGATAATGATGCCTTATCAAGAGGTATACAGCGACCAGTGGCTCAGGGTTTGATCGATGCTGGTGTACCCGATGTTGGCGCTGACTCGCCATTTGGTGATGCGCCCTTTGTTCAAACA
The DNA here is from genome assembly GCA_964230135.1 of Porticoccaceae bacterium. Classification (GTDB taxonomy): domain Bacteria; phylum Pseudomonadota; class Gammaproteobacteria; order Pseudomonadales; family Porticoccaceae; genus HTCC2207. The sequence goes on along the minus strand of CAXRFT010000044.1, from coordinate 74,486 downwards.
TGGGGTAGGCCGGAAACCAGTGGTGATCGCTTGTTCTTTAACATGGGCAGCTCCAGTAGTAATGGCACTAGCTTATACGCTCATGGTGGCTATGCAGAAACAGATGGTCGCTACCGCTTCTTCTATCGCGCGGGTTACGACACTGACTGCTCCACAGCCCACAGCACAATTGCCGCTCTATGCCAGGAAGACAACTGGACTGAGGGGAGTTTGCGTCAGGGCTATACGCCATTTTTGGATGGCGCTCAGACCGACAAAACGTTGGTGGCTGGGTTAAAGGGCGAGTTGAGTAATGGTACCAGTTATGATTTCAGTATAGGCACTGGCTCAAATGAGTTGCGTTACTTCCTTAACAACACCACTGCTCCAAGTTTGGGGATTTCCGCAGATGGATTTTTCCAGCGCGATTTTGATATGGGCGGCTATGACCAAGACGAAATTAATTTAAATGCAGATTTCGGAACCTCTATAGGGTCTGACATGTTCCTCGCCTATGGTGCCGAGTGGCGTGAAGAGACTTTCACTACTGTACCCGGTGAACAGGCAGCTATCGACGGTAACACCAGTGGCATGAGTAGTGTGAAGCCAGCAGATGCGGGCGAATTTTCTCGCGATAACCTCGCATTTTATGCTGACCTAGAACATGATATTAGTGAGCAGCTGATGATGCAGTATGCAGTGCGTTTCGAGGATTTCTCTGACTTCGGTAGCACCGTCAATGGTAAGATTGCGGGTCGTTATACTGTCAGTGATAGCTTGACTCTCCGAGGCTCCGTGTCTACTGGATTTCATGCACCGACGCCAGGTCAAGCTAACGTAAGTACTGTTATCACAACCTTTGATGGAACTACAGGCTTACAGGTTGAAGAAGGCCTAGTTAGGCCCACTAGTGATGCTGCGATCGCAGTGGGTGGGGCGCCGTTGAAAGAGGAGGAATCCTTCAATATGAGCTTGGGCTTCACCAAAGATATTGGAGATGATACCACCCTGACAGTTGACTTCTATAGCGTTGAGGTTGACGACCGTATCTATCGCACTGGGGACATTCCCAACGGCAGTGGTGGTTCTATCTCGTTCTATACCAATGCTTTGCAGTTAGAGCACCAGGGCTTCGATTTGGTACTGTCGTCCACGTTTGAGCTTGCAAATGGCGTAGAAACTAATGCCAGTCTTGCCTTTAATCACAACACGACAGATGTTACTGATCAGACTTTGATTAACGGTATTCAGCCAGTGTCTGATTCTCTGGTAGAGGATATTGAAAACAATTACCCGGAAAATCGTTGGGTTCTCAATACTTTCACTAACATCGGTGAGAACTGGAGCCTGATGGCACGATTAAACTTCTACGGTGAGCATTATGACGAGCGCGGAACCATTGGAGCGGAGACGAGCCCATCTGCACAGATTGATAGCATTGTTTACCTCGATGTAGAGCTTGGCTATGACGTGACTGATAACTTTCGTATCACAGCGGGTGGTTCCAATATTCTAGATGAATACGTTGATGAGATTGGGCCACCAAATGCTAATCGAATGAGTGTTGGTCTTCAGTACCCACGACGAACAGCAGCAAATTATGAGGGCGGTTCTTGGTATTTGCGAGCACAGTACGACTTTTAAGTTATGAAGCATAAAAAAGGGCCTTTCAAAGGCCCTTTTTTTGAGTTAGATCGGTTACAGTGATCTACTGCTGTAACCTATCTCTTTTGATTGATTTACATTGGGTTTATACGCAGCCAGGGCTTCATCAAAAAACCAAACTTGCTAGACAATTTAATTGGAGCTTCAAGTGCGGACAAACAAATACATTCACCGTTTTGAGCTCCCATGGGCTGATGTTCGTCTCCCGCTTCCTTGAGTAAAAAGTCTCCCTCCGAGTACACAGCATTTTCGTCCGAAAAGCTGCCCTTCAAAACAACAGTGAACTCTCTGCCATTGTGACCATGCTTCGGCGTTTTGCCTCCTGCATAAATCCTATGCAAGGCTACTTCGTAGTCACTTTGACCTGTCCTCAGCCTTGCTACGTCGACAGACGTAGACATTTTTCGCCAACTGAGACTCTCTCCAGTATTTTGGATAAGCTTATCTACTAACGGTGGATAACCACTTTCGATGACATTCTCGGTTTCGATTTCCTGTTCAGGTAAGTCATCGATCCGTGCCATGACTTTATCGAAGAGTTGCTCATCGACCTCGGCAGGATCAGACTCGCTCATAATCTGGGATCCCACTTGATCTAGACGCATTAGCTCGTTTCTGCAACGGTCACAGAAGTGAAGGTGAGCGGAGACACAAATGGCTAATGCAGGTTCTAGGGTGCCTGCCGAAAACTCAATCAGCGTAGCCGTGTCGGGATGGTGTTTAAGTGTACTCATATCAATTCGTCTCTAAACTCTGGTGCTACCAGAATTTGCATTTTTTGAAGCGCAAGGCGCACTCTCGATTTAACGGTTCCCAGGGGTAGGCCAAGCTCTTCAGAGGCCTCCGCATGCGACTTACCTTCAAGGTAAACTTTCCTTAGAATTTCGTCCTGCTCTTTAGGGAGCTGCTTGAGTGATGCTTGAACCCTGTCTTCACTTCGTTTCTGCCTCAACAGAGACACCGGTGTTTCTTCATCAGGTTCATGCCAGTAATCCTCGTTTTCGATCGGCAAATGCTGTGTATTGCTCTTGCGACGGAGCATATCTATCCTGCAGTTTCGAGCCACAGTGTAAATCCATGTGGTTGCCGAGGCTTTCTCCGGCTTGTAACCACCTGCTTTTTGCCATACTTTAATCATCACTTCCTGTACCAGTTCTTCACTCAACCCCGGAAACCACCCTTCGTGGCGACTGGCTTGAGCGAAACTTTTCAACAGTGGGGCAAAATGGCTGAACAGTTGAGCAAATGCTTGGCGATCACGGTCCTCACCCACCCGAACAAGAAGCAGTGACCACTGGTCTGAACGCTTTTCAGTGCTTGTCAAAGAAGCACGGGACGCAGATTTTCTTGGATCTTCTACAACAGTGATTTTAGTGTCCAACATCGCTGCTACCTCCTCACTTATTGGCACCTTACGGCCAACATTTATAATTGGATCAGTGATCTGTGAAGATGGTTGCGGTAAAATTTAATTATAGAGTATACGCTGATGAATAAATTTGAAAAGACACTTTTCTCTCACAGGCAAATGAATATTTTTCAGCGGATTTAAATTGTTTAAAGAGATAACTCCAATGCAAGAATTAACGGTATTAACCACTGGCGGCACTATAGACAAAGTTTACTTTGACGCAGCAAGTCAATTTCAGGTTGGTCATCCGATTATCGGAGACTTGCTCATAAAGATGAACACCAGTTTCAAGATCAAGGTGAGGCAAATCATGCGCATTGACAGTTTGGATATGACAGATGAGCACCGGAATCTTATTCAATCTGCAGTGGCAGCAGAGGACTGTCCCCATATACTGATTACCCATGGCACCGATGGCATGGTACAAACGGCAAAAGCATTGGCTAAAATCAAGGGTAAAAAGATAGTCTTGACCGGAGCATTGCAACCGGCGGCTTTCGCAGATAATGATGCCGTATTTAACATTGGTTGCGCAGTGGCGGCTGTTCAGTTAGTCGAAGACGGTGTTTATATTGCTATGAATGGTCAGATATTTGCTGCCGATGTGGTTGTTAAAAACAGATCGAAGAATCGTTTTGAGACTGTTGTGACGTAACTTAGCGGACAGGCGATCTACATCAGTTGATTAGTTTTACAATTTTTCTACTCGCGGCTTGTCTGTAAAAAAGACACAGCTGGCACTGCTATTAAAATAGCCAGTTAAAGACCAGCGCAGAACAGCTAGTTCATTCAACAATCAGTGCTGGAGCACCAACACTGACGATACCTAAAACTAGCTCAGTTGTGGCAAATCTCTTGATAGGGTCAAGGATCTTACTCTGTGAACGACACTCGCAGGGGTTTTAGTCTGGGATATTTTTTGTTTAACCATGATCTTATAATCCATTTTCTGTTGATTTCCGTTAGAATGATTTAAGTTTAATTTCTTCCCTATGTAAAAATGACAAAAGACGATTCCAGTCAACAGCATGCTCTTGGGATAGGTATCGATTTTGGCACCAGTAACAGCGCTGCTGCCATTTTCGATGGGCAAACCCTGACCACTGTAGATCTTGACAAGCAGCGTGAGATGATGCCCTCAGCCAACTATCTGGATAGGGACTTTGTCGCCACGGTGGGGCAGACCGCAATAGATCAGTACATAAGTGATAATCGAGGTCGCAGGGTTGAACTAAGTGCAGAATTATTGGGTGAAGAGCGCACCAGTACTGGAGGTAACGACGGGCCCGCTGGTGAGAGTGATACGAGTAAAGTATTTGGCCATGCAATAAACGATGCGGGGTTGCCGGGTCGTTTGTTTCGCGGAACCAAGCGGTTACTCGGCGGAACTAATGACAAGATGTTGATCTTCAACCGACCCTTTCGTTTGGTCGCTCTCATAACACCTATTTTATTGGGTATTCATAAAGCAATTCGAGCACAGTTACAGACGCCTTCCTCGCATCCCACTGATCATGCTTGTCTTGGTCATCCGGTAAATTTCGAAGGTATTGAGGAGGGAAAGAACGCCACTGCAATGCAACGGTTGCAAGAAGCCTATGGTTACGCTGGCGTAGCAGTTCAGACTTTTTGTCCAGAGCCCACAGCAGCAGCAATCAGTTATTTGTACACTAAGGGAGTTGATGATGAAAAAAGATTACTTACTGTGGATTTTGGTGGTGGCACCCTAGATTTTTGTGTCCTTAAGTGTCGTGGAAAGATATTTGACGTCGAAGCGACTTATGGTATTGGCCTGGGGGGAGATCGCATTGACCAAATTTTATTTGCAGAATTAATTTTTCCTCTATTGGGCAAGGGTGAGCGTTGGTCTAGGATCGTAGACGGTCTGAGGGTGGACACTCTGTTTCCCTTTGGGGATTTTGAGGAATTATTGATCAACTGGCCCGTAAGTTACATGCTCAACCAAAATAAATATACCGCGCCGGTCATGCAGAGAATGGCTGAGAATGATGAGGCGGCCGTTAAATTTCGACGTCTATACGACCTTATCAAGCAAAATTACAGCTACCAAGTTTTCGAAGCAATCAAACTACTCAAAGCGGAATTGTCGGTTCATACATCGGCAATACTCGATATACCGGAATTAGATATTGAGGTAGAGCTTGAGCGATGGGAATTTGAGATGATGATTTCTGATCTCTTGTTTGAATTAGAGCAAGCGATTGCCATAACGCTACAGAGGGCTGAACTGTGCAATGAAGATATTGATATTGTGTTGCGCACCGGAGGCTCATCTTTGATCCCTGCTGTGAAAGATATACTGGAAAATCAGTTTGGGGGGAAAGTGGTTGAGCATGATCCCTTTACCAGTGTTGCAAGTGGTCTTGCGATCGCAGATTTTTTTGGCTATGGGATTAAGGCCTAGTTAAGATCCTGCTATTTCCCAAAGCGCCTATTTCGTTGCTGCCAAACACGGATAGCGCGCCAAAAGTCGATCTTTCTAAAAGCAGGCCAGAACACCTCGGTAAAGTACAGCTCTGAGTAAGCGCTTTGCCAGAGAAGAAAACCTGACAGGCGTTCCTCTCCAGAGGTTCTAATGATCAAGTCGGGATCAGGTAAGCCTTCGGTGTAAAGATGATTAGAGAGCATTTCTTCGTCAATATCATCTACATGAACCTCTCCAGATTGGATTCTTGTACCAATTTTCTTTACTGCATCAACAATCTCTGCGCGGCCACCATATCCAATGGCGACATTGAGTTGAAAATTGCTATGCTGTTCAGTCATTGCCTCAACGTTGATAATTTCGTCCTGCATTTCTTGAGAAAAGCCGTCGCGTCTACCGATGACCTTAATTTTGACATTTTCGCTTTCAATTAGTGGGTCTTTTTGCAGAGTTCGGAATTTGTTGAGGATTATTCCCATGAGCTCTTCCACTTCTTCGTTGCTTCGTTTGAAATTTTCAGTGGAAAATCCATAGAGTGTCACTATTTGAATGTCCAACTCTAAACACCAGCGAAGAAAATCCTCCAGTCTGTCTGAACCAGCCATATGCCCAGCTTTGCGGGTTGCCAATCCGTTTGCCATTGCAAAGCGCCGATTTCCGTCAACGATCAGTCCCACGTGAAGGGGTCTACTATTAGATTGTAACTGTCGACGCAGAAATTTTTCGTACAGGCGATATAAAAATGATGAAAAGGGCATTGATAATTCCATTAAGGCTTCATGTAACCGTGATTACACCCAATAAGACGAGTTTTGTTTGATGAGGCCACCTTTTTTCTGGAAGAATAAACGCCACACCAAAGCAAAGCAAGTGGAAGCTCTATTGACTCTTTGTTATGGCGTCAGATTAAGGTAAATATTCGGTTATTGATTACCTTTAATAGCGAAGTAGAGACCCAGCGCAAATAAAAATATTTGCTCGCTCATAAATAATTTGGGTGTGATGAACCAGTCCGAATGGGCGAGATAAAAAGCGCCTATCATGATTACCACCACGGCTCCCCCGGAGAGGCGAGTGATGAGGTGTCCAAGAGTGGTACCCAATAAGCCACCAACAATGATACCGATGCCTGCACCGGCTTCACCTAGCGCCACCAGACTACTGACGATCTCTGGCGCAGGTATACCCATGCTGCTGAACCATCCCACCATTTTCTCCGGTGGTAGCGGAAATTTACCGTAGCCATGAAGGAAAAACGAAATCCCTAAAGATAACCTTAATAGCCAGGGGGTGATACCTTCAAAAGGCTTGGCTAATGAATCTAACTTAGACGAAATATTTGACATGAAACTACCCTCAAAAGTTATAAGTGTTAAATGTTTTTTCTCGATTACACCGCTATTTAGAAAATCTCTATACAGTGTAAATCATTTATTTTGGTTTTCGAGTGGTTACTACCAAATAGTTCTATTTTTGACCAAAATCATTACGTCATTAAGGTTTTGGCAATTGCCTCAGCGATAAAAAGTACAGACATGGCGCCCCCATAAGACCATACTGGATCGGTCAAATAAAATCGATTGTTGACCACAGCCGGCAGTGCCTGCCAATCAGGGTGTTGAAATAAATGTTGGTTGTCATTAGGTTTGAAGCAAACGAGGTAGCCGTCAGAGACTGATGCCAAATCATCTAGGCCGACACTCTCTTCGCCCCAGGTGGAGCCCTCCACGTCATACTCTCCCTCGATGCCAAGCAGTTGCAAAGCATAATGAGGCATGCTGTTGTATCCATAAACGAGGATAGACTCATTGGCACCGAATCTGCAGGTTGTCACTTTGGGCAAGCCATCGGGGAAATGACGTTGTAACTCATTCTTCAGTTCTGCTATGCGCTGATCTAAATGGGCAAGTTTTTGTCTGGCCAAAGACGTCTTTTGAAACATTTGCGCAATCTGCAGAAATCGCTGCCGCGATTTTTTCCCATTGGTGCGATAACGCTCACTGAAACTGTTATAATAATTCACATTGGTGAACGATGAGAATGCTCTAGCTAAATCTTTTTGTTTAGTGCCCAGTATCACTACATCGGGCTTAAGCTCACGGATAGTTGCCAGTGTAGGTGATATTCGTTTTCCCACATCCATCACAGACTCAGGTATCGCGGGACGAACCACATAGTGACGGTAGCTATCAAGTTCTGGTGCTCCCACGGGCACAATGCCCAGTTCCAAAATATTTTCCAGTACAGTCCAGTCGGTAACTATGACGCGCTCCGGAGGCTTTTCAAACCAATGTTTTCCAAAGGAATCGGTGATCTGGTACGGCTCAGTGGCGGACACTGTGTTTGCAAGGAAGTGTAGAAACCATACCAAAATGATTCTAGGCGGCCTCATCATATGCCTCAGAGCTTAAACGTTTGCACATTGATTTGCTCCGGTGAGTAGCGTCTAGCTATTAGCAATAGCACTAGGCCAAACAGCATGATGCCACATACAACAAACAGTGGCGTTTGGAAGTTACCGGTTATTTCGGCCACAGTACCGGCAATAATGGGAGATAAAATTTGTGCAATGCAATAAAAAAAAGTCAGCCGCGCCATCACTTGGGTCGCCTTGTTGCCGTAAAGATGACCAACGGTGCTGAGTGTGAGAGAGACAATACCCATGAAGGTAAAGCCGAACAAAACAGCCGCAATGGCAGTAGTTTCAACAGAGTTAGTCATTGCAAGAGACAGATTGCCCAGGATATTGATGACAAAAGCCCAGCTCAAAGCGTTCAAGCGCCCAATCCGCCGTGCTACTCGATCCCATACGAAGGGTGCTGGAGTCGCCGCGATTCCTACTAGTAGCCACATTCTCGCGCCCAGTCCTTCCAGCGGTTGTAGTTCTGTAATCAAAGAGGTGAAAGTGACATTAATGGTGTTGCTAAAGCCGGCGCAAAAATACGCGAACTGCAGTAATACAAGCCATCTAACCGGTGGCAGTTGATCGAGATTGCCAACACCGATGTTCTCATCCTGGACTGATTGAACTTCGAGCTCTCGAGGGCGCGGCAACAACATCATTGCCGGTATCAATAGAAGACTGCCAATTGTAGCCAGGGTAAGCCATTGCATGCGCCAGTTTAAATTAAGCCAAGTGCCAAGTCCCGTACTGTCGACGATGATCGCGCTCAACATAATTCCAACACCAATACCGGAGAAGTGCAGCCCCAGTTCACTCTTGTAGCCGTTGTGGTGCAGCCAGTGAAGTATCAATCCAGTGCCCAGCATGAAGCTGGTGGCGGAACTCACACCAGCAAAAAATCGACTGACGTACCAAATTAAGCTGTGATCTAAGGCTGCCATGAAGGTGGTGGCGATGACCGACACTACAAGACCATAGCGATAAAAGAAGTCTTTAGCTCGCAGGTCCGTGATAAGCCAGACGATAAATAAGCCAACAATGTAGCCAATGTAGTGCCAGCCAGCTAGCCAGCCTGCCAAGCTTTCACTGATACCCAGCTGAGATTGCATGGCTGGCAGCATGGGGGTGAAGGAGTATCGAGCGATGCCCATGCTGAGTACCAGAGCGAAAATACCTGATATCAATACCAAAAATCGATTTGTTTTAAACACCTTTAATACCCCAGCTGCCGCAACAGCGTTGACTATATTTTAGCTCGACTCAAAAGAGGCAGATCGCTGAAAGATTTTTTTGATTCGTGCCGACAATTCGTTCGGCGTTGTGCTGTGCCGCATAGCCTGAATTAATTTGCCCTGTTGATCGATTACGTAGTACCTCGAACTATGGCGATATGCGTAAGCAGAATCAACTGTCTCTGACTCGGTAATCTCAAAAAAGGCGCCGTACTGTTCTGCCACCTTCTTGACTTCCTGATCTGTACCCGTCACGCCCAAAATATTTGGATGATAATAATTGGTAAATTCCAGAAGCTCTTGAAAGTCGTCTCTCTTAGGATCAATGCTGATGAGAATGGCTTTGGTTTTACTTTTTTCCGTTGGCGAGAGCTTTTCAAGACTGCGAGTCAGTATAGACATGGATGTCGGACATACCTCAGGACAACTGAGAAATCCGAAATAGAGTACCACGACACTGCCGCGAAAATCCTTGAGGGAAACGCGTCCATCGATGTTTCTCAACACAAAATCACCGCCCATAACGTCGTTGCTAGCTACACTATCCCCTCTAGGTTGCGTCGACATGATGTTAAATAACACAGCTGCGGACACTAAAAGACTCAGTATGAGAGCAGGGAGTAGCCATTTTGATTGTGAACTCATCGTTTTTGTCGCCTCCTCTTCAATGTCCCATCAGCATGTTATGGTTGAGGTGCTGCATTATCCAAACAGAACCGACGATCAGAATTAGTACTAGTAGCACGACAAATACTGCTGACACCGAGTTCCACATTTGCTCTGAGGAGGTATTCATATGCAGGAAAAATATCAGTTGCACCATTATTTGAGCCACAGCGCAGAGTAGTATTAGGGCGATACTCAGAGTTTCTCCTATGGAACCGCTCATCACCACAGCAAAGGGAATGATGGTCAATAAAATAGATAGACACAGACCTACAAAATATTCGTAGAGGCTGCCATGAGAGGCACCACCGGGATTGGTCTGATGGCTACTTTGAGATTGTGACATTAGATAACTCCCATAAGATAAACAAAACTGAATACGCAGATCCAAATGATATCGAGGAAGTGCCAAAATAGGCTTAGGCACATCAATCGGACTCGATTAGTGTCACTCAGGCCTTCCTTGTAAAGAAGTCCGAACAGGACCAGCATCCACAACATGCCCGCGAACACATGTAGGCCATGGGTTCCGATGAGCGCATAGAAGGCTGACCAGGCACCACTGCTCCAAGCTGCCGCACCAGCATGGGTGAAGTGAATGAATTCCATTATTTCCATGTAGAGAAAACCGGCACCCAGTGCAAAGGTAGTTAAAAGCCAGGCTACCAGCCCTAGCATATGGTTTCGATTGGCTGCTAGAACAGCCAAGCCGAAAGTGAAGCTACTGGCGAGTAATAGGGCGGTTTCAGCGAGGACGTAGTCCAATTCAAACAATTCTGATGAAGTGATGGTTCCGGCATAATTTGATTGAAGCACTGCGTAGACTGCAAACAGTGTGGCAAATAGGATGCAGTCACTGAGAATATATATCCAAAAGCCAAACACCGTATCGCCACCATAGTCATGGTGGTGCTCCTCGGAGACATAGCCGGTATAGCCCTGTGGCAATGGTCCGGGAACCACCTTTGAGTCTTCTGTCATTGTTGCTGTGGCCGTAGACACAATCATTTTCTCCTTGTTGATGAGGGCTTGTTAAACGCTGATGGTAACGGCGTCTACTTCATCATCTTCCAGTGTGTTTTCATTGGTGCGATTTAAGTTAGCGTAACGTTTCTGCTCGATGGTCATGATTTCTTCAACTTCCACGTAGTAGTCTTTATCACTACCAAAGGCGTAAATGACCCAGGCCGCCAACATTGCTCCGCCGCTGAGAATTGCCATCCACCAAATCCACCAGACCATGGCAAAACCAAAGGCCAGAGACGCACCGCCGATGACAACGCCCGCCCAGGTGTTCCTAGGCATGTGAATACGCTGATATTGTTGCGGCTTTTTGTAGGCCAGGTTTTGCTCTTTCATGTCGGTCCAGTGATCCCGATCCCGCACTTCGGGGAGAAGGGCAAAATTGTAGAATGGTGGTGGCGATGAGGTGGCCCATTCCAGCGTCCGACCATCCCATGGATCTCCTGACCAGTCACGATTATTTCTTTGATCGCGGATACTGGCGAACATCTGATAGAATTGAACGCCTATTGCACATAAAACAACGATCGCCCCCGCACCAGCCACCAGAAGCCAGTTGTTCCAGATGGGATTGTCATAATAGTTCAGTCGGCGTGTCATCCCCATGAAACCAAGAACATAGAGTGGCATAAAGGCCATAAAGAAACCTACTGTCCATAGACCACAAGCCCACTTGCCAAGTCTTTCGTCGAGCGTAAACCCGGTAGCTTTTGGCCACCAATAGGTAAGTCCCGCAAAGTAACCGAACAGCGATCCGCCAATAATGACATTGTGAAAATGAGCCACCAAAAACAAACTGTTGTGCAAAACAAAATCAGCCGCCGGAATCGCCAGCATAACACCCGTCATGCCGCCAATAGTGAAGGTCAAAAAGAATGAGACGGTCCACCACATGGATGCACTATATTCCACCCGACCCTTATACATAGTGAATAGCCAATTGAAGATCTTGACGCCTGTGGGTATGGAAATAATCATCGTTGCGATACCAAAGAAGGCATTGACATTGGCTCCGGCACCCATGGTGAAGAAATGGTGAAGCCACACCACGAAAGACATCAACATGATACAGACTGTCGCCCACACCAATGAGTCGTATCCAAATAAACGCTTGCGCGAAAAAGTTGCGGTGACCTCAGAGAAGATACCGAAGGCGGGCAAAATTAAAATATAGACCTCAGGATGTCCCCATGCCCAGATAAGGTTCACATACATCATCTGATTTCCACCCATATCCCCGGTGAAAAAGTGTGTTCCTAAGTAACGATCCAACGTCAGCAGGGTAATACTGACAGTTAAAATCGGGAAGGCCACTACGATGAGCACATTGGCACAAAAGGAGGTCCAGGTGAATACGGGCATCTTCATCAGAGTCATGCCCGGTGCGCGCATGCGAAGAATGGTCACGACAAAGTTGACTCCGGTGAGGAGTGTGCCGATACCGGATATTTGCAGGGCCCAAAGCCAATAATCAACGCCCACCCAGGGGCTGTATTCGATACCCGAAAGCGGAGGATAGGCCAGCCAGCCTGTCGCTGCAAACTCGCCAACGAACAGCGATATATTCATCAGCAGAGCCCCAGAGACAAACAGCCAAAAGCTCAATGAATTGAGGAAGGGGAAGGCCACATCTCTGGCACCAATTTGCAGTGGTACAATGATATTCATCAGGCCTACGATCAGCGGCATGGCAACAAAAAAGATCATGATCACACCGTGAGCGGTGAATATTTGATCGTAATGTTCCGGTGGCAGATAACCAGCACCGGACTCACTGGCCACCGCTACCGCCTGCTGTGAGCGCATTAGCAACGCATCACTGAAGCCCCTAAACAACATAATAAGTGCCACAATGATATACATAATGCCGATTTTCTTATGATCTACCGAGGTGAACCATTCATCCCAAAGGTACTTCAACTTTCCAAAGTAGAGAATGGATCCCACTAATCCCAATGCACCAATGGTCACCACGGTGAAGGTGGTCATGATTATAGGATCTTCGAAGGGAATCGAATCCAGAGTCAGGCGACCAAAAATAGGGTCTGGTTCCGTAACAATAGTATGATTACTCGACATTTAATGCTCCGGTAAATCGCTCGATAATATCGCTGAAGAGAAGGGGATTTGGGTTGTTAAAGTACAGCGGTTTGACATCTCTGCTTTTTACCCGCAGCTGCTCAACTGCATCACTGGTCAATACATTAGATGACCTCTGGATCTGCTCAACCCATTGATTAAAAGAATTTTGATCTGTGGCAACGGCGTTGAACTTCATTCCGGAAAAACCGTAACCACTGTAATTGGTCGACATTCCGGGATAGATTCCCGGTTCGGATGCCATCAGGTGCAGACGATTCTCCATGCCAGACATGGCGTAAATCATGCTACCCAAGTTTGGTATGAAAAAGGAGTTCATCGTGGAGTCAGACGTGATTAAAAATTCCACTGGTTGATCGACAACCATGGCCATTTCATTGACAGTGGCAATGTCATATTCGGGATAGATAAACAACCATTTCCAATCCATTGCCACTACTTGGATCACCATGGTGGGCTGATCTGACTCTATGGGTTTGCGTGGGTCCAGCGAGTGGGAGGTGACATAGGTCAAATACCCTAAAGCCACTATGATCAAAACAGGTACTGACCAGACAACAAATTCTATCCGACTCGAGTGTGACCAGTTGGGTAAGTATTCTTCATCGGTGTTGTCGCTTCGGTATTTGTAGGGGAACCAGACACTCATTATGAGCACAGGAATGACAACAATTAGCATAATTGCGAAGGAAACAATGATCAGCCACTGTTGTTCTTGCGCCACAGGGCCTTTGGGGTCAAAAAGCTTTAGCTCCTCGCAACCACCCAGCATGAAACAGCAGGCCAAAAGAAATGGCAGCCTAAGCCAAAACAAAATTCTCGTTTTATTTGAAAGCACTGATGTTATATCTCATCAAAAAGTTCACATAAAAACCGAGAGCGCCTCATCATTCGCTCTACGAATACTCTTTTCCGCTTATTCTTATGTGTTGGCGCAGGGCGCCTGATTCGGAGAAAACTGCGGGGGTAATATCAGCCTTAGTGTAGACTCACCTCTGGATATTGACCGAATTCTCCTGAACGTTATGATTTCCCGGACACGCGATCTGTCATGTCGAGAATTTTGTTGACCCCAGATCCCAGTTTGAGCAGTTTTACCAAGCGTTGCGATTTCAGCGTTTGCATCTCGTTCAACCAGCTCACCAAGAGCTCAATAAGATCGTGCATATCGCTCATTTTTTGCAGTGCGTAACTGTCGTCTCCCGACTGCTGTTCTTGTAGTAAAACACTTCTAAGCATGGACAGGGTGGGATCAATTTCTCTTTTTCTACGCTCCTCGATTAAGGTTCTCGCCATCTCCCAAACATCGTCTGGCGTAGTGAAGTAATCTTTGCGGTCTCCCGCTACCGTCACCGCTCTGAGCAGATTCCATGATTGAAGCTCCTTTAAACCCATGCTCACATTGGACCTTGATATATGTAGTGCTTCACCAATTTGATCAGCGTTTAGCGGTTGCTCCGACACCACCAGTAGTGCACACATTTGACCTACGGTTCTGTTAATTCCCCATCGGCTGCCCATCTCACCAAAATGCTGAATGAACGATTCTGAGTGCGGAGAAATTTCAACAGTTTTTGACGGATCCATGCTTTTTCCTGAATTTTCAATAATATCTGAAATTTAGCAAAAATCAGGAAAATAGTCAAACATTTTCCTCAAACCAAACAAATCTGAGTGGTGTTTTGTCAAGTGAAGAAAGCTTTATGATGTCTCGATATTTCTACCTGTAGAGTGGGAACTTCAGAGTCATTGCGGCTCCGCCGAGATAACTCTCGCTGATGTGGATAGAACCGTTATGTAGTTCCATGATCCGTTGAATGATCGCAAGGCCAAGGCCAAATCCATTGTCAGTGCTTTTACCGTTTGAATCCAGTTGAGTAAATGCCGCCATCACTTTGTCACGATCCTCCTCAGCGATGCCCGGACCGTCGTCGCTGACTGTGATACAGAACATCTGATCATCAATCGCAGATTGAATAACAATCTCATTAGTGGCGAAGCGCAGAGCATTACCAATCAGGTTGTCCATTGCCCGAGCGAGGAGACGTAGATCCACCTCTAGTTTTTGCTTCAATTTGGTTTCCATTAATTTAATGGTGGGCTGATTAGCATTGTACTCATATTGACCAACATAAGAGATCAGCCAATCGTGTAGGGAGATACATTGCAAATGAGTTTTTAAGTTACCCTCACTAAGTTCCGCATAACCTAACATTTCGTCCACCAGCGCGTTGAGTTCCTCAACATTGTCTTCCAGAGCCTCAAGATGTCTGGTTTGATCTTTTTTGGACGCCAGCATTTCAATATTAAATCTCATGCGCGCCAGTGGCGTACGCAATTCATGGGATACCGCCTGCGTAAGTTCGCGATGAGATTGTACTAACCACTGTATTTTTTCAGCCATTAAGTTGAAAGCTTGTCCCACGGGATATAACCATGATCCTTCTGGAACCATCACTCTAGACGAAAACTTTTGAGCGCCGAAAGCCAACGCCGAGGCCTGTAGATTGCTTAGGTCACGTCGTAGTGGTTGTAACCAAATAAACACAGCCAACGCCACTAAGCTGTAAAATATAGGGACCACCCAGGCTACACGATCATTACTCTGACTAATAAAGGGGCCAAGGGCAATGACCGAATCACCTTCCCTGACTTTGCGGTAGTAACTGGGTTCATCCCGTTCATTGTAAAGTGTAACGATGCTGCCGTCTTTTAATACATCGTAAACATCTTTTAGAAGAAGAAAATCATCATGAGGAATTATTGTCACCGGCAGTTCTACGGCTTGTTGAATTTCAAATAGTGGTGGCGCGGCATCTTTTTTTTGGGTTGAAAGTATTTTCTCGGCGAGATGGAAACTGCCGCTGAGCATGGTTTTGTGCGATTGCGCTTCTAGCTCAATCTCCCGTTGATCAATCAATCTTTCCAAAGCGAGCCCTGAGAAGAAAACAAGCAATGCGATAAATACATAAACCCGGAAGAAGAGCCACGATGATGCTCGCCCCATCAGTCCCAAGCCTCAGGTGAAAAGAGGTATCCTTTTCCCCAGATTGTTTTTATTCGCATTGGGTTATCAACATTATCCGCTAATTTTTTACGAAGATGGGATACGCAGACATCAATACTGCGGTCCATGCCGTCGTATTCAATGCCTCTGAGTTGTTGATAGATAGCGTCGCGCGACACAACTCGTCCAGCACTGCAGGCCAGCATCCAAAGACAATTAAATTCCTGCGTCGTCAGTATCACGGGATTGCCATTTAGGCTGACATGGTGTGATGTCTGACTGATGGTCAACTTACCAAAGGTCAATTCGTCAAATTGTTGATTTGCTTCTGCTCTGCGCATCAACACTCTGGTGCGAGCCAGCAGAACCCTTGGTTCCACTGGTTTTATGACGTAGTCATCTGCGCCGAGTTCAAGACCGACAACTTGATCGAAATCGCTGCCTTTGGCGGTCAGCATCATGATGGGACCGTTAAATTGATTTCTTATCTCTCTGCATACATCGAATCCATTTTTACCTGGCAGTGAAATATCCAGAATAACGAGATCGATAGCCTCGGGGTTGAAGTGCTCAATTGCATCATCGCCTCGACGTTGAATATGCACGATAAATTCGTGCTCCTGTAAGTACTCACTGACTAGACTGGCGAGTCTGTCATCATCCTCAATCAGCAAAATTGACTTTTTGTCACATGTTGAGTTGTTCACCATACCGACCACACATGACGCCTACGGCGTCGTTCAGGCTTGCGCTTATTCAGGCTTAGAACTCGCACTTCTATCAGTTCCAAACGTTGGGAAACTTCAGGCTTTTGTAACCAAAATTGAATGTCAATTTTGGATTCAAACTGGAAGTGGAAGCTGCCTTGCTGCGTCCGCGACCAACATTGGTGAGCCTGTGTTTGCGTTGAGCTATACAGACAGAGATCAACCAATTGACGACTCCTCCAGATAAGATTGAGTGCCATTTCGCAGGGTTTGTTATTGACCTTCGCTATTATGCAAACCCCTGGTCTTGCCGAGAGCAATATTTGATTATCGTCGATTTCATCAGAAAATCCAGCATTGAAGTGAACGCTAAAGATTATAAAAAAAAGTAACTTTTGCCAATTAAAATTCATAATACAACCCCAGGTAAGAGGTCGTGATGTGATCGTCCTCCACCGATGGACTATTTTTAATCTGGCTGGCTAGCTGCTCTTGCTGAAATAGCGCGATAATGGACCAATGGTCTGACAGAGTGTAACTGGCGCTGATACGAAAAAAAGTATTGATGACAGAGCCGACATTGTAGGCTGGAAAGCCGGGCAAGGACTCGTCTTGCTCCACACCATAGTAGTAGTTTGCAGCATCGTCACTTTTCCAGTTAAAACCAAAAGACGGGGCTATTGTCCATTTTTCGCCGATGAAGGCATGACCTGCAGATGCCCAGAATTCTTGTCCATTGTGTTGGTTACTTATATCAGTCAGAACTTGAACTTGTAGATCTGAATTACCATCAGTCCACAGCCATTCTATACCACCATCGACGACTAAATCTCTTTGCGGGACTTTTATGGACTCTTCGGGTATTTCGTTCTTATCTGTAACAGCGACCGACTCCATGAAGCTTATGGGACTGTTGTTAAGGAATGAGTAAAAAGATCTTTCGCCGCCGGCGCCTGCGATTAAATTGACTGAACTCTCTTCTGATTCTAATAACCGCCAGCCAAAATCACCGTTATCGAAGAAAAAATGGTCGCCGAAGTAGGAGATCTGTAAAACACCATAAACTGGGATATCTTTGGCATTTAATAGCGGATTGCTGCGCTCACCGATGCCTGCGCTCAGGCCAATGCGCCAAGGGCTGTCATCCTGACTAGAGTGTGATTCTGGATACAATTCTTCACACAGTGGCAATGTTTCTTCACTGCTCAGTGCTTTCTTGTTTGATAGCAAAAGGCAGTTATCATCGCT
Organism: Porticoccaceae bacterium; assembly: GCA_964230135.1. Taxonomy (GTDB): domain Bacteria; phylum Pseudomonadota; class Gammaproteobacteria; order Pseudomonadales; family Porticoccaceae; genus HTCC2207. Next base: position 56,598 of record CAXRFT010000044.1, on the reverse strand, counting down.
TATTTGCTCCGCATTGACAGTAAAGGACAATACGGACAAACATGAAAGTACCACCAGTTTTGATAAATGATGAGTCATTCTCGTAGAATTACATAAACAAGGAAAACTTTCTATTAACAAACAATAGCAAATGTAAGTAAATGTAATTGCTTTACAAAAACCAACATTTTGTTGCAAAAACGCCACAGTCATCCGCCAGGACTTGTTTTATTCTGACAAAACAAATTACTTTTAGACAGAGGACACAGTGTTATGGTCAAACCAACGAAAAATTTGTCATTATTGGCGCTTACATTGCTGCTGGCAGCTTGCGGTAGTGGCGGCAATGATGGTATCGCGGTTCCTTTACCCGCTCCCATTCCGCCGTCTGCTGAGGGTTTGCTAATTGCGGTGGACACCGATGAACAGCTGGTTGATGCTGTGCGTCTCGGGTTTAGTCAGTTAGACAACGATGATCAAAGAGCGGTTGCCGAGACGGTTAGCGCCGACTCATCAAGCTTTACCACAACCTATAATCTCGAGGCCGGGGTGGATGAACATGATTATGTCAAATACGACGGTGAACATATTTTTATTGCACCGAGCCGAGGCATGGGATGTTGTTTTATCTTCGAGGATCAGATAATTGCGGAGAGCCATAACTCAACAGACGACATGCCAGTGGATGATGAAAGCAGAGCGATTCGTATTTTGGCAACATCTCCTGACGATGGCGCCGCCGCTGAAGTGAGCACAATAGAGTTGGAGGATGAATTATCGGTTGAGGGTCTCTATATTCATGAGGATCAATTAGTCACCATCAGTAGTTCTGGATGGTGGGGAGTTTATGGTGACTCATTTGCCAATGCCTCCTTGTGGGAGGGTCAAAATACCGCTTTGAATATCTATGATGTGTCCCAGATTAGCGAGCCTGACGCAGTGCTGAACATATCGCTAGAAGGCGGGTTCGTCGGTAGTCGGAAAAAGGATGACACGGTCTATTTGGTGACTCGGCATACGCCTCTCATCGAGGGTTTTACTTATTATCCCAATGATGAACAGAAGGCACAGAACGATGCGCTTCTCAGCGAACTTAAAATCGATGATATTATACCCAGGGTTTCTGTTAATGGTGTTGAATCGCCGTTAGTTGAGTCGCAGGACTGCTACGTGGAAAATTCCGAACATGATCTCGCCTCAACGACGGCGGGTTATCCGACTATGACAATAGTAAGCGCAGTGGATTTAAATAGCCGATCCATCGCGAAAAGTATCTGTTATTTGGAACCCACTGATGGTATCTATGTAAGTGAGAACGCTATTTATCTCAGCTATGTGGATTACTCTCTAGATCAGGCACGTACCCTCGTTCATCGCTATCAACTGGATGCTGATTTGATGTATGAGGGATCTGGAGCGGCAGAAGGTGCGCTTTATTTATCTGGCAACTCAGATTTTAGGATGAATGAGCACGACAATTATTTGCGTTTGGTTACCACGAACTTCACTGATGACAGCAATGATTGGTTTGATCATAAATTGTCGATATTCGAGTTGGATAGCGCTAACAAAGCGTTGGATTTGGTTAGCACTTTACCTAATGAAAACCGTACACAGGAAATTGGAAAGCCAAATGAGGATCTCTACGGTGTCAGATTTATGGGGGACAAACTTTTTCTAGTTACCTTTGAGCGAGTTGATCCACTCTATGCCATCGATCTATCCGATCCAGAGGATCCCGTGATTGCCGGGGAACTCACTGTCCCTGGTTTCTCCGACTTCCTGCATCCGGTAAATCAGGAGTTACTGCTGGGACTCGGACAGGATGAAAACGGATTGGTCAAGCTTGAATTATTCAATATTGCCGACATGAGTAGCCCATATTCATTGGGAACCTCTGTTTTTGGTGAGTTTGAGTGGGTGCAGTGGTCTCACTCCGAGGCGCAGTACAATCGTCATGCATTTACCTATCAGTCGAATGATCAGGATCCAGATCGATTCCTTGTGCCGGTGACAATGGGGCTGTTCTCTGAGGAAGTTAGACAGTACAGCGAGAGCCAACGTCTCTACTTATTTGAACTGCGAGACAAAGATGACAGTACGTTGGCCTCCATTAACGAAATTGGTCAAATTAGAGCAGAAAAAGATTGGCGGCAGGTTGATCTTCATCGATCAATCATCCACGACGATGCTGTTTATTTTATCAACGGAACATCAGTATGGTCGACTCTTTGGACAAACCCTCTGGAACAGAGTGGACCTCAATGACACCGTAATCCAGTTTAACCAAGCCCTAATGCCAAGGAAGGCAAACTTGTCCGGATGAGCTTGTTTAAAGATGTTCTTGTTTAATTGCTTGTCAACGAAGTTGTTCAGCGTCCATTGCACCAGTATTCGCAGATGGTATGATTGCGCCTGTCAAATTTTGTCCTCTATTAGGCTACGCTAAGGAACGTCATTTTTCATGTTATACCCTGTTGCGCAAAAGTTTCTGATGCAGCTCGATCCTGAGCGAGCCCACGATATAACCTTGAGTTTTCTCAGTAATACTGGAAATGGTCCACTCAGCGGGCTGTATTCGCAAAAGGTGCCAATGGACCCCGTTGACTTAATGGGTCTGCGATTCAATAACAGAGTGGGCTTGGCAGCGGGTCTAGATAAAGATGGGGAGGCCATCGATGCATTTGCGCGTATGGGATTTGGTCATATTGAGGTGGGCACTGTTACACCTAGGCCTCAACCGGGTAATCCGCAACCTCGGATGTTCCGCTTGAAGGATCGGCAGGCAATTATTAATAGAATGGGATTTAATAATAAAGGTGTTGATAATCTGGTGCGAAACCTGCAAGCGCGGTGTTCTGATATCCTGATTGGCGTCAATATTGGTAAGAACAAAGATACAGAAGTGGACAGGGGTAAAGATGATTACCTTCATTGCATGGAAAAAGTTTATCCTCATGCATCCTATATCACTGTAAATATTTCATCGCCCAATACTCCTGGTTTACGCTCTCTTCAGTACGGGGAGTTGTTGGATGAACTTTTGGCTGTGTTGGTTGAAAAGCGGGTAAAATTGCGTGAAGAGTATCACCGCGACGTGCCGTTGGCGCTGAAGATTGCTCCAGATTTGACTGATGATGAGATTGCTTCAATTGCTATCTCTGTCAAAAAAAATGGCTTTGATGCTGTAATAGCGACCAACACCACTCTGGACAGAACGACTGTTATTGGATGCCGCCACGCTGATGAAGCCGGAGGATTGAGTGGCAAACCCCTAACCGACAAGTCAGCCGCTGTCGTCAGACGCCTCTCCGCAAATTTGTCCGGCAGCGACATCGCGATTATTGGTGTGGGCGGAATAAGTTGCGCCGAAGATGCCAAAGCAAAATTTGATGCAGGAGCAAGTTTGGTGCAACTCTATACGGGCTTCATCTACCGAGGGCCACAACTCATAAAAGAAATATCTCAATATTGTCGTGAGTGACTAATAACGTATGTGGGGCTTCCATTTGAGCTAACTGTTCGTTTCGAACTCCCTGTGTTTTTGGCGTCTTTACCTCACGATTCTATCCATCGGCACATCAAAATACTCCGCCAGCACCTTGAGAGTATCGAACTTAAGCGACTTAGTTTCCCCATTGATATAACGGCTGATGGTCGGCTGAGGTACGCCGGTCTCTCGCTCCAGCTGAATTTGATTAATATCTTTTTCCCGCATGAGATCCTCTAGCATGTAACTTTCCTTGTTTCAAAGTAGTATCTTCCATTCCCTTAATTTAGACCATGCCAAATAGATTTTCCAATGGTCACAAGATGTATTTAACTTAAATGTGACAGAGTTGGTGTCGGCTCCAAAGATTTTAGTTGTGCTTAAAACCCAGATGCCCACCTGTTCTGCGCACCAGAGCTTATTTTAGAGTAATTTCGATCAACGACGCTGAATATGTGAACAAATGCCTTCCCCGCGTTTAACAATAGGTTGTATATGTGATTTGTATCATTCATTGACTCCTCATAAGTCAATGCAAAAATGCCGCGTGGAGAGATGCATTGGAATTAATATTTTAGAGTGAGTTTGTTTAGGGGAAAAAGATTACCGGAGTAATCATTAGGTATTGATAAATGCGACAAAATCTACTGAAGATACACACGATTACTGAGGCTTGTCACACAGGTGGCTCTGTAGTGGATCAAATCCCTCTTGGCAGTACTGGCTGTAGTCATTCCAGGCTCGTTTGGTGGTAATGGCGGCAACGCATTCTGGCCTCTGGGTCAGAGTCATTGCAAGTTCTTTATTACCCTCAGCTCTGGCGAGGTTTGCCTCGGACAAGCATTTTTGAATTGTATCTCTGGCGAGTTGAGGATTGGCAATGTAAAAACTCGCATCACGCTCCGTCGTGATAGTTCGCCATAGCGATATACCCGCGGCGGTTATACCACCGACGACTAAACAACTCAGTAGTACATATGACAATAGTTTCGTTATGGACATACAGACAATTTTTTAATTAGCGTTGTTGAGCACCAAAATTTACATTCCATCAATTGTGTCACATGGCTTGCTTAATCAACAAAAATTAGTGTCCCCTTTTACAAAGTACTTTTGTAACTCCTGATAAAATGGTATCTCAGATAGTGGGTATTTTACCTGTACCCTTAAATGTCTATTTGCCAGACATGTTCAATTAAGTGATCCTGACAATAGGAGAGCCAAACATGTATGGAGGTATTTAATCTAGTAGGTTTGTTGTGATATTTTTGGGATAATGCAGCCATGACATATTCTGTGAAAGAAATTTTTTATTCTTTACAAGGTGAGGGGGCTCACGCTGGACGACCTGCTATTTTTTGTCGCTTCTCTGGCTGCAATCTTTGGAGTGGCAGAGAAAAGCATCGCGCCTCCGCTGTCTGTCGGTTCTGTGATACCGATTTCGTCGGCACCGATGGTGTTGGTGGAGGTGCATTTCGTGAGGCGGATAAACTAGCAGAAGTGGTCAGGTCTTACTGGCCGGAGGCAATTACGGATAATACGCACCCCTATGTCGTTTGCACTGGGGGTGAACCTCTTCTGCAACTGGATGAGAGATTAATAGATGCTTTTCATGCACTGGGGATGGAAGTTGCGATTGAAACAAACGGGACTTTGCCAATACCCGAGGGCGTTGATTGGGTCTGTGTCAGCCCTAAGTCGGGCGCTCCCTTGGTGGTTACTCAAGGAGATGAGATAAAACTGGTGTATCCCCAAACTGGCCACCACCCATCGGACTTTGTTGATATGAATTTTTCTCACTTCTTCCTGCAACCCATGTTCGTCGAGAGAGAAAGTGATTACCTTCAACAAACTATCGATTATTGCCTGAGCCATCCACGATGGATTCTAAGTTTACAGACTCACAAATTACTTGGTCTGCAGTAGGTGTTAACGCTAATGGTGTGTTAATAGAGTTGTTGAGTGATCGCTACGGAACCCACCAGAAAACAATAGTAAGAGAAATATTTTAGCTTGGCATCTTTGACAAGTTTTATCATCCATTTACAAGCTACTAACCCAGTTAGAAACGCAGTCAAAAAGCCTGCCAACAAAATTCCAGCTTGTCCATCAGAAATAGAAAAACTGTTGTCGAATAGGTCCTTTGCTACCTTGCCCAAGATAATTGGAACGGCCATCAAAAACGAGAAACTGGCCGCTTTGCTGCGGTCAATGCCAAGAATTACCGACGTAGATATGGTTGCTCCCGACCTTGATATTCCGGGCAAAATTGCAATTGCTTGAGCAATCCCAATAGCAATTGAGTGGCTATAGCTGACATCTTTGGTGGTGTTTTTTGCGCGATCTGCTATCAACAATAATACACCAGTTAACAAGAGCATAGCGCCGACTAAGGTGATCTGCCGGTCGAAAAGAAGCTCGATTTCATCGGCAAAGAAAACACCCACTGCGGCTGCCGGAATCATACTGAGCAAAATTTTCATCGAGAACTGAAATTCCTCGTTGTTTTTAAAGGCCATCAAACCGGAACTTATTCGTGCTACCTCAGAACGATAGATCACCAGAGTAGCCAGGGCAGTCGCAAAATGCACCACCACAGTAAACATCATGCTTTCCTCAGGTAAGCTTGTGTCTCCCAACAGTGCTTTGCCAAGTTCTAGGTGGCCGCTACTACTCACGGGCAAAAACTCGGTAAGCCCTTGGACTATGCCGAGGATAATGGCCTCAAAAAGTGACATCTGGTGTACCTAGATTGTTGATTTGCGAACTTTAGCAATGTTAAGTTTATTATAACTATAAACACCTGTCACGGTTGTTACCACAGCAGTTAGCAGTTGCAATCCATAGGATCAAAACGTAGGAGTTGTTTGAGTTGATAACTAAACAAGCTGCAATTATCAAGCTGGTTTTTTTGGTCTTGTTATCTTTTGCCGCGGGCTGGGTTACCAGCAATTTGCACAGATCGAACTCTTCTACCGAATTACAGATGAAGGATAGTCTCTCCGAATCTTCATTTAACTCAATCAGCCAGCCCGAATTGGGTGGCACATATGAGATTGTAACTATTGATAGCCAAGATGCTGATGCCAGTTTATCAGTGTCAGCGGTCTTGGATAGTTTGGATGAGTTCTCACACAGTCTTGCATCGGCCGACTACCCCTTGGCGTTGTCTCAATATCAAAATCTTGTCAGCTCGGATAAAGCTGGATTGGTTCGAGCCAAAAACCTTCTTTTGGGCCATCTTGATCAGCTTTTAAACAGCTCATCAGATCAGAAATTCGTCGATCTTACAGGCCTGTATTTGTCAACTTTTTACGATGATGTTGACGTATTGCTTTACCTTGCGATGTTCAATTACTCGCGAGGTGAGATGGTTGAAGCAGCGGCAGTGTATCGGCTAGTTAAAAGCTATGCATACTCCGCTGAACACGTAATAAAGTTGCGTCAATCAATGGATGTTTTTATTAGTGAGGTTGACTTGCACTATGCAGCAAAGGGAGATTTGTTTGAGCTGACGGCAATTTATGCACAGCTCGAGGATGCTGGTTTGCTGCAGTCGAAACACCAATTGGCCTATGTAAAAGCTCACCTTTCACAGGGAAATATTGCAGCTGCCAAAGCGTTGTTAAATCGCCTCGCAAAGCAGTCTGAGTTAGCCCCAGATGCGCTTGCTTTATTGTCTCAAATTGAGTCGCAGGGGTTGGCCGATGTGGAGTCAGCTAAGTGGTTTGATAGCGATCGGTTGACGCTTAAGCCGCGCGGAAATCAGTTTTCAGTGGATCTCGAAATTGCTGGTTCTGAACTTGATTTGCTTATTGACACGGGTGCTTCAATGACCACAATCACTGAAAAGCGTTTTCAGCGGTTACTTTCAGACTCTGATTCTAGTTATGTGGAGCAACGCTTGTTTAACACAGCTAATGGCATTATCAAGGGATCCGTGTATCGGGTCCGCTTTGTTCGGTTAGGGCGATTTACCCTGCGCGACGTCAATATAGCGGTTTTGGATTTTGATTTGTCAGAGGAATTGGACGGTTTACTGGGGATGAATATATTGGGTCAATTCCAGTTTCAGATTAATCAGGGCGATGCCACGCTGATGCTGTCTGAGCGAAATTAGATGTGAAATTTATTCGTATCTCAGAGCGTCAATGGGATCGAGATTTGCGGCTTTGGCAGCTGGAACAATGCCAAAAATGAGCCCTATTCCGGCACTAAAACCAAATGATAAAACAATAGCCCACAGGGGAACAGTGGCCGATGGTAAACCGGTGATATTACTGATCAGCGAGCCGGCTCCAAATCCCAGTAACAAACCTATTAACCCACCAAGTAAACAGAGGAACACCGCTTCAATCAAAAATTGTAAAAGAATATCAAATCGCGTTGCGCCAAGCGCCTTCTGAATGCCGATCTCCCGAGTGCGTTCTGTTACAGAGACCAACATAATATTCATGATACCAATTCCCCCAACGATCAGAGAGATGCCAACGATACCGCCCAAAACGAGCGTTGTGGTTCCTATGATTGAATCAAAAGTGTCGAGCATCTGATCAGCGGTGGCGATCTCGAAATCGTCTTTGGCGTTTTTGTCTAGGTTATGTCGCTTGCGCAGCAGATTTTTGATCATTTGCTTCACTTGATCTAATTTTTTTGGGTCATCTATTTGTAGACTGATGACAATATCTGGCTCTTCAGCACCACCCAGAAGTGCCCTTGTGGTGCTAAAGGGCAGTAGAATGTAGTCGTCTTGATCAAAGCCGAATAACTTACCACGTTTTTCGCTTATGCCAATGATTTTGAACCACTCACCGGACACGGTGACGTGTTGGCCAATAGGATTTCCCTTTATGTCCAGTTTTGTTATCACAGAGGGCCCCAGCACAGCCACTCGCCTGCGGCCCTGATCATCGCTCCGATTGAAGAATCTACCACGATCTGGGTAGACCGTATTCAGCTTTTGGTAGGTGGACGCAGTGCCGACGATCATCGAGCTTGATGTTTGACCTCTGTAAGTAATGGCTGCGTTAGAACCCCACATCCTGACTGTTGGAGTGACGTGGCTTATACCTGATATCTTGTACTTAATTGCAAGGTAATCATCATAGGTTAATTTAGCTCGAATTCCTTGCAATCGGTCTTTTCTGGGTGTGTAGGACTCAATGTTGATTACGTTTGTTCCCATGCCATCAAACTGCTGGCTTATATTCGCGCTAAATCCCTGAACCACGGATACCACGGCAATTACCGAGGCCACACCGATAATGATACCCAGAGTAGTTAAAAAACTGCGCAAGCCGTGAGCGAAAATTGAGTGTGCGGCCGACCGAGTCCCTTCAATAATCTTAAACTGTAGGTTAGCCATTGAGGGAAACTCCTGAATCCTTTTGAATAGTGATTCGATTATCGGACATCAGATGACCATCTCGCAGGGTGATCACACGGTGGCATCGATCAGCAATCTCCTGCTCATGGGTTACTAAGATAAGAGTCTGACCCTCAGCATGCAGTTGATCGAAAAGTAACATGATCTCTGTTGTAGTTGAGGAGTCTAGGTTTCCAGTTGGTTCATCCGCCAACAGAATAGCCGGTTCTGTAACCAGTGCTCTCGCAATAGCAACCCGCTGCCGCTGACCTCCAGATAGTTGGTTTGGCACATGACTCATGCGATCTTGTAACCCCACCATGGTCAGTGTGTCCTCAGCCTTGCGTCGACGCTCAGCTGGGGAAACGCCTCGGTAAATAAGAGGCTGCATCACGTTTTGTAGCGCGGTTGCACGGGGCAATAAGTTAAAATTTTGAAATATGAAACCGATTTCACGATTTCGAATAGCAGCTAACTCACTTTCATCGAGCGTTGCCACATCAGTTCCTTTTAACAGATAGGCTCCACTGGTGGGATTATCCAGACAACCCAGTAAATTCATCAGCGTCGATTTTCCCGAGCCAGAGGATCCGACGATAGCCATGTAATCATTGCGGAAGATCTGCATGTTTATATTGTCCAGGGCGTAGAATCCATCACTGCCCATCATGTAGTGCTTGGAAATCCCTTGCAGTTCAATAATGACCTGGTCAGTCATCTTTGGCCTTTGATTTTTCCTCCACTGCATCTCCATCCTCTAGCTTAGCAAGGACTCTCGCCGGACCAACGATAACCCTGTCTCCAACATTGATGCCAGCGGTGATCTCCTGCAGGCTGTCATTGGATATTCCCAGTTCAACTTGGGTTCTGGTGGCCACTCCGTCTTTGATAATAAACACATGACTGGTATTTGCTTGCGCAGCTGCAATAGTAATACTCACACCCTCATTAGTTGTATCGGAATCTACTTCGTCTTTGTCTGAGGTGGCGTCTTCGAAGAGCACTGCTTCGATAGGCACGGCGATGGTGTCCTCTTTAACTTCTGTGAATATTTCTGCTCTGCAACTCATACCAGGCCGGATGTCGATGTTTTCAGGACTCTCGAGTAATATTTTCACTGTGAAGCTCAATCCCTGTCTGAAGGATGATCGTTTTGCTGAGGTGGCAATGCTTTTTACTGTCCCGGTAAGAGCTCTATCGGGATAGGCGACTGCAAAAACATCGGCTTTTTGCCCAATACTAACATTGGCAATATCGGCTTCATCGACTAAAACCTCTACCAGAATTGATGACGGATCTGCCACCGTGATCAAGTTAGACCCTGCGATGTTAGTGGTGCCGCTGATGGCGGTCTCGCCTAACTTGATATCTACCGAGGTGGCGATGCCATCAATGGGAGATCGAAACACGGTCTTGGCTAATCGCTCAATCGCTTTATCGAGGGTGGCCTGAGCCTGTGCGAGGCCTTCTTCGCGGGAGCGTAAATCAATTTTTGATAATGCGTATTGATTGTCAATTAACTCAAAGGCATCCTGTCCAATCATTTGTCTCTCGTAGAGGTTTTTGTTCCGTTGCCATTTGGAGGCGATATTTTTGAGGTCCTGTTTTTGCCGCTCAATGGCGATAGTTTGGATACGAACATAAGCTTTTTGTTGTTCCACGTCGGCATTAAATGTTCGTGGGTCCAAGCGCATCAAGATTTGATCTTTTTTTACCTCATCACCTTCTTCAACTAGCATTTCACTCACTTGTCCTATTACTTCAGAGCGAAGCTCAATTTGCTCTCTGTAAATAAGGGTCCCCGAGGCTAAAATCGAGCTTTTAATTTGTTCATTTTGAGCTTGTTGTGCGGTGACTGTCAGAGTACTCGAACCACCGGTTTGCTTAAAGTAAGCGAAGACTACCATGACAGTGATAGCGGTTAAAATGATGAGCTTTTTCTTCATAACTTTTTGCTGACCTATATAGGCGAATGAATTGTTTGTGTCGGAAATTTTATTATGGCAAATAGCTTTTTCAGCCACTCGATAGCAGGTACAGAGTCCATACTCCGTATATAATAATCGAGGGGCCAAGGGCGATGGCCAATGCTCTGTTCCGCTTCATTCCTAACCATGCCTGTAATCCAATAAAAGCCAAACCAATTGTCCAGAAGGAAAAGATATTTAGGGAGTTAAACAGGCCAAACCAGCGACTTGACGATTCAGATAAAAACCCAAGGCTGGTAGGCGAGAGGTCTTCGAGAGTCACCATACCATTATTTGAAAACGTGATAATTAGAAATGCCAGTAAATAAGAAACAACCAGCGGCATACTTGTCCACCACACGAAACCATGCCAGTTGCCAAAACTCAAATGTTCCCTAGTCGCGATCCTAGTGACGAGAAGGTAGTACAGAGCCATCACACCATTAACCACTATCGTTCCTAACAAGGCTCCTAAAGTGGTGCTCCACATCATGTTTGATTTTGTCATGTACTGGCTCGTAATTTGCAGCTCCTCATCTGATAGACCTTCATCAATGGCAATTTGATCCAGCATTTGATTGAGCATCCAGTCAAAATCAATGCTGAAAAAATAATATAAAAAGAGTCCGGTGGTAGCCAAAGAGACTAGGCCAAAAGGTACCCATGACCAGTTTTTCTTGTCTTTGACAAGACTGAGCGTCTCCTTTGGAGAGATTAGAATATCTAGACTGGCTTGGAAGGGGTTGGACGACATTGTTATTCTCCTCATGTTGGATAAAACTCGTTAGCTTCATGCTTACCCCAACGAGAACCGAGCACTTACAAACTAAATGCTTACGGAGTTCAAGTCAACTGTAATCCTTGCGGTCGCCGATAATGGGCGCGTTTTTGCACAAATCATGGGAGTCTGACTTATTGAATTGAACTATTTTTGTTTTACTAAGGTCATGTAAGCGCAGAGGAGATAACCGGTAGTATCGACATTATGAGAAGTCCAGCCATGGTGTAATTGAACCAGCGTCGATAACGATTATTTTTCAACCACAATTTTAACTGATGCCCAGTGATCAGCCATAGAGACACCGAAATAGCTGCGGCAATGAGAAAAGTTAGCGCAATAAAGGCTACTTGGTTGAACATGCTCTGGTTGCTAACCGTAAAACTAGAAATTGCTCCTGTTCCCATGACCCAAGCTTTGGGGTTGACCCATTGAAACAGTGCCGCTTGGAAAAAATTGAGTGGTCTGGTTGATGTTTCGTGGTGTTCGATAGGTGCAGCCTTGGCAATGCGTCCAGCGAGGTAAATTAAATAGAGTACGCCAGCGACTTTGATGATCTCATGAAGTAGTGGATAGCGATCAAAAACTGCGCCTAAACCTAAGCCCAAGGCAAGCAGCATGATTGGGAAACCAATGGAAATCCCCAATGCGTGTGGAATGCTCTGTCGAAGACCAAAATTTAGGCCAGAGGCCATGATCATTATGTTGTTCGGACCGGGGGTTATGCTGGCTGAGAGTGCAAAAATGACAATGCTTAAGCTTAATTCTGTGATTATCATCTCAAAGTCGTCTATGTTCTGTTAGATGACCCTAGGGCCCGAGAGGAAGCAACTCGTTTGATGCCCCAGTCCGTGCTGAAGTATACAGTTGCGCTGCCTCCTTTGCACCGATTACAACTTGCGCGCTCAACAGGAAAATGGTTTGTATTCCCGTGCGATGCAAAAGAGTTACTCCGCGATGAGTCAATCTAATGCGGGCTGTGCGCGATCAAACAGTCTAATACTGCGACCAAAGTCACTGAGTTGACAGAAGAGCTATTGCAAGTGAGATCAAGCGCACTTATCCTCAGCTAACTTTGACATAAATATAAAATTAAGCCACTGGGGGATAAGTATGGCAGGGTCAAATTTAGGAAATACGGACGCGCAAGTGAGCAATGAGGAACAGGAAACACAAACCTTTGCGTTTGTCGCTATGACTTGTCTGTTTTTCTTTTGGGGATTCATCACGGTACTGAATGATATCTTGATTCCATTTTTAAAGGAGTCATTTGATCTAAGTTACTTTCAAGCGATGTTGGTCCAGTTTTGTTTTTTTGGTGCTTATTTCATTGTTTCTCCCTTTGCGGGAAAACTAATTGACCGCGTGGGTTTTCAAATGGGCATTGTCTTGGGCTTGCTCACCACTGCCGCGGGGTGCATTTTATTTTATCCCTCAGCGGATCTACATATGTACTCGTTGTTTTTGATAGCTTTTTTTGTTTTAGCCAGTGGCATCACCATTTTACAAGTTGCGGCTAACCCCTATGTTGCCGCGCTCGGTCCAGAAAAAACTGCTGCCAGTCGGCTAAATTTAGCTCAGGCGGCAAATTCTCTGGGTACCACAGTGGGTCCAGTCGTGGGCGCTATACTGATTCTTGGTGCGGTCGCAGCGGACGCTTCCGCAGTACAGATGCCTTATTTGATGATCGCAGCCGTACTAGTTCTCGCCGCGCTTTTGTTTAAATTCATAAAGCTGCCGGTTCTCGCGCATGTTGAGACCAGCGAGGAGGTCGAAGGTGACAGTATTTGGAATCACCGCTCACTGGTGCTCGGTGCTCTAGCTATTTTTATGTATGTAGGTGGCGAGGTGGCGATCGGCAGCTTTCTAGTTAATTATTTTGCTGAAACTAACATAGCCGCTATGGAGATCGCCGAGGCTGGTGAGATGGTCGGTTACTATTGGGGTGCCGCCATGGTGGGGCGATTGGTAGGTGCCGCTTTAATGAATTACATCGCATCGACTAAGTACCTTGCGGGTAATGCAATTATGGCCATTATCATGATCGTGGTGAGCATGAATAGCTCTGGTGATGTTGCCATGTGGTCTATTTTGGCGGTGGGTTTCTTCAACTCCATTATGTTTCCAACAATTTTTACCCTTGCAGTAAAAGGGTTAGGGGCCATGACCAGTAAAGGATCAGGGCTGGTTTGCCAAGGCATTGTCGGTGGAGCTTTAATCCCCTTGATTCAGGGAGCTGCGGCAGACTCGGTGGGCATTCAATTGAGTTTTGTCGTGCCCATGTTATGTTATGTATACATTGGTTGGTATGCACTCCGAGGTGCCGATCAATCTTAGTCTGCAGGGATGATACACATAATGCTGCACAGTATCCTTCTGCAAACTTCTTTTGTAGGGTTGATATTTTGTTACACCGCAGCTTGTGCGATCAATGGTCTGATCGGTATGTGATAAGTACCCTAGTTTTTTGATCATGATGCAAGCGTTGTTTGATTACACTGTCGCTGATCTGGTGCAGGTTTGGTTAGCTGTTTTGCTGGCATCCGTTGTTCGTTCGGTAACAGGTTTTGGCTTTGCACTTGTCGCGATTCCGGTGTTTTCACTGTTTCTATCACCAGCAGAGTCGGTTGTTCTCTGCGCAGCACTCACGTTGCTGAGTAATATAAGCAGCTTACCTACCTATCGATGGGATATTCCTTATGCTGTGCTCAGCCCTCTGATCGTCTGGGCTCTATTGGGCACACTGTTGGGAACACTTTTGCTAATACGTCTGACCTCAGCGCAATTCCAATTTCTCGCTGGTTTATCAGTTGTCATTGCCTGCAGCGTTTTGTTGTTCACCCAGCCTAGAACTTATCGTGTTAATTATTGGATTACTGCCGTCGCTGGACTTATCTCGGGTATCATGAATGGAACCTCGGCTATCCCAGGTCCGCCTATTATTTTGTATGTTATGGCAACTGAGCGAACAGCCGAGACAGCGAGGGCATTGTTATTGGCTTTTTTTCTAAGTTCAGCACTGTTTGCTCTAATTGGCTTTGGGTTGGCCGGATTGATTGTCCTCGAGTCATTTTGGTTAATAATACTGACCACGCCAGCGGTATTGATTGGCAATAGAGTGGGCTATGGTTTGTTCAAAAGACTTAGTGGCAATCACTATCGATCACTGGCATTGGCATGTCTGTTTACCATGGGTTGCTTACTGATGCTAAAGAATCTTTATTCGATTAATTGAGCCGCAGCTTTTAGTGCAGAAGATTACATTCCAGAAGGGTGCTACCAATGGGTGACCCGTCGGGTACTTTTAGATTGTTGGTACGCATTGGTTTCAATGGCAACTCAAAGGCTGAATCTATTTGTTGTGCTAAATCTTTTGAATGTGCCGCCAAAATAGATGACTTGGATCCCCTAAACCTCAAACCGCGAACTCCAGTGGCTTTGCTGGAATCTCTCAATTGTTGCAAGTGGGCTCTGACGATTGTTTTAGTGACATAGGTGAGATGATCGTTATTGGCCAACAGAATGAGATGGTTGATCCATTTGGTTTCAACCATGAGAGCAATTTCTCCTTGAAGATCTGCTTGGGTCGAGGTGGAAAAAATTTGATCGCTGATTAAATTTAGAAGCTCCTCAAGACCAAGATTTAAGTTGTTATTGAGTTTTTGAAGCCTAACACGATTTAATCTGCTTGGGTTGAGCATAAATCCGAATACGATATCAACGATGTTTTCTGCCGCTGCAAGAGGGTCAAAGAGAGGTCCCATTCGTGACATAAAAGTCTCGCGATTCCTGTTATAGCCGAAAGGTCTGGGTGCCAAGAGGGTAAGAATGTGAGTGGGAATCTCAAGTTGGTCAGGACCTATTGCTCTCAAGAGTGATTGTAGAGCTTCGATCTGTTGCTCTCTCGCTACCCAAGAATGTAAAGGTTGATTATCTCCCTTTATTTTATAGCTGAAAGTTTGACCTCCTATCAGTTTAGCTGTGGCTTCTAATTGATATCGGTGCATTAGGTAAAGAGGCACAAGCGTTTCCTCTACTAGAGCTTGAGGTTGTCCCTCTCGTATTGAATTGAGTCCAAAGTTTTTAAGTCGGTTCTCTCTCAATTCCATCAGTCTGATTAATTCACCAGCTGGTGAACTTCCGTTGTCCCATAGGTGAGCTCGCGGATGCATGCCGGCTGGATCCCGAGCATCAGCGTCAGTAATGAACTCGTGACCGACAGAGTAGGTAGTATGCAGTGTGGTTTTTAAAAATTCGTGTTCACTGATATCAGGTTCTGGATGCCCGTACCCGTAGACAATGGCTCGCTTATCCCATTCCCCAATACCGCTGTCGTAGGCCTGACTGAAATCCATGTCAGTTTGTTCATCGAGAGCTATTACTGGATATGGGTAATCCATTACGGAGGATCTTCCCATACTCGAGGAGGCAAAGTTGTGTGCCAAACCTATGGTGTGACCAATTTCATGCGCCGATAGTTGCTTGAGTCTAGCAAGCGCAAGTTCGAGCATTTTGCTCTGTTCTTCCTGATTATCTCCATAAGGCTGCAAGAGACCTTGAGCAATGAGAAAATCTTGTCTAACTCTAAGTGAACCAAGTGAAACGTGTCCCTTGATAATTTCCCCGGTTCTCGGATCCACTATGCTATCGCCATAAGACCAGCCTCTGGTTGATCGATGAACCCACTGGATCACATTATAGCGTGAGTCAAGAAAGTCCATGTCGGGGGGTGCGAGTTTGACTTGGAGGGCATTTTTGAAGCCGGCGGCTTCAAAGGCTTCAGACCACCAATTGCCACCCTCAAGCAGTGCTGAACGGATGGGTTCAGGTGTTCCTCGATCTAGGAAGTACACAATTGGCTCGACGGGCTCGGAGATTAGAGCGTTCGGATCTTTCTTTATCAAGCGATGACGAGCAATGTATCGCTTGATTATGGGCTCATCGATGGCCGTCGCGAAGTCCATAAATGATATTGAATGAAAGCCTGCTCGAGGATCAAACAGTCTTGGTTGGTAGTCTTCGTCTGGAAGTTGAACAAAAGAGTGACGTTGGCGCACTGTAATCGCATCAGGTGTTGGTGTAACTGATCGGATATGATCGCCCGCTGCCTCACCTGTCAGGGTGATCATAGTTTCTACCTCGGTATTCTTTTGGAAATTTTTCACTAGCGGCATATGTATCGATGATCTTGTTCTATCGAGAACATAGATACCTTGATTTAATGTTTTCAATCGGGCACTAATATTAAGAGCGTCTTGAATAAAAAATTCGGTTGCATCGACAAGGTAGTTGCCATTAGGCGTGTTTTTTACTATGTCAAAGCCCCATAGAACCGACTCTGCGAAAGCATCTGCTACTGATCGAATTTCATCCTTACTACTTGAGGAGGCGCGGTAAGCAAGATTTTTATGCACTAGAAAAAGCTTGTTGCCGCTGTGTCTAAAGACAACCAATCGGGTTTTACCCAGTAGCCCACGATCAAGACCTATATCATTTGAACCCACACCTGCAGTCAATCCATTTATGTATAAAAACTCGGTATCGATGGAGTTTATTAAAAGGTAAATTTTACCTTCTGCTTCGTCCAAGTACATGGGCACAAATCCTTCTGCAAATCTCATGTTTGCAAAATTTATTTCTTCGGCAGAATTGTCCGTTATCGGGAGTAACGCAAGGAGGAAAAAAATCAAATGTCGGATCATCTTTGTGAGACCTTTTAAGAAAATGGATAGGCACTAGACGGCACCCTGGCTCAAGTTCTAGGATAAACAAATCTAACAGGACATTAAAGTGATCTGAGGGTTTAAAAGATCAGTGCAAGTCGATTAGAAATGGCGATTGAAGTGACTGCGATGCTCTGTTGTTAAGCAGCTCAACCATCGAATCTGACGACAGACACTGTGACGGTCTGTTCGTCCTGCACTGACAGAAGCAATTCATCGCGCCCGTCATTATCTAAATCATGTACCAGATAATCACTTCTCGTTTTAGGCAAATTTAGGAGGATTTTGGTTGGGGTTTTTGCGAAAAGGCGATCAGATTTTTGACCCAGGTAAATTGCCAATTCGCTGCTGTTACTCTGTACCAAAAGGTCTTTGAGGCTGTCGCCATTGATATCTGCAGTGAGCACTGCGGGTATCGTTACGGAGCCGGATCCAAAGTTAATCTGTGCTGAGATTGTTTTTTTTGTAATTGGTTTGTCTGAAAATTGTCCATTTTTCAAAGAGAAAACCGAGACATCCAGCTTCGCCGACCGAGTTAGGAGTACACGAACGATTGCGCCCAGGCTTATTTTTGCCGACGTAATGATAAACTCTTGCGTTCCATCACCATTGATATCGAGGTGGTTGGTGTCGAATTGAAACCCATTACTCAAAATCGCTGTGGACGGCGTTTTGTTGAATACTAATTCACCACTGTTCTGCCTGATACCGAAAAACATTTGGTAGTCCGATTCCCACCCGAGAACGCCTTGGCTTTTGATTCTTTTTACCACCAAATCATCGACGCCGTCACCATTGATGTCAGCAATATCCTCGAGAATTTTAGAGTAGAAATTTCCTTCATCACCGTTTTTTTGTTGGCCGATGGAAATTTCTGAGTAGCCTCGGATAACACCATCAATGTTATTTATTAAATTGATAGGTGTCTGCAGATATTTTCCATCGGGCTGAAAACTGTATACGTCGAGACGTTCATCGCTCCAAAGCGCCAAATCGACTTGATCATCATTGAAAGCTCTCACCGTGAATGGTTGTGAAGCTGCATAAGCGACATTTAGTGACGAGCTACGCATGCGCATCGAGGGTGGTGAACCCAAGACCTGCGTTGAGCTAAAACCCTCTGTATTTTGCAGCGCAATTCTCCATCCGCCAAAATCCGGCATCATGAAATCATCTAAGCCATCATTGTTCAGATCAAAAAACATGTCGGTGAAGGGTGATGATTGGTTATCTCGGTTGCGGAACATAGTGGGGCTATGAAACAGTGTTTGAAACATATCAGTCGTGCTAGAAAATAGGGCAACAGAAGAATTTTTGTACCCGAAAATCTTTGACCCCGTCGCGGTTTTTGCTACATCAACAAAGGCAATCTCTTCGCCCAGTTGTTTGTAAACCTTTCGGGTCCATTTAGATTCTGAGTAACCAAAGGTACTTATTATCCCGTGTTTGTCTCCGTTACTTACTTGTGCAGAAGCAGATTTGTTTTTGCCATTAGTCGGTGTCTGGATGATCAAAATTTCTTGCACTTCGGGATTGTCATTAGACAAGACGGCCAACTCAACTTCAGCGTCAGCTATCTCAGCAACTGTCTCGATCTGGTAGCGCAGAACTTCAGCGACAGCTGCTTGCATGGTACATGCTATGAAAATAAGCCATACGATATTGGATTTTAAGTTAAAGAGGCGTCTTGTCACCCTGCCTGTGCACACCTGTCGGTACATTTTTTGAGTCGCAAAGTAAGAGTGTTGTGATCTGCGGAAGACAGATCGATCAAAGCAGCAAACTCTGGTTGTTTGAGTAGATGCACATAACATCCAAAACATTTTATCGTAAGTTGAGAGTGAATGGGTTGAAAATCTAAATCGGGCTGTGAATTAATAAGTATTTTTGCTACCATCGGGCTAGAAAAAATAATTAATCGGTCCGGAAAGTCGAGATAAATATATGTTTAAAAATAGAAAAACTTCATTGGGCTTGTGCGCATTGTTTTTACCATTGTTTGTGCTTTCCGCAGAATTCGCGTCGGCACAGGTTCAGTCTGTCACGGGTTCCCTATCTACAGGTGAAATCTCGGCCGGGCAGGAAACAGTTTTAACTGTTAGCTACACAGCCACGGGTAGCGATGGTGCTGAAACCTCTACAACGGGACTGGGTTTGCGCCTTCATTATGATAGCTCGGTGATTGAGATGGGAGACATCGCCAACCTCCTGGAGGAGGGTGCGTCGGGTAATCAGATCAAAGATGACGTCAATGATGATGACAGCGACCCCTCGACGGACAAGTACCTACTCACTACTTGGTTTGATTTTGGTGGTGACTGGCCCGATGGTGAAACATTGCCGGTCACACTTTACACTGTGCCCCTAACTGCGGTCAGCGGATTCCAAGGCACAACGGCTAAGTTCTCTGCCTCCTCTGTTGCCGCCGGATTTACTTTGAGTGCCGATGATGTGGTAATCAATAAGATCCCCGGTACGGTGTCTACTCTGTCTAA
The DNA here is from genome assembly GCA_964230135.1 of Porticoccaceae bacterium. Taxonomy (GTDB): domain Bacteria; phylum Pseudomonadota; class Gammaproteobacteria; order Pseudomonadales; family Porticoccaceae; genus HTCC2207. The sequence continues at coordinate 36,801 of CAXRFT010000044.1, read as the reverse complement.
CCTAACAGCATCCTATGGATCAGACTCTGCAGCGGTTGGTATTCCCTTGACTCCTAGCTTTGACTCCGCCACTACGGACTATTCCGCTACTGTCGCTAACCCAGTCAGCTCCATATCTCTGGTTCCTGTGCTGACCGATAGTTTTGCCACTATCTCAGCGTTTACCGCTAATGGTTCGGCGGTCAGTGACAATACTGTTGATCTTGTTGCCGGTGTAAATGATATTAGCATTAGCGTCACCGCTGAAGATGGTATCGGTGTGACTACATACTCAGTTACGGTGGACCGTGCAGATGCATTGTCAGTGGCAGTTTCCGCGCTTGACGTGATCACGACGGCAAATGCCGCTAATTATGCTGTTGCTGGTACCTGTAATCTTGACGGTGTCTCTGTGGCCGTGAGTTTAACCGATGGTGCCAACTCAGCAGATGCCAACGCGGTAGATTGTATTGACAGTGCCTGGACAGTATCTGTCGATGCCAGTGGCCTTACCGATGGCACGATTTCAGTGTCTGCGGTGGCTTCGACGTCGCTTGAGACGGCCACTGCAACGGCTTCGGTTAACAAGGATACTACTGGGCCGACAGTGAGCGTTCCCGCTAACATTTCGGTGGGCGCTGAGTCTGCAGCAGGGACCCCAGCAAGCAATACTGCCATTGCAAGTTTCCTTCAAGGGGCTACTGCGACTGATGCCTCTGATGGCAGCGTAACAGTCAGCAATGATGCACCGAATGTGTTCGCGATCGGTACCACGACAGTAACTTTCTCCGCTGTGGACTCTCTTGGTAATTTAGGTTCTAACACAGCAACAGTGACGGTGGAAGACCAGTCTGCTCCCACTGTAACGCCACCTGCAGCCACCACAGTGGCAGCCGTAGACGCCAGTGGTACACCGGCGACTGATGCTGCAATTGTTGCTTTCTTGGCAGCTGTTTCCGCTTCTGACAATGTTGACAGCCAGCTGACGGTGACCAACGACGCTCCAGAGGTGTTTGCACTTGGCGATACCACTGTTACATTTACTACCACAGATTCGTCCGGCTTGACCGGAAGTGCAACCGCAGTGCTGACTGTCGCGGATCAAACTGCACCGGTGATTACGGTGCCAGCGGCGATAACGGTTGCGGCTACTGACGCGGATGGGACAGCGGCTTCCGATACATCCATAGCAGCATTTTTAGTCGGTGCTTCAGCTGCCGACAATGTGGATGCTGAGGTCTCTGTGACCAATGATGGTCCCTCTGTATTCCCCTTGGGCGTTACCACTGTGACCTTTACCGCGACTGACAGTGCGGGCAACTCAGCTTCACAGACGGCTCTTGTTACTGTGTCTGATCAGGCTGGTCCAGTGATTACTCCGCCGTCAGATGTGACCATTGCCGCCACTAATGCTGACGGCACTGCCGTTACTGACGCCAATATTGTCTCTTTCTTGGCTGGAGCCACTGCAGCGGATAACGTCGACACTGACCTCACGATCACCAACGATGCGCCCGATGTGTTCCCACTGGGAGATACAGCGGTAACTTTTGCGGCCACTGATGCTGCAGGGAATCAGGGCACCCCAGCCACTTCAGTAGTGACTATTGCTGACCTTACTGCACCAGTAATCAATGCTGTAGCTACTTTGGTGGTTCTCGGCACTGAAGATGGTGTTCCGGCTACTGAGCCGACCATTGTTGATTACCTCGCCAGTGTTACAGCCACCGATAACGTTGACGGGGCACTCACTGGAATCCAGAACGATGGACCAGTAGATTTTTATCCCTTTGGTGAAACCACAGTGACTTTCACGGTGAGCGATGCTGCGGGCAACCAGGCGTCTGCTCAGACTGTGGTTAACATCAGTTTGGATATTGTTGATCCCGTTTTGGTTGTGCCTGACTCTATCAGTCTTACAGTGGACATGCCTGGAGATGTTGTTGCCGACTCGGATGATGCTATTGTCGCCTTCCTAGCTGGTGCCACTGCGACAGACAACAAAGACGGTGATCTAACCGCCAGCATTGCCAATGATGCACCTGCAGAATTTGAAGTAGGTGATACCTTGGTGACATTCTCTGTATCCGATGCCGCTGGCAATAGTGTGTCAGATTCAGCCACTGTCAGTGTTTCCGTGCTAGATACGGATAATGACGGCCTACCTGATTTTTATGAGACCCAAAACGGTTTAGATCCCAACGACGCCTCCGATGCGGAGGGTGATTTTGATGGTGATGGCATCAGCAACCTCGATGAATACCTTAATGGCACAGATCCCACTCGGGATGAACTACCGCCTGAATTGACTATTCCTGAGGATATTGCCGTCTCAGCAACTGGCCGTTTGACAGACGTTGACATTGGTCAAGCAGTTGCGACGGATAACAAGGACGGTGAATTAACTGTCTCCCCAAGTGTCACTGGTCCGTTTGAGTCGGGATTGACTGAAATCACTTGGATGGTATCCGATGAAGCGGGTAATGAGTCGTCTGCAGTGCAAAGAGTGGAAATACTGCCATTGGCAAACCTGACTCCGTCCTCAATCACTGTGGAGGGTGCTGAAGTTGATGTTACCGTTCAGTTAAGCGGTATGGCGGTCACCTACCCAGTTACAGTTCCACTGACGATTAGCGGCACGGCGACGAGCGATGATTATGTGCTAACGGATTCTATTATCATCAGTGGGGGACTGTCTGGTAGCGTTGCTTTGAGCATCAGTGAAGATGCCGAGGTAGAGTCAGATGAGACTGTGGTGATCAGCTTGGGTTCGCCCATCAATGCAGCTGTTGGTGCAGTAACGGAGCGCACCATAACTATTGTCGAAGATAATGTTGCGCCAATGTTAACCTTGGCGGTTAGTCAGGGTGACACAAGCGGGCGCATCGTTGCAGCGGACTCAGGGTTCGTCTCACTAAGCGCGACATACAGTGACTTAAATTCTGGCGATAGCCATACATTCAGTTGGGGTGCGAATGTAAGCAATTTGCCTGGAGTGAGCATTGATGGTGCCATGGCTACTTTCGATCCATCCGGCCTCGCCGATACGCTAACCGTCGTCGATGCGTCTGTGACGGACAGTGGCAATCCATCGCTGACCACGATGGCTTCAGTGACTATTAAAGTGCTGGCTGCAGCCCCTGTTTTAGATAACAGTGATAGTGATGGTGATGGCTTGTCTGATGCTGAAGAGGGTTATGGCGATAGTGACAACGACGGTATTCCAGACTATCAAGACAATATCGAAGAGAGTTACTTTGCTCCTGTAGGAGATGATGGCGATGTGGCTCAGTCCGCTGCGGGTACTGCCATTGCGTTGGGTGACACAGCGCTGGCAAGTGGAGATAACCAACTTGGTGTTGACGAGTCGGATATTGGTGGCGAAGATGCTGATTATTCGTATCTCGGCGGATTGGCTGACTTTGAGTTGACCGGTGGTCAAATTGGAGCGACCTACAGCATTGTCATACCTCTTGCCACGCCAGTGCCGGATGGCGCGGTGTTGCGAAAATACATGGGTGAGTCGATTGGTTGGCAGGATTTTGTTGAAGATGCAACCAATGGTATAAGGTCTGCCACCGCCGCAAGTGGTACCTGTCCTGAACCCGGTAGTGATCTCTATACTGATGGTTTGATGGTAGGTGCCACCTGTATTGAATTGAATATTCAGGATGGTGGTGCTAATGATGCGGATGGTGTCGCTGATGGTAAGGTAAAAGATCCAAGTGGTGTTGCCACCCTCTATTTTGGTGCTCCAAGCAGTGATAGTTCGGTTACTATTGATTCTGCGGGACTGGAGGCCAATAGTGGGCAAACAGCGACGGTTACAGTGACAGCAGTGGATTCTGACGGACGTCGTTTGGAGGGCATGGCAGTTTCAGGGTCAGCGAACCTTGGCGCTACACTGACCGCCTTCTCAGAATCTGGTGATGGTGTCTATGAGTCTACGCTCACTGTTGGAGCAACTAGCGGTCAGCTGTCGGTCAATGTTACCGTTAGTGATGGAAGCGAGTCGGTTTCAATTTCCTCCAATGCAGTGACTATTTCACCTGCCCCGAGTAGCGGCGGTGGTGGTGGCTGTACAGTAGGTAACGGCCAGTCGTCCGATTGGACACTGATGCTGTTGATGTTAGCCGCTTTGATATTAATGCTGCGTCGACGGGTGTTTAAATTAGTCTAGTGTAGACGGTCACGGCCTTAAATAGAGGGCCAGTCAGTGTGCTGATTGGCCCTTTTTTAATGGTAAGTTTGTATGTTGTTTGCCGAGACAATGCGCTTTTACCATTGTATGAGGATAATCCTTTGCCATTAAAAATCCTGTTGGGCTCGGTGTTATTATTCTGCTCCATCTGGGTTGGAAACCCTGCACTGGCGCTCATATCGGGTATTGGGATTGCCGTGACAAGTAATGTCAGTGCTGGGAAGAGTATCAATGTTGTGGGACGCTATAGTTTACAAACAGCAATTGTTCTTCTCGGCCTCAAACTGAATGCTGGACAAATCGCAGAAATCGTTCAGGACTATAGTTTACTCGCGACAGCCTATGTAGTCTTGACCTTGTTTGCCGGCTTGGTACTGGGATGGGTTCTAAACAGCTCAAAGCAGGCGAATTGCCTCATCAGCTCAGGCACGGCAATCTGTGGCGGTACCGCTGTCGCCACGCTTTCACCAGTGATTGGAGCAAAATCAGAGGAAACAGCCATCGCACTGGCGTTAATTTTTTTGTTGAACGCTGTGGCTCTTCTCACTTTCCCCTGGATTGGTGAACACTTGCAAATGACTCAGCAACAGTTTGGTATCTGGGTCGCGCTTGCGGTTCATGATACTTCTTCAGTCGTGGCCACCAGCACAATTTTTGGTGATGAGGCGGCGCAGCTTGCCACTACGGTTAAATTGGGCCGCACGCTATGGTTAATCCCACTGGTCATGCTCTTTGCTTTTGTTAGAAATGGGAGATTTACCTTGGCGGGTGTGCCACTGTTCGTTGTTTTGTTTTTAATTGCCGCCTGTCTTAATTCCTTAGTGGTTGTACCCGACATTATATTACGTAGTGCAGATTTTCTGAGTTCAACTCTACTGGTGTTGGCGCTCTTCTGTATAGGGTGCGGCATCAGCCGCGATACTCTCCGGCAAATAAGAGGAGCTCCGGTGATCCATGCTATTGGCCTTTGGCTAATGGTGGTGCCGATTACCTTGTTTATGGTGTTGAGGTTAGTATGATGACTTTTTATCTCTGCCTTCTATGTGCAGATTGGCTTTAACTGGCACCTTTTTCCGAGGAAAACAATTGCTCTAGATCTTCTAACGACCGCCCTTTGGTTTCTGGCAGTAACCATGCCACAAGAGCGAGACCGATAACGGCGAACAGACAGTAGGAGAAGAAGGTCAATGCAGCTCCCATGACACTGAGTTCGAGAGGAAATAAAAGCTGCACGAAGAAGCTCACCAAGCTGTTGACCATGCCGACAAAAGAAATCGCCACGCCCCTGAGTTGATTGGGGAAAATCTCGGCAAACAGTGCCCACATCACTGGGCCCAGTGACATTGCAAACGATGCAACGAAGCCCATTATGCCAATTAAAATTAGTGTGGCGTTCATGTTATTGGCAGACTTAATCAGCTGGCTTTCCAATTGTTTTGCAGCGGCATCGCCTATTGTGGTTCGAAGAGCCAATTTAAACTCTACATCACTCTCATAAATCACATCGATCATGGGTTCAATATCAGCCAGATTTATATTCTGGCCAATCTCTGCTTGCTGTTCGATTTGAGCGATACTGTCACTTTTCAATTGATAGGTCGCTTGAGCAAAGCCATAGGTACAGAGAGCCATGCTCAGGGCGATACCTGAGAGACCCACAAGGAGCAGTGGTCTGCGACCCCACCGGTCGATTAGAGCAATGGCAACGAGAGTAAATATCACATTAACAACACCGATTAATGCAGCTTGCGCGAAGGCGGCATCGGTGCCGATACCGCTTTGTTCAAATATGGTGGGTGCGTAAAAAAAGATAGCATTGATGCCGGTGGCTTGTTGTACCACGGCTACGATCAGCCCCACTACCAGTGCCAAGCGCATTTTGGGGCCAAAGATGCCTTTGACTCTCATCCACAGTGCAGTGGTTTCAGTGTCTTGACTATTTTTAATGCTGTTGATTTCACTATCAATGAGCTCAGCTGGCACAAGTTTTTCCAATACCTCACGCGCCTCGTTCTCTCTTCCTCTGATGATTAACCAACGCGGACTATCGGGGATAACAAAGAGACCAGTGAAGAACAGCGCAGCGGGCACGATCTCAATTCCCAGCATCCAGCGCCAGCTGTTCATATCAAGGCCCAGGTCAGTTACCCAATGAGCGCCAGATTGACTGACATTGAGTAGATAGTAATTGGTAAAATAGGCCGCAGACAAACCAATCACAATGTTCAATTGGTTAATTGAGACCAATTTTCCTCGCAATTGTGCTGGGGCGATTTCCGCAATATACATAGGAGCAATCATCAACGAGGTAAAGGCAAGACCTCCAATAGCACGGGCAACCACTAACATCATGTAAGAGGTGGCGAATGCCGATGCTACGGCTGACAGTAGGTACAGAAAAGCAATAATCAACAGTACTTTCTTGCGTCCCAGCGCGTCACTTAAAGGGCCTATTACCAGTGTGCCAAACACACCTGAGAGGGTGGGGGCAGCTACTACAAAACCGGCTTGAATGGGGGTTAAGTCAAACTCTGTGGTGACGAAACCCACCACACCGGAGATAACTGCTGCATCGAAGCCAAACACAAAGCCACCAAGAGAGACTATGATGGCATAGTAGAGAACATAGTTGATGCGGTCTTGCATGGGTCGTTTTTCCTTTTGGACGGGCGGTTTAGGTCAAAGTCTGTCAATTAAAAATGATTTTTGATGGCGGCCATCTGTTGTTGAAATGCACGGCTGTCGTCCCAACTGACAGTATCTGATTCAATTTTTCCGGCGGCTATGTCACAGCTTACTTGCTCGATTTGATGATTAAAACCCTGCTGTGGCCTGTTCTCTACAAAGCTATCTATCATCTCTTGCCCGCGGAAAAGTTTTGCCTCTCTGGCTGCCCAATAATCCTTTACTGTAATTGTCCCCTCATCTCCGATCAGCGTGAGATAGTTGTTCAATTTACTGCGAAATGATGTGCTTAACTGCGCTGTGGAATCGCCATAGTCGTTGAGGATAACCACATCATCTTCAACGCCATTGTCTGCCTTATGATGCCATAGGCTTTGATGTTTCGGGTGAGATTGGAGGAACATCCAGGCCATGGCAATGGGGTAAATACCCATTTCCAAAAGGCAGCCGCCGCCCAAGCGGTTGTCATATTCGCGCAAGTCCGGGCTGTAGGGTAGTGGAAAACCAAATTCCGCTTTTACGTGAAGCAGTTTACCGATGCGGCCTTGATTAACCCAGAGTTGACATCGTTTGATGACTGGCATGAAGTACGTCCACATGCCCTCCATATAATACTTCTGTGTCTTCTTGGCACAAGTCAGAACATCTTCCAGTTCTTCTGGTGTCACTGTGGCAGGTTTTTCGCACAATACGTTTTTTCCAGCTTCTAGTGCAACTATGGATTGTTGGCGATGATGACTATGTGGAGTGGCGATATAAACCGCATCTATATCTGGATTTGACAGCAGTGCCTCGTAGTCAGCATAAAATGTTGGCAGGCCAAACTTTCCCGCAAAGGTCTCCGCTCGGCTTTCGCTGGTGGATGCGATGGCGACAAGCTCAGCTTGCTCGGTGAATTGGATATCATGAGCGAAGGTTTCCGCTATTCGCCCAGCACCGATAATACCCCAGCGCACCGGATTTGAAGAGTGCGTTCCCATTACAGGCGCTCTTCCACGACTTTGCTAGCAGAAAAACAGTAGCGCATATTTCTGTAGACGCAGATGTCGGTGATGTCTTCCGGTGTATTTTTTGGGCAACAGCGGTAGTTAGTGGAAACCCTGTGGGACCCATGAACAGGCAGTACTCGATGCCACAGATGGCCGTGAATTAAAATCAATGTTCCCTTCGTTGGGCTCAGCACTCTTTGTTTGGGTAAATCTTCATTTTCAGCCCCCACAGGAATGGCTCCACTGATGTGTGTGCCCGGGACAACAATAGTTTTGCCGCCAACCTTATCGTTGACATCCATGGTGTATACCAGACGATTTAGGTTGAATTTGCTGCTGTCCTCCGGAGGACAGTCCTGATGCCAAGATTGCCCCTTTGAGCCTTTATTGCTGAACATCACCATGCTGTACAGAGCAGACCACTGAGGCCCGAGAATAGCTTCTGTCAGCTTAATCATGCGGGAGTCGCCTTCGGCAATGTCAAACTCATTAAACCCGTCTCGCTGCGGAAACCAGGGGATCACATCGGTACTGGATTTATTTAAAAATTCTTCATTGTGGGCAAATTGCGGATTTTTTGTGAAGTGGTCGAGTATTAGCGATTGGTAGTTGTCCATCAATTTAGGATCAAAAAAGTTTTCAATGGACAGGTAACCCTGAAGCCAAAATTTTTCTGCCAAAGCGTCATAATTCATGTTTTTATCTGTCTTTTAGGTAACAAGTTTTTTATAGTGTTGAGACTATAATCGATTGTTGTTTTTATATCGACAATCCGTGTAGCTTCAGCAGGATACTGAGGCGATAAATGAGGGTATCTAGCATGAGCCAAGACACTGACCAACAGAGTAAGCAAACTCAGTCTAGTATGCGCAGGGTGGCTTATACAGCGTTGGCGGGCACCAGTATCGAATGGTACGATTTTTTCCTCTACGGAGCGGCAGCTGCGCTTATTTTTCCGAGTGCATTTTTTGGTGAAATGCCTGAATCCACTGCTCTGATTTTGTCCCTATTGACCTTTGCTGCCGGTTTTATCGCCCGGCCAATTGGGGGCATTATATTTGGTCATTTTGGTGACAAAGTTGGTCGCAAAAAGACACTGGTGATGGCCTTAATGTTGATGGGTGTCTCATCCACCCTGATTGGACTGCTACCTACCTATGCAATGATTGGTGTGGCCGCGCCCATACTGCTGACGCTATTGCGTTTTGCACAAGGATTGGCTATCGGTGGTCAATGGGGGGGTGCCATGCTGTTGGTCACTGAGAGTGCACCAGCCAACCAGAGAGGCTATTACGGCGCCTACGCGCAAGCAGGTGCTCCCATAGGGGTTATCCTGGCAAACTTGGCTCTAATCGTCACCAGCGCCTTGGTTTCAGAGGAGTTTTTTAATACCTGGGGCTGGCGCATTCCCTTTCTTGCCAGCGCGATTCTTATCGCCATCAGCATGTATATTCAGTTGCACCTTGAGGACACAGATGCGTTTAAGCAATTAGAAGCGATGCGGAGTCAGAAGAGGGTCGATGAAAGTCCTGTGATACCCAAATCACCTATTATTGAGGCAATGCGCAAGTACCCTAAGCGAATTACACTTGCCGCCGGCGCATTTTTGTCGGTTCAGGTAACTTTTTATATATTAATAGCCTTTCTTCTGGCCTATGGTGTCTCCAGCGCTGATATGCCACGAGACGATATGTTGACGGCTGTTTTGATCGGTTCAGCGATTATGGTACCGGCGCAATTCATGTTTTCCGCCTACTCAGATCGCCATGGTCGAAAAGGAATTTTTATGTTGGGAGCTGTGCTATCAGGGCTATGGGCTTTTGCGATTTTCCCCCTGGTGGATAGTGGAAGCTTTTGGCTGATCGTTCTAGCAATAACGGGAGGTCTAGTTTTTTTGGCTATGATGTACGGCCCTCAGGCGGCCTTCTTTACCGAACTTTTTAGTACTGAAGTGAGATATTCCGGTGCTACCTTGGGATATCAATTTGGTGCCATTCTGGGTGGCGCCTTTGCTCCCACCATTGCAGTGAAATTGTGGACCGATTTTGATATTTTTTGGGTCTCTGTGTATATGGCCATCGCCGCGCTACTCACGTTGCTGTCTGTTATGTCGCTGACGGAAACTTTTCAATCTGATTTGAATCACACTGACTAATTAGGCGCTCAGGTATACCGTTTTGTGTAGAGTCAGATTGAAAAAAGGATGATCCGGTCATTAACTGAGGTCGTCTCCCACCAGTAGCTTTTCCCGCCGACTAAAGGGAGTTGTCACTTGTTGAGTTGTGACTCTAGAGCGAGTGCTCCCGTGCTTGCTGTCATCTCAAGCGCCTATTTTATTTGACCTCAAGGGTATTGATGTCCATTGTGCTCAACGCCACTTTTGTCAGTCTTTTACTTCTTCTCCCCAATAGACACCTCTGTAGTGCGCCGTCAAATTTGATGGGTTATTGAATCACTTGTATTGGTTGTATCCAGATCGATTTTTTCAACGCACTAGTTATGTGCGCTTTTTAACTCATTCGAATATAAATGGTGCGGTTTAAACCCTGTGTAGAGTTATTTTGATCCTTGAAAATAATCGATATGGGAAAATTAAATTAATTTAATTTCAATGACTTAAATTATCGCTGTACCACAAGTTAAATCTTGGCACGGATTTCGCTCCCATAACGGCAGGTAGGCATGACATGTAAATACAAGTCATGTTTTGAAGCCAAAAGTAATGAAAGACCTGAAACAAGTTACTAGTGATTTGTCGAATTAATCAGTTGTTGGAGGTATCAGTGCTTGATAGTTCAGCCGTAAGCAAGACCATTTCGGATAAACGTTCGAGCAGCCCGCGCGGTTGCATCGAGCTGAACGATGTAAGTTTAGTATTCGGTGAGGGAAGTAACAGAAATATTGCTGTTCAGAATACATCGCTAACCATTGAGCCGGGCGAATTCGTCTGCATTCTGGGTCCCTCAGGATGCGGCAAGTCGACCCTTTTGAATACTATTGCCGGGTTTGTCTCGCCGACCACGGGTGTGGTGAAAGTTGACGACACTGAGATCACTCAGCCGGGCCCGGATCGTGGTATGGTATTCCAGCAGTATTCGCTGCTTCCCTGGAAAACCACGTACGAGAATATCGCGCTTGGTCCCAAGTTAACCGACGACATTGAACAGTCGAAGACCGTTGAGTTCTTCCTCGATATGGTGGGTCTGTCCAATTTTCGAGATCACTACCCGGCACAACTCTCTGGCGGCATGCAACAGCGCGTCGGTATCGCACGAGCTCTGGCCACTTACCCCAGTGTACTGCTGATGGATGAACCTTTCGGTGCTCTTGATGCGCAGACTCGGTTGGTCATGCAGGAGAGTCTCTTGGACATTTGGAGTGAGTTTTCCACCACGGTGGTTTTTGTCACCCATGACGTTGACGAGTCTGTATTCCTTGCCGATCGGATTCTGTTGATGAGTGCCAGTCCGGGAGAAATTGTCGCCGAAATTGATAACCCTCTTCCCCGACCTCGATCGCCAGAGATGGCAACGAGACGAGATTATGTAGAGATCAAACAGAAGTGTCTCGATGTTATTAGATCCGAAAGCCTTCGTGCGTTCAACTTGCAGAACCGTCAATAAAAGTTAACTGGTGGATCAATTCTATGAAAAACAAATCGACAGCAAAGAAGTGACGTAATTATGACCCCTGAATCTGAAACCTTAACTGACCTAGATAAACGCGTTCTGGCGCGAATTAATGAACAGGATTGGGTGGCCCTGACGACAGAGATGGTGCGCACAGGTCAGCCACATTCAGTAAACCCCTTGGACCCAGACATCCTTGCCGGTGAGGAAGAGTCCATCGCTCTCTTTGTTGCCGGAAAACTGGAGGCCATGGGTTTTACAGTGGAAAAGTTTGAATCCCAACCGCATCGCCCAAATGTCGTGGGTACATTGAAAGGTGTTGGTGATGGCCCCTCTCTGATGATCAATGATCATCTCGATACTTACCCCGCTGTCGAACCCGAGCGATGGCACAAGTGTGATCAAGATCCGTTTAAAGCCACTCGGCATGGAGATTGGTTGTACGGCCGAGGAACTTCAGATACCAGAGGAAACCTTGCGGCGTCATTGTTGGCGGTAAAGGCTGTCCTTGATGAAGGGGTGAAGCTCAAAGGCGACTTGGTCTGTTGCTACACCGTGGACGAGGAAAAAAATGGCTTGCATGGAGCCATTTACATGACCAAAACCAAGCAATTGAAAACCGATTACTCAATCACTGCCGAGCCTACCGCCTGGGGAGGTGAGAGTGAAGATTGGGGAATGAATATATCAGTGGCCAATGCAGGTAATTGCCTAATCGAGGTGAATGTGACCGGGCTTAAGTCACACATCTGGCGACCGGATACCGGAACCAACGCTATCACGTTGGCCTCCACTCTTGTTGCGCCCTTAAATGAAATGGGATTTAGATATACACCGTCTGAATTGATGGGCCATACACCACCCTGTGTCTGTGTGGTGCGAATAAATGGTGGTCTGCCCGGGGAAATGCAGTTCTCTCCGGACAGCTGCACTTTGACACTGGCGGTTGTTGGAATTATGCCCGGCATGACCATTGATACGGTGATTGAAGATATTTCTGCCGTCGTCTCGCGGACTCTTGATAGCGTGGAAAATGCCAATTTTAGCGTTCGCCAAGTGCCGGACTCGCTGTTTGTCCAAGGCACTGAACCCGTGCCAGAAAATGAAGAGCCAAATGTTTCAATCGCTAAAGCCTATCAACAGATACTTGGGGATCAACCACGGATCAATCGAAAGAATGCCTTCAACGACACCATACGTTTTCGTGAAGCGGGCATCAATGCAGTCACGTTTGGGCCCGGTGAGGATGGGTGGGCACCCATTAACGAAAGTATCTCGGTTCCCAAGTCTGTTGTAGCCACAAAGATTTATGCCTTGAGTCTGATGAAAATACTCGGAGTGAGTGAATCATGATGAAACTGGGTAAGAAAGACGACAATCGGCAGTTCTGGACGTCAATGGGGTCGGTGGTTTTTATGTTCTCTGTGTGGGTCTTGGTGACTGAAACTGGACTCGCTAATCCCATGTTTTTGCCAGGACCGGTGGCGATATATGATGCATTCATTGATTGTTTGTTTGAAGGCTATCAAGGATCGACGCTAATCGAGCATGTGGGTACTAGCCTCTATCGAATTTTGGTGGCCTTTCTTCTCGCCTGTTTGATTGGAATTCCACTGGGAATTTCTATGGGGATGTCGAAAACTGCACACGCAATTTTTAATCCATTCATTGAATTCTATCGCCCATTGCCACCTCTCGGTTTATACACGTTACTCGTTATGTGGTTGGGTATTGGCGAGTCATCGAAGTTGGCTCTGTTATTTCTGGCTGGTCTTCCAGGCATTATTATCGCAACCGTGCAGGCGGTGAAAGAGATAAATCCTACCTATGTTTCCGCAACTCGATCACTCGGGGCATCTCGCGCAGATTTGATTCGCGAAGTTTATCTTCCCGGGGCTGGACCCACCATATTAACTGGCATGCGAATCTCACTGGGGTTTGTGTACACCGTCTTAGTCGCAGCAGAAATCGTTGCAGCCACGGCGGGTATCGGCTGGATGATATGGGATGCCGCTAAGTTTCTTCTCAGCGATATCGTGATCATGGGGCTGATTATTTTGGGACTCACGGGAATATTACTGGATATCACCATGCGCTTCATTGGGTTCGCGCTTATGCCTTGGACACGGACATCGAGGCAATTATCTAACCATTAACATTTTTACTTCTATCACTTAACTTTACAGAGGAATCTCTATGAACAAGCAAATTAAATCCATCATTACGGGCCTGTGTATGTCTATGGCTTCATCAATGGCACTAGCCGATAAGCCAGAGGAGGTCACCGTAGGATATCTAAATCTGGTAAATGCTCAACTGGTGACAAAGTCTTTAGGTTTGGTTCAAAAAGAAATGCCCGGAGTCAAAATCAATTACATCAAAGTCGGCGGTGGCGGCGATATGCTTCGCGCTATTGCGGCAGATCAAGTGGATTTTGGTGGTCTCGGTAATCCCCCTACGGCCATCGGTGTCACCAGAGGTCTGCCGATACAGGGAATTATGGTACTCAACATGCTCGATTATGTTGAGGCTTTGGCGGTGAGAACATCGGCAAATATTAAAAATCTTCGAGATTTGAAAGGTAAAACCATCGCTGCACCCTTTGGTTCTACCACCCACTATCTGTTACTTAACGCGCTTGCAGACGAGGGCATTGACCCCGCTTCAATGAAAATAGTTGATCTTCGCCCAAATGATATTGCACTGGCGTGGAGCCGAGGTGATATTGATGCAGCTTGGTTCTGGGAGCCCGCTCTGGGTCGCGTATTGAAAGATGATGGCCACCTGTTCAACACCTCCGGTCTGATGGCTGCAAGGGGTTACCCAACCTGGGATGTGGGTGTGGTGATGAATGAGTTCGCGGAGAAATATCCAGACTACGTGTTGAAATTCTTAAAGGCTGAATGTGAAGGTATTGATTTTTGGATCAATAACCCCGCTGAGACCGCCAAAATCATTGCTGAAGAGCTTGAATTGTCTCTCGAAGACGCAACTCGAATGATGAAGGGTACGGAGATGGTTCCCTGCGGCAAGCAGCTCACACAGCAGTATATAGGCACAACTGGCAACGATGGTGGCTTCGTTGACACTTTGGTGTCCACCGGCAACTTCCTCTACGAGCAAAAGCGTCTTCCTGCGCCGGCTTCAAGAGAGAAAATGTCCAGCTTTATGCGCCCTGACTACCTTGAAACCTTGCTCAAGTAATTGCCAACGGCAGGGGTGCTTTGAGCATCCCTGCCAGGTCTAACTTTACCACTACTAGAAACAAACTAATGTCAACGCCAACCATACAATCCATTAGTCTCGATATATCCAGTTTGAAATCTGGATACAGCGATGGCAGATTTTCTCCAATCGATGTGGTCAAGGAAGTCTATCGCCGCATTGCCTTGAGAGGCGAGGATAATGTCTGGACGGCTACAGTTGGCCGCGACGCTGCAATACAAAGAGCTGAATCGCTGGTTTCTGAGCAATCTGATGCACTTCCCCTGTACGGTATTCCCTTTTCTGTAAAAGATAATATTCACGTGCAGGGTTTACCTACTACCGCGGGCTGTCCGAGTTTTTCTCATTTTCCCAAACAGACAGCCAAGGTGGTAACGAAGCTGTTGTCTGCCGGTGCCATTTTGATCGGTAAAAACACAATGGATCAATTTGCCACAGGTTTGGTTGGTATTCGCAGTCCCGGATATCCCCTTAACCCCTTTAATCCTGACTATATCCCCGGCGGCTCCAGCTCGGGCTCTGGTGTTGCGGTTTCCGTGGGATTGGTCAGTTTCTCACTCGGCAGTGACACCGGTGGTTCCGGTCGAATTCCTGCGGCGCTGAACAATATTGTCGGACTCAAACCCACTCCTGGTCTCATCAGTACTCATGGGATGATTTATGCCAACCGATCCTTCGACTGCGTGCCTGTATTTGCTCTCACGTGCGCGGATGCGTGGACAGTGTTTGAACAGGCCTCAGAGGTGGATATTGGAGATCCATTTTTACGTGCCAATCAGACCTGTACCGACTTGATTCCCCGATCATTATCAGCTTTACGAATAGGCATTCCAGACCAAAAAAGTCGTAATTTTTTTGGAGATAGCCTAGCTGAGGGATGCTTTAACGAGTCAATTGTCAAGGCTCAATCACATGGCGCTCATCTGACTGAAGTGGATTTTACCCATTTTATCGAGGCCGGAAAGATGTTGTTTGACGGCCCCTTGTTGGCCGAGCGATTTGCTTCAATAGCACCATTTTTGGAGGCCAATCCCACTGAGGTAAACAGTAATGTCAAATCCATTGTCGAGAAGGCGAAATCCTATACAGCGGTTGATTTGTGTAAAGAGTATTACCGCATAACAGAGTTAAAGGCACTGACACGGGAAACCTTCTCGTCGGTTGATATTTTGATGGTTCCCACTGCGGGAACCATCTACAAGATAAGCGAGGTTGAATCGGATCCAATCAATCTCAATACAAACATGGGGTACTACACCTACTTTGCCAATATATTACAGCTCTCTGCGATTGCTGTACCCACCGACATAAGGGACGACGGACTGCCATTCGGCATCTGTTTTTTAGGTGCGGCACAGCAGGACAGCGCGCTAGCTGAGATAGGTGAATTGTGGCAGCGGTCTGCCAATCTTGCTCTGGGAGACCGTGCTCGTGCTGGGTAAAACTTGGATCCCTAGCAGAATTCAATGCAACTACTTCTTCACTTACAACACAAGGAAAAACACATGAAACTTAAACACCTAACATCAATTTCCCTAATATCCAGTTCGATATTGTTAGCGGGCCAGAGCGAAGCTGGCATTAAAGCTAAGCTATCCGATGATTCCGCTATTGAGCTCGGTGGCAGTATTCGAGCCGAGTTGATCTCTCAAGAAGATGGCTTCAACGGAGGCACAGACGACTCTTTTAAGACCAGCGTCCACAGTATGCGTTTTTACCTCAAAGGTAAGGTCACTGACAAGATCGACTTCCAATTGCAGACTGAGCACTCAGGCGGAAGCATGCTGATGCTGGATACTCTGGCAAAATTTAAACTCAGCCCCACAGTAAGCGTCTGGGCCGGTCGTTTTATTCCTCCAAGTGATCGCTCTAATCTCAGTGGATCCTACAACCTGCCAACATGGCAGTATCCGGGGATTGCATCCCATTATCCGACAGCAAAAAAAGGTGGTAGGGACGACGGTATTGCCATCATTGGTTCTCAGGCTGATGGCAAGTTAAGTTATTCTTTCGGATTATTTAATGGTAAAGATAAACCCTCCGGAATACCCGAGGATAGCCATTTAATGTCAGGACGTGTTGCCTACAGTTTTTGGGATTCAGAAGGGTACCTGACACGAAGCACCTACTATGGCAAAAAGGATATTCTCACTGTAGGCTTTACTATGATGCAGCAGAGTGATGCTTTTGGTGATGAGTTGATTCAGACGGATATGTCTGCCTATAACGTAGATTTGCTCGTCGAGAAAACCCTTGCCAGTGGTGGTGTAGCCAGTTTTGAAGCTGCTGTATATGACTATGATGATTTCGGTAGTATCGTTTCGAAGGAAGGTGATGCTTACTTGGTTTCCGCGTCATATTTGTTGCCGGGCGAGTTTGGGCCAGGTCGTTTGCAGCCGAGTATCAGATATCAGTCTTTTTCACCCTCCGACTCCGCAATTGACGACACAACGCGATGGGACCTAGGACTTACCTCAGTCATCCGTGGCCATGGTGCTCGCATTGGTCTTTATTATGGTCTCGAAGATAGAGAGGGCAGCGGTGACAAGTCAGTGGTCAAAGTTGGATTTCAATTGAAGTTGTAAGTCCATTTTGTAGCGTACTATCAGTGGTTTTGGACCGTTGATCCCAAGCAATTGTCTACTATAAACCTTGTTATTATTTAACGATGGTATTCGAGAAAATAGCTACCTTTTGGTAGCTATTTTTTTATCTTTTTGCAGCTTCTAAACATTTCTTCTGTGGCCAGCTTGATATGTTGTATTAAGCGTTCGAGACTGAATTTGAAATAAACGCCCACTATTAATCATGGAAAAATAATATTGCCCTAAAGCTGTGCGCTGCTTGGCCTAATCACCCTCTAATTAGATCAACGATATTGCCTAAAAAAATGAAAAATATTCATGTAAATCAATAATTTATTATTCAATAATCGTCGTTTATAAAGATTTGGCATGCGCTATGCATCACTATAGGTGGAACTTGTTTTACTCCATAACAAGTTTGTCTAAACCCAACTTTATTCAAAGGTCAGTAACATGAATGTCAAACCTCGATTTATAGCACTGTTTCTTCTGGCTGCGTTTTCAGCCGTTCAGACCCCTGCTGAGACCATAAAAATTGCCATTGGCCATCAGAGTATGTGCACAGACACTTATACGGCTGGAATAGTGGTCAAAGAATTAAAACTACTGGAAAAATACCTGCCTACCACCGGTAAATATGCAGACGTGAAATACGATGTCAGTTGGAGTGACTACTCTTCAGGTGGTCCCATTACCAATCAAATGATGGCTAATAAACTCAATTTCGGCGTAATGGGTGATTACCCATTGATTGTCAATGGAGCTAAATTTCAAGCGACTGATTCGCTTCGTACAAAGTACATTGCAGGTACGGGTTATAACCTAAAGGGTAGCGGTAATGCCATTGTCGTCCCGGTTAGCTCAGATATTTACAGCATAGAAGAACTCAAGGGTAAAGATGTCTCTGTGCCGGTGGGAAGCGCGGCTTGGGGAATGCTGTTGAAAGGTATGCAAGACATCGGCTTCTCCAGTAAAGATTACATGTTGAAGAATCAGAGCCCGGCCGTGGGCGCGGCTAATATTGCAGCCAGCAAAATTGACGCGCATGCGGATTTCTGCCCCTGGTCTGAGTTAATGGAATTCCGAGGCACTGGTCGCAAAATATATGATGGCAGCGAGACAGGCGTGCCCTATCTTCATGGTGTGGTTGTTCGCGAAGACTTTGTTGACCAATATCCAGAGGTTGCCACAGCATTTATTAAAGCCGTCTACGAGGCTGGAGAGTGGATTCGAGAAGACCCAATCAAAGCGGTGGATTTGATGGAAAAGTGGACCGGAGTAGAGAAAGAGGTTCTTTATATCTATTTCTCCAAGGGTGGGCACTTGACGCTCGATCCCTCCATTAAAACCGAGTGGGTAGATGCTCTCGAATTTAATCATGGTGTTTTGGTGAAGGAAAAGGCCATCCCGCCATTGGATTTTGATGAGTGGATCACTGAAGAGTATGTGGAGGCCGCCTATAGTGAACTCGGTGTAGATTATGTGTCCGAGAAAGCGTCCATGGTGGATCCAGCTATTAGTAATGCTGATCTACCAATGGAAATTTGGCATTCACGTGACGGTATTTCCTCTTATCAGACTGTTGAAGCCTTTTTAACTGCTGTAGACGAATTTCGTAAGACGGGTGCCAAGTTAAATGCCACCTATGTCTATGATCGAGAAACGGGCCTTAAGTTATTCGGTAAGACGGCCTTCTTTGTCAATTCGGAAGATGGTTTTGAAACTTTCTTGCGCAAGCCCGACGCTGATGCCTTTGCCTCGAAAAGCAAAAGCGACGTGATGACTTATGAGGACGCACTGGCATTTTTGAGTAACTAGTGAGTTGTTAAAGATTGTGCTCCGTGGTGGTCAAAGGCATACCCCACGGAGAGAAATCTCCTGAGAGAGCGATCACATTGAGTTATTTTTATGAATAGAAGTAGTGTTGAAAAATCTGCCAAAGACAACAGAAAGTCGTCTCGACTAAAAATTTTATCAGAGACCGATTTGGTCACGCCAAATGCAGCGAACTGGCCAGTTAGTAAGGTTTTTGTCAATCCTCTTTCATCACTGGCAAAAATACTCGGTTTTGTGAACTTTAGTTCATTTATCATTGGTGCACTGTCGCTCTCGTTGGGGATCATTTTCTGGTACCTGGCAACGGAATACAACGTCAACATCTTCATTAATTTTGAGAATGTGCCATCACCAGTCAAGGTGGGAGCGGCGTTCTTGATGCACTTGGGTGATTCAGAATTTTATATTCACATCGCCGTGAGCATAAGGCGTATTCTCATTGCCTACAGCATAGCAGTGATACTTGGTGTCATTATCGGTGTAATCGTTGGGCGCTCTAAATTGGCTCGTTCGGCAATTCTGCCCTACATTGAGATCATTAGACCAATTCCCGCTGTGGCTTGGATTCCAATGGCAATCTTGATGTGGCCAACGGAAGAATCGTCCATTGTATATATTACTTTTCTCGGTGCTTTATTCCCCATAATTCTGAACACGTTGCATGGTGTCGAGCAGACTCCTGACGTTCTTGTTCGTGCCGCCCGATCTCTTGGAGCGAGTAAATTCGCTGTATTTTTGCATGTTGTGCTGCCGGCAGCACTGCCGAGTATTGCTGCGGGGTTAGCCATAGGTATGGGCATCAGCTGGTTTTCACTCTTGGCGGGTGAAATTATTTCGGGGCAATACGGAATCGGTTATTTCACTTGGAATGCATACTCTTTGATTAATTATCCAGACATCGTTGTTGGCATGCTGATCATCGGTGGATTAGGTACTCTCTCTACCTTCCTGATTAAGTTAATGATGAAGCCAGCGCTGCGTTGGAATGAAAAGAGACGCTAGTTAACTATCATGTCATCTTTACGCATAATTGGGCAAACCATCAGTCGCAACCTGACGCTCTGGTTTGGGTTTGTGGTTCTGTTGACTACCCTGTACTACATGGCTTTGATGGTCGCGCTTGTTATTCGCTTTCAACGATTGCCTAATTATGCGAATTTGTACGATTGGATTTTTAGCGTCCAACACATCTGGCAATCAACGCCATCATCCATAGATGCTCTCACTATCATGAAAGATGAGTGGTTGCTTGAAGTGGGATTTATGAATTATGACTTTGGTTTTGGAATCTCTGAGTGGAGCCTGTTTATTGCTCCTTTCAAGGTGCTCGGAATCATGGTGTTATCCGGGGTGATTGCAACTAACTATTTACTATTGCGCAATGCTGGCCACAGTTGCTCGTCAGCTAAAACCCGCTTCGTCAGTTTGACCACGGGGTTCGGTGCGACCTTCGTTTCTCTGGCCTCCATTACCATGTCATGGGTGGTATGTTGTTCTACGCCCACGTGGATTGTTGGGTTGGCCATTATGGGCCTTGGTGTATCAACCTCACTTTGGCTGGAGCCAGTGGGTATTTGGGTAAATATTTTCGGATATGGCTTTTTATTGGTTTCTCTGTTTTTAGCTGCTTCAGGGCAGACTGGCAAACATGGGGTGCATCAGTTCAAACGTTAATTTTTGAATCGGTATAGGTATTATTCATGAATGCAGATGTTATTTCGATGTACGGGCGAAGAACTGGGAGGAATTCCCAAGAAGACAAGCCTGGACGCATACAAATACAAGAGGTAAGCATTGTCTTTGGATCTGGTGCAGATGAGAATAAGGCCGTCAATGAGACTAGTCTGGTTATTGAGCCGGGTGAGTTTGTCTGTGTTCTTGGGCCCTCTGGGTGTGGTAAATCAACCTTACTAAACTCTGTGGCCGGCTACGTCACTCCCACCACAGGTCAGGTATTGGTGGATAATGAAAAAATCATTGGTCCCGGCCCTGATCGTGGAATGGTTTTTCAGCAATACTCGCTATTTCCATGGAAGACGGTTCATCAAAACATTGCCTTTGGGCCAAAACTGGCGGGGTGTAGTGCGGACGAGTGTAGCTCCATAGCCAACACTTTTTTGGGTTTGATTGGCTTAACTAATATTGCCAATAAATTTCCTGCCGAGTTATCTGGAGGCATGCAGCAGCGTGTGGGCATTGCTCGAGCATTGGCGAATTATCCCAGAGTGCTCTTAATGGATGAGCCTTTTGGTGCCCTGGATGCGCAGACTCGCATAATGATGCAAGAAAACTTACTCAATATTTGGTCTGAGTTTGGCACCACTGTTTTGTTTGTCACACACGATGTGGATGAGGCCATATTTTTAGCCGATCGAATTTTGGTGATGAGTGCAAGCCCAGGCACTGTGATCAGCGATATCAGCGTAGATTTAGAGCGTCCACGGAATCCAGATATAGCCACCTCGGAAAAATTCGTTGAGCTAAAGAAAAAATGTCTCGGTCATATTCGATCTGAGAGCCTAAAATCATTTCAGAAAGTGAGTGGCTGACCTATGTTCTTCGTTCACAGGATAATAGCGACAGTGATTCTTCTTGGGATTTGCTTGGCGAGTTCCCATCATGTTCAGGCAACATCAGATGGTTTTGAAACGCTGGACAAACCCATCGCTATTAAGTCCTTCGTCTTACAAGATCAGGATGCTCAGTTATTTGATCTGGAAACACTTAAAGATCACTGGTCGATGATTTTTATTGGTTTTACAACTTGTCCTGACGTATGCCCGGTGACCTTGGCCAATCTCGAGGCGGTGCGTGCAGAGATGGGGCTGCGTTTAAGTCCAGAGCGTATCCCAAGGATCCTATTTTTTGCCGTTGATCCTGAAAGGGATATTCCGGTGCTGAAATCCTATCTAAGCTACTTTCATCCCGAGTATATTGGCATCACTGGACAGACGGATGAGATTGATAGGCTTGTTGATAATTTAGGTGCATTTTATCGATTGGATAAAAAGTCACCCGAGGATAAAAATTACAATGTGCTGCATACAGCTTATGTATCAGTAGTAAATCCTGCGGGAGAAATCGTCGCCAAGTTGAGGCCTCCCTTTCATCCTCATAATACAGCTGAACATCTCACCCAGTTAGTGCGTGGAGTATCTTTTGATGATTAGATCACTGCTCTCGCGATGTTTAGGTTCTGTGTTTTTGTTCGCTCTCATCTTTAGTGATCAGATACTCGCAGAATCAATTGAAATCACCAATGCATGGACCCCGCCTCAGCCGAGTTCAGTGTCCGTTCATGCGGGCTATTTCACTCTCCATAACAATTCTCAAGACACGCTCACTCTAGTGGGCGTTTCCAGTCCTGAATTCAGCGCCATTGAGATCCATGAGTCACAGATGATAGACGGTGTATTCCAAATGCGGAGGCTATCTGAAATCTCTATTGAAGCTCGGACGAAAATTGAATTCAAGCCAACTGGATTGCATCTGATGATGCGTAATATGACGTCGAAGAAGGTTTTGGGTGACAATTTTCCGGTTAAGCTGTTCTTTGCCAGTGGCGACTCAGTGGAGTTTGTCATGAGCTTGTTAAGTAGTCCCAGTGAAGAGTCAGTTCAGCATAGGCATCATCATGATAGAGACCAAAACACTGGTTCGCGGAAAGAATAATGCTATTGACGAGAGCTATGTTACTTTTATTGGTGGTGATCATCATGAGCTATGCGCACGCGGCTGTGGCGGGATTGTTGGACAAAGATGGTATGGCTGATTGGGAGATTTGTGCCATGTGCCATGGTGCAGATGGTATCAGTCATATGGCGAAATTTCCGAAACTTGCTGGACAAAAAGCTGATTATATCAGTAAACAATTTAAAGATTTTTACTGGCAACGACGAAGCAATGACGGTGGTCAAATGCAAGCAATCACGACTGAAATTGAAATGAATAATCTGGATGCCGTAGCTGAGTATTTTGCCCAGCTGCCTATTGGTCCTGCTGCGCGGCTCGGAAACGATGTGGAAAGTCAGCAGATTTTTGTCAGAGGGAAAAACATTTTTAGGCAAGTTGACGATGACGGCTTCTCCTGTGCCGGTTGCCATGACGTAGCGATGAATTCGCATGCCGAGAGGAATGGTAGCATCAGTGATATAGATTTCATTGAAGCACCGATTTTGTTTGCACAGCATGAAGCCTATTTGATCAAGCAATTGGAAGAATTCAAAGCAGGTGTCCGTAACAACGACAGCACTGGGCGAATGTCACTTGCGGCTGAAAAGCTTGATAGTGAAAGTATCCGCGCGGTTGCTTTCTACCTCGCTCGCAAGCAGGCAAAAGAGCGCTCAAATTGAGTGCAAATTGCACTGAAAAAGTGCGTTAAATGGGCTATTTCGGTGCTTCTGTTAATTGACGTAAATAGGGCTGTAAGCCGCATAAAATAAGGGATTTTGATGGATTTTTTTTGGTCAAATTATCTTGTTATAACTTGTCATAACATGTATAATAAAATTTATTTGAATTGTCGACAATTATGATCTCATTAATGGATAAAAACATGTCTCATCTGCCGCTCTACATGCAGATCAAAGAGGCGTTAAAGAAAGATATTTTGGGAGGTTATTACGCCCCTTATCAGAAGATGCCATCGGAAAGTGAATTGATGAGTAAATTTAGTGTAAGTCGCATCACTGTTAGGCAGGCGCTGAGAGACTTGCATATGGAGGGATTGATATTTACCTCCCAAGGAAAAGGAACCTTTGCTAGCAAGCCCAAGGCAACCCAGGACGTAAAGTATCTGCAGGGTTTTGCCGAGGCCATGGTTCCCAAAGGTTATGAAGCCTCGGCTCGTCTGATTAGTATCAGAGAGATGTCGCCGAGCAAAGAAGTGAAACGCAATCTTGGCATCTTGGCTAAGGAGTCTGTGGTGGAAGTGGTGCGAGTGAGGTATCTGAACCGTGAAGCAGTCTCTGTAGACACGTCTTATTTTCCTCTGGCGATAGGGCGTAAGTTATTCTCTAAGGATATGAGTGGTGACATTTTTCCACTGCTGGAAAATGAATTAAGAATTAGGTTAGGTCATGCCGAAGTGACGTTGGAAGCGCGTCCGGCAGATGCCAACGTAGCAAATTTATTGGGCTTTGAGGTCGCATCACCAATCATGTGGGTGCAGCGATTGACCCATGATATCAGTGGCAATCCGGTGGATTTCGAATACTTGGCTTTTCGTGGAGACACCTATAAATATCAGTTCCAGATTGAGAGAACCTGACTGGCGAGATGCGGCGATCTACCCCTGTAAATGAGAACTTGTCGCTTTAAATTGACATAAATGATGAAAGGATGATGAAACAAATGAATCTACCTGAAGATATATCAGTAAAAGATGTTGATGTGTTAGTTATTGGTGGCGGCACGGCGGGCCCGATGGCAGCTATTTCCGCCAAGGAAAAAAATCCTGATGCCTCCGTGATGTTGTTAGAGAAAGCCAATGTGAAACGATCAGGCGCTATTAGTATGGGCATGGACGGTCTAAATAATGCGGTGGTACCTGGTCATTCAGAGCCCGAGGATTACGTCAAAGAAATCACCATAGCCAATGATGGAATTTTACTCCAGAAGGCGGTGATGACCTACGCGCAAAATTCATTTTCCATGATTCAAAAGCTCGATGACTGGGGCGTGTATTTTCAGAAAGACGAAACAGGTGAATACGATATGAAAAAGGTGCACCATTTGGGCACATACGTTTTACCCATGCCAGAAGGTCACAATATTAAAAAGATTCTCTACCGACGTTTGCGTAGGCATCGCGTCATTATTGAGAACCGATATCAGGCGATTCGTTTAATTAAAGATGCAGATGGCAATGTGAGTGGCTGCATCTCCTTGAATACGCGCGATTCTGAGATCTTGGTGATTCGCGCGAAGTCAGTGGTCATGTCCACTGGTGCTGCCGGCCGCATTGGACTGCCAGCGTCGGGCTACTTATACGGCACTTATGAAAATCCATCGAATTGCGGTGATGGACACTCCATGGCCTACCAAGTAGGTGCGGAATTAACCGGACTAGAATGCTATCAGATCAATCCATTGTTAAAAGACTATAACGGTCCAGCTTGTGCCTATGTGACCGGTCCACTGGGTGGTTACACGGCAAATTCCCAGGGCGATCGTTTTATTGAATGCGATTATTGGAGTGGCCAAATGATGATGGAGTTTTTCAACGAGCTCCAGGGAGGCAACGGGCCAGTCTTCTTGAAGTTAGATCATTTGGCTGAGGAGACGATCCAAGAGATCGAGCATGTTTTACATACCAATGAGCGTCCAAGTAGAGGACGCTTTCATGATGGCCGCGGCGTCGACTACCGCACCAAAATGGTAGAAATGCATATTTCCGAGATTGGTTTCTGTGCTGGCCACTCCGCTTCCGGTGTATGGACAAACGAAAAAGGAGAAACCACAGTGCCTGGGCTCTTCGGCGCCGGTGATATGGCCTCTGTGCCTCACAGTTACATGCTGGGTGCTTTTGTATTTGGACAAATCTGCGGGGAGAACGCGGCACAGTTTGCCGCCGAGAGAGATTTTGCCGACTTAGACGTCGAACACATTATTGCTGAACGTGATCGGATACTGGCGCCTTTAAAGCGCAAAGACGGTATTCCACCCAGCCAGTTTGAGTACAAAGTGCGGCGCTTGGTGAACGACTACCTGCAGCCACCCAAGGTCACCAAAAAGATGGATATTGGTCTTCAGCGGTTGCATGCCATGGAACAAGATATTCAGTACTTGTATGCCCGTGATGCACATGAATTGTTGAGAGCCAACGAGGCGCAACACATTTTAGACTGCGCACGAATGGCTGCAGTGGCCTCCATGTATCGCACTGAAAGTCGATGGGGGCTCTATCACCACTATGTGGACTATCCCGCAACCAATAACGATGACTGGTTCTGTCATGTGCAGCTGTACAAAAATGATGAGGGTGAAATGGTGTGCAAAACGCGGCCGGTGGATCCCTATGTTGTCGAGTTGGATGACGATGAAAAAACAGCTTACTCCAAGATGCGCGTTCAGCAGACTGGATAAAACCAATTTAATTACGGAGTGTGACTCATGCCAACAGCATCACAAATATCACTAGTCCCTGTCGTCGTAGATGACGACAAATGTATCGCGGAGAAAGGTTGTCGGACCTGTATCGATGTCTGTCCACTAGACGTGTTGTGGATAAACGAAGAGACCGGTAAAGCGCATATGAAATACGATGAGTGTTGGTATTGTATGCCTTGCGAAACCGATTGTCCCACCGATGCGGTGACCGTCAATATTCCCTATTTGTTGAGATGAGAGAAGAATGTCTAATTTTACTGATCCCCTATTAATTTCAATAGAAGCAAGACTCAAGGACGACGATGTTGGGATTCGACGGGTCGCTGTGATGGACCTTGTGGACAGTCCTGAGCCTGAGGCGGTGGAATTATTGATCACTGCACTGAGTGATGTGGACGCCAGTGTTCGCTTAGAGGCGGCAAAGGTGATTGATGAATTTGAACCCATCGATATGATGGATGCTCTGGTGCAGGCCTTGACCGCTGAAGACGAGCACGTGCGCAATGCAGCAGCCAATGCATTGGCTGATTTAAAAGACAAGTCTGTAGCACCTGCTTTAATAGAGGCGCTGCAAAAAGACGATGTCTTTGTACTGACGGCGATATTGCGCGCGCTAAAGCAGTTGCGAATCAAACAGGCTCGGCCCTACGCAATTGAATTGTTACAACACGCAGATGCCGGGGTTCGGAGAGAAGCAGTGGGTGTCTTGGGTTATCTGCAGGAAATAGAAAACCTCCCGCAATTAATGTCGGTAGTGACCAATGACGCCGATGCAGAAGTGCGAAGAACAGCGGTGGGGACCATGATCTTCGCTCCGCCTGCTATGGTTTCTGAAACTCTAATGACCGCTATCACCGATGAAAACTGGCGCGTGCGAATGGAGTCTATTAAAGGTCTTGGAAAACTTAAGATCTCTGCTGCTCTATCCCTATTGATGGATGCCACCGGTGATGAACGGTGGCAGGTTCAAGAGAAAGCAGCTGAAGCTATTGGCCTTTTAGGTGATCCTGCGGGCATTCCTGCTTTGGCCAGTTGTATCAAGAGCCCCATTAGTAATTTGCGTAAAGCAGCCGTTGCAGCCCTAGGAGAAGTAAGGCATGTCGATGGGCTTCCGCTTCTTGATATCGTGCTCAATGACAACGACCCAGATGTGCGCAAGTTAGCTCGCTGGGCCATAGATCGAATTTCAGCTGTCAAAGAGTCGGAGGTGTGAGCCGTGACTTTTGTGGTGACAGAACAATGTATCAAATGCAAATTTACTGACTGTGTAGATGTTTGTCCGGTGGACTGTTTTCACGAGGGTCCAAATTTTGTGGTTATCAATCCAGACGGTTGCATTGATTGCGCTCTCTGTATCCCCGAGTGCCCAGTGGATGCGATTTATGACGAACACGACTTGCCGGATGAATTTCAAGAATACATTCAAATAAATGCCGACTTATCTCAAGACTGGCCAGAGATAACCTCCACTAAAGATCCCCTTGAGGAGGCACACGATTGGGCGGACAAGCCCGATAAACGTAAAGATTTGATTTTTAGCCTGTAAGCGGCACTGATTTTAAGCCAATGGCGCTCTGCTCGGGGGTTCAATGCATATAGGCAATCCAAGTTCTGTTGTTTTTAAAAAAAGCCGGAATATGCTTGAGCTGGAGTGGATAGATGGATCTAAAACTCATCTATCCGGGCAGACTCTACGCAGGTATTGCGCTTGTTCCACCTGTCGAGCAAAGCGACAGGTAGGTGTTGATGTGATAACCGATAGTTCTGTGGTCAAAGATATGAACCTCATGGGTTCTTCTGGCTTACAGTTTGTGTTCGCAGATGGCCACGATCGAGGAATCTATCCCTGGGCCTATTTAATGGCAATAGCAGAGGGTAGAGCATTGGATGCTCTGTGAGTATTGGATGCTCTGTGAGCATTGACGAGTGTAGCTGCTGATTTAGCTCGTCTGCAGGCCTTGAAGCAGTGCTTTTTTAAACAATGAACAGTAATTATTAATTGAAGGAATGTAATGAATGGCTACCCTGATGACTGAAAAAGTGACTCATGTGCATCACTGGAACGATACCTTGTTTAGTTTTAAAACGACGCGAGATATGGGTTTCAAGTTTGAGAATGGTCACTTCACCATGATTGGATTAAAGCAGGATGGACGGCCACTGCTGCGGGCCTACAGTATTGTCAGTGCAAACTATGAAGAAGAACTAGAGTTTTTCAGTATCAAGGTGCCAGATGGACCGCTGACCTCTAAGCTGCAACATCTTCAAGTGGGTGATGACATTTTAGTCAACAGTAAATCCACGGGAACCTTAACCGTTGACAATATGTTACCTGGTAAAAATCTCTATCTCTTTAGCACAGGCACAGGTCTTGCGCCCTTTCTAAGTATCATTAGAGACCCAGAGTGCTACGAGGCCTTTGATAAAATTATTCTTACCCACGGTGTGCGTAACGTCAGTGAGTTAGCTTACCAAGATCTCATTACTGCCAGCTTGCCTGACAATGAGTATTTTGGTGAAGAAGTGCGGGAAAAGCTGATTTATTATCCTTCAGTGACGAGAGAGGATTATCGATTTCAAGGTCGTATTACTGATCTCATTGAATCTGGAAAACTATTTACAGATGTCGGTATGCCACCGCTTGATCCGGAGGTGGATCGCGCCATGCTATGCGGTAGTCCTGCCATGCTGAAAGACACAACAGCAATATTGGATAAACTTGGATTCGTAGAAACTCGACACGGTGACCTCGGAACCTATGTTATTGAAAGAGCTTTTGTTGAGTGATCCCTGGATGTCCTCCGCTGAAGACACAGTTAGAAACATAGTCTCCACAGTCTCCGATCCACTCCTTGGGCGGGATTATTGCGCTCTGGAGGCCATTGAAAGTATCGCTATACAAGACGGAGAGGTCAAACTCCGTTTAAAACTCGGTTATCTTTCTTCCTCGATAGAAGCTAAGGTGGGACTCACCATAGAAACTCAATTGCAGCTTGCAGGATTTAATAACTCACAAGTGGACGTAGCTGGCGAAGTGAAAGCCTGTCCCGGCCAGATTGGAAATGGAAATTTAAGTCAGATTAAAAATATTATCATGGTCGCTTCAGGTAAAGGCGGTGTTGGAAAATCTACCACGGCAGTTAACCTGGCGTTGGCTTTGAAATTGGAAGGCGCTGAGGTGGGTTTGTTAGATGCTGATATCTATGGACCCAGCCAGCGTATGATGATGGGAATTGCGGAGGATCAAAAGCCACAATTAGTTGATGGCAAATTTTTACAACCAATGACGAGTATGGGCATTAAATCCATGTCGGTGGGTTATTTGTCCGAGGAAAAGGCACCCATGATTTGGCGAGGACCCATGGCCACTCGCATGCTCACGCAGCTTTTAGAGCAAACTATATGGGGGCCGTTAGATTATTTAATTATCGACATGCCACCAGGTACGGGTGATATTCAAATATCATTGGCGCAAAAGCTCAGCATTTCTGGCGCAGTGATAGTGACAACGCCACAGGAAGTCGCCCTTGCTGATGCAAAAAAAGGTATTGAGATGTTTAACAAGGTCAATATTCCTATTTTAGGTGTGGTGGAAAACATGGCCACCTATGTGTGCCCTAAGTGTGGGCATGAGGAGTCTATATTTGGTGAGCATGGCGCCCAAAAAATGGCTCAGGATTATGGGGTTTCAGTACTTGGCTCACTGCCGTTGAATTTAAAAATACGCGAAGATATTGATAAGGGAATGCCAACAGTGGCGGCTGATCCCATGGGTGCTCTATCCGCTGCCTATACATCCCTCGCACATCAAGTAGCTGCTCAGCAATGGTTGAAAAATATTCACAACGCAACGCCCGCGTCAGTGGTTATATTTGAAGATTAATAACCACACTTCAGTGAAATGTGAATCACAGTAAGGTGACACCTTGGTGTTGACGTTTATCATTTTTTCCTGCAAAACTTCTCATATTGTCATTCAACCCAGAGTATTAATTTACTTTATAATCGCAAAAGCACGGCTAAAATAGATAGAAATAGCAATTTGTGGGAACTTTGGCCTTATAATAAGATCTCAAATGGAAATTTGATCACCCAGTTTAATCACCGGCAAATTATAGAATGAGCGCAAAAGATGTTCTTATAACCCTGTTGGGTAGTCTTGTAACACTTACAAGTCATGCTCAGATAAACACTCTGGAAATGGGGCGAAGCGCAACACTTTCACCAACAAATAGTTTTACAGGCACTCGTCTCTTGTCAGAGAATTATTCATTAGATGATGAACTCAATAAGGGGCTGGATCAGTCTGATCAGCATCTGCATACTTCAACTCCGTCGAACTGTCATCAGCTAAGCTCTGTGTTTGGGCAGAGCTCGCAGAGCGATGGCACAGTGGTAACCAATGGTGAAGGGTCACAGCGGGGTACAACAGCGACGCAGTTGATCGGCTATCTCGTGGCGATTCCCTCTGGTTCTTTCCGTATGGGAGATATTAATAGGGTAGGGTATGACGATGAATTACCGATTCATGAGGTAGAGATAGCGGCTTTCTGCATGCAGTCTCACGAGATTACTTGGAATCAGTATCAACCGTGTATCGATGCTGGCGTATGCCCAGATAACAGTGCCTCTGGGGGAGACAATGGTTGGGGTAAAGGTAACCGACCGGTGATGAATGTCAGCTGGATGGATATTACCGAGAAATATATACCTTGGTTGAACAACCAAACAGGTAAAACCTTTAGATTGCCCTCCGAGGCAGAGTGGGAGTACGCCGCCAGGGCTGGCAGTAACACAAAATACAGCTGGGGAAACGGTGTGGATAGCTCAAAGGCCAATTATGATCGACTCAACGGCAAGACCATGCCAGTAAAATCCTATGCTGCCAACGACTGGGGTTTGTACGATATGCATGGCAACGTTTGGGAATGGACACAAGACTGCTGGAACAACAATTATATTGGCGCACCGAAACATGGCTCGGCTTGGATTGAGGGCGATTGCAACAGACGTGTTCTGCGCGGTGGTTCTTGGTATGCCAGTGCAATTCTTATGCGCTCGGCGGTTCGTTTCGGTGGCATAGCGGAGCGCCGAAATTTTAATAATGGTTTCCGCTTGGTTCACGATTGAACTGGCGGCGGTACTCCAGAAACCAACTCCTCTGATGATATTTTTTGGGTTTGCCTGAATTAGGTGTCAATGTTACATTCGCTTCCAAATAAGTCATTCTAATAAACGTCAACAATAGCAAAGTTTTTGAGATTCCATTCTATGAATGAAATGATGCGCCTGGCATGCGCTCTGTTATTTGTCTCGCTCACCTCTTGTGGTGGTGGGGGGGGCTCCGCCCCGACTGCCGTTATCGACAACGGTGTTGTGCCCCCAGAGACACCAGATAACGCCTACGATGTTATCGTTGTCGGTGCTGGCAGTGCCGGTCTTTATGCAGCTAAAACACTGCAATCTTATGGTTATGATGTGCTCATCATAGAGGCCACAGATCGTATTGGTGGTCGGGTTAAAAGTGCCACTCTGGGTGACATGCGTGTTGAACTCGGTGCTGAGGAGCATTATCTGGGTGAAGGAAACAATCCTGTTTGGCCGGCCATAAGAGGACAGTACGGTGAGCAGATCTATGTTCAGCCTTATGAGGGACTGACGGCCTATTCGATGGACCAGGGTGCCAACACCTGTTGGACCAAGAATTTCGCACTTCGGGCCTGTGCTGATGATTCCGATGTTGTCACAATGTGGGATTTCTGGGATTGGTATTGGCCACCTGAACTGCATCAAAATCCCTCTACAACCCTTGCTGATGAGGTGTTGGAAGAATTTGGTGTTGGTGCCGATCATCGTGGTTACCATCTCTATAATGCGGGTATCGCCGGTGGCAGTTTTGCTACAAATCTTCATAAATTGGGAGCCAGAAGTGTCGCTGTCCAGAGTAATCAATGGCCACTGTCAAATGGCATAAGGGTTCTGGGTGACAAAGACTTGGGCTATATCGATGCGCTCGAAACAGTGTGGTGGGACGATGTAGTTGCCAACAGCGAGTTACTCCTGAACAGCCCTGTGGAGACCATTGACACCAGTGGAGAAGATGTTGTGGTGATTGACTCCTCCGGAGACAAGTATTTCGCTAGGCAGGTTATCGTCACAGTGTCCATTGGAGTACTTCAAGCAGAGTTAATCGATTTTATACCTGACCTGCCATCAACCACCATTGCCGCCTATAACGGCATCGGTATCGATCACGGAATGAAAGTGCCAATGCGTTTTAGCACCGCGTGGTGGGAGACCGAGGGTGATCAGTTGGCATGGTTGGTTACTGAAGGTGTTGCTGGTGCATGTTGGGTACCCAGTAACTATAAGCGCAATACGGTGTCTTATATTCTTATGTGTTACCCCATGGGTGATAACAGCGCAGCATTGAGTGACATCGGCGCTCAAGCAGGTGGCGGATCTGATGGCGATCAGGCAATTATTGATGCGATTTTGACAGATTTAGACAACACCTTCCCGCAGGCCCTAGGTCAGGCGTCGGAGCATTTTATCGACGCTTTGGTTCAGGATTGGGGTAGCGCAGCTTACACCCTTGGTGCCTATTCTTATCCGAAGGTGGAGACATTTTTATCAGCGGAAGATAACAAACGGCGTGATCTCAAAGCGCCGGTGGCCAATAATCGAATTTTTATCGCTGGAGAGGCGACGCACGAAACGCACCCTGCTACCGTTGTTGGCGCATTACATGAGGGAGAGCGATCGGCACTCGCGGTTCATAGTGTTAATGGTGTGCCCAATAATCCGCCAGTGCTCCCATAGTCAAAGTCAAGACGCTGCCCGCTTAACAGTGTTGTTATGCCAATTGTTTGTGATTAAATAAAATGAGGCAGCACATCACAGGGTGTAGAATGATCTACTGTTGGCAACAAAATGAAAAATGGTAGCTACGGGTGGACTTGAACCACCGACCCCAGCATTATGAATGCTGTGCTCTAACCAGCTGAGCTACGTAGCCATAGATCCCGAGCGTCACAAAAAAACGCATGCTAATTTTGGAGGCGAGAAGTTACACCTGACGCGGCTCTGAGTCAAGTGATGGCGACATCTTTTTACTATAATTTATTGCCCTTCGAGAGGGACTGCAATAGGATGTACCCTCAGTGTTAAATAATTATTTAAATCAGCGCTTTCGTCGGCTGTAGCCTGCCGGCTAAGGTGAACTAGTTTTGCCACTTAACAGCAGTGATTACGGGCAATTGGGTGTTCGAGGGGAGCAAGCATTTTGAAAGAACTAGAGTCTGGTCAGCACCGGGATGCCGTGACAATTCAGGTTAGGGAGTCAGGATTTTATCAGGGCTTTAATCCGGTGGTTGCAGTGATTCCAAAATTGCTCATAGCGGCACTGATTATTTGGGTGGGACTGTCGCCATCGTCCGCGGGAGAATTATTATTGGCCATGCAAAATTGGTCAACTGAGCGCTTTGGTGGTTGGTATATTTATGTCACCGCGTTTTATACCTTAGTTTGTCTTGGTCTTGGTCTCTGGCCAAAAACGGCGAAGGTCAAGCTTGGAAAGTCCGATGAATTGCCTGAATTCTCCATGTTTACCTGGTTATCGATGATGTTCGGTGCCGGTATCGGTATTGGTATGTTGACCTATTCCACTGCTGAGCCCATTTTCCACTTCGCTAACAACCCAGACACGATCAAGGGAATAACCAAAGGATTAGATGAAAACAACGTGCGCAATGCCTATAAATGGGCCATGCTGCACTACGGATTGACTCCCTGGGCCTGCTACGGTGTGGTGGGTATGTCACTGGGTTACCTTTCCTACAACCGTGGCTTGCCACTGACCATTCGAAGTGCACTGCAACCCTTGTTTGGGCGCGCCATGTCGGGCAATGCCGGTCATATGGTGGATATTGTGGCGATTCTAGCCACTATTGTTGGTCTGAGCGTTACCATTGGTTACGGTGTCTCGCAATTTTCCTCTGGTCTGTTCAATATCAGCGGTGCCAGCTGGTTGGTGGGTGATGGCGGCAAGCCGACGCTGTTAGCCCAGCTTCTGGGGCTGACACTGATTGTGGCTGCGTCCTGCGTGTCGGCAATGTCGGGCTTAAAGCGAGGCATAAAGTGGCTGTCCAACATAAATATGAGTTTGTCAGTATTTCTAATTGCATTTTTTGTTCTGTTTGGCGCCACGCTTTTTGCCTTTAAAACGTTTTTTTATACCATCTGGGATTATCTTGTTGCCCTGCCGGCAATGTCTACGACGGTTTGGTTAGACAATGGCGTGGCTCCCTCAGCAGAACTTCAGAATTGGCAGGCGGCCTGGTCGATTTTCTACTGGGCCTG
The DNA here is from genome assembly GCA_964230135.1 of Porticoccaceae bacterium. Lineage (GTDB taxonomy): Bacteria > Pseudomonadota > Gammaproteobacteria > Pseudomonadales > Porticoccaceae > HTCC2207. The sequence goes on along the minus strand of CAXRFT010000044.1, from coordinate 2,201 downwards.
GTGGATCGCCTTTGCCCCTTTCGTGGGATTATTTCTGGCTCGGGTGTCCCGAGGTCGGACCATTCGCGAGTACGTCCTGGGAGCTATGATAATCCCGTCGTTGATATGTCTTGTTTGGTTCGCTTTTATTGGCGCTACCGCCATCGATTTGGAGCTATCTGGTGTAGCTCAGGGGGCTATCGTCAATGCCGACATTTCGGCGCAGTTATTTGAAACCATCAATTTAATTTTATCACCCAGTTTGTCCGTCGCGCTGTCGGTGGTCATCGTTATTTTGCTGCTGACTTTTTTAGTTACCTCAGCAGATTCCGGTATTCTGATTATTAACACATTAGCTTCCGGCGGCAGTCAGTCGCAAAAGCAGACTAAGCACGTGCTGATTTGGGGTGTGTTATTTTCTGTGCTAATTGGTGTCCTTTTGGCCGCCGGTGGTATGAATGCGTTACGTTCGGTGATGATCATCGGCGCTGTACCCTTTTCGCTAGTGATGGCGCTAATGGCGATCTCATTGGTGAAAACATTGCTCAGAGAAGAGAGAAAAATCGACTAATTAAAAAATTTACAGACTAATAAAAACTAAAGGAGTTAACAATGAGAGAAGCAGTCATCGTATCAACAGCGCGTACAGCGCTCACCAAGGCCGCTCGGGGTGCCTTTAACAACACCCATGGAGTAAACTTGGCCGCCCATTCAATCGAGCACGCCATGGCGCGGGCTAATATTGATCCGGCAGAGGTTGATGATGTGATTCTTGGCAACGCATCCCATGCGGGTACCACTGGAATGAATATTGGCCGAAATGCCGCCCTGGCTGCTGGCTGCCCAGTGACTACATCGGGTACTACCATCAACCGTTTCTGCTCCTCGGGGCTGCAAGCTTTGGCTATGGGTGCGGGGCGTATTATTGCCGAAGGCGTTGATGTCATGGTCACTGGCGGTGTCGAAAGTATCTCTCTTCCCGGTACCAGTGACCCCCAAGAATCGGTGGAACCTGAACTCTACGCTAAGTATCCGGGTCTTTGGTACCCCATGATCAAGACGGCAGACATTGTTGCCCGCCGTTACAATGTATCCAGGGAAGCGCAGGACGAATATTCGTTGATCAGTCAACAGCGCACAGCAGCCGGCCAGGCGGCGGGAAAATTTGACGATGAGATCGTGCCTATGAACACGGTCATGAAAGTAAAAAATAAGGAGACGGGGGAAGTTACCGAGCATGCTGCAGTGGCTGACCGGGACGACTGTAATCGACCATCCACTACCATCGAAGGACTTGCAAGTTTGGCGCCTATCATGGGTGAAGACGCCTTTATCACCGCTGGCAATGCGTCACAGCTGTCTGATGGCTCTTCAGCGCAGGTGTTAATGGAAAAGTCTGAAGCAGAGCGTCGCGGTCTGGATATCTTGGGTACCTTCCGCGGTTATGCAGTGGGCGGTTGTGAGCCAGATGAAATGGGCATAGGACCTGTGGTTGCGGTGCCTAAATTGCTCAAGGCAACTGGTTTAACCATGGACGATATTGACCTCTGGGAACTCAATGAAGCCTTCGCCTCTCAGGTTATTTACAGCCGCGATGTACTGGGTATTCCTATGGATAAGTTAAATGTCAACGGTGGTTCTATCTCTATTGGCCACCCATTTGGCATGACTGGCTCTCGCATGGCGGGACATCTGTTGATTGAAGGGCGTCGAAGAAATGCACGCTACGGCGTCGTTACCATGTGTATCGGCGGTGGTATGGGTGCCGCGGGGTTGTTTGAAATCAATTCTTGATTTCATTTAAGACAATAGTTGAAGCGATAAAAAGCCCGATAGCATAAGTAATCGGGCTTTTTTATTCGGCGTTATGTATTTTAAATACCGTTAAATCAGGCGTTGCTGGATTCAACAATACGTTTCATATCGGTCATGTAGCCGCGCAGCTCGTGACCAATAATCTCTACATCGTGATCACGGATAGCGTTATTTACTTCTACTAGTCGAATATTGTCTACCGCATTGGACGGGTTTGAGAGCCCAGCGCCTAAATCTTCCAGGGTAAGAGACTTGGCATGGTCTTGCAGAAGCGGCACTGCTGCGTGGGTGAACAGGTAGTTACCGTACTCAGCCGTATCAGAGATGACCACATTCATTTCGTACAGTTTATTGCGCGCAATACAGTTTGCTATTAATGGTGTTTCGTGGAGGGACTCATAATAGGC
>CAXRFT010000043.1:0-21754 GCA_964230135.1 Porticoccaceae bacterium | reverse complement strand
CCATCGCCATATCACACTGATCTCCGAACCTCGCGAGTCCACATAATGATCTGGCTGGCCATAAACGAAGGATCCATCGTCATTGGCTAACAAGCTGAGAGGATCGTCCACCTCAGTGTAGAACAATAGAAGATTGACATTAACGGTCGCATCAATACCCAGGCTGAAGCTTTTGTTGAGGTCAATGTTTATACCAGAGGATTCCTCAGCATTTAGTTGTGTCGGATCTATTGGCAATAGATTTCGATAGTGAATATTGTCTGCATCGGTGGAAAATGGAGAGGGTATCTTGTAACCCAAGCCTCCGCCAATACGAACGGATGTTTCACTGTCTGGTGTGTACATCAGGGAAATTCGTGGCAGTAAAAAATCACCATAATCGGACGTCGAATCAATTCGCAGTCCGGTGTCGAGTGACCAGGACTCGTTAAATACTGTGGATCCTTGAGCGAAAACACCTGCAGTGTGTGAATTAAAATCCATCGTTGTGGGTTGTTTTGGAAAGTCTTGCTCAAAACTATCTGTCCATAAATTCATACCCACAACCCAGTCTACATGGGTGGTTGATCCAAGCAGATGTAACTCACTGAAACTTGAGAGTTGACTGCCCTTAAACACATAATCTGAAACGCCCAGGTCTTGATGATAATAGTTAATACTATTTTTAATGATCAATTCTCTGCCTTGACCTCTTTCTGCAATGTACTCAAATTGCGTCGAAAGCCTATCGGTTTCAACTTGCTCAAAGTAGCTCGGTTGATCTCTTTCACCAGCAATATAGTCCATATCACCGCCGATACGATTTTCTTTTATTGCGCTAAAACCCATGCTCATTTCGCTTGTTGGCTGGTTGAAGAATAGTTTGGGATTAAAGGTCCAGCGGTTAAATTTGGGAATCGCAGTGAAACCATTGTCAGCGGGATCATAGGCATCCCCTTTGTTGTATGAGCTGAATAGGGTGATGCCCCTGTGGTCATGGGATGAGGAATGAAACGCACTGACATCGACACCACCGGCAGATGTGAGATTGACAAGTAGGGAGGTCTCGGGGTCAATCTGAGGTTTTTTAGAAATCAAATTTACCAGACCAGCAATCGCTCCAGCACCATAGAGTGTCGAATTAGCACCCTTAATAACTTCTACCTGTTTTAAATCTAGGGGTGCTATTTGTAACAACCCAAGCCCTGAGGAAAAACCACCGAAGAGAGGCATTCCATCGCGGAGCAGTTGCGTGTATTTGCCATCAAGTCCCTGCATTCTAATGCTGGAATTGAACGTGATTGCTGACGTTTGTTGGACATGAATGCCGGTGATTTCATTTAAAAGCATTCTGATATCACCAGGTTTCATATTTGCCTTTTCTTGAACTTCCTCTTCTCCGAGGACTTCAATACGGGTTGGCTGTTGTTCAAAACTGAGACGATTACGTGTTGACGTTACGATGACTTCTTCAATTTCGTGGATGGAGTTCTCTTCGCCCGCTAAGGTCTCATGAGAAGAAAACCACCCTAATAGTAGTGATATCAGGACAGTTGAGGACAGAGTAGAGGATCTAGACATGCGGGTTTACTTCCTTTTCCCAGGGGGTGCTCTGATACTTCGCAGCATCTCTGGTGATTTATTGGTGGGTTGATCACTGATCGAAATGATCAGATCTGTAGATAGTTGATTGATGTACGGGGCGGATTTTGAACTAAAACAAGACTCATCGGTTTTGCAGGGGCAAACAAAGCAATCTCTTTCATGACATGGGTGATCAGCAGGTTGACTTAGTTCAACAAGTTGTCCGCAGATTAGAAATCCGCAGACTGCTGCAATGATGAGGTTTAATTTCATAACCTAAGTTTATAGAGTGTAATGCGAGGATCGCAATCACTTTCTTGCGATTGATGATTGGACTGCAATAGAGATTCATCGAGGGGTAATACGGATGAATGATTCGATAGATAATGGCATTCCGATCGAGAGATTAAATGATGAAAGGAATGACTAAAAATTGATCAGTGGGTAGGCATTATTGAAATGAAAATGGCGCAGGGCAAGTGCCGTCACTGTCAGTAAAATCATACTCTACTGCTAGCTCTGCTGTTGTCAAAACACGGCCTGATTTTTGATGTACCATTTTATCCCTACTTAAGGCCACCACAGCACGGCCGACAAATTCAGGTGATTCTGAGTTGGATAAATCGAGAAAATCAGCGCCGGCCAACACCGATTCTGTTCTGACAAGCCCGGGATAAATAGTCAGTACGGTGACACCATGCTCCCGTAGCTCAAATGCCATGCTGGAGGACATTCGGTCAGAAGCTGCCTTTGATGCACTGTAGGCAACACCTTGGTCGTTTCTTTCGGCCGCGTAAAATGAGATATTTACAATTAATCCGCACTTTTTTTTCAGCATAGCAGACGCCGCTAAACAGCTGGCCACATAATGTGCCCTTACACCGCTTTGAAACATTGAATCCCATCGAGCTGTGGGAGTATCCCAGAACCCAGTTTCATTCCAGAATTCGGTACCATCGGTAAAATGTTGGTATCCACCCCAGGCATTATTAACTAGGATATCAATGTTCTGGTGGCGTTGGTGAATAGTTCTAAACACGCCTTGGACTTGATCATCGTCTCTGTGGTCACACTGCAGGGCGATACATTTGCCGCCACTATCAAGAATTTCACGCGCTGTCTGATAAATCGTTCCGGGAAGACCAGAATCTGAAGTCCCTTCACTGATGGTCCTCCCGGTAATGTAAACCATGGCCCCGGCCTCAGCTAAGCTTTTTGCTATTCCCTTGCCGCAGCCTCTGCTGGCGCCGGTGACTAAGGCAATTTTACCGATGAGATTGTCCATAGGATGAGGTGTAATGTTTGACCCTAAATACAACATTGTAAATAGGTTGGGAATACTCGCAATCAACAATGCGATGGTAGGTGGCGTTCACCCAAATTAAGCTGTTACATGTCGATTGACATGCTTTTTATTCTGTGACAGTATCAAGTCATGAAAAGCGAAAGGTTTAAACAAGAGTGATGTCAATGCTAAATAAGGCTTGAACAACATGACAACAGGGATCACTCGAAGAGATTTTCTTAATGGTGTGGCCTTAGGTGCGGGAGCTAGCCTACTGACGCCGGGCCAACTCATGGCTCAAGCTGGTGCATCAATAGAGCGCGACAACCTTCCTTATGATTACTATCCACCGACTCTGACTGGTATGCGTGGCAGTCACCAGGGTTCCTATGAGGTGGCTCACGCACTGGCCTGGAACGGACAAAAACCGTCGCACTATGAGTCATTAGACGAGCACTATGATTTGGTGGTAGTGGGCGCTGGGCAAAGTGGGCTTGCTGCTGCTTGGTACTACCGAAAGAAGATGGGCGCTGACGTGAAAATCTTGTTGTTGGATAATCATGACGATTTTGGTGGCCATGCCAAGCGCAATGAATTTAATCAAGGCGGAAATATGGTGCTGGGTTTGGGTGGTGCGCAAAATATCGAGCCCATGTCGGCCTACAGTGCCGAGGCGGTTGAACTGTTACAAGATATCGGTATTGACCAGCAGGCACTGGCTGCAATGATGGCCAATACACCTGATGATTATGTGCTTGGTGGAAAAATTGGCGCCAACAATGGTATGACAATCCCTACCGCTGATGGCCATAAAACGGTCAACGGCAATTGGTTAGCTTTTTTTCATGGCGCTCAAGGCTATGAGCTGGCGATCAATGAGCTGCCCATAGCTGAGGAAGAGAAAATTAAGTTGATCGCTTTTTTTGGCGGTGATCGAGATCTGCTAGCTGATTTGTCGCTCTTGGAGCAGTATCGGTACGTCAAGTCTACCAGCTACAACCAGTTTTTGACTGAACGGGTTGGTTTGGCTGAGGAAACCTTGCCCATACTCGGTGCTTTTTTGAGTGTATTAATGGGTCCAGCTGGATGGAACCTGACGGTCTTAGAGGCGCTGAGCAACGGCTGTCCGGGACTCAAGTCAATGGGTTGGTTGGCCAATCGTCTCAGTGATCTTGCCGGCACCTTTGTGATAGGGGATGCACCCTTAGCCTACATGTTTCCTGACGGCAATGCGTCGGTGGCCCGATTATTGGTGCAGAAATTAATTCCCGATGTTTCACCCGCCATGAAAGGATTTGAGGATGTAGCTACTGCGCCATTTAACTACGCGGCTTTAGACCGCGAAAACAATTTAACTCGACTGAGACTCAACAGCACAGTGGTAGGCGTTAAAGAGACAGCCGTGGATCAGGTGAAGGTGGATTATGTTCAGCAGGGTCGGCCACTGAGTGTCACTGCAAAGCACTGTGTTCTCGCTTGTTACAATGGGATCATTCCTCATCTTTGTCCTGAAATGAGCGAGCAGCAGAAAAAGGCATTGAGCTATGGTGTCAAGGTGCCTTTCGTTTATGCCAATGTATTGTTAAAAAATGGTCGAGCCTTTGCCGCACTTGGTGCGACCTTCACCCAGTGCCCTTACGATCCTTTTCAATGGGTGAGCGCCGCTCCCACCATGACCATAGGTGGTTATCAGCCGCCACAGAGTGCCGATCAGCCCATGGCGGTTTTTATGATGGCATCACCGACGCCAGCAAATGTAAAAGGCATGTCTGCGCGAGAGTTGTTTCGCATTGGCCGTCACTCGATTTATGGCACGTCTTTTGATGCCTACGAGCAACAGATTCGAGAGCAGCTACAGGGACTTTTGGGGGTACACGGGTTTGATCACCAGAGGCATATTATTGCCATCACGGTCAATCGAATCCCCCACGGTTACGCCTATTCTTATCTGGCGCTTGATGATCCCGACTGGGAGGATGGGCAGGCGCCTCATGAAATTGGCCGAGCTCAATTCGGGCGTATTTCCATCGCTAATTCTGACGCAGAAGCCATGCCATTAATGCAGGCGGCCTTTGATGCCGCCTGGCGGGCTGTTCAAGAACAAACAGCTTAGGAGTGGGGAAATGTTTGAGGAAAAATCAGTAAAAACAACAAATGGAGAAACAAATGAAAAAGGCGTATTTGTTAGTAGTCTTATTACTCGCGACCAGCGGAATATCGGCGCAAACCATGATTGATGTTATAGCTCTCGACAAAGAGGTCATGAGACAAACTGAGTTGGAGTCTATTCCGCCATGGCCTGAAGGCGTTGTATTGTCCGGAGCCAACGAGCACTGGCAGAAAGTCCTGCACAAGGGTGATTTTGTGGTGGCGTTATACGAGTCAATGCCCGCCCTGGTGGATGTAAGTTATCCCTTTCCTTACGATGAATTTGTTACGGTTTTGGAGGGAAGGGTTATTCTCACTTCCATAGAAGGTGAAAAACAGACCTACAGTGTCGGCGATAGTTTTCTTGTGCCGAAAGGTTGGCGAGGAACCTGGGACATGCCGGAAAAGTTCCGCGAGATGATAATTATTGAAACCAAGGCTTGGGACTCCGAAGAGGAGTAGTCAACAATGAAAAATAACATCACTCGGCGAGATTTTTTAAACGGAGCGGCGCTGTCTGTGGCCGCCACGTCACTTGCTCCCTATAGCTCTTTTGGACTTGGGAGGTTGGATAAGGATGCATTGTACTATCCACCGCGGCTCACCGGCATGCGCGGCAGTCACAAGGGTTCCTTTGAAGTGGCCCATGCGCTAGTGATGAGCGGACAGAAGCCGGACAAGTACAGGTCAGTGGACAGCATCTACGATCTAGTGATTGTTGGTGCTGGTATCAGTGGCCTTGCTGCCGCATATCTCTACAAACAGAAGATGGGGCCCAATGTAAAGATTCTGGTGTTGGATAATCACGATGACTTCGGTGGCCATGCAAAGCGCAATGAATTTGAATTCTCTGGCAAGATGCTCTTGGGTCCCGGTGGTAGTCTCAATCTTGAGTTGTCTGCTTTTAGTGCCGGTGCATACAGTGTCCTTGAACAGATCGGGGTGGACTTCGATAGACTCTTAGCCGCGGTACCAGATGACTTTGCACTATCAAATGCGGCTGCTCCCTTTGGTATCTATTTAAATAAAAAACGCTACGGTGAGGATAGGATTATTTCGGGAGACTGGCGTTCTGCATGGGCAGGCGTCGGTGATTACAGAGCTATGATCAAATCACTGGGGCTGTCAGACTCCGATACCAACCACCTGATAGCGCTGACCAGCGGTGAGCGAGACTATCTGGCCGATATTCCGTTGTTGGCGAAAGAGGCATACCTGCGCAGCACCTCATATGCTTCTTTTCTCTATGACCGAGTTGGTCTGTCTGAGCAGGGGGCTAAGCTGTCGGAACCCTGGGTCCGAGCTCTTTGGGGAGTGGGCATTCACAATGCCTCTATAATGGAAGCATTAGAATTGGGCGCACCAGGCGCCAATGCCGTGGGCTTACCTGACGCAGACGACGAGTCCGATGCACCTGAAGATCCAAATGCTTATCGCTCGGCTATTTTTCCGGATGGTAATGCCTCGATAGCAAGACTGTTTGTGCACAAACTTATTCCTCAGATAGCCAAGGCTGATTCAATGGACTCAGTGGTTGCCAGTCACTTCGACTATTCCCGGTTAGATAGACAAGATGCTTCAGTACGTATCCGATTAAATAGTACAGTGGTGAACGCGGTCAATACAGATTCGGATCTGGTTGACGTTTCCTATGTGTGTGATGATCGTGCCTATAAAGTACAGGGAAGGCACTGTATTTTGGCTGGATATAACGCCATGATTCCGCATATTTGCCCGGATCTACCTGAGGCGCAGAAACAAAATCTTGCCTACGGATCTAAGGTTCCTTTTGTCTGTGCCAATGTTGTGCTTAAAAACAGTGAGGCGGTGAGAAAAAGCGGCGCATCTTTATATCAGTGTTCGGATAGTTTTTTCGAATTAGTAACTCATGCTCCACCGGTGAATTTAGACGCCCACAGTGTTTCAACTCAACCAGAAGATGCCATGGTGATGTTTATGCTGCATACCCCTGTTCCGGAGGACGATGGCAAACAATCCGGGCGTGATCTATTCCGGCGTGGCAGACACAATATAATGGCCTCCTCATTTGCAGACTACGAAGGTGAAATTCGTCACCAGCTCAACGGCATGTTTGCAGCGGCTGGATTTAATGCTGATCGTGATATTGAGGCGATTACCATAAATCGATGGTCCCATGGGTATGCCTATGAATATATGGATCTTTATGATCCGCCATGGGAACCCGGCCAGGCGCCCCATGAGTTGGGGCGGCAACCCATGGGTCGAATCAGCATTGCTAATTCCGATTCTGAGGCCTATGCCTATGTTCAGGCCGCAATTGATGCCGCAATTCGAGCTGTGGGCGAGGTGACCAACTAGGTTTTTAGAACAGGGATAGCGAGAGGGTTGACTGAATTTCTGCCCAGTTGCCAGATGTTGTAATGACAATCCATTTCTGGTGCCGCTTGCAAAAAGCACTGAATCGCTGCCAGCTTTTCCTAATAAGCATCACTGTTGGTGGGATTGTCAGCCTATCAAAGACGGCGAGTAGTTTTTTATGTACACTTTCCAGCATTGAGATTAAATGACTGGATTTACACTGCCATGAGTGGGAGAAAGCAACAGATATTACAGGCCGCAATCGACATTATTGTTGATCAGGGCTACGCAAGTCTCAGCATGCGCGCCTTGGCCCGCGCCAGTGGTATGAAGCTTGGAGCACTGCAGTATCATTTTCGAACCTGGGAGGAGATGTTGCGGGGGTTGGTGGCGTATATTGCCGAGATATATCAGTGCCAATTTGAGTCGATGACCAGTGATTCCCCGTTGACGATTAGTGACGTGCTAGAGTTTGCCTCATCAGAGCCGGCAGATTGTGAATTGCGATCGGATAAGCTATGGCCACAACTCTGGGCCATGGGGCAAGTGCATCCGTTAGTGGCCGAATTGGTTGATGATATCTACGAAAAATATTGTTTAATTTTGGTCGATTTACTCAAACAGGCTGGCAGTAAATCTCCTCGCGCCGAAGCGATTGCGCTGATGTCTTTCGTCGAAGGATCAACCATTTTTATTGGTGCGGGCAGACCATGGGAAACTGATGAATCTGAGGTTCGAACAGTGGTACATGATCTGATTAAGCAAAAATATGGCAGCGGAGCCTAATTCAATCTTCCCGCTGCAGAGTTGAACAACTCAAATGCCATTACTGTGATTTGTGCCTATGAAATCTTCTAACAGAGAAACAAAATTTTTACCCGTGATTGGTCGGCGCGATGCTCTAGCTCTGGCCTTTGGCGCCATGATTGGCTGGAGTTGGGTAGTATTATCTGGGGTTTGGATCGAATCAGCCGGGGCCATTGGCGCTATCATCGCTTTCCTTATTGGCGGCGGTATTATGTTGGTTATTGGCCTAACCTACGCCGAGCTTGCCTCCGCACTGCCCTTTGCCGGAGGGGAACATGTCTATAGTCACCGCGCTATGGGGGCAGGTTGTTCCTTTATTTGTACCTGGGCCATTATTTTAGGTTATGTCTCTGTGGTCACATTTGAGGCCGTCGCCCTGCCCACAGTGCTCGATGCCTTATTACCTGGACTGGATCGGATGTTTCTCTGGCAGATTGCCGGGTGGGATGTGTATCTCAGCTGGGTTTTAGTCGGTGTCGCCGGCGCGGTTATTATGACGCTACTCAACATACGCGGTGTCCGCATGGCGACTGTTGTTCAATCATCAGTAGTTATTGTCATTCTCCTAGTGGGTAGTTTGTTTGTGTCTGGAGCTCTGGTTGTGGGCAACACCGCCAACATGGCGCCACTTTTTAATGATGGCTTTTCGGGTATTACCCTGGTGTTGGTAATGGTGCCCTTCATGTTCGTCGGCTTTGATACCATTCCTCAGGCCGCCGAAGAAATTGATTTGCCGCGCAGGGAAATAGGATCAGTGTTGATGATATCAGTAGCCATGGCTATTGCATGGTACGCTCTGGTTATTCTTGGGCTGGCTCTGTTGATGGATGAGGATTCTTTGACAAGCTCGGATGTTGTGGTAGCGCAGGCCAATTCTGTGGTGTTTGGAGAAGCTGGACGCATAGCCATGTTAGGTGCTGGTCTTGCAGGCATAATGACCAGTTGGAATGCCTTTATTATTGGTGGTAGTAGGGCGATCTATGCCTTAGCGCGTGCCAACTTGTTGCCGGCAACTCTAAGCAAGTTGCATCCAAAATATCGAACACCGCACAATGCCATCTTGCTGATAGGGAGTCTGTCTATTATTGGGCCTTTCTTTGGTCGTCCGGCATTGGTTTGGTTAGTGAATGCAGGCGGTCTCGGGATTGTTGTCGCCTATGCGATGGTTGCATTATCTTTCTTGATTTTGCGTTACAAAGAGCCAGATTTACAGCGACCGTATAAGGTACGATTCGGATACTTTATCGGAACTCTTGCTTTGATACTCTCCATAGGTCTGGGGTTTTTATACATGCCTGGCAGCCCCTCGGCACTGCTTTGGCCACAGGAGTGGATTATCATCATTTTGTGGACATTACTCGGGGCCGCACTGTTTTTACAGGCTCGGAAAAATTTGCCAAGCCAATAGCTACTGCCCCACTGCCACAGGAGAGCTATTGCTCGGGATAAAATATCGACGTCAACCTTTAGCCCACCACTGATATGGGTTGTAGTCTTTTGCTCATAGCTGAATCTAACTATCAGAGACAAGAGGCGAGAATCATCGCCACAGACATAAGCCCCACTTTAGCGGGGCTTTGCCAATAGGGTTAATCTACTCTAGTTGATAACGGAGGTGCCGCCATCGATGGGAATAATTTGTCCAGTGATAAAGGCCCCTGCCTTGGATGCTAACATAATGGCAACGCCGGCAATATCGGTGGCTTCACCCCAGCGGCGCATGGGGATACTCTGTAGTTCCGCTTCAAAGGCTTCTTGATCATTGCTCAAAAACTCGGTCATTTTGGAGTAGAAACGACCGGGTGCAATGGCATTGACGCGGATGTGATCACTGGCCAGTTCGGTTGACAGCACACGAGTGAGCTGATGAATGGCAGTTTTTGAAATTGCATAACTAAAGTTATCCAGTGCATTACCTACCATACCGGCAATAGAGCCAATATTGATAATACTGGATGTGTTATTAGCGGTGGCATTCTGTTTCAGCAATGGTGTCAGAGCTTGGGTCAGAAAGAAGGGGCTTTTAACATTGATATCCATGGTTTTGTTCCAACCCTTCTCCGGGAATTGATCGAAAGGTGCTCCCCAGCCAGCACCGGCATTATTCACCAGAACATCGATATGTTGCTCGCGGGATATGAGCTCTTTGACCAACGTCTGCAGACCCTCTGCTGTGGCAAGATCACTGGGTATGGCAATACATTCGCCATACTGACTTAATTCTTCCGCGGTACTGGTGCAGGCTTCTGCTTTGCGCGCGGTGATATAGACCCGTTTGGCGCCAGCTTCGAGAAAACCCTGGGCCATAAATGATCCCAAACCTCGGCTGCCGCCGGTGACGACACAAATTTTGTCCTGCATTGAAAATAACGATTCGATCATGATTTGTTCCTTTTTGATTGATTGTATGTTCCCCTACAGCGCAGCCGAATAAGGATGCGCACAGCTTTCTCTGGGTTGTGTTGTTGAAAACTGATCAAGGTATGCTTTTGCGTACCAGTATGATTATATTGCCTACTTGAATGCAATACCTAAGTCTATTTATCATACTGTACATTAATTATTGAGTTAAGGTGGTAAAAATGTTCGCGGAGTACTATTCATTCAATCCGGGTGCCTGGGTTTCACTTGGGATTGTTTTCATTTCAATCTTAACTTCCTGGGCCCTAAATTACAGTGCACCTAAAGTCAGAGTTTTTGGAACACTATTGGCGGCTCTCGGCTGTCTGATCATGGCAGCTTGGTTCTTCTTTTATGTCACAAGCTCGGGGGTGCTAGAGAATCCCAAACCAAATCAGACGCCCATGGACTCGGCAAAGCCCACCTTATTGTGGATACAGTCTCTCACTGCTTTGTTGGCCGGTCTGTTCCTCTTGTTTGTGGCTAAACGCCAGAGCGAGCGAACCGATGTCTTAGTGCTACCCACCGAAAATGAATCAAACCGCTATGGTAGGATCTCGCGGGTTCTTCATTGGACTATTGCCGTTATTTTCATTTCGTTAATACCGGCAGGAATCTTTGCCTCCATGATTCCCGAGGACGCAGCTTATCGAAATGCCTATTATGTTGCTCATAAGACCCTCGGCGTAACAGCCTTTCTACTGGTGATTGTTCGAGTGCTATGGAATAGACGTTCAAAGCGTCCAGCATTGGATGGTTCACTCACCTCGACCGAACGCAAGCTGGCGCACCGAGCGCACAATACGCTGTATTTTATGATGTTAGCTATACCCATTACCGGCTTTATGATGACCACCTATCACGGTTACCCAACCTATTTCTTCTTCTGGGAACTGCCACCATTGTGGGAGCCGAGTGATGTTTATGTGTTGTGGGGCGCAGTGCACAAATATCTATTGCCCTATTTGGTTTATGTGGTTTTGGGCGCGCACATCTTAGGTGCACTCAAGCATCATTTTATTGATCAACACAAGAATGCTTTCAAGCGTATGGTGTCTTAGTAAATCGTTGGTCATGGGGGACGCTTTATTGTATGGTTCCCCATGCTCTAGTGTGTTTGAGGGGAATTAATGTACAGCCATATTGTATTGGGTACCAATGATCTCGCTGAATCAATGGCCTTTTATGATCGAGTTATGCCAGTGTTGGGCTTCTCTCGTCAGGATACTGGTGATACCTATGCTGGCTATGGGAAGCCAGAGGACATAGGCAGTGGTATCAACTGTCTGTTCATTGGCAAGCCCTTAAACGGTGAGGTTGCTTCAGCGGGAAACGGCGTGAATGTGGCGCTGCTGGCAACCAGCAGAGATCAGGTCGATAGATTTCATGCACTGGCGCTGGAAAGTGGTGGAACGGATGGTGGCGCACCGGGGTTGAGGGATGTCCACCCAGATTTTTATGCAGCCTATATCCTGGACCCCACAGGGCACAAACTGGTGGTGGTTTGTCACAGTGCGCAGACTGAATAGGGACAGGTTCAAAGTGAGGGGATTTAGCGTTGCATGTTTAGTTTAAAATCACGGCTAGAAACTCAAAACTTCACTCTTATCCAAACAGAACCCACTCATTTTGACGACTTGTACCAGGTGGCCGGCGATCCACTTGTCTGGCAGCAGCATCCTGAACAGGACCGCTGGAAGCGAGAAAAATTTACTGCTTTTTTCAACGCAGGTATGAATAATGACTTGGGTTGTTTTTCCATCAAAGATAAACATCTCTCTGTTTTTATCGGATCTACTCGGTTTTATTCCTATCGAACAGCTGATAACTCAGTACGGCTGGGATACACGTTTTTGCGGCCTGACTACTGGGGAACCTCAGCAAATGCCGAAATCAAAAAGGGATTGTTGGATTTTGCATTTGAGCAGGTAGATACCGTTTATTTTGATATCGGTAAGAGGAATATTCGATCGCGAAAGGCAACCGAAAAATTGGGTGCCTTTATATTCGAACCAAACGGTGATGATAAAGTGGTTTACGCACTGAACAAAGAAAACTATCGGCTGTAATATTGTGCCATTAGGTGCAGGGTATTTTTAAAATTTCTCACTGGATTTGACCAGTTCGAACAAAACTAAAAAGGTTTAACCATATGATTTGTATACCAGTTGATATCCCCGATGACATTTGCGCCATCGATGATGAGCTCAAAGCCATCTATCACAGTCGTGATACGGTTTGTATTTGGGTGTTAAAAACGCGGCAAGATAGAAACCGATTCGTCGATGAGACTGTGGGCATGCTGAAGGATCAAAGACAGGCACACTTTGATGCTTTTTATGCCGACTAACCTACAATGTCCCACTCTCAGCACCTGCCATAAAAGGGCGTTTAGGTTTCTTTGTTAAGAGGATTGGTTATTCAAGACGAGATTGCTGTTGAAGAATCCTTCATCGTTTCCTGAGAAATCATTACTCTTCTTAAGTACATAGCGCTTTGACCGGTCACCGTCGATTAAATACAGAATGTTACGTGGATTTTCCGTCATAATGCCGAGGGTAAATTCCAGCGCTTCAATTGTCGATGACATATTTTTGATCTCGAAAGACAATACCGATAGGTGATTTCCAAGGGACATTTTACCACGACCCAATGTCAGTTTTACCCTCGATCGAGCGTCTGTGGATTGAGCGTCTGTGGATTGAGATTCTGTAATTGCCTGAACATCAAATGCAGCCTTAATATGGGCTACCAACTGTTGTTTATAGGCATTGCTACCCGGAGTGAGGCTCTCATAAAGCTCGGGGCTTATGGTGGATTTGAGTGATTGATCCAGTGTATAAAGTGGGGCCATCACCTCAAAATACCAATGGTTTTCATGATGTCGAATACGAAATGTCCCGGTGTTGCTGTCATGGGCATTTGCTGTTGGCATCATGCCAAGGCAAAGCAGCAAACATCCAATGCAACACCGAATCCATCTCATTAGATCACTCCAGCTGCCAATCATTTTGAGCAAATAAACCCTTCAGGCATTCAGGGTGATTAGGTGCTTCTTCCCTGAATGCGTGATAATGATAAACGCCGTCAGGAAAGTCGTCTGTAGCATGGGTGTGGCCATTGCACTCGTCCAAATCTGTAGGTTCGGTGTTTTCAGTACCAGTCCAATCCAGAGCACCATAAATTGGGTATCCGTCTTTGGCTAATCCGGCGAAAGCAGAAGGGTTGGGCTTATCTGAACCATTCAAAATATACGTATTTTTGCACTCGATGCTATTGCCTTCTTCGTCTCTAAAGTCATAGCCAGCAGAGCTTAGCACAAGGTTCATCGATTGTGGGATGAAGTGCCAGTGATAGTAACCATCGGGGTCAGAGTGACCGCCACAATGATCCAGTGATGGAATCCGCCCATCTCTAGCAATCACACCGGGTGGATTGCCTTTATAGGGTACGCCATAGACGCCAAAACCAATGCTTTGTATCTCAGTCACCTGCCATGGTTCGGCGGCCTCTTGTGCAACGACCGGCACTCTATAGGTTATCGTCTGATTATTGTTGAAAGGCATGGATAAACAGGCGGCTCCCGCCATTCCATCCGTCTTGATATCGCCGTTTTCATCGATAATGTCATAGCCGTCAATTTCCATATTGGCCGCGGCGGTGGTTAATAATTGAAAACCAGGGTTTGTTGGCCCATCATAAAATCCAAAACCGGATTCAGATGCGACTGTGTCGGGCCTGGCTGGACAAAAGGGACCCACAGTCCCAGCTCCCTCGGTACTGCCTACTCCGTTGACATTGAAGGTAAGTTCATAACAAGTGGTTACCGTACCGTCGTTAAGCGTGCAACTGACTCTTTCATCACGGATCAGGTCGGTACTAAAAAGTTCACTGTCAAAATTGCCTTGGGATTCATAGTCAATGGTGTCACCACCAGAATTGTCATTGGAATTATTATCAGTCTCTGGGTCTGAATTTGAGGATGAGCCACTGCCGCATGCTACAAGTGCCACTGTGGAAAATATTAATAGCCAAAGTTTCATTATTTTCTCCTGATTTTTCTGTATGACATGAATATAGACCACACCCGTGTATTTTTTATCTATTCTTTATGTATTTTTTAATACGGTGATAGTTTGCTAGAGCAAAATATAGGGTGAACTTATAGATATTATGTCAATGTACTACAGTTAAGTAGTTATGACCTTTAGAGCCGGCCAGGGAAACCATGTTGTCGTGACGTGGTTGGCAGAAGTTTCGATTTGTCGATGTTTTAACGCTTTAGTAGTTTGATTATTTCTTCTACTTTACCGTCAAAGTCGGCACCGTCCTGCAATGTACTGTGAACGCACATTTTCATGTGGGTTTTGAGGATTTTTCCTTCGACCGTGGTCAGCGCACTTTTGATCGCTTTGATCTGATTGAGGATGTCGATACAGTATTTTTCTTCTTCGACCATTTTTGCTACCCCTCGAACTTGGCCTTCTATTCGGCGGATACTGGCGAGCTGCTGATGATGACACGGGTGACTCATAGTTATAAAAACCTCGGTACAACGTAAGTAAAAATGCTAGCAAAAATAAATAATGCCACAGAAACATAGTAAATATAACGGGATTTTGCTCTGGTTTGCATGCAGGTTTTAGCGAGCTCTGTGTCGAGGGGGCAGGGCATGCGGTGTGTTTTATAATTGGAGTACCCCGCGAGCACTAGCATCGAGAGAGCGACAAGGCTTATAGCGACTTTATACTTAGATAGCACAATCAGAAATGGAAACACCGCCACTAGACTTGCCAGGCTTGCTCCGGCGCCAACAGCGACAAATAACGCCGGAAGAGCACAGCAAATTAGCGTCGATGACGAAGCAAAAAGAGACAACAAATTAGCCGGTTTGTCGTTCAAAGGGTAATCCTCAGAGTTCCACTATTGTCAGGCCGGTGGCATTTTGGCCGTTGGCGACAATTTTCTCTTCTATCTCAGCAAAGTCGATGGTTTTTTCGTCTGTGTACGCGATCAATACTTTACCTTTACTCAGATCCACATCGATTTTCTTTACCTGCTCGTCTCGTTTGAAGGTTTTCTCGATACCTCTGGCACAAAAATCACAGACCATACCATTGACATCGACAACGGCCACCTGTGCATTGGACAGACCGTCAATGAAGTTGTCGAACCGTTGTGGATCGACCTGCAATTTCTCGCCATCCACTGATTGTCCATGGAAGTGACCGTCATGAGAGTGGTGGTTATGCGCTGCATGATGGGATCCCTGTTTATCTGAAGCGAAGGTGCTTGTCATCAAAACTAGCAGTAAAGCAGTGGTAAATATTTTCATCTTCTAACTCCTTAAAATCTAACCATTAGGTGGGCATCCCATTGGGTTTTTTTGCCGTAGCCCACTTCAAATAACAGATTACCTTTAAAAAACTTCAATACTGGGTAGGTGGACCAATCACTCTGTAGGGAATTTTTCTTTGTTTTTAGCATGATCCAAGTGTGCAAGTCACCGTAGTCACCCAAATAGGGTGCGACGCCAATTTGAAAGGATTTATTGGTATAGTCGGTGTTATCTATGCTTACATTTTTATAATCAAAACCTGTAAACCAGCGTCTGGTCTCCCAGTCACCGTGGATGCCATAAAAATGGTTATCCACCCCATCGGAGGCTATACCTGATTGAAAGTAGAGGTTGCGCTGAGAGGTCTGCGTATTTTTTCGGTTGAGTAGGTAGGTGTATCGAAAGAGGGCATATTCTTCATCGAACTGTTTGTCCTTAACCAGTTCAATTCCCAACGAGTACTTGTAGCTAGGGGAATAGTGCAGATAAGCGCTGTTCTTCATGTTGTCGGAGAACAGCATTACTGTGGATCCACCAGTATAGGATATTGGCCGAGCGACTAACTCAGCCGAAAATACCAATGCGATTATGGAAAACCATTTTATACCCATAGGGGGTATAGTATATGATTTTCAAAAAGTTGCAAGGCCTATTGATAAATGCGTCGCGCTGCTTAGCTTATTTTAGTGTTGGTGTGGTAGTGATGAAATATTGTGGACATCGGGTTTTTTTTACATCATTGTTGTTATCATTAGCGGTGAAATCTAATAACAAAAATATATAGGGGAATTTTTCAATGGTATTAGCTCGTGTCACAAAAGCCTTTCTTTTTTGTCTTCTACTTGCACTCGTGGGCTGCCAGCCAAACGCTGAACTACCGGCAAAGTATCAGGTGGAGATCATCAGGACTGACTTTGGTATTCCCCACATTACTGCGCAGGAGTATGGCAGTCTTGGCTACGGCGAGGCCTATGCCGCAGCACAGGATCATGTGTGCAATATGGCCGTGGCGCTGACCAATGCTCAAGGACAGGCAGCTATGCATTTTGGATCGGGCCACGAGAATACTCACCTTCACAATGATATTGTGGTGCGCGCCTTAGATATACCAGAGAAGGGGCGCCTTGCCTTGGCTCAACAACCCGAGCACATTAAACAATGGGTTCAGGGTTACACAGCGGGATACAACCGTTACTTGCGAGACTCTGCGGGACAGTTTAATTCATGGTGTGATGGGGCGCCGTGGGTGCGTCCAGCCAGTGCTGAAGAGTTTATGGCTCAATATGTGGCATCAGTGCACACCATTACTTATATGGCTGCTGCGGTGGCCGCGGCTCAGCCTCCTGCGGTTACCGCAAAGGTCGAGGTTTCATCGGCTCAGCAAAGGGTTGCACTGGATGGCATAAAGCTCGAGGGTATGGGTTCCAATGGTTGGGCTTTTGCATCGGCGGCCACAGAAAATGGCAGAGGAGCACTGCTGGCCAACCCTCATTACCCTTGGTATGGCACCAGTCGGTTTTGGGAGAAACACCTTACTATTCCCGGTGAGTTGGATGTCTACGGCACTGGCCTAATTGGAACGCCTGGTGTGACACTGGGTTTCAACAAGTCCATTGGTTGGACTCACACCGTTTCGGATTCAAAGCGCGTGGTTCTCTATCGCCTGACGCTGAATCCTGAAGATCCCACCCAGTATTTGTATGAGGACGAATGGCGTTCACTGGAGTCTCACAATGTGTCTTTCAACGTGCTGGCTGAGACTGGTGTAGTGGAGCAGAGCACGAAGATTTGGTTCAGCCACCACGGACCTATTGTGCAGATGCCGGGATTAGAATGGACAGACAAGACGGCCTATGCGGCTCGAGATGCCAACAGCGAAAACACTGCCATATTGGCGCAGTGGCTGGCCATGGGACAAGCTCAGTCTATGGATGACTTTATCGATGCCCACCGGCAATACAACGCCATGCCCTGGGTTAATACAATATCCACCAGCAGTGATGGTCGAGCTGTCTATCTTGATAACAGTGCGGTGGGCGCTCTTAGTGATGAGGCTATCGCTGCATGGCGTGGTCGAGTGTCGGCGGTGCCTCAGCTTCAGCAGCTGTATCTGACTAAGGGTTTGGTTATTTTGGATGGCAGCACTCCTCGGGATGAGTGGTTGCAACATCCAGAAGCCACCGTTGCTGGGACAACGCCCTTTGAGCAACGTCCGTTGATTGAAAGTGAAGGCTACGTATTTAATTCCAACGACAGTTATTGGCTGAGTGATCCAAATCGGCCAACAACCGGTTTCTCGCCGTTATACGGTGCCACTGAAACGCCTCTTAGTATCCGGACGCGGATGAATATCCATCTGCTCGAAGGCTTGGATGGTTTTGATTTTCGTGGCGAAGATGGGCGTTTCTCCATGAAAGAAATCCAAAGTGCACTGTTTGATAATTCCGGTCTCACTGCGCACCTTTTAAAGCCAGAGCTGCTCGAGCGGTGTAAAAAAGACCCAGTCGTCGTGCTGGAAGATACTGAGGTTAACTTGACAGCGGCCTGCTCTGTACTGGCTAACTGGGATAATCGCTACAATCTGGACAGCCGTGGTGCGGTGCTGTTTAGAGAGTGGATTACCCGCTATGACTATACTGCCACTCAATTTACCGGAGCTCTGTTCTCTGGCGTCTTTGATATGGATAAACCAGCGCAAACGCCTGTTGGGCTGGCCGACGGCGATACTGCACTGGTGGCCTTAGCTAGAGCGGTGCTGATGCTGCAAGGACAAGACACGCCTTTGGATATCGCGCTTGGTGACGCGCAGTTAGCACATCGAGCTGGTGTCCAGTTCCCTGTGCACGGAGGCAATCGCTTTGAGGGGATTGCCAACTTACAGGTCACCGCACCCCATATTGCGGCGCCGATTTTTTCCGGCGTTAATGACAAAGTGGCGGACAGTAACTCGTTAAGTTCCAGTGGTTACAATATAGCTCATGGGTCTAGCTTTATTATGACATTGAGTTACACCGACACTGGGCCTCGGGCTCAGGCTCTGCTGTCCTACAGTCAGTCTGGCGCACCCAGTTCCGAACATTTCAGTGATCAGACAGCACTCTACAGAGACAAAGTGTGGAGAGATATCTATTTCGATCGAGATGATATAGACGCCAACAGGGTGAGCCGCCTTGTGCTATCGGAGTAAAGATTACAATTGCATTATCAGGAGCCCCCATTGCTGATGTCCTATTACAAGCCTCTAGTACCTTTTATTATCGGCCTTGCCTTGATTTTGCACAGCTCTTCCTTTTCTAACTTGGCGATTATCAATTTAGCCGCACAGACAGTGCTTTTCACGCTGGTGGTTTGTATCCCCATCTGGCGCACCGGTCGCATGAGCTATGTTGATATTGGTTGGCCCTGGGGGTTGGTGGTTTTGGGGTTAGTTAGTTTTGTCTTTAGTCAGGGTTACTGGCTGCGATCACTTATAGTGACTGTAGTTCTTGTACTAGTAGGTTTGCGCATGGGCCTCGGCGCACTGAAGATGTGGCAGTTGGGTTTGCTCAAAAAGGAGTTTCCTCGTTATCAGTATCAGCGTGTGCGTTTTCAAGAGGAGGGCAAGACTAGGCAGAGTTTGGCTCTGCAAGTGGAGGCGATTTCTCAAGGTCTTGCCAATGCGTCTTTTTTAGCTTTACCAGTGTTTGTTATCGCTTCTAACAATGCTACAACGTTTTCAGTTATTGAACTCTCGGGATTGCTAATCTGGGTAATGGCCTTTGTTATGGAAACAGTCGCCGATGTGCAAAAGGCGCAGTTTTTAAAGGCCATGAAAAAGGCCGGCAAACAGCGTCAAGTGTGCAACGTAGGATTATGGCGCTTTTGCCGCCATCCAAATTATTTTTCCGAGTGGATGGTATGGAACGGTTTAATTTTAGCGTCAGCCCCCTCCTGGTGGGCGTTGCGGGTGGTAGAGCCCACCTGGTTATGGTTGCTGCTGGGTGCTGCCCTTTTGTATACATCCTGTGTTATGTACAACACGCTGGTTTATCTCACCGGCGCGGTGCCCTCTGAATACTACTCTGTTCAGAAAAGACCGGGTTACAGAGATTATCAACAGCAGACCAATCGTTTTTTCCCCGGTCCAGTGAGAGGTGTCTCCGAGTCAAATTAGTGTTGTGCCCTTAGCAACACTTTCCTGTGCCCAATTCCGAGACAAAAAAAACACTTGCATTTAGGTTACTCTCCGATTATAAATGACCGATAGTCATTTAATAATTAAAGGGGTACAGTTATGAACGCACCACAAAAAATAATGGTCGACACTGAGTTCGAAGAACAGATGAACGCTGCGCTACTCGCCCAGCGAGAGAGCTACATTAAAGAGGGTGCGGTATCCGCGGCAGTTCGCATTGATAGAATTGATCGTGCCATTGATGTGTTAGTGCGTCACGCTGAGGCAATCAGCGAAGCAATGAACGCAGACTTTGGTTGTCGACCTCGGCAGATAAATCTGATGACTGATGTCACCGGTTCAATAGAATGCCTTAAACACTCAAAAAAATATCTCAAAGGTTGGATGAAGCGAGAAAAGCGGCCGACCATGTTTCCCTTAAACCTTCTTGGTGGCAGGTCCAGTATTGAGTATCAACCCAAGGGAGTGGTGGGTGTTATAGCTCCCTGGAATTTTCCCTTGGGAATGGTTTTTGAGCCCCTGTCTGGCGTGCTGGCGGCCGGCAACCGCGCCATGATCAAGCCGTCCGAATTCACCCCCGCCACCTCAGGTCTGATTGCGGATATGGTAGCAGAGGCCTTTGATCCCACCGAGTTGACTGTGATAACGGGCGGACCAGAGGTGGGCCAGTGTTTTTCTTCCCTTCCTTTCGATCATATGATTTTTACCGGTGCTACGAGTATCGCGAGGCACATTATGGCCGCTGCAGCTCGAAATTTGGTGCCAGTGACCTTGGAACTGGGTGGAAAATCGCCAGTGGTGGTATCTAGGAGCGCCAATTTAAAAGAAGCCGTTGAGCGTATTATGGTAGGCAAGATGCTCAATGCCGGCCAGGTTTGTATTGCGCCCGACTATTTAATGGTCCCCGAAGAGGATTTGGAGGCTGTGGTGGAATATGCAACCGCTATGGTGCAACAGATGTATCCAACACTACTGAACAATGATCAGTACACCGCCATGGTAAATGACCGTCACTATGTCCGAATCAACCAAAATATTGAAGACGCTCAAGCGCGCAATATCCGGATGGTGACTATAAACCCTGGCAACGAAGACTTCTCCGACAATCCAACACAGAAAATTCCACCCACTTTAGTTATTCAGCCGGAGGATGAGGCTCTCTGCATGCAGGACGAAATTTTCGGACCACTGCTACCGATCAAGACATACAAAACTTTTGAGGATACCATTGCTTATATCAACAGCAAACCCCGACCATTGGCCGCCTACTATTTTGGTTATAACAATGCTGAAGAGCAGCGGTTTCTGTCCGGCACCACCTCGGGTGGCGTTTGTATCAATGATGTGATGTTCCATATGCTGCAAAAGGACCTGCCATTTGGTGGTGTTGGTCCCAGTGGTATGGGCGCCTATCACGGCATAGAAGGGTTTAAGACCTTCAGTCACGCCAAGAGTATCTATCGCCAGCCCAAGGGTGTGCCGGTAGCCAAGTTGGCTGGATTTATGCCTCCCTACGGAGATGCTTCGGAGAAAAACATTAAAAGTAAAGTGAAAAAATGACCTCTGTATCCAAACGAGCAAGGACTGAGGATCAAAAGCTTTTTCGCAGACAGCAGATCCTCGGTGCCGCGGAGGCACATTTTCACGAGGTGGGCTATGAGAGTTTTTCCATGGCCAAACTTGCGGCGAGAGCGGGTGT
>CAXRFT010000042.1:0-98369 GCA_964230135.1 Porticoccaceae bacterium | reverse complement strand
GGATCTACGACTTTTGTCTACGTTTCTTTTGTTTTAGCATTGTGCTTTCCAGATTTATCCCATGCTGATCGGTTCCACAGTATTTTCGAGGATGACCATTGGCACTCAAACCCTATTGATAAGTACACCTACAAGGAGTGTCTTAGGGATGTGGTACAAAAAAACCAAAACTTAAGCGCAGAGGATATTCGCGCTCTGTGTAAGGAAATTACCACAAAACCCGATCCAGTGTGGAAATATGAAAATGGTGAGCTTGTCCCCGCAAACCATTTCACGCGGTGTTATGCCGAGATGATCGATGGTACTCCTGAGGCGGACTCTCCAAAAACTCAGGAACTCGCAAAGGCACTCTGTTACTACTCGGATTAGAAAATGTTCGTTGGGGCTAACATTTGAGCAACATCTATCTGACTTGGATAGAATTTGTTCATGCCAGATGAATTAGCGTTTATGTTAAAGTGACAGCTAAAGCTCTTTCATACATTAGCATAATTCATTGAATTTAACTGTACCCACATGAGAACCAATCTGACTCGTAAACAGCACAGACATCTATCAAAGTTATGGCATAGAAATTGAGGCGGTGATGAAGGCCAACTTTAAGGTACAACAAGTGGTACAACTAAAAATTATAATTCATAAAAAAGCCAAATTACCTTTATAAATCAGTAACTTGGCTTTTAAATATGGCGGTGGGATAGGGATTCGAACCCTAGATACGCTATTAACGTATGCCAGTTTTCAAGACTGGTGCATTCAACCGCTCTGCCATCCCACCTCGTTAGGCCGCGATTATACAGCGACTCATTTATCTAACAAGTGGCAATTGTGAATTTCAGCTATTTTCCTTTAAAGAGCTCGATGTATTCTCCGCATTTACCGATATTTTGTCATTATTTTGAGCTTTTACTACAGTTTTAGCCCGCTTCTTTCTGGGATCATTAGCGGCTCTTGTTGTGGTTCTCTTTTTAACAGGGGTTGCAGGCAACGTGGAATCAGTAGCATGATCATCGCTCGCTTTTGTCCGACGTTCCGTACTCACCTCAACATCGACGATGGGTTTTGGTTTTTTACGCGGATCATTGCTTGCTCGAGATGTTTTACTCTTTGGCAATTCTTCTAAGGTGTTATCTGCAGTCTCCAACTGGACCTCGGCTTCCTTCTTCGTCTTGCGCCGCCCAGTGGATCTGGTTTTTCTTGCAGGTTTTTCCTTTGCCGAGATCTTCTTAACAGAATCGCCGTCCTGATGAGTTTCGGTATTATCTATTGGTGCTTTCTCGACCTCGGTATCTGCGGCTACAGTCTTTTGCGCTGGTTTGCTTTTTGCTCGAGACTTTCGCTTGGGTTTCGCCTTTGCCGGAACATCATTTAGAGACTCTTCAGATTTGGTTACAGTATTCTTGACATCGCTCACAGGAGTATCAGGTGCTGCCACCGTAACCACAGCGTCCTCAATTTCATTTGAAGCTTTACTGTCTGAACTGGCGACTGGTGATTCCTTGCCAACTGACGTTGACACCTTATCAAGATTATTGGTCATCTCGATCAATTCTGCGGGAACCTCTTGACGCTGTCGACGACGACGTGGTCCTCTGCGCTTGTCGTCGGGCCGCCGCCGAAGCTGTTCAGTGGTTGTAGAAGAGTTTTCCTTAGTGTTAACGCTCTCTGGCTTAGTTGCCTGTTTAACTGGCTTTTTACGCCCATTACGACTCTGTTTAGCCGAATCTCCCCCTGAGTTAGACTCCGGTTTTTCATTACGGTGTCTGCTATCAGAATCGTCCCCAGGGCGTCGATTTCCTTTTTTACTGTGCTGATTTTGATTACTGCGACCGCGGCTTTGAGTGTTGCGATTACGGCTACGATTGCCGCGATTGTTCTTTCGTTTTGGTTTATTTTCTTGCTGTTTTTCCTCGACACTACCAAACATAGTGTCCCACAGTCGTTTAACCAAGCCAGGTGCCTTTTGCTTTTGTTCATTAGCTTCACTGACAACTGGTGCCGGCGTCGACGGGATTATAGTTCTTACAGCTGGCTCTGGTAACGGTTGCGGTGTTTTCGCGTCCGAGATAACTTCTTCCTCGGCCTTACTGAGCTCCTCCGCCAGCTTGTAGCTATAATCAGAGGTATCTTCATCCTGAGTACGAATTCTGATAACTTCGTAGTGTGGAGTATCCATCTCTGTATTAGGCAATACAGTGACTTTGATTTTATTACGCCCTTCGATATCGGAGATTTCCCTGCGTTTCTCGTTAAGCAAAAAGGTTGCCACCGGCACTGGAACTATGGCTCTTATTTCGCGAGAAGATTCTTTTTGAGCTTCCTCTTCGACTAACCGTAAGATTGATAATGATAATGAGCGCGTCCCACGAATTGTGCCCTGACCATTGCAGCGAGGACAGGTTCGAGACATGGTTTCTTCAAGAGACGGGCGCAGACGTTGCCGCGACATTTCCAACAGACCAAATCGAGATATTCGACCAACCTGCACCCGCGCGCGATCTACCTCCAAAGCTTCACGCATTTTATTCTCAACATCTTTTTGGTGGCTTGTGTTGAGCATGTCAATGAAATCGATAACGATAAGACCACCAACGTCTCTCAGACGTAGTTGTCGAGCGATTTCATCAGCGGCTTCTTTATTGGTGCTAAAAGCGGTTTCTTCGATGTCACCGCCTTTTGTAGCTCTCGCTGAGTTGATATCAACGGATACCATGGCTTCCGTAACATCGATGACGATAGAGCCACCAGAGGGCAGACTCACCTCGCGGCAAAAAGCAGTTTCAATTTGATTTTCAACTTGATAGCGATTAAACAGTGGAATTTCATCTTGATAAAACTTCACCTTGCTTTTGAAATCAGGCATGACTGTTCCAATGAAAGCTGCCGCAAGTGCATAAGCCTCCTCGCTATCTACAATTACTTCTCCGACGTCATGGCGGAGATAATCGCGTATCGCTCGAACGATGACATTACTCTCTCTAAATAGGAAACTTGGAGCTTTTGATGCGGTTGCCTCCTGAGTGATTGTTCCCCAGAGTTGTGCCAGATAGTTGAGATCCCACTGTAATTCCTCAGTGGCACGCCCAATTCCGGCGGTACGCACAATGGCGCCCATACCTTCGGGAATTTCTAGGCCCCTCATTGCTTCTCGAAGATCGGCGCGTTCATCGCCCTCTATTCGGCGAGAGATGCCTCCAGCCCGCGGGTTGTTTGGCATTAAAACTAGGTACCGGCCTGCCAGGCTTATAAAGGTTGTCAGCGCAGCCCCTTTGTTACTGCGTTCCTCTTTTTCAATTTGCACAACAACTTCTTGACCTTCTTTAAGGGCATCCTGAATCCTAACTTTACCCTTGTCGGATGCACCTTTTTTAAAGTACTCACGCGAGACTTCCTTCAATGGCAGAAAGCCATGACGCTCGGCGCCATAGTCAACAAAAGCTGCCTCAAGGCTCGGCTCAACTCGAGTCACTTTGCCTTTATAAATGTTCGATTTCTTTTGTTCTCTGGTTCGATTTTCGATATCTAAATCATACAGGCGCTGGCCATCGACCATGGCCACGCGCACTTCTTCTGTGTGCGATGCATTAATTAACATGCGTTTCATAGTATATTTCCGCTCTTTTGTGTAAGAGAGAAGATAAGTGCACATATTGACAGGAATGGAAGAAAAACGGACAGCCCCATTGATAGATCAACTAGGGTAGAATTACGTGAACAGCAATGTAGTAACAACACAGCTACTCAAGCTCTATATCGATTGTTGATTGCCTAATTAGGACTAGACTACAAATGTGTAGCCCAGCAGAGGGAGTAATTTGAACCCCGCTGTCTAGTTGGTTACCCACATTCATCGTGCAATCGTGACTATCATCTAACCTGATGATAAACCCTCGATACCTTATATTTTCATTCCGCAAATCCCATTGTCTTTGCTGTATTTGTTCGGCGCACCCAGTGCCTGCCGAAATTTTACGGGACTTGCTAAAAACCTTTTTGTCTTCTCAGACTTGTACTGACTTAGTTCTCTCAGTCTTTGTTTGGTTGATCGCTTACTATAGCGACCGACCCTTTATTCTTTTCTCACTCTTTCAGCGACTATTTCGCTTGTCGAATGCGAGTTAACAGATGGCACGCTTCACTCATGTTTGTGCCGACGCGTGTAATATAACAATATAAAGGCATGGCTACAAATTATACTGTCAATTAGCTATGTTTCTGCAAAATAGCTCAGTACAATTGAGTCTTCTTTTATCTGATGGCTGAACTTAGTGCAACAACAGGATTTTTCAAAAGTATCTTTTGTCGAAGTTGATGAATGCTCTCTTGGGCAAAGGTTAGATAATTTTCTCATTCGGCATCTCAAAGGGGTGCCAAAGTCACGAATATACAATTTATTGAGAAAGGGAGAGATTAGAGTAAATAAGGGTCGCGCCAAACCTAATCTGCGACTAAAGGCAGGCGACGTTCTCAGAATAGCACCCATCAGAGCATCAATGACTACACAGAACACCACGTTGTCATATCAGTTGAGGGATTTACTTGAGAAAAATATTTTGTTCGAAGATGATGCTCTGGTTGTCTTTAATAAACCTAGTGGCCTCGCCGTTCATGGTGGCAGTGGGCTGTCAATGGGTGCGATAGAGGCGTTTAGAACACAGCGACCAGAGGAAAAATTTTTAGAGCTAGTCCATCGGCTCGATAGAGACACCTCCGGTTGTCTGTTGTTGGCAAAGAATCGAGTAGCGCTGATTTCTATGCAACAAGCGATACAGCATAATCAAGTGCAAAAATCTTATCAGGCATTGGTGGCGGGGCGTTGGCCCAAGGGCAAGAATTCGGTTAATGCACCCCTTCGGAAAAACCAGCTATCCTCTGGAGAGCGTATGGTAAGGGTGGACGTTGCTGGTAAATCTGCCATGACACACTTCAAGGTGGCCAAATATTTTTCTTCATTCAGTCTACTTGATATTGAGTTGGAAACAGGTAGGACACACCAGATAAGAGTTCATTGTCAATTCTCCGGTCACCCGATTGTGGGAGATGAAAAATATGGCGATAGTGAAATTAACAGTCAGGCTAAGCGATCTGGTTGTGGTCGCTTGTTTTTGCACGCTAGCGGTTTACGATTTAGACACCCAGTTTCCAATACAATTGTTGACATAAAAGCGCCATTACCCGCCGAGCTTGAACAACTACTTCTCACATCTGCTTTAGTCTCATGAAAGAAATGAGCCAAGCTGAACTCATTATTTTTGACTGGGATGGAACCCTCTGCGATTCTGTGGCAAGGATAGCGCAGTGTATTCGATTGGCCGCTCGGGATTGCCAGTTGACTGCGCCTAGTCGGGAGGAAGCGGCAGCCATTATTGGCTTGGGTCTTCCCGAGGCGATTGAACAGTTGTTCCCAGATTTGCATCCGGAGAAGGCAAAAAACTTTGCATCGATGTATTCGTCGCATTTTCGCCAACAAGAGCATAATCCCAGTGTTCTCTTTGAGGGTGTTCTGGAAACCCTTAGCTGGTTAAAAAATGATGGTAGACTCCTTGCTGTGGCAACAGGTAAAAGTAGGGCAGGCCTTGATCGAGCATTAGCCAAACTCAATCTGGCGGAATTTTTTCACGGGTCTCGAACTGCTGATCAAACCCTGTCAAAGCCTAACCCTCTCATGCTCAATCAGTTGTTAGAGGAATTTGCGCTATCACCGCGTCAAGCAATCATGGTCGGGGATACTTCTTTTGATCTTGAAATGGCGAAAAGAGCAGGGATTCCTTCCATTGGATTGACCTATGGAGCTCATCCGCTAAAGCGATTACAGCCACATGAACCGATTGTGTGTTTGGATAATTTTTCCGATATTAAAAACTACATATAGTGGATAGCTCACCTAATAATGTCAGTCAATTGCTGGCTACAGAAGGCCCATACGTATCAGTTGAGTGGACAAGATTATCAGTGGCAGTCCGATAAGCGATGTGGGATCATCGCTGTCAATGCGCTCAAATAGAGTGATGCCCAGACCTTCGGACTTGAAGCCGCCAGCGCAGTCGTATGGAGTTTCGGTCCTCAAATAATGTTCAATTTTCTGTTTTGACAATACTCGAAACAGAACTTCAGTGGTATTAAGTGTGCTGAATTGGTTGGACTGAGAGCCACGCTGGTCTATTATCGCCACACCGGTGTGGAATTGCAGTCGTTTTCCCGATTGTTTGTTAAGCTGATGGACAGCTGTCTCGTGATTTAAGGGTTTATTAATCATTTCACCGTCTAGTTCAGCAATCTGATCTGCACCAATTACTACAGAACTGGGATGCCGATTGGCAACAAATTTTGCTTTTTCAATCGCGAGCCACTCTGCGCCTTCTTTGGCGTTAAAAGATGATGGTAATTGTTCATCAATATTTGGTTCGTCTGCAATAAAAGGCAATTGCAATCTACTGAACAGAGTCTGTTTGTAGACAGAGGACGACGCCAAGACAATGTTTTGCATTTTCATTTTTCCTTTATCTTTCTTCACGGTGTTGGCAGTCTGAATAAGTGTTTTTAAGTTGTTTGACCACTACGTGCGCATGTTAACTGATTTTCCTGTTTAAAGTATTGAATTTAGTTAATTTTTCTTTGACAGGTTGGCTGCTAATCCCTATTATGCGCGCCTTGATGAGAATGACGCATATGTTTCTGCCCACACATGTAGACCCTCGAAAACTTGCTCTGCAAGGTTGTTTTTTGGAAGGGGAAGTGAATTTGGAACATTTGACCAGACTGTCATCTTCGGTTTCATCCGTTTGCTCTCCATTTAAAGTGATGGTGAGGTTCAGTATCGATGAGTCAAAGGCAAAGATAGCATGCGGTGTAGCGACAGTATCGGTAATGACAATTTGTCAACGCTGTCTGGATGAAGTGCAGGTTGATTTGAATGCGAAATTCGACTTGCAAATAGTGTACTCAGAAGAACAGGCACAACAGGTTGCGAGGAACTATGAGCCTTGGTTGGTGGCCGACAGGATGGCCAATCTATGCGAGGTGCTGGAAGATGAAATCTTGTTGGCTTTGCCGGTGGTAAACTACCACCCAGTAGGCTCCTGTACCGGGGATGCCTTTATAAGCGAAGTTGACCCGAGTGATGGGTCTGCGGGCGAGAACCCGTTTAGTATTTTAAAGCAGTTAAAGCGGTCGTAGTTGCCGCTAGCACATTTTAGGAGTATCCAATGGCTGTTCAGAAAAGTCGTAAAACTCGATCGAAAAGAGGCATGCGCCGAGCTCACGATGCACTTAGCTCAGCGACAGTATCCACCGATTCAGTCACAGGTGAGCGTCACCTGCGACATCATGTCACTGCCGATGGCTTTTACCGTGGGCAAAAAGTAGTAGAGACTAACGCCGATTAGGTAACCCATTGGGTCGAACCATTCGAATAGCCGTTGATGCAATGGGTGGCGAACGTGGTCCCATGACCACCGTGCCTGCGTTGGTCAAGTCGCTTCGCAAGTATCAGCACGTCCATGCGCTTGTCTTTGGCGATTGCCATTCGATCAAGTCTCAGCTTTCGACTGTATACAGTGATGATGTTATCGAAAGGCTGGAGATAGTTCATTGCTCCGAAACTATTTCTGATGATGACAAGCCTTCCATAGTGGTGAGATCTAAGCGAGATTCATCCATGGGTAAAGCGGTGAGTGCTGTGGTGGCGGGAGAGGCCGAAGCCTGCATCAGCTCGGGAAATACTGGAGCCTTGGTGGCGATGGGTCTAATCCAGCTGAGAACGCTTCCCGGCATAACTCGCCCGGCTATCTGTACAACATTTCCCACTGCCCACGGTCGTACATATGTTTTGGATCTCGGTGCAAATCTTGATACCTGCCCAAATCAGCTGCATCAATTTGCTGTTCTTGGTAGTTTGACGGCACATCTTTTGGATGGGATTCCCAACCCTGAGTTGAAGCTGCTCAATGTAGGCGTTGAGCAGAGCAAAGGTGGAGATCATTTACAGCAAACCTCCCGACTGCTTGAAGCGGACCAGAGTCTTCATTACGCTGGTTTTGTTGAGGGTGACGGTATTTTTAGCGGACGAGCAGATGTGGTAGTTTGCGACGGGTTTAGCGGTAACATAGCGTTGAAAACTTCCGAAGGATTTGCTCGCATGATCGCGTCAATTCTAGAAGCCTTGGTGGACAAAAGTTTGCTTGCTCGAGTACTGCTGAAGATTATGAGTCGATCTTTTCGTGATTTAAAACGGCATTTAGATCCCTCTCTTTACAATGGCGCTTATCTTCTCGGTCTCAATGGTGTGGTAGTAAAGAGTCACGGATCTGCCTCGGAAAAAGGATTTTGTCACGCGCTTGATGTCGCGGTTGACGCAGCGAAAAGAAATTTGCCTCAGCGATTGGCACCCTTATTAGCGCAGAAATTTGACTACAAATTAGAGAATTAGAGTGATATGAAAAGTGATTTAGCCTTCGTTTTCCCCGGGCAGGGGTCTCAAAAGATCGGTATGCTCTCGGAGCTTGCTGGAGAACACCAGATAATAGAACAGACATTTGCTGAGGCGAGTGATGTTTTGGGATACGACCTATGGGCCTTAACTCAGACGGGTAAGCAGGAGCAGATTAACGCCACCGAACGGACCCAACCCTTACTGCTCTCCGCCAGTGTTGCTCTCTGGCGACTGTGGATTTCTCAAAATGGTTCTAAACCTTCTCGATTGGCGGGACATAGTCTCGGAGAGTGGTCGGCATTGGTCTGTGCGGGAGTAGTTGAGTTCGCCGATGCCGTAAATGTGGTACGAGCGCGGGGCTCTGCAATGCAGAGAGCTGTGCCCGCTGGTAAGGGTGCGATGGCTGCAGTGATTGGTTTGGACGATGCAGCAATTCGAAAAGCTTGCATGGAGTCAGCAGGTGATGGAATAGTTGATGCTGTTAATTATAACGCACCAGGGCAAGTTGTAATTGCCGGTACCACCGGCGCTGTTGAACGAGCCGTCGAAGCGTGTAAAGCAGCAGGAGCAAAGCGAGCATTGCCACTCCCGGTCAGCGCTCCTTTTCATACCTCTTTAATGCGGCCGGCTGCGCATGATATAGCGCCATTAGTTGAAGAATTGTCCTTTTCAAACCCTCTTATACCTGTGGTACACAATGTCACCGCCTGTGTTGAGTCAGATGGCAGCGCCATAAAAGGACTGATGTTGGAACAAATTTACAAGCCCGTACCGTGGGTTAGCTGTGTTGTAGCCCTCAAGAGCGCGGGTATTGTCGATGTGGTGGAATGCGGACCAGGTCGTGTATTGTCAGGACTGATTAAGCGAATTACTACAGATTTAAACTGTTACTCGACGGACTCAATTGCAAGTATGAATGACAGCCTTGTGTCTGTTTAACCTATTAGGAACTCTTTATGAATGAGCAAGTAAAGATTGCACTGGTCACCGGTGCGAGCAGGGGCATCGGTGCAGCGATTGCAGAATCCCTAGGCAAATCGGACTGTACAGTGGTCGGAACGGCAACCTCTGCCGCCGGCGCTGATAAAATTAGCCAACGGTTTAATGAGATGGGAATCACCGGGCGGGGAATGGTGCTAAACGTGACTGATATGGACTCTATTAGTCAGTTGTTGGCAGAAATTAGTGACCAATATGGTGCTCCCAGTATCTTGATTAATAACGCCGGCATCACAAAAGATAACCTTCTTCTGAGAATGAAAGAGGATGACTGGTCAGATGTTATTAACACTAACCTGACATCTGTTTATAGATTGTCTAAAGTTTGCGTGCGACCTATGACTAAGCGACGGTGGGGTCGGATAGTTAATATCAGTTCTGTGGTTGGTGCTATGGGCAACGGAGGTCAGACTAACTACTCGGCGACAAAGGCAGGTGTGGAGGGCTTTAGCAGGGCTTTGGCGAAAGAACTAGGCTCTCGAGGTATCACAGTTAATACTGTGGCACCTGGCTTTATTGCCACGGATATGACCAAGGAATTACCGGAGGCAAATAAAACTGCCATGCTAGATCAAATACCATTGGCAAGACTGGGAGAACCTAGTGAAATTGCGGCCGTTGTGCGATTTTTAGTGAGTGACGCTGCGAGCTACATCACCGGAGAGACGATCCACGTCAATGGTGGCATGTACATGTCATGAGAGTAAAAATTAAAAAATTAGTCGAATTTTTTAATTTAGGTACTAGCAATTTTGTTTTTGTAAGGTAAAATGCCGGCCTCTGAAGCAGTGAATGGATCAGTCCATCGTGATGGTCGGGAATTATAAGACTTCAGACCCCTTGAACGGAGTGGATAGAAGATGAGTAATATTGAAGAACGCGTAATAAAGATGGTTGCTGAGCAGCTGGGTGTGAAAGAAGAAGACGTAAAAGTAACGTCCTCATTTGTTGAAGACCTCGGCGCTGATTCTCTTGATACTGTTGAACTTATCATGGCGTTAGAAGAAGAATTCGATGCAGAGATCCCTGATGAAGAGGCTGAGAAGATTGCTACTGTGCAGGATGCGATAACATACATTAATGCTAACAGTTGAGTCTGATCTCTGGAAAAGCCGCTCATTTGAGCGGTTTTTTTTTGTCTGAAACTTTTGTTTAATATGCCTTATGTCATCCCTAGAGATTATCAATACTTGCGAGGACGCTGATCCATCTGTTCGGACTCTATCTGTCGTGGCTTCTGATCGTGGCCTTGCTTATGGTCATGGTGTGTTTGAAACGATGCTTTGTCTTGGTGGGACTGTGCCACTTATACGTCGCCATTTGAATCGTTTGCAATTTGGTGCGGAGCGCCTAGGTATTCCATTTTTGGCGGGAGATATCAGGTCAGCAATCGACAGTGTTACTGTGGCATACTCGGGCATCATTAAAATTATCTTAACTGCTGGGTGCGGAGGAACTGGATATCAAAGCCCCTCCGTGGTTAAACCTCGGTTGATTATTTCTAAGCGTCAGCTGCCTGCAGACATTGATAAGCAAAGGCAGTGCGGAATAAAGCTATGGTGCTGCCATCAGCAACTGTCCACCGATTTGGCGCTTGCCGGAATAAAACACCTAAACAGGCTGGAGCAAGTGCTGGCGAGTAATGAAATACCCTCTGATCTATGCTCCGATGGGATCATGTTCGACTCCACGGGAAATGTGATCGAAACCACATCGGCAAACATTTTTTTAAAACACCCATCGGAGGGATGGACAACACCAAGTCTAGAAAATTGTGGTGTCGCCGGTGTCATGAGATCAATGTTACTGGATGAGATTTTTCCTACAATGGCTAGCAACTGTGGTGTGGGTCTGATTGATCAGGGAGCGTTAAACCAAAGTTGCGAAATTTTCATCTGTAACTCCATTAGAGGTATCATTCCCGTCATTGGTGTAATGAATAAAGATCATACCGTGAGAACACTCTCTATCGGCAGAGACACAATGCAATTGCAAACAGTCCTTAAAAATCAGTTTCCTTTTGTTTCATGAAAAGTCTTGTCGCAAAATGTTTTGTTTGGGGGCTAGTTGCCACTGTGATTGTGTCCAGCTGGCTATATGGTCTCTTCACACAGTTTTTATACAGCCCTATTGAGTTGTCTGCGCAGAGTGATGCTGAAGTGATTATTACCATTCCTCGGGGGGCTAGCCTCAGTGAATTTAGCTGGCAGCTGTATGAAAAAGATATCATCAAGCATCCCAGACTCTTTGTCGCCTACGCTCGCATCTCAGGGCAGACAGAGATCAAAATGGGAGAATATTCAATTACTGGCAACGATGTGCCGCGATCCCTATTGGAAAAATTTAATCGAGGTGATGTCGTCCAACACAGTGTAACGCTGGTGGAGGGTTGGACTTTTGCTCAGATAGTTGAGGAGCTTGGAAAAATTGACCAGTTTACTGAGGATTCACAGCTCGATCCTTCGTCGCTCCTGACCTTGGCTAATATCCCGGTGGAACATCCTGAGGGCTGGATTTATCCAGATACTTACTCTTACACATCCACTGATTCTATGGGTGACCTGCTGGAAAGAGCATACAATAAAATGGTGCGCGTATTAGATTCTGAGTGGTTGTCGCGAGCCTCAGATCTTCCTTACACAACATCTTATGAAGCATTGATTATGGCCTCTATAATAGAAAAGGAGACTGGTCTGCCCACCGAGCGACACCAGATTGCAGGTGTATTTGTAAGACGATTACAAGCTGGAATGAGATTGCAGACAGACCCTACCGTTATTTATGGTATGGGAGAGCACTATCAGGGTAATATACGTCGCAGCGACTTGAAGCGAGTGACTCCGTATAACACTTATAGGATAAATGGTCTGCCACCAACCCCTATAGCGATGCCTGGCAGGGATTCCATAAACGCGGCTCTCAACCCCGGGGTGGGATCAAGCCTATATTTTGTCGCCAGAGGTGATGGTGGACATTTTTTCTCCGATACACTGGATGAGCACAATCGTGCTGTTCGGAAGTATCAAATTGAACAGCGTGCAAAGATTTATCAGTCTGCACCGAATTAAAACTGAGTATTACCGGATTATTCATGACAGGTAAGTTTATTACTATTGAGGGCACTGAAGGCGTGGGTAAAACCACGAATATTGCTTTCATCGAAAATTGGCTACGTACTAGGAATATCGATTTCACTTCCACAAGAGAGCCCGGCGGTACGCCCTTGGCAGAGGAGATAAGAGATATCTTACTAACGCCAAGAAGCGAAAGTATGGCTGTTGCAACCGAGCTATTGCTGATGTTTGCCGGTCGAGCACAGCATCTGAATAAGGTTATCTTGCCAACTCTGGAGACTGGTCAGTGGGTGATCTGTGACCGTTTCACTGATGCTACCTACGCGTATCAGGGCTTTGGCCGAGGAATGGATCATGAGTTAATAAGGCGTCTGGAAAATTTAGTTCAGGGTGATCTTCGTCCGGATTTTACCCTGATTCTTGATGTACCAGTGGAACTGGGTCTCCAGCGCGCTGGTCAACGCAGTAGTCCCGATCGCTTTGAACAGGAAGAAATTGCATTTTTTGAACGAGTACGGCAAGGCTATTTAACCTTGGCTAAAACACAGCCTCGACGTTATCGAGTTGTCGATGCATCAGGCTCTATCGACAATGTTCAGGCCGACATTGCTAGTGCGTTAAACGATTTTTACTTGCGATCTGGCGGGAGTGTCTGATGCCTGAACAGGAACTGTCGGCGATACTTCCCTGGCAAGCTGGTGTTTGGCAAGATCTAAATAAGGCTATCGAAAGCAATCGTCTTCCTCATGCGCTCTTGCTCAATGGTCCTCAGGGAATTGGTAAAAAGATTTTGGCTGAGAGTTTAGCTCAGCGCCTTTTGTGTGCTGAGGTTGATCAACATCAAGTCTGTGGCAGATGTAAAAACTGTCAACTTTTGATGGCGGGTTTCCACCCTGACTTAACCTTTGTTGAGCCCTCGGATAGAGGTAAAACTATTCCCATCGACGACATTCGGCAACTCACGGTGAGTATGAACAATACGGCCCAACAAAGTGGCTGGAAAGTTGCAGTGGTCTCTCCAGCAGAGGCCATGAATAACAACTCTGCCAATGCTTTGCTGAAAAGTCTTGAAGAGCCGCGTCCAAGGACTCTGTTGATGTTAATCTGTCACAAACCAGGACTATTGCCGGCCACTATTCTCAGCCGCTGTCATAAAGTTACCTTGCCAGCACCGCCCTTGGCAGTCGCTTCCGCGTGGTTATCTGAAATTTCTGAGCAACAGACTGCGGTGAGGAACGCACTTAAAATGACCGGGGGGAGGCCACTGCTTGCACTGGAGGTTTTAGAGAGTGGAGGATTTGAGCACTTTGAATCCTTTATGACTCTAGTAGAGTCCGTGAGGTCCTGTGCCTTAGCTCCACTCAGAGCTGCGAGCAAGAGTGTGGAATATGACACTGTTCAAGCACTAGAGTGGTTCATATACCACTTGCACTCGCTCATAACCACCGATGAGGTCTTACAGGCCAATGTTAATATTTACCATTTCTTAGATCGCCTCCACGATAGCTATAGAGTGATTCTCAAGGGCAGCACCATCAACTCTCAGCTACTCTGGGAAGAGATATTTATGAGTTGGAGTCAGATATTTGTTCAACGCTAACCAACATTTCATAATCTGAGAGAATTGATGTTTGTTGATTCACATTGTCATTTGGACAGACTTGACCTAGATCATCGCGCGGATGGTATCGATGGTGTCCTTCGGGACGCCTATCGAAATAATGTCAGCCATATGCTTTCTGTGGCGGTAGATCTCGATTCATCCCAATCGTTGCAGCAATTAATGGCTCCGTATCCCCAAGTTTATACATCGGTGGGCGTTCATCCCTTGTATCTTGAGAGTGGTGAGGTTCCAGACATACAGACTTTAGTAACATTAACGGCTTCATCTAAAGTTATTGCGCTGGGCGAGACTGGGTTAGATAAGTGTTATAGTGCGGATACCTTTGATTGGCAGTGCGCGAGTTTCATCAATCATCTCAAAGCAAGCCAAAAGGTAAGTAAGCCGGTGATTGTCCATACCAGAGATGCCGTCGATGAAACACTAGACATCTTGTCATCACACCCAAGCAAGGCAGCTGGAGTGCTCCATTGTTTCACGGAGTCGTGGGAGATGGCCGAAGCTGCTCTGGCGATGGGTTTTTATATCTCTTTCTCTGGCATCATCACATTCAATAGTGCACTAGCGTTGCGAAATGTGGCCAGAAAGGTTCCGCTGGAGCGGCTGTTAATTGAAACGGACTCCCCATGGCTCGCGCCTGTGCCGCATCGAGGTAAGAACAATGAGCCACAATATGTGGTGGAGGTTGCTCGTTGCCTAGCCGATATTCATGGGCTCGATGTGGCTGATATTGCGAGAATCACTACGCAAAATTTTCGTCGATTGTTTAAACTAGAGACAACATAGTCATGAGGTGGCTGAATGACAAATAGCAATGAACAGGTTGGAAGCCAAGAGCGATTTGTATTGAAAACATTCCCAGTGGGACCGCTGCAATGTAATTGTTCAATTGTTGGCGATAGACTTACAGGTAAAGCATTGGTGGTTGACCCCGGTGGTGACGCCGACTACATTTTGGACGTAATTAAGTCATTGAATTTGTCCGTGGTCGCCATCATTCATACTCATGCTCATCTAGATCACATACTGGCAGCAGGTATTATCAAGGAAGCTACAGGGGCGCCGATTTACCTTCATGAAGACGACAAATTCCTCTGGGACATTGTCGATCAGCAGTGTGATATGTTTGGTATTCCACCTGTCACTCTTCCCGAGCCAGATCAATTTATTAAGGATGATGATGCACTGCAATGTTGTGGAGGCGTGGCTATACACACACCCGGCCACACTCCTGGGTCTGTTAGTTTTTGGTTCGAACAGTACAAAACCCTCATTGCAGGTGATACTCTATTCCAAGGTAGTATTGGAAGAACAGATCTTCCCGGTGGCAATTTTGATCAAATTATCACCTCGATTAAAGAACGAATTTATTGCTTGGATGACGAGGCACTGGTTGTCACTGGTCATGGTCCGAATACAGTGATTGGTTCAGAGAAAGCGAAAAATGGTTTTGTAAGAGGTTAAAACTGATATTTAAGGACAGTTGTGGGAGACCGTATGAAGCAAAAAATTATTAGCATGTTGATTTTGCAAGATAACATGAACAGCAAGGTTCACGCGCAATGGCGAGAGCAAAATTTTGAATGGTATCGAGCCATATGGGTAGAATGTGCGGAATTGTTAGACCACTACGGCTGGAAATGGTGGAAAAAACAGACGCCTGATGTCGATCAGATAGCGCTTGAACTGGTAGATATCTGGCATTTTGGCTTAAGCCTATTGCTTCTGTCTGGTCTCTCTGAAGAAGATATTGCTCATCGCGTGCAATCAACCTTTGAGCAGACCAGTTCTGATGGAGATTTTGTCATTGATCTAGAGAAGTTTACAGAGCACACCCTAGCCACAAAAGATTTTGACCTTCAAGGATTTGCTCGATTAATGGTGGGGATTAATATGGATTTTGACACCTTACACATAGGTTATATTGGCAAAAATGTCCTAAACTTCTTTCGTCAAGACAATGGTTATCAGGATGGAAGTTATAGCAAACAGTGGGCTGGGGTAGAGGACAACGAGCATCTTGTAGAACTTGCCTCTTCTCTGGATAGTGCATCA
This sequence comes from Porticoccaceae bacterium, assembly GCA_964230135.1. GTDB lineage: Bacteria > Pseudomonadota > Gammaproteobacteria > Pseudomonadales > Porticoccaceae > HTCC2207. The sequence continues at coordinate 82,189 of CAXRFT010000042.1, read as the reverse complement.
CCTAATTTTGCTGATCAGCTTTATCAAAGGATGCAACAGCGATACACAGACCTATCTCAGTAGAGAAAATTTAGCCATATTTTATTGCATAATAAAGATCATCATTCGATCGACTGATGCAATTTTTTTAGCCGCCTTTATAATGGCGGCCTTGATCAAAAACAACTTAACACTCGGAGATAAATTGTGACTTCACCCGTTCGCGTTACTGTCACTGGTGCTGCTGGCCAGATAAGTTATTCATTGTTATTTCGTATCGCCGCTGGCGAGATGCTCGGACCCAATCAGCCAGTTATATTACAAATGCTTGAAATTACTCCCGCGCTAGAGGCACTAAAGGGAGTTGCTATGGAACTTGAAGATTGTGCATTCCCATTGTTAGCAGGTATGGTTTGCACAGACGACGCCAATGAAGCATTCAAGGATTCAAACTATGCACTTTTAGTCGGCGCTCGACCACGGGGGCCCGGTATGGAGCGAAAGGACCTTTTAGAGGCCAATGCAGCCATATTTTCAGCTCAAGGTAAAGCAATCAATGATTATGCCGCCGCGGACATTAAGGTTCTTGTTGTGGGTAATCCGGCGAACACCAATGCACTGATCGCCCAACGCAATGCCCCTGATATAGATCCTCGCCAATTTACGGCCATGACTCGTCTGGATCACAATCGAGCGATGTCGCAAATTGCAAGTAAGCTAGACACAAGCATCAACAATGTCACCAATATGACCATTTGGGGGAATCACTCGGCCACTCAATACCCAGATTTACACCACACTCAGGTTTCAGGAAAGTCAGCCATAGACCTTGTCGATCAGGGCTGGTATGAAGGTAATTTTATTCCCGTGGTGCAGCAGCGAGGAGCGGCAATTATCAAGTCGCGTGGAGCCTCAAGTGCGGCCTCCGCCGCCAATGCTGCTATTGCACACATGCGCTCTTGGGCGTTGGGCAGCGATGACGGCGATTGGGTTAGCATGGGTGTGTACAGTGATGGCAGCTATGGTATTACCGAAGGTCTGATCTATTCATTTCCTTGTGTCTGTGAAGGTGGAGATTGGTCTATAGTCCAAGATCTCGAGATCAACGATTTTTCACGTGGAAAAATGTCTGCTACGGAACTAGAATTGATGGAAGAAAGAGATGCTGTGACGCACTTGCTGCCTTGATTACTCGAGTATTTGCAATACAATGTTTTAGCAAGGAACTATTTGTTATTGTTTATACTAGCTCCTTGAGCAGTAAAATTTACTAACATTTTTCTGCGTTTACTATGATAATTTACCTACCAGAGGAATAATCTGTGGCGTTCTTGAAAGTTGGTGATAAAGCACCGGTATTTACTTTACAAAATCAGCGTGGTGAGACTGTAACCTTGGACAGTTTCGTCGGTCAGAAGAATGTTGTGGTGTACTTTTATCCCAAGGCAATGACCCCGGGTTGCACTGTTCAGGCTTGCGGTATCAGAGACACTAAGGCTGAGTTTGAGGCTCTCGACACTGTGGTCTTGGCCATAAGCCCTGACCCGGTGTCCCGTTTAGTGAAATTCGAAGATAAGCAAGAACTTAACTTTACGCTTTTGTCAGATGAAGAGCATGCCACTATTGAGCAGTTCGGTGCCTGGGATTTGAAAAAATTTATGGGTCGTGAGTTTATGGGGGTACTGCGTTCAACCTTCATCATTGACAAGCAGGGTACCATTGTCCACGTGCTGGATAAGGTCAAGACGAAGACTCATCATGAAGATGTGCTCAACTGGGTGAGTAATCATCTGGGCTAAAACCTATCACCTGGTGTGACTTCCATCCAATCAACAATAAGGAAACGATAAAGATGTTATTTGCTGCTAATGCACACGCACAGTCCGCTGGACCAAATCAAGCGGACCCGATGGTTACAATTCTTATGTTTGTGGGCCTTTTCGCTTTTATGTATTTTTTAATTATTCGGCCACAGCGAAAGCGGCAAAAAGAACACGCTGATCTGGTCAGCGCTTTGAACAAGGGTGATGAAGTAGTAATGACCAGTGGGATGCTTGGGAAAATTACCAAGTTGGAGGGAGATTATGTTGTTTTGGAAGTTAACAATAACTTAACTCTTAAATTCCAGAAGGTCGCCGTACATGCCATTATTCCCAAGGGCACAATCAAGGCCATCTGAACGTCCAAGTTTACTCAACAGGTTGTCAAATGGCAGGGCTCAAAGAACGTTATGATGGGTACCTATCCCAGTAAACTCAGTTTGGCAACCACGCCCACGCCTCTTCAGTGTCTGAGGCGGTTGTCCCATCACTATGGTGGTCCCAGAATATGGGTCAAACGAGATGATCTCACTGGATGTTTGGCGTCTGGTAACAAAGTGAGGAAATTAGAGTTTATCTTGTCCCGTGTTATTGCCAGCGGAGGTGATACGGTAATTACTGCGGGTGGATCTCAGTCGAACCATTGTCGAGCGGTAGCTGTTCTGGGTGCACAACTTGGCCTCAAGGTGCATCTTTTACTGCGAATCGATGATGATTTAGAGCGTAACGGAAATCTTCTTATCGATCATCTTTGCGGTGCTCAAGTAAGCTACTACGATAGAGGTGAGTTCGCTCAACTCGATACATTATTTAATTATTGGACCAATCATTACCGTGGTAAGGGAATGCAACCGTCAGTGATACCTATAGGCGGGAGCGATGCAGTGGGTATTTGGGGATATATCTCTGCGGCGGAAGAGTTGTCTCGAGATTTTCAAGAGGCGAATATCAGTCCTGGAAAAATCATTCATGCCACCGGGTCTGGCGGTACCCAAGCCGGCCTGATTGTCGGTAGTTTACTGCATCAACTAGCCCTGAGTATTGAGGGTTTTGCGGTCTGCGATAATCGAGAGTACTTTGTTAAGAAGATACGTACCGACATCGACGCATGGCAGCAGTCGTATGGCATCGGTGTTGACGTCACAGATTCACAGATTATAGTGAATGAATCTTTCAAGGGGCCAAGTTACGGTCGGGCTAATCGAGAGGTGTTTGACACTATTCAATTCGTCGCCCGAGAAGAGGGGTTAGTACTCGATCCGGTCTATTCAGGCAAGGCTTTTCATGGCATGCTTGAGGAATTAAAGCAGGGCCGATACGACAGAGAGTCCGATATAGTGTTTGTTCATACTGGCGGAATATTCGGGCTCTTAGCGCAATCCAATCAATTACAGTTTGTTTCTTGAGGTGTCTATGTTTGAGCAGTTCGTTGATCAAGTCAATAGTTTCGTTTGGGGCCCAGTCATGTTAACTCTGCTTCTCGGAACCGGCATCTACCTGACTATTGGTTTGAAAGGAATGACTATCAAGCGCATACCCTACGCCTTCAGTCAACTTTTTAAAGGTCGTAAAGGGAGCGGCGAAGGCGAAATTAGTCCATTCAACGCCCTCATGACTGCACTTTCCTCTACAGTTGGCACGGGAAACATAGCCGGTGTTGCCACTGCCATCGCGCTGGGTGGGCCAGGCGCTTTGTTCTGGATGTGGTGCACAGCCTTGCTGGGGTTGGCGACTAAATTTGCGGAGGCTGTGCTGGCAGTCAACTACCGCGAAACAGATGCCAATGGCAAGAAGATCGGTGGCCCTATGTACTATATAAAAAATGGGCTGGGTGGAAATTGGAAATGGTTAGGTATTTTCTTCGCCTTGTTTGGCTCATTAGCTGGTTTTGGTCTGGCCAATACAGTGCAGTCCAACGCGGTGTCACAGGTGTTATTGGAGACCTACAGTGTTTCAACTCAAGTAAGTGGTTTAATTATGGCCGTACTGGTCGCCGTTGTGCTGATTGGTGGTATCAAGCGCATCGCCGAAGTGGCCGGCAAGCTAGTACCCTTTATGACAGTCATTTATTTTTCCGCTACCCTTATTATTTTGATATTCAATGCCGCCAGTATTCCATCGGCGTTAGTACTTATAGTAGATAGCGCTTTCAATGGTGCTGCCGCTTCAGGTGGGTTTGCTGGTGCGGCTGTTATGTTAGCGCTTCGCGCTGGCGTGGCTCGAGGTATATTTTCGAATGAAGCCGGATTGGGTTCAGCACCTATTGCTCATGCTGCAGCAGAGACCAATAGTCCGGTTCGGCAGGGAACCATCGCAATGCTGGGGACATTTATTGATACTTTGATTATTTGCACGATGACGGGTTTGGTGCTCATTGTTACTGGTGTTTGGAACGGTGTACCCCAAGGTGCGGCTATGACTCTCGCTGCATTTAGTGCTGAATTACCTTTTGGCGGTACTATACTGACCCTCTGTATTGTGCTGTTCGCTTTCACCACGATGCTTGGATGGAGTTATTATGGCGAGCGTTGCGCGCAATTCCTTCTTGGACCTAAAATAGTCATGCCTTTCCGAGTGCTTTGGGTTGTGGGAGTCTACATGGGTACTCAAATGAGTTTAGGTGTGGTGTGGAAGATGTCTGATGCGCTTAATGGATTGATGGCTATTCCAAATCTTATTGCATTGTTGCTTCTGTCTCCGGTGGTGTTTAGGCTGACCAAAGAATACTTTTCTGAAGAGAAAGTTTCTCAAGCTAATGAGCGGATTAACTAGAGTGTATGTCGACTAAACCAAAATTAGTTATTGCAATTTCCTCCACGGTTCTCTTTGATATGACCGAAAGTCATCAGATCTATCAAGAGCAGGGGGTTCAAGCATATGCGGACTATCAACGAGCTCACGAAGATGACGTACTGGCCCCTGGCGAGGCGTTCCCATTAGTAAAAAAATTACTGCATATAAATGAGCAGCTTGAGGGTGAGCCGCGAGTTGATATCATTCTGTTGTCCCGTAACTCAGCAGATACCGGATTGCGGGTATTTAACTCAATCGCCGATCATGGTTTGGCAATATCAAGAGCCGCTTTCTCCGGTGGTGAGTCGCCATACCGTTATGTCTCTGCTTTTGCATGTGATTTATTTCTGTCCACCAATGCGGATGACGTGCGTAATGCCTTGAGCAGTGGTGTGGCCGCCGCTACATTACTTCACTCTGGCGGCAGTCGCTCCGATAATGAGCAGCTTCGCTTTGCATTTGATGGTGATGCGGTGTTGTTTTCTGACGAATCAGAGCGGATTTTTAAAGAAAAAGGTCTCGCGGCTTTTACAGAAAACGAAAAGGCTTCTGCACGAACCCCTATGGATCCGGGGCCTTTCAAAGGCTTTCTTCAAGCACTGCAATCGCTGCAATCAGAATTTCCTGAATCAGATTGTCCGATACGTACAGCATTAGTTACCGCAAGATCAGCTCCATCCCATGAGCGCGTGGTGAGGACGTTGCGTGACTGGGGTGTGAGAATAGATGAAAGCCTGTTTTTGGGTGGGCTGAGCAAGGGTGATTTCCTTAAATCCTTCGGTGCCGATGTGTTTTTTGATGACCAACAGGCTCACTGTTCCTCCGCGAGTCAGTATGTAGCCACGGGTCATGTGCCCCATGGGATTGCCAACGAATGAGGCCGTCCTACAGACTTGGCGACGGTCATGATTGAGAGACTGCGATCCAACAAATATCGTCAGCTTTCTGACAGAGAGATCATGCGATTACGCGCGCAACAACCCAAGGGAGAAGCGAAGTATTTTCTCGATATTGAGGTCGATATCCGCCAGCTTTCTGATGCTGTAGCCTTATCTCGACAACAGCATCGCAAGCGTGACCGGCATTCGCTGTGGTACTATTTATTTTATGTACTCATGCTTTTATTGGCAGTAGGGCGTTTCGGTGGAAAATTTTGATCATATAGCCAATGAAATTTGGTTTATTCACTCAATCAAGTGTCGAGTAGTTGAATATTCACTTACGCAGCTGGGCTAATGGGTATATGATTACCGCAGCATCCTGTAAAAAATCTAGGTACAGCTAACGATGAAACTGCAACAATTGCGTTATATTTGTGAAGTTGCTAAGCATGACTTAAATGTATCAGCGACTGCACTGAGTTTATACACCTCGCAGCCCGGAATCAGTAAACAGATTCGTCAGCTGGAGGACGAGTTAGGCGTGGAGATATTTGCCAGAAGCGGCAAGCATCTCACTCGAATTACTCCTATGGGGCAGGAAATACTTAAGATAGCCGATGAGGTGATGCTAAAGGTCAACTCCATTAAGCAGCTTTCAAAGGATCATAACGACCCGGATCTTGGATCTCTCTCAATTGCAACCACACACACTCAGGCACGTTACATACTACCAAATGTGATAAAGAATTTTATTGCAAAATATCCTGATGTATCTCTAAACATGGTGCAGGGTTCACCGTCTCATATTTCTGAGGAGGCTGTCGGTGGCATGGTTGACTTCGCCATAGCCTATGAGGATCTAGAGCTATTTGGTGATTTGGTGATGATGCCCTGTTATCACTGGAATCGTTGTATTTTGGTCCCGAGAGGTCATCCTCTCACTCAACTGGACGAGATACGTTTAGAAGACGTGGCAGATCATCCCATCGTAACTTATCCCTTTGGCTTTTCGGGACGATCCAAACGCAATAAAGCGTTCAATGACAAGGGTTTAGTCGCCAAGATTGTTTTTACTGCCACTGACGCCGAAGTGATAAAGACTTATGTTCGTTTGGGATTGGGCGTCGGTATAGTCGCGCACATGGCCTATGACCAAGATGAGGATTCCGATCTAGTAGCGATTGAGGCATCCCATCTGTTTTCATCGAGTACCACGAGTATTGGTGTTCGACGGGGAACCTATCTGCGAAAGTACATGTATGAGTTTATCGAGGCCTTTGCTCCACACTTAACTAAAAACGTGGTGCAAGAGGTGCTTAATCTTTCTTGTAAGGACGCTCAGCTCGCTCAGTTTGATACGCTAGAAGTACCAACTTTTTCTTTTCAAAGCTCTTCTAAGGAGTAGTGATTGCACCGCGTAAGTAATTTAAGTAGAGTAATGACGTCTTTGTTTTAGGGTGGTTATAAAGAAGCGCTAGAGGCGTTGTTGGAGGAATACTGTTGACTTCACTCAGAAGTTCAAGTGCTGATCGGATTAGAGAAAAGAAAAAACTCTTTTTGGCTCGCGAGCAAAAAATCGTTGATGCAGCACTCGAGCTATTGGTTAATGAAAATATTGATCGTGTTACTGTCTCGAAGATAGCCTCAAGAGCGGGCATAGGTAAGGGTACGGTGTACAAACACTTCTTAACCAAAAATGAGATTTTAGTCAGGATAATGCTCGATTATGAGCGAAGTATTGCTTCTAGTTTAGTAACAGGTTTGGAAAAGGCCAAAGCAGGTGACCCAGGTGCCGTGTCCAAAGCCTACTTTGAGTCCAGGCTTGCTCGTCCTGAACTCGATAGACTAGTGCAAAAGCTTGAAGATCGTCTGGTTGACGCTGAGGATATAGCGCCTCAACTGGAAGAATTCTCACAAATTCGCCGCTCTCATATCGACGCACTTGGAAGCATAATTACCAAGTTAATTGGTGATGGGATACTGGAAGATGTTCCACCACATTACCATTACCTATCCTGTTGGGCGCTTGCTCAGGGTGCAGTAGAGCTCTGTTTCAATAAAGCCTGGGGTGATATCGACGATATGGAAACACTCATGGGCTTTATTACCAGTATTGGTGTCACTATGGGTAACAAAGGGCAATATCACCGTGCCGGTGATAAGCAGCCAAAGTCAAGCTGAGGTGACTTCCACAGCGATAGAAACATTGTTTGCCGATTTACTATCTCTGGAGGAAGTCAAAAGTAGTGCTTTGCCCCCAGTTCATTTATGGAATCCACCTCTAAGCGGAAAAATGGATCTTATTATCGATCGAGAGGGCCGATGGATCCATGAGGGTAACCCTATTCGTCGAGAAGCAATAGTAAAGCTGTTCTCAAGTATACTGAAAACCGAAGATAGACAATTTTTCTTGGTCAGCCCAGTTGAAAAATGGCTGATAGAGGTAGATATAGCGCCGTTCTACATTACCTCGGTAAGCCGAGACATTAGAGAGTCAGAGCAGGCGATTAGCTGCGAGACCTCAACGGGAGAAAACATCGTCATTGGTAGTAACCACCCATTGAGGTTAGCAGAGCAGCACAAGACCGGGGAAATTCTTCCCCTCGTCGACATCAGGCAGGGACTCAAAGGTTTCTTCAGTCGCAGTACCTACTATCAGTTGGTAGAGTGGTGCCACATTGATGAGGCTGAGGATAATCAGCAGCTGTTTTTAACCAGTATGGGGCAACGGTTCTCACTGGGAAGTCTTGCGGAGTAACTGCCATAGCCCCCCCAAATTACATATTAGGGTAATTGGGACCGCCGCCGCCCTCCGGGACAATCCAGTTAATATTCTGGCTCGGTTCCTTAATGTCGCAAGTCTTACAGTGCACACAATTTTGCGCATTTATTTGGAATCTGTTTTTGCCATTTTCCTCCTGGACTACCTCATAAACACCAGCAGGACAGTAGCGCTGTGCCGGCTCGTCAAACACTGGAAGGGTATAGCTGATGGGTAGATCTGAATCTTTCAGCGTCAGGTGGCAGGGCTGATCTTCTTCGTGATTAGTGTTGGACATGAACACCGATGAGGCCTTGTCGAAACTAATAACATTATCTGGTTTGTCGTAATCAATCTTTTTGCATTCCGGCGCAGCTTTAATTGCGGCATGATCCGGTAATTTGTCATGCAGAGTGAAGGGTATTTTGCCGCCAAATATATTTTGCTCAATCCAGACGAAAGCAGATCCAATAAGTAGAGGAAACTTGTGCATCCAACCTGAGAAATTTCGAGACTTATACAATTCTTCATAAAGCCATGAATTTTTGAAATTTGTGTCATACGCGACTAAATCAGCCGGCGCTTGATCACCAAGGTTGAGCGCTTCAACTATCGTCTCTGCAGCCAACATACCACTTTTCATCGCCGTGTGATTGCCTTTGATTTTGACAGAATTGAGCGTGCCAGCATCGCAGCCTATGAGCATGCCGCCAGGGAAATGCATCTTCGGCAGCGAGTTCAGTCCGCCTTTGATAATGGCACGAGCACCGTAGGTTAACCGCGATCCACCTTTGAGGTACTTCAGTGTGTCTGGATGGTGTTTCCAGCGCTGAAACTCCTCAAATGGACTCATGTGTGGGTTACTGTAGTTGAGATCGGCAATTAAGCCGATGTAAACCTGATTTTTATCGGCATGGTACAGAAAGGCACCGCCACCAGCACCGCTCTCTTGCAGTGGCCAACCCAGGCCATGCACAACCAATCCCTGTTCATGTTGCTCCGCTGGGATTTCCCATATTTCCTTTATGCCGATGCCGTAATGCTGCGGATCAGAGTCTTTATCCAGATCGAACTTCCCGATTAATTGCTTGCCGAGATGCCCTCTACAGCCTTCTGAAAACAAGGTGTACTTAGCGTGCAATTCCATCCCCTGAGCATAGCTGGGTTTTTGTGTGCCGTCGTGGCCAACACCCATATCGCCGGTGGCAATACCTTTCACCGAGCCATCATCGTGAAAAACCACCTCAGATGCGGCAAAGCCAGGGTAGACATCAACCTCGAGCATTTCAGCCTGCTCAGCTAGCCAGCGGCAAACATTACCCATAGAGACGATATAATTTCCGTCGTTGTGGGTTGGCCTTGGAATCATAAAGGTGGGCAGCTTGATCGACTTCTTTTTACTGGTGTAGAAAAGAAAATTATCTTGCGTGACTTCAGTTGTCAGCGGAGCGCCCCTTTCTTGCCAGTCGGGGAACAATTCATTCAAAGCACGGGGTTCAAAGACCGCTCCAGATAAGATGTGCGCACCAACTTCGGAGCCCTTTTCCACAACACAAACGGTGGTTTCGGGTCGCAGTTGCTTTAGCTTTATCGCCGCCGATAGACCCGATGGGCCTGCACCAACGATAACAACATCGTATTCCATTGATTCTCTGTCCACACTCAAGCTCCAGAATTGGTAGTCAAGAAGGCTCTAGTTTAACATACAGGTAGAACTATATTGAACATAAATCACCCTAATCCCCACTAAAAACAGGGGTTTAAAGCTGACCGTATGGTCGAAAGGGTGCATCAATATGGTTGATTTTCAAGGCTTGTTTCGGCACTATAGCCACCTGAAAATATTGGAGTTCGCACATATCAACTCCATCACGATTCCCTCACTGATTAGAAAGGATGACCATGAAAGTACTGGTAGCCGTAAAGCGCGTTGTTGACTACAACGTGAAAGTCCGACCCAAGGCCGATGGAACTGATGTCGACTTGGCCAACGTCAAAATGTCTATAAACCCGTTTTGCGAAATCGCGGTTGAAGAAGCTGTCCGCCTTAAAGAGAAAGGCGTAGCCACTGAAATCGTGGCCATCACGGTTGGGGCTCAGCAGTCGCAGGAACAACTCAGAACTGCTCTAGCGCTCGGTGCTGATCGCGGAATTCTGGTGTCTACAGACGATTTACTAGAGCCCTTGGCGATTGCCAAGTGCCTGAAAGCAGTATGTGAGTCAGAATCTCCTGATATCGTATTGATGGGCAAGCAGGCTATCGATGGTGATAACAACCAGACCGGACAGATGCTGGCTGCTCTGCTCGGTGTCGGTCAGGCCACATTCGCCTCTGAAATAACCGTAGACGGCGACAGTATCAGTGTGACCCGCGAGGTGGACGGTGGGTTACAAACACTGGCTCTGAGCCTGCCGGCTATTGTTACCGCGGATCTTCGGCTCAACGAGCCACGCTATGCTTCATTGCCGAATATTATGAAGGCAAAGAAAAAGCCGCTGGACACTACAACACCGGCAGATTTGGGTGTGGATACTGCTTCTCGAGTAGAATTGTTGGGTGTAGAGCTGCCGGCGGAGCGCCAAGCAGGCATTAAAGTTGAGGATGTTGCTCAACTGGTGGATAAATTAAAAAATGAAGCGAAGGTGATCTCATGAGTATATTAATTATTGCTGAGCACGATAACGACAACATTAACGCGGCCACTCTCAATGCAGTCACTGCCGCAAACGCCATCGGAGGAGATATTGATATCTTGGTCGCTGGACACAACTGTGCCGCCGTTGCCGAGCAAGCATCTTCTATATCCGGGATATCCAAGGTGCTTGTGGCCGACTCTGCGGCCTACGCTCATGCTCTGGCTGAGAACGTCTCTCTGGTTGTCGCTGAGCTTGGGCCAAATTACAGTCATATATTAGCGACCGCCACTACCAATGCAAAAAACATTATGCCGCGGGCAGCTGCATTACTGGATAGTCAGGCAATCTCTGACATATCCGCGGTGATCGACGCGGATACATTCAAGCGACCAATTTATGCGGGCAATGTGATAGCAACGGTGAAAAGTAGCGATGCCATTAAGGTCATCACAGTGCGAGGTACTGCATTTGATGCCGCAGCCGCGGAGGGCGGGTCGGCGCCCATCGAAACCATTTCTGGGGAATATGATGCAGCGAAATCCAATTTTACCAGTGAGGAAGTCGCAGAATCCGATCGTCCAGAATTGACCGCAGCTGAAGTCGTTATTTCAGGCGGTAGAGGTATGGGTAACGGAGAAAACTTTACTTTGCTCAACGGAATTGCCGACAAGCTAGGGGCTGCCATTGGTGCTTCACGAGCGGCAGTAGATGCGGGCTTTGTCCCTAACGACATGCAAGTAGGACAAACCGGCAAAATTGTCGCTCCAGACCTCTATGTTGCGGTAGGCATATCTGGTGCCATTCAGCACCTCGCCGGTATGAAAGACAGCAAAGTCATCGTAGCCATTAACAAGGATGAGGAAGCACCGATCTTCTCGGTGGCAGATTATGGTCTGGTGGCCGACCTATTTGATGCCCTCCCTGAATTTGAAAGCGCGATTTGATAGGTATTTGATAGAAAAAAGGCCCCAATGGGGCCTTTTTTATTACCATAGATTTAATCCAGACAGCGTTGTAAAGAGCGACGAATGTAACCCTCATCTAAATCTTTACCAATGAACACTATTCGGTTTAACGGTTCCTCATCACCCCAGGACTCGCCTTGTTCGCTGCCAAACATCATATGGACGCCTTGAAAGACAAATCGGCAATTTTCACCTTTAATTCCTACTACACCCTTCATACGATAAAGATCAATACCTTTAATCTGCAAAAACACCTCTATCCAAGCGTTGATTTTTGCTAAGTCAAAAAATCCTGGAAGCTCAACCGCCACGGAGGAGACTTGATCATCATGCTCGTGCTCAGGATTAAAATAGTGCTCACTGACCGGAGTGAATTCAGTGTCATCTTGATTAAGCAACCGCAGCTGAAATTCTTCGGGGGTATGCTGAGAAAAAATTGCAAGGTCTGTTTGTTTTTCTACAGTGAAGCCGAACTCGTAAATTTCTTGACCTTCTAATGCCATGTCATAGCATCGGTCAAGCTCCAAGATGTCTTGCTGATGTTGGAGCGGGGTAGGGGTGTTGGAAAACTCGACAAATACCTTTTCAGCCAAGACTTTCACTGTTTCTTCAGAGCTACCAATAGCCTTAGTCAATAGGATACTCATCTCGGGATCTGGCCCATTCTCCAGCAGAATCCAATACTTTCCTGCTGGAAGTTGCCAAATACCACCCCATTCAAACGGGTACTCCGGCTCTAAAAAGTTAGGCTTCATCTGTATGGCGCGCTGGAGATTAAATCCACCAATGTCCAGTAGTTCTGTAATCGGTGCAGCAGCCATAGTGGCTGAATAAAACCCTGCCATGTGATTGATTTCTTGTAGTCTTCTCTGCAAACCAGATAGCTCTTTTTCATCACTCAGATCTGCTTTATTCAATATAATTCGGTCAGCGAAAGCCAATTGCGCCATAACTTCGTCGGTATGAGCATCCAAGTGGCTCTGGATGTGTTTGGTATCCACGAGAGTAATAATGCCGTCGAGTTCATACTGGTCACTGACGTCTTGATCAACAAAAAAAGTTTGCGCCACAGGACCCGGATCAGCCATGCCCGTAGTTTCTAAAATCACTCGGTCAAACTTGTCTTTTCTCTCGGCCAGCTCCCCCAATATTCGAATTAAATCGCCACGAACCGTGCAACAGATGCAACCGTTGTTCATCTCAAACACTTCTTCATCGGCATTGATAACTAAGTCTTGATCAATACCAATCTCGCCAAATTCGTTTTCAATGACAGCAATTCGAAGACCGTGCTCCTCAGATAGAATTCGGTTGAGTAGTGTGGTTTTACCACTGCCAAGAAAGCCGGTAAGTACTGTGACAGGAATTTTGTTAGACATCTGCTTATCCTCAATGTATTTGTGTATCAAACGGTAGAATCAATTAACCTGCATGGAACGAAACGCTGTGATCAATGACTCCACATTATGTTTCATCATGCTTAGAGTGGTGCTCGCCGGGCCATCTATCTCACTGAGAGCATCAGAGTAGAGACGGCCATCTATGCGAATATTGGTTTCATCAGCAATTCGCTGTGTTAATCGCGGATTAGTTATATTCTCCACAAAGATAGCTGTTACACCGTTCGCTCGTACCTGATCGATCACCGCAGCAACATCCTCTGCAGAGGCCTCAATTTCAACGTTTAGGCCCACCGGCGCAATAAAATCAATGCTAAATTCTCGCCCGAGATAGCTAAAGGCGTCATGGCTGGTGACAACAATGCGTTTGTCCTCCGGGATTTCTGCCATTTGGTCTATGAGTTGACTTTCCAATCGGTGTAGAGCTCCCAAAAGGCGCTGTTTATTCTGTTTAAATGCAACATCATACTGTGGCCTCAGCTCAATTAATGTTTCAGTAATATTGTCAATATAGATGTGCAGATTATGGAAACTCTGCCAGGCATGGGGATCGGTCTCGCCGCCATTAATAATCACATTGACACCGCTGCTGGCGATAAGTTGTCTATTGTTATACTCAGTGTTAACTATTAACCTAGATATCCAACCTTCGAATTCTAGACCATTAAAAACCACTAAGTCAGCGTTCATAATGGCCACTGCATCAGAGGGTTTTGGTTGATACATATGGGCATCACTGTTACGACCAACAAGGTTTACAACATTCACATGTTTCCCACCTAATTGGTTGACTAAATCTTCTAAAATAGAAAAGCTGGTGACTACAGAAAGTCTCGATTCTTTCGCTGTGCCTGAGGATGCACCAACTATCACAAAGAAAAGCATGGTGTTTGCTAAGAGTTTAATGAAGCTCACGGCATTACCTGACAAGATGTCGCTTTTCATGATGCTGTTCAAAAAAACCTCCGTTTGATCCAAAAAATAAAGAACCAATGTAAACAATACCCAGAGACAGCACTATGGCGGGACCGGCTGGTACATCAAAATAAAAAGAAAGAAGAAGGCCACTTAAACAACCCAAAAAACTGATTAAAATGGCTGAGATCAAAATAAAGTCCAGTGTCTTTGCCCAAAAACGAGCCGCTGCAGCTGGTAGAATCATAATACCAATAGCCATCAGAGTGCCTAGCGCATGAAAACCAGCAACTAAATTGATCACCAATAAAAATAGGAAGCCATAATGGGCCACTGCACTGGTATTTCCAGAGAGTCGGAAAAACGCCGGGTCAACGCACTCGATGGCCAGTGGTCTATACAATAATGCCATTAACAATAGACTGAGCGTGGCTATGCTAGACAGTAGCCAGAGGGCTGTGTTGTCTAAAGCCAGAATATTGCCAAAAAGCACATGAAACAGATCGATATTACTGTGCTTCAGGGAAATCACCAACACCCCTGATGCAAGTGAGATCAGATAAAAAGCGGCTAGGCTTGTATCTTCATGCAGCTGAGTGTTCCGAGCAACCCAACCTGCCAAGGCAGCCACTAGAAGGCCAGCCAATAACCCTCCCATGGTTAACCCTATCAATGATAAACCCCAGAGCAAATAAGCGATGGCCGCGCCAGGTAGTATGGCATGTGCCATAGCGTCCCCCGTCAAACTCATTCGCTTAAGGGTCATAAATATTCCCACCGGAACAGAGCCCAGACAAACAGCGACACATCCAGTTAAGGCACGCTGCATGAATACATAATCGGAAAATGGACTGAGAAAGAAAACATCCATGCTAAGCCGCACCTCTTTGACACCAGGGTGCATTGTCGTCAAAGGCCTCAGCGAGATGTCGTGCTCGTTGTATATTATCCTCGGTGAGTATATCTTTAGTCGCTCCCTGTGCAATGCACTCGCGGGCCAGAAGCAATGTCTTGGGACAATGCTCTTTGACATAGTCCAAGTCATGAGTAACCATGATTACGGTTCGTCTACCTCGATGCCATTGGTTGATTACCTCGGTTAAGTCCATCAGCGTTTGTCGATCAATCGCATTAAAGGGCTCATCTAATAAAATTATCGGTTGATCTTGCAGTAAAACCCGTGCAAATAAACTACGCTGCAATTGCCCGCCAGAGAGAGTACCAATTAATCGGTGTTCAAAGCCGTTTAGGCCCACAGCGGCGACTGCGTCAATGCATCTGCCTTCCTGAGTCTCTGTAAGAGAGTTAGAATAGCCAAGTGCTTGCCACAAGCCTGTAGAGACTAATTCCAAAACAGTCATTGGGAAACTCTTATCCAGCTGTGTTTGTTGAGGCAAGTAGGCAATGTTATCGGGCCTCAGGCCATGAATACTACCTTCAGCTATGGGTATGAGCCCGGCCATAGCGTTTAACAAGGTGGATTTACCCGCGCCATTTGGACCAACGATAGCAAGCCAGTCTCCCTGATTAATTGTCGCATTTAGATGATGTACTGCAGGATGTCTCTCGTAAGTGAGTGTTAGGTTGTTCAGAGAGATAGTCATTAGGAATAAGTGACTCCAAGAACAAAAAACCACATAACAGCAGATAAAGCTAGAGCCAAGCTCATTCGACTGATTAAACTCCAATGCAGTAGCGATTTTTTGCGTATACCATTGAATCTATTCATATTTATCCTTTGTGAAAAACGAGGGTCGTGTAATGGATTAATTAGGCACTTGAGTTAAGCCACTAAACGGTGCGCGCTGAACATTTATTACACAAACACTGTAGCTCTAACTTTGAGTTTCCTAGGGTATAACCTGCTTTCGACACCAGCTTGTTGAGCTCCTCGTAGATAATGGTTGATACGGCCACCTCACTAGTGGTCTCACATTCGGCACAAATCAGAAATTGAGGGATTTCATATTGATGCCCACAATCAATATGAGAGCAGGCAACATATTTATTGGTTGAGCTCAGTTTATGCACCAAGTTCTCTGCTTCGAGAAAATCCAAGATACGATACACAGACATGGTCGGCATCGGCTTTTCGGCCTTCTTGTTGTAAGCATCTGAAATGTCATAGGCCGATAGTGGGTTTTCGGAAGAAAGTAGTATTTCCAATATATCTCGGCGTTTATCGGTCAACCGACTGCCAGTTCGCTCACATACTTGCTCAGCTTTTTTTATAGTGGAGTCAAGCTTTTGTCTATTCATCAGTGCTCTCCTGATTGGTGGTTATTTCTGATGGTAGTTTATGGTGGGCAGACGGGCGCTCCATTGGCGGTATATGACCCACAACACTCCCCCGAAGTGACGCTGGACGGCACTCTCTAGGCATAAACCCTTCAGCTACTCTCATGTAGAGAGAGACACATTTAAGAATATCGGATGGGCTTGACTCAGGATCTTGATCGGCAAATAGGTAGCTCCACGAGTCATCAGACGATAATGCAATACCGCATGGGCGAGGGCATAAACTGAGGCAGTCTGTGGGCTGCACGCGCACTTGCGATACCAATTTGCTCTCTTCCACAAACCTGGAAAGGTTTTGATACAACTTAAATCCTGGACGGTTGTGTCTTGGTTCGCGCTCAGTGCCACGAGCTCTGCATGAGGTACAGACATGGACCACTACGGGTCTTGCATCGCTACTATCTGCTGATGAATTGGCTAGCAAACCTGATCTATCTTGATTAGTCATCTGAATTTCTCAACTTTGGCAACACCAAAGACCATATTCATGGAATTACGTATGCATTGGAATGGTCTGCAACCAAGATTGTCCTAGGGCATAATGATGTTTTAACTTTCTTCATTTGATATGATATATCGTAACGTATTATTGATAGCCGTAGTGATTCTGTCAAGAGAGGTCTAATAGTTGTTCTAAAACTTTCTGCGAAAAAAGGCACACCATGGAAAGTAATGACTTTGCTCGCTGGCAACAAAGTCAATCGTAAAGATTTTGGGTTATTCAAAGGCTTCGACCAGTCGGCGCAAAGTCACTTATCAAACTGCCCCGAACCTTGGCGAGCAAGCTATGATGGCGTTGAGAGTTGATGTTCTAGCGTTAGCCTGCTGTTTTAAAGAACTAACAGGTAGAGGGCTAATTAGAAGAAGCCCAGGACAAATCAGTTAGTAACGGCGATTAATTCCTGATCATAAATATCTAACCAATAATAAAAATCGTCATAATACTCATCGTCATAGTCGTCTGTAACAAGGTTAACATCAGCCACCTGGCTGGTAATTATTAAGTCGGTGGTTTGCGTCGGCTCAATCTTCGTGACCATAACAGCAACAACCAGAGCTACACTCGCTGCGGCTCCCAAAAACCATGGCGGCGATCGCTTAATCTGCGCCTGCTCAAGGGCCTTATTTCTGGCATTAGAAAGCCTGATAGCGTCTTCACCTCGTGTGCTCGCAACAAGGTGAGAAACGTCTTGCTGCACTTTCTCTTCATTTATATTATTCAAGATAGTAATCCTCCACTTGGTCACGCAATCGAGCCATGGCACGTGAGGTGTGTGTTTTAACACTGCCCTCTGAACAACGCATTGCAATCGCTGTATCTCTGGTACTCAATCCTTCCCAACATCGCAGCATAAATGCCTGTTGTTGTCGCACGGGCAGCGTTTTAACTGCACCAACCAATCGCTCTATTCGTCTTTCTCTCTCCAATGAGGGCAGGGGGGCCTCAGTCTCGGCAGCCACTCCAGCCAACATCTGTGATTGCAGGTAGTCTTCGTCATCCTCCGTCGCTACCGGTGTTTGAAAGAGAATTTTTTCCCGCACTGCACGACGGCGATGAAAGTCTGTGACCTTGCTGGACATTATCCTATAAAGTAATGGTTTCCAATCTGTGCTCTCTTTGTCAGCATACTTTTGCACCAACTTGTACATACTCTCTTGGACAATATCATGACTGTCCTCAATATTTCCGATACTGGCACGAACAAAATGGAATGCTCTTCGTTCAATGTAACGAAGAAATTGCTCCATGGTCTGATAATCGTCATTGGCGGCGACTTTATCTTCCATAGCAGATACCGTCCCGCCAATGTGTGGTGAGGCCATGTCAGTTGCTTTCACCGCTTGCTGCACTGTTTTCATGTTGTTCATGTAATTGATACATTATATATAACCACTGTTTGAAGCTTGTGGGGTAATTAATGTCGTCTCCTGTGAGTCCACTGCCGTGCAGTTCACGCAGTTTTTTATAGTATGCCCAGTGCCCCTGATAATCTCCTGTATGGGATTTTTTTGCGTGCTGCCGATAAAAAGCGCGTCCATCAGCAGTGTTCTGATAGTCTACGCCAAGCCATAAATTGATCTGGTCGGGAAGCAAATAATTGTCCCAAAATGCATTGTCTATGGTTTTGTTTTTGTCTACCCTGGCAGATACCGCGGCGTTGTCTGTGGCAATAACTTTGGGATTTCTCTGCCCCAATTCAACTTCATTATCGCGCAATCCTTGACTGCTATGAGTTGTGACATGAGTATCAGATGTTGGTGGCGTATGATCCATGGCAAGCAATACTGGACTCTGGATAACAGCGAAACAAATTATCAGTCTGACTCTACTCAATAGCATATTTATCTCCTAAGTGCTGATAACGATACAACCAGACGTTGGTTGACACCTCTTAACTAAAAAGAAAATCTGCCCAAATAGGACAGTGATCAGAGGGTTTCTCAAATCCTCGTGCAGCTAGATCAATACCTGTGGTGCTTAATTGTGGCATTAGTGCAATACTTGCCAATATCAAGTCTATCCTCAAGCCGCGTTTGGGATCTTGGTTATAACCACCGCTTCGATAATCGAACCAGCTATAGGTTGTATCATCGGGATTTAATTGTCTAAAAGTATCTTCTAACCCACAGTCAAGGAGCCCTTGTAACCACTCTCTCTCCTCCGGCAAAAAGCAGCATATACCGCGTTGTAGCCATCGCTTGGCATTCTCTGGTGCTATACCTATATCGATATCCTGATGCGCCACATTCATATCACCCATAACCACAACCTTATCGTCGGATGAAAAACTTTCTTGCACATAGCGTGATAGATCAGAGTAATATTTTTCTTTTGCGGGAAATTTGGTTGGATGCTTACGATTTTCTCCCTGGGGAAAGTAACCGTTGATCACATGTACAGTTTTTCCTGCGATACTGTACTCGCCATGAATCATTCTGCGCTGGGCATCCTCCGTATCGGAGGGAAAGCCTCGGATTACATTCAGTGCAGTGGTCTTGCTTATCAATGCGACACCGTAATGACCCTTTTGCCCAAAATAATTCACTTCATAACCCAATTCAGTGAAAAATTCGTTAGGAAACTGGTCATCGCTGACTTTAATCTCCTGGAGCCCTAAAATATCTGGGTTGTGTTGCCCCAAGACATTCTCGATCTGATGCAGTCGCGCCCTTATGCCATTGACGTTAAATGACATAACCCTCAGGTTACTGGTCACAACACGACCTCGGTATTTTTGTCTAAACGGACCAAATGTTGTGGCTTTTTACCGGCCTGCAAAAGAATTTGATCACCGAGAATCTTGCCCGCTTCAAACAAGATTGGATCAGTCTCAGCAATGTTCTCATCTTCGTCCGAGAGAGTTTCATCACTGTCAACTGAGGTCTGCGCGGCCTCATCTGCGTCCGCATCATCGCTTTCGCGCCAGGCCTCAAGAGAGACATAGGGAGACTCATTCTTGGCAATCAAACGCTTGTTTTCTATGGCGAAAAGTGCCTTGTCCCACTCTTCACTACGCGCCCTTCTTTTATCGATGTTGAGCGACAGCGTTTCGTCCTGACTCCATGAATCACTTAGAGCTATTTTTTCAATTAAGCTAGCGAGATCTGCATCCTCAAGTCGCCGTGCAACGTGCCCTCGAGTGAGACTGTCAATCAGTGGTTGTAACTTCTGCTGAGATCGATGGGGAGCGCGACGAATTTGATCCCAGGGTAGGGCGTTCTCCTGCATCGCCTCGCCAATTTCATTGAGGTCATGCAATGATGGAAATTCTATATCGGGGACCACACCTCTATGCTGGGTGCTATCACCTGATACCCGATAAAACTTCGAAATGGTTAATTTGAGCTGGCCACTACTGAGCGGTGTTACATCTTGAACAGTACCTTTACCGAAACTCTGGGTTCCCACCACTAGTGCTCTTCCGTAGTCTTGCATCGCTCCTGCGAAAATTTCTGATGCAGAGGCACTCAGACGATTGATTAGAACGATGAGCGGTCCTCGATATGCAGCCTTGCGCGACGCTCTGTGGTTTCGATAGACTTTTTGATCTGCATTTCTGATTTGAACAACAGGACCATAGTCTATAAATAAATCGGTGAGAGAGGTGGCTTCATAGAGTGATCCACCACCATTATTTCGCAAATCCAAGACAATTCCATCAACCTTTTCTTTTTCCAAGTCGGCTAGCAGATTGTATACATCCCTGGTGGTGCTTTTATACTCAGGATCCCTTGCTCTGTACGCCTCAAAGTCCATGTAAAACGCTGGGATTTCAATGACACCCATCTTGTAGGGTTGATCATCTACGGAAAATTCGAGAATCTTGCTCTGTGCCGACTTGTCCTCCAATTTGACCTTATCTCTTATAATGGTGATGGTCTTAGTATTACTACTATCACCCTTTGACGGGATGTACTCTAGTCTCACAGCGGTATTTTTTGCTCCTCGAATAAGCGCCACCACATCATCAATTCGCCAGCCAACTACATCGACAATGGGTTCCTCAGCCTGACCGACACCAACAATTTTATCCTCTGGCTTTAACATACCCTGTTGATCAGCCGGTCCACCAGGGATAATACGGTTAACTTTTGTGTAATCTTCCTCTGTGGTGAGTTCCGCTCCAATACCCTCCAAGGACAATGACATGTTTATTTTGAAGTTCTCGTTGTTTCGTGGGCTAAAATAAACTGTATGCGGATCATAGAGAGTGGACAGCGCATTGACATAAACTTGAAAAATATCAGCGCTGTCACGCTGTTCATATTGCCGAATCTGAGTTCTGTATCGCTTTACTAGCAATTCTCTAGCATCTGCCTCATCTTTTTCATTGATGATGAGGCTCAACATCGAGTCCAAAACTCGCTTTTCCCAATATTCCTCGGCTTCCTCGATGTTTTTGAACCACTCTCTAGAATCTGTGTCGTAGACAATGGTTGCGTCAGTTTTATAATCGAATTTATAGCTCTCATCATTGAGCAGTGCGATATTTTTTTCTAACTGAGTAATTGCTCGCTCTCGAAGTCGATTAAATATTGTAAAAGCAGGAGCTATGTCCCCGCGTTTAGCCATGTCGTCGAGTTTTGTAGACCACTTAGAAAATTCGTCAATATCGGTCTGGAGATAGTAACCCTTGCCCCTGTCCATGATATTTATATACCCGTCCAGATACCGTTGCGATAGATCGTCGTCTATCAGTTGCGTTCGATAGTGGCGTTTATTCAAGTTCTCAAGTATTTCAGTGAACAGTTGTGATTGCCCATCTTCAGGAAGTAGGGGTGAGAGTGCATTCGCAGAGAAGCTGACGCAAACAATTACAGCTGCAAAGAGAGCGTTAATTTTTCGAAAATCGCAAGTTAGCATAGGTATCCTTTTGTCTGTACTGAGAGTTTAACAGAACTGCTCAACATGGAAACTGCTTAACTGAGAAATAGGTTAACGTTCTATGGGTATAGAGGGGTTAGTGCTTTGGATATGCTAAAACAAACCATGACAGAACCGGCAGTCTCGCAATTGGGAAAAACCGGAAGTGCAGTCGAGTTTAGCTATTGAACGACGAACTGAGAGAAGAACACGTCTTTTATCTCTGAACGTCCCGTTCTAGGTTCTATTACGGAGTTTCCTGCCTGACGCAGCTCCGCGCGCAGATTGACACGCCATTGCGGGTCCATCATCTGCTCCTCCGGTTGTGCAGAGAGAACTTCTAGCAGAGCATTACGTATAGCAAAATTGTGCTCACTCATATGGGAGGTTATTACAGACTTCTCTGTATCCTCGATAAGTAGGGCAACCTTGGCCTGAATATATTTTTGTGATCCGTTGACATTTGCTAAAAGCGGCTCTTCAAGGATGTAATAGATGTCGCTGTACATCTCAGGATCACGCGTAACGGTGACCGACCCTGATCCATCGGATGTTAGGCCTTTGACAGCGTTGGCTTCAGACGCTTGCTCACTTTCGATCCGCGATATCAATTCTTCTGCGGAAACACCCTCATCGAAAGCACCAATAGCGAAAAAACCACCTGCAGTACAGCTGATCATAACGACGATGAAGATCCACGTAAAAACGCTCACCTTTTCATCTGACATCGTAAACATCCTCTTCTATTATTTGCAAATCTACTCCGTACTTCAACGGCTGTACACTCAACTATGGTTCCGATCAACGCTCTGATCTACGTTGTGGATATCGACAGTAACGCACAAAATTTAAATCAAAATAATCATTTAAGGTTACTGGGGCCATCGAATTAAACCTCTCAAATAAATAAACCAATTGAGTGGAAGATAATTTCCATCAATGTAGTTAATGTAAATGTAATTATTGATAACATCTACTGTCCCCTTGGACAGCCTTTGATAAAAGTCTTGCGCTCAAATTACTTCTCAGCGGGTTTAGTAATTTATGAACTGCCAGGGTCGACACCATCGGCATCTCGAGGTTAAGCCCCAATTGCACTAATGCACTTGATGGACGTGATCCGGCCACTATAATGCAAATCAATAGATCCAATAGCAGTGGTGCAGAATGGTGGCTGCAAGCGTTATGGTGCAGGCAATTGCTACGGTGATTTAACATAACTGAGCTTTTTAAATTACGGTGAGATCAACAATGAAGGGATTGATTTTGTGTTTATTCGGGTTTTCTGTGAATGTATCTGCGGATCTGTTGCTTTATTCAGATAGTGACAAATTTTACGGATGTCTTGACTGTCACAAATTTAACGGTACATCGGTGTGTAACAAGTTCGGCACATTTGGCAACAGATACAGTGCTCAATCTCTATGGAGTAAGCACGGTATCGGAAATCCGAGCACGGGTGACTCACCGTTTTCAACCGATGGTCCTGGCTTGAAAGTGCAAGATGAGGAGGGAAATAGCCGCGGGTATTTATCGAGGAGTCACACAGGCACCACCGATTTTAGGAAGCTGCTCAACAAATTGTGGGATTCAACGGAAGGCGACCACGATGAAATGCGGAATATTTTTTGCGAATGAGAAATATTGCTCATATTACGTTGCATAACCCAATTGTATGAACATATGGTAGGTGTGTGAGCAAGGGTTTTTCGGCGCTAGAGATTTTTAGTCATCTAAATGATGGGATATTTACAAACCTCCGTCGAATTATAAGTTTTTTGAATTTTTTTGCTCTAGATAAATTGGTTTTTTTATAAGTGGAAAGGGGTGGCTCTTCATGTCAAATTAAGTCCGATAATCTTAATTAGTGGACATAGTTAGACAGGAGTTCTCTAGCCTGATACAGTAGCCTATTGTTTAAATCAGTAATAAATCCGGCTCAAAGCGATGGTAAAGAAATTTAATGCAACGCCTTTGTTTGACGCACATAAGAAATTCGTACGCCTTCCCATGGGCATGGCTATGTTCGACGACTACCCAGATTCAAAACAGTTCATTGTCGCGCGCAGTAAAGACATACCAGAGGTACGTGACGATGCACTGCACACCCAATCCTTTTTAAAGAGCTACAGTCGAAAGTCAGAAGCTACTTTTAGAACCTACCGGAACGAGGTTGAGCGTCTGTTACTGTGGGCATGGACTATCGCTAATAAAAGCGTGATTCAGTTAAAGAGACCCGATTTGGAAGCTTATTTTGATTTCGTCAATGCGCCCAATTCAAGTTGGGTGGCAGCTTCCGTGCAGGATCGCTTTAAGATGGTCAATGGCGACTATGTGCAAAATCCAGAGTGGCGTCCATTTGCAGCAAAAATTGCCAAGGAAGATCGGGCCGAGGCTCTCGCCGAGGGACAGCAAATTAAGGTTACAACGGATGGTCATCGGCTAAGTCATGAGGCAATGAAAATAAGTTATTCGGCGATTTCCTGTTTTTACGACTATCTCACTGACGAAGGCTATGCGTTTGGAAACCCAATTCCTGCTATTCGCAAGCAGTCAGCCTACCTAATAAAAGGAAAAACCTCGAAGAGTATCAAACGCTTATCCGATCTTCAGTGGGAAGTTGTGCTAGAGAGTGTTGAACTCGCAGCGGACAAAGACGCACTTCATGAGCGAACGCTGTTCATCATCGCTATGTTAAAGACGCTGTATTTAAGGGTGTCAGAATTGTCAGAGCGCGCCAATTGGCAGCCCGCTTGGAAACATTTCTGGCGCGATAATGACGGCAATCACTGGTTAAAGGTGCTTGGCAAAGGAAATAAGGTTCGGGATGTGTCGGTTCCAAGCGCCCTCTCAAGCTATATACATCGCTATCAAGCCTATCGAGCCGAACTAAACCCGGATTTTGGCGCTAATTCTGCGTTGGTGGCCAAAACTCGCGGCGCTGGTGGTATGACGTCTCGTCAATTGCGGCGCATTGTGCAACAGGGTTTTGATTTGGGCTACGAGCGTATGCGCTCAGAGGGATTTAATGAAGAAGCCGCTACACTGCGCGAGGCTACTACTCATTGGTTGAGACACACAGGAGCGTCTCAGGACATAGCGACGCGGCCGCTGAAGCATATGGCAGATGATCTCGGTCATGCTAGTATGGGCACCACCGATCAGGTCTATATTCAATCGGACATGAAAGAGCGCGCTCAATCGGGAGAAAAGCGCAAAGTATGAATTTAATAATCAATAACTTATGTATTTTTATTAATGTAATTTATTTTTTATCTATCAAATTAATAAAAAACGGATAGGTGCTTAATGGCAATAGACCAACAGATCGACCATCATGTTAGGCCCATAGCAGAAGCCCTTTCTGATCTTGTTTTTGCCGAGTTACCGATTTTTGGCCAAGGTTTCCCGATAATTGTGCTGTGGTTAATTACGGCAGCAGTATTTTTCACCTTTTATCTGGGTTTTATCAATCTCCGTGGTTTTTCACGGGCCATTAACATTGTCCGCGGTAACCAAAGCAACGACAATAACCCGGGTGAAATTACTCACTTTCAGGCGTTATCTACAGCAGTCTCTGGCACCGTCGGCGTCGGTAATATTGGCGGTGTTGCCGTCGCTATCACAATGGGTGGCCCAGGGGCGGCTTTTTGGCTGTTTATGGCAGGCTTTTTAGGTATGTCGACGAAATTTGTGGAATGTACCTTAGGGGTAAAATATCGTCGAACCAACCCGGATGGCTCCGTTTCCGGTGGCCCCATGTACTATTTAGAGCGCTATCTTCTCGACAGAGGTTGGCCTCAAATGGGCAGACTACTGGGAAGCTTTTATGCGGTGGCCTTGGTTATTGGTTGTTTTGGAATTGGAAACATGTTCCAGTCAAATCAGGCGTATGTCCAGACGCTCAATATCACCGGTGGTAAGGCGAGTATTTTTGCTGATCGAGGCTGGCTATTCGGATTGTTCATGGCCGGGGCCATAGGTGCAGTGATCATTGGCGGTATTCGTTCAATTGCCAGGGCCGCATCACGCATAGTTCCGTTTATGGCAGTTTTGTATATTTTTCTCGCCGTCGTGGTCATTGGTTACAGCGCCGAGCATATACCTGCCGCCGTCAGACTCATTGTCTCCAGCGCCTTTGCTAGCGAAAGTGTCACTGGAGGCATGATTGGAGCAATGATCATTGGTTTTCAACGTGCGGCGTTTTCCAATGAGGCTGGCATTGGTTCTGCCTCTATCGCTCACTCGGCGGTAAAAACCAAAGAGCCGGTTACTGAAGGTTTGGTATCGCTACTGGAGCCTTTTGCAGATACCATGGTCATATGTACCCTGACCTCCTTAGTGATTGTTACCACTGCCTATCCCAACGGCCTTGTGGACGGATCAATTGAAGGCATTGGCCTTACATCTGCTGCCTTCGCCCACCACCTGCCCTGGGCGCCCTACGCCATTGGCATAGCGGCGGTACTTTTTGCATTCTCCACCAGCATCGCCTGGGCGTATTATGGCCTCAAAGGTTGGACTTATCTGTTTGGTGAAGATCCGCGGATTCAACTGGTGTTTAAAACCATATTTTGCACCTTTATTTGCGTTGGCTGCATGATTAAACTATCCGCAGTGTTGGATTTTTCCGATGCCATGGTGTTTCTTATCGCAGTACCCAATATAATCGGACTATACCTCTATGGACCAGAGATCAAGCGCGATCTAGCAGCCTATTTAGCCAAACAGAATTAATTAAGGAATTACAATGACATTGAGTATCGGTATACTCCGCACCGATGATGTCCGACCCGAGCTCGTCGGAGACTTTGGCGAATACCCAGAGATGTTTGAAAGCTTGTTCTTGTCTGCGAATCAAGCTCGACCCGATAACAAAAAGGTTGAGATGGTTTTCACCACCTATCTCAGTAATCGAGGGGAATTACCCGATGATATTGATGCGCAGGATGCTTATCTTATTACGGGGAGCAAAACCGGTGTTTATGACGAAGTTCCCTGGATCCAGCCTCTGAGTCAATTCGTCCAGCAGTGTCACCGCAACGAAAAGAAACTTATCGGTATTTGTTTTGGTCATCAGCTGGTAGCACAAGCACTTGGCGGCCTGGCTGCCAAAGCAGATCAGGGCTGGAAAATTGGTGTTATTGAAGCATTTTTCAACCCCAATAGTCGCGCGAACCTCCCCAGTGAGGGCTCATTTCAGTTGCTTTATAGCCATCAAGATCAAGTGATAGAGCCGGCCACTGGAAGTCTTGTGATGGCCTCGACCCCTGATTGCCCTATCGCGATGACGACATTAGGCAACCACATTTTAACCTTTCAGGGACATCCCGAGTTTTCCCATGAATACGCCAGTGCGCTCTTCCAGTTGCGGCAAGAAGTTTATCCACCAGAGAGCTTTAATCAGGCTGTGGCATCGCTCTCTGTAGCCACTGATCATCTCGCTGTTACTCAGTGGATGATTGATTTTTTAGCAGATTAGTATGGCTTGTCGCCATCGATGACAATGCGCTCAAGTCGCCGGTGGGCAGGAAAATAATCATTGATAGGTTTATGCTGGGTACTGCGGTTGTCCCATATAGCAATACAGTTCTCTTCCCAGGCGAATCGGCAGGTGAATTCCGGTGTTTTAATATGCTCATAGAGAAAGCTGAGTATGCTGGCACTTTCCGCGGGACTTAAACCGACGATGTGTGTGGTAAACAACGCATTGACAAAAATCACTTTTTTGCCACTCTCAGGATGCGTGCATATCACCGGGTGTGTTACCGGAGGGTTATCGGCAACCGCTTGCGCAAGGCGCTCCCTACCGCCCTCTTCTGCCAAGCTCTCGCGAAATCCATGACAAAAATCATGCACCGCATGCAGTCCAGATAAAAAAGTCTTCATTGGCTGGGACAGCGCGTCATAGGCGCTGGTCATGCTGGACCAAAGAGTGTCCCCGCCCCTTTCTGGAATAACCTTTGAACGCAACACGGTGCCTATGGGAGGGTGTTCACGAAAAGTCATATCACTGTGCCAGCACTCAATCTTACTCGGTTTATCCGCGGTGCTTTCCAAAATGTTAATTTCTGGAAACCCCTCCACTGTGTCGTAGGCCGGATGAGTCTGCAAAGGGCCAAAAGACGCCGCCAATGCATATTGTTGTGCTGCAGTGATATCTTGATTTCGGAAAAAGAGCACCTCGTGCTCCACCAGCAGTTCGCGAATGCGATGGTAGGTACTGATGTCGGTCTGTTGGGTCAGATCGACTCCGAGAACCTCGGCACCCAAGGCACCCGCCATAAGTTTTACCTTCATTTTAATCGTCCTTCCCAAGCACAACAGCAATTAGTGTAATTTGCTTGTCTAGGCCCCTGCAACCGCTTTAAATAGATAAAAAAAAGGTTCATGTGAACATTAATCTAAACATTTAACAGGAGATGTTCTCGCTCCCAGGATGAAATCACCTGGTTGAATTCTTCAAACTCCACTAATTTCATGGATATGTAGAGCTCAATAAATTTCTCTCCAAAGATATCGACAATATCCTCGTCCTCATGCAGGCCACGCAGAGCCTCCTCAAGAGTTCTGGGTACATCGAACTCTAAATCATAGGCGTTACCATCATGGGGTTCGGAAGGCTGAATCTTGTTTTTGATTCCGAGATAGCCGCAGGCCAAAGTGGCCGCTATGGCAAGATAAGGATTTACATCAGCGCCGGGGAAGCGGTTTTCAATACGATAATTTTTTGCTGAAGCATCAGGTATCCTCAGGCCTGTGGTTCGATTATCAAACCCCCAATGGAGGTTGATCGGCGCGGAAATCTCCCGTGTGAAGCGACGGTAAGAGTTGACATTCGGCGCATACAGACTCATCACCAGAGGCGTGTATTTCTGCAATCCCCCCAAATAATGAAAAAATGTTTCACTGTACTCACCGTCAGCATTGGCAAATATATTGTCACCTGTGTTGGAATCCAGAATACTTTGATGAATATGAGTGGCGGAACCCGGCTCCGAGGCCATGGGTTTTGCCATAAAGGTAGCGTAGATACCATCCTTCAGCGCAGCTTCACGTACTGTGCGCTTAAAGATAAATACCTGATCAGCGAGATCAAGGGGGTCGCCATGAATGAAGTTAACCTCTAGCTGAGCCGCACCAGACTCATGAATCAGGGTATCGATATCCAAGTTCATAGCATCACAATAACCGTACATTCCCTCAACGAAGGACTCAAACTCATTAGCAGCGTCAATGCTGTAGGACTGCCGAGCGGTTTCTGGTCTCCCTGAGCGGCCTACTGGCGGCTTCAATGGCATACCAGGATTGGGGTTTTTCTCCACCAGATAAAACTCCATCTCCGGCGCTATGACGGGTTTTAGCCCAGCTTCCTCGTACAGTGCTAACACTCGCTTGAGCACGTTGCGGCTAGAGAATGGGTGTGGCTCTCCACCTTTAGTGAAGCAGTCATGAATAATTTGACCGGTGCTCTCATTGGCCCAGGGCACTAGCCGCTTGGTATTTGGATCAGGCTCCAGCAGCATATCACCGTCAATGGTATCCAAAAGCTCCCAAAAGTCCTCAGAGTACTCCCCAGTGACAGTTTGCGCCAGAATGCCCTCCGGGAGTCGACTGTCTTCTTTAAGAAATTTTTTCGCCGGAATAAATTTACCTCGGGCATTGCCGGTCATATCCGGAACTAAGCACTCGACTTCGGTGATTTTATTGTCGGTTAACCAATTTTCTATGTCGCTGTGAGTTGCCATGAGCAGATAGTCCTGTTGCAAAAAGTTGAATTATTATTCAAATATAGTTGAATTATTGTTCAAAAAGAACATAATGTCAATTCTGGCATTAATTAAGGATTGAGCGATGGATTCCTACTATGCGGCCACTGCTGCTTATCAGTTTGAATTTCCTCGGTTGACTGGCGAAGAAACTGCCGACATTTGTATCATCGGCGCTGGCTATACCGGCCTATCATCAGCCCTCCACCTCGCGGAGCGTGGCTACCGCGTCATTATCCTAGAAGCGGAAACACCAGGCTACGGAGCCTCTGGGCGCAATGGCGGCCATGTTGGTATTGGCCAGAGGGCGGACCAAGAGGATTTGGAAAATCGTTTTGGAGTTGAAGTAGCCACCCTACTCTGGGAGATGGGACTGGAAGCAGTAGATACAGTGAAGTCGTTAATCCATCGCCATGACATTAAATGCGATTTGAAACAGGGTGATGTTCACTTAGCGCATAAAAGTAAGCTCTGTGCAGACCTCGAACATGAGATAGAGTTTCTGTCAAAACGCTATAACTTTGAACAGATGGAATACATCAACGCTGACCGGTTAACTGATTTTGTCGGTAGCCAAAATTTTTACGGTGGCCTTTGGGACAAAGTATCATGCCACTTGCATCCGTTAAACTACGCGCTGGGTTTAACCAAAGCCGCAGTTGATGCTGGGGTAAAAATCTATCGGCATTCCCGGGTTGAGTCCTATGGTGGTGCGCCTTTGAGGGTAAATACAGCACAGGGCTCAGTGGTTACCAGTGAGCTGATTTTGGCCTGTAATGCCTACATTGAACGCTTAGAACCCAGAATTAATGGTAATATCATGCCCATTAATAATTTTGTTATCGCCACAGAACCTCTTTCGACAGAGTTAGCTAAAAGTTTGATCCCAAAGGATACTTCTCTTGCCGATAGTCGCTTTGTGATTAATTATTGGCGTTTGTCCGCCGACAATCGACTTATCTTCGGCGGCGGTGAAAACTATCGACGCAATTTTCCCTCCGATATAAAAAGCTTTGTGCGTAAGTATATGCTACAGATTTATCCTCAACTTGCGAATACAGTGATTGATTACGGTTGGGGCGGTACACTGGCTATCACCATGAACCGACTGCCAGATTTCGGTCGAATACAGGACAATATATGGTATATGCAGGGATACTCAGGTCATGGCGTGCCCACAGCGACCTTTGCTGGAAAGTTAGTGGCTGAGGCCATCTCAGGCAAACTTGAGCGGTTTGATCTGATGTCTCAACTGAGCAATTCTAAATTCCCCGGCGGCACCCTGCTGCGTTGGCCTGGAATGGTGGCGGGCATGCTCTACTACTCTCTGCGAGATAGATTTTAAGGTTTAGCCATGGGTACAGTGAGAAAACTTACACCACGAACAACCCCAGTACAGAAACGCGCTCAGGCTCGGCGGGAAGACATATTGCGGGTTACCGCTGAATTGCTTGACGATGTCGGTCAGGACGATTTAACCACCATTTTGGTGGCCAAAACCGTGGGTGTCTCTGTGGGTACTCTCTATCATTATTTCCCAAATAAATACGCCATTCTACATGCACTGGCAGAACGTTGGCTGGGTGAAATGGATATAGGTCTCACCGAGCTTGAAAATCACAAGATTGAGCAGCTGAGTATTAAGAAGTTTGTCGATATTGCCATAGATAGAATGCTAGTCACTTATCAAAATCAGGAGGGTCTTTTACCCTTGGTTCAAGCGATGTCTGGCGTGCCAGAGCTCAAAGCATTGGATTGGCAGCATGATCAGACCATTATTGCCGCTATGGAGAGAATGTTTCGACGGCTAGAAATCGCCGACAACCAGGCTGAGTTGACGAGATTAGGGCGACAATGGTTGGAAATGACCCATGCACTACTGCTGGTTGTTGTTCAAGATAAGCCAGGAGATGCCTCAAAGAGTCTTGCCGACCTCAAGTTTCTCGGCCTGAGTTTGTTGGAACGGGCCAAGGGCCAATTTTAATCCCTTGGTTGACGCATAGTGACAAATTCTTCCGCCGCAGACGGGTGAATTCCTATGGTGGCATCGAAATGTGCCTTGGTCGCGCCGGCTTTGATGGCAATACCGATGCCTTGAATAATTTCAGCAGCATGATCTCCCACCATGTGACAACCAACCACCTCATCGGTGGATAGGTCGACAATCAGCTTCATACTAATCCGATCACTGCCGCCACCAAGTGTCTGTAACATCGGCTTGAAATCCGCTGTGTAGACGCTGATATGCTCATAGCGGGATCGAGCCGCTTCTTCGCTAAGCCCCACGGTGGCAAATTCTGGCTGACAGAACACAGCGGTGGGTATGTTGTTGTAATCAATTGTCGCTGTGCCGTCGCCATAGAGATGATCCACTAGTACCATTGCCTCTTGAATAGCGACGGGAGTGAGCTGAACACGATCGATCACGTCGCCCAACGCGTAAATGGTCGGTTCTTGTGTTTGAAAGCTATCATTAACCGGAATGGAACCGTCATGACGCAGGCGAATTGAGGTATTCTCTAATCCAAGATCGGCAGTATTTGCGATTCGGCCAGTGGCATAGAGCACCAAATCTGCGCGCATCGAGTTGCCTGAGAGGAAGTCGATGTTGAAACCTTCATTTTGCGCTTGAATCGCTGTAATCTGCGTTTCCAAGTGAATGTTGATGCCTTTACGAGTCATACCTTCTGTGATTTTGTCACTCATTTCTCTGTCAAAGGTTTTAAGTAGCTGATCACCACGATAAATCAAATGAGTGTCCACCCCTAGACCATTCAAAATCCCTGCAAATTCCACTGCTATATAGCCCCCACCCACCACAACAGCAGACTTGGGCAATTGATCGAGGTAAAACATCTCATTGGATGTCAGCACATGTTCACTACCGGGGAATTCAGGAACGAAGGGCCAACCTCCGGTAGCGATGAGAATTGTGTCAGCTGAGTATAACTCATCATTGACTTGCACAGTTTGCCTATCTTGAATACGAGCTCGACCATTTAAGAGGGTGGCACCACTGCTATCTAGAAGCTGCTGATAGATGCCATTAAGTCGCTCAATTTCTGCGGTTTTTCGATCTCGAAGGGTGGTCCAGTCTAGGGTTGGGGTTTTGTCCACCGACCACCCAAAACCCTTGCTTGCCTCAGACAATTCAGGAAACTGTGAGGCATAGACAAACAATTTTTTTGGTACACAGCCAACATTGACACAGGTACCTCCTAGATAACGATCCTCTGCGATAGCAACTTTTTTTCCCTGAGAGGCCGCCATACGAGCGGCCCGAACGCCGCCGGAGCCGGCGCCGATAACAAATAGATCAAAATGCTGGCGGTTA
This sequence comes from Porticoccaceae bacterium, assembly GCA_964230135.1. Lineage (GTDB taxonomy): Bacteria > Pseudomonadota > Gammaproteobacteria > Pseudomonadales > Porticoccaceae > HTCC2207. The sequence continues at coordinate 49,272 of CAXRFT010000042.1, read as the reverse complement.
GACATAACTATCTCTCGTGGTCAGTGGAAGCGGTTTAGCATTCAGGGAGTTATAGACTGAATGCCATCCATGTAGGGCTGTAAAACCTGAGGAATTTCTATAGATCCATCCTCTCGTTGATAGTTTTCCATAATCGCCAACAGTGTGCGACCCACCGCCAATCCGGAACCATTAAGGGTATGTAGCAACTCCGGCTTACCCTGTTGGTTTCTATAACGGGCTTTCATACGTCGCGCTTGAAAGTCACCAAAATTACTACAGGAGGAAATTTCGCGATATTTTTCCTGGGATGGCAGCCAAACCTCAATATCGTACGTTTTGCTCGCTGTAAACCCGAGATCGCCGCCGCACAGTGTGACCGTCCTGTAGGGAAGGTTGAGTTTCTGTAGAATTGTCTCGGCGTGGCCAACCAGTTGCTCTAGAGCATCCCAGGATTCATTGGGTCTTACAAACTGGACCAACTCTACTTTCTCAAATTGATGCTGTCGGATCATCCCTCTGGTATCGCGGCCATAAGATCCAGCTTCACTGCGAAAACAGGGAGTATGAGCCACGTACTTTATTGGAAGATGATCAACAATTTCATCGCGATGGATATTGGTAACTGGTACTTCAGCGGTGGGAATAAGGTAAAAACCCCGTTCATCATCCAGTTTAAACAAATCTTCCTCGAATTTGGGCAATTGACCTGTACCAAACAAGGACTCTCGGTTAACGATAAAGGGCACATAGACTTCTTCGTAACCATGCTCGTTAATATGGGTGTTGAGCATAAACTGAATCAATGCACGATGCAGGCTCGCCAGCCCGCCACGGAGCTGAGAAAAACGCGTCCCGGTAATTTTTGCCGCACGATCAAAATCCATTGCATCCAGATCGGCACCAAGATCAACATGGTCTTTGACCTTAAAGTTGAACTCTTTGACTTCGCCCCATCGGCGAATTTCAACATTGTCGTCTTCACTTGCACCCTCGGGAACTGTCTCATGAGGTATGTTAGGTATTTCTTGAAGCAATTTATCCAATTGATCTTGCACCAGAGTCAGCGCGTGATCAGCCTCAGCAGACGCATTTTTTAGCGTTTCACCTCGCTGTTTGAGCGGTGCAATATCATCACCATTGGCTTTTGCATCGGCGATCAATTTGCCCATAGATTTTGCGTAAGTGTTTCGCTCCTGTTGACATTTTTCAGCCACTTGCTGTAACCGCTTGCGCTCTGCTTCTAGAGTATTGAAGGCGTCACAATCCAGATGATAGCCTTTTATTTTGAGCTGATCAGCAGTGGTGTCCAAATCTAAACGGAGGAGTTTGGGGTCAATCATAGTGTAATCCTTAAAGTAATCGTGTCAGCCAAACCGCAGAAGCAACGGCCAGCAGACACAAAACAAAAGTCAAAAATAGGTATAGCAATGCCATCGAAACATGACCATCTTGCCATAGCAATAACGTCTCGAGAGAGAATGCAGAAAAAGTGGTGAAAGCACCGAGAAATCCGATCATCAACATATCTCTCGCCGGCACCGGAATCCCCCCTCTCTCAACCATCAAAACATAGGCCACACCGACAAGAAAGCTGCCCAGCACATTGGCGAGAATAGTAGCCATCGGCAACTGACCATTGTTGCTGGGTGACAAAAAAAGGGTTATACCATATCGCGCCACGGCACCTATGGCACCTCCCAGAGCAATTGCGAGCCACTGCATAGAATCCCGCCCCAAATAAAAAGCCGCAATTATATGCAATCTCCAGCGACGAATATAGCGCTGATAGTATTTATCTGAATTTACCCGCCTATGTAAACAGAATTCTATATTTTAGCTTTATGCCGATTGGTCTTTGGCTCTCAGATGACGCAATTTTTCAGCAATTTTTTGCTCCAGGCCGCGATCCACAGGGAAATAATATTGCTTTCCTTGGAGCTCAGTTGGAAAGTAGTTCTCGCCGGCAGCATAGCCTTCGTCTTCATCATGAGGGTAGCGATAGCTCTTTCCATGATCTAGGTCCTTCATCAGATCGGTGGGCGCATTGCGCAAATGTTTCGGCACCTCATAACTAGGCAGCGATTTGATGTCTTTCATCACTGCATTGAAAGCTTTGTATACTGCATTGCTCTTTGCCGCCACCGCCATATAGACCACAGCTTGAGCGAGAGCCAGTTCTCCCTCCGGGCTTCCCAGCCGCTCTTGCACTTGCCACGCATTAAGCGCTATTTCGAGAGCGCGGGGGTCAGCATTGCCAACATCTTCGTTGGCAATACGCACCAGGCGACGCGCCAGATAAAGAGGGTCGCAACCGCTGTCTAACATGCGGCAGAGCCAGTAAAGACTGGCATCTACCGCTGATCCACGAATAGATTTATGCAAGGCAGAAATTTGATCGTAAAAATAGTCGCCCTGTTTATCAAATCGTCGAGTATTGCCCTGCACAACTTGTTCGGTAATCTTAATATTTATAGTTGGCGCCTGTTCAGATAGATCGAGTAAATCGATGGCAATTTCAAGCAGATTTAGTGAGCGCCTCGCATCTCCGTCTGCCGCATTGACTAAAACACCTAATGCATCTTTATCAATCGTGATTTTTTGCTTCTTGGACCCTAGCTCATAACTGGCTAAGCCACGAGATAGCACCTCCACAAGATCATCATGTGATAACGATTTGAGTACATAGACTCGACATCTTGACAGAAGTGCATTATTCAATTCAAACGAGGGATTCTCGGTGGTGGCACCCACAAAAATAACTGTGCCATCTTCCACAAACGGCAAAAATGCATCCTGCTGGGATTTGTTAAAGCGATGAACTTCGTCGACAAATAAAATAGTTTTGCGGCCCTGCAGATCTCGTTGCTCTTGCGCTTTAGCGATGGCCCTCCGAATATCCGTGACACCCGAAAGCACCGCCGAAAGAACCTCGAAATGCGCATCGACACTAGCCGCAAGTAATTTTGCCAAAGTAGTTTTACCAACCCCGGGAGGGCCCCAAAAGATCATCGAGTGCAGTGTTCCTCGTTCGATTAACTCGCGCAGTGGCTCACCCGCCCCGACTAGATGTTGCTGACCAAAAAATTCATCCAAAGACTTGGGTCGCAAACGTGAAGCTAGAGGTTGGTAACCATTTTGGGCAAATAAATCATCGGTCATTACGGATTACATCAATACCGTCGGGAATGGAAAATTCAAAGACTGAATCCTCAAGTGTCAGATTGAGATCAACCCCCTCAAACGCAATATCCGTTGTTTGCCCAAAGCTGTCAACCAGCGAGATAAAGATGGGGGCTTCATCAACAAAACTGATAACCATGGTCTTGAAAAGCGCACTCTGATCGCGGGCACTCAAGTGATATTCAATGGTACCGGCATCTGTATGTCGCTCGCTGACGCTATAGCGGGCTTCAATCTGATCTGAATTTTGATTAAATAGGCCCAGCGGCGTAAGCTCAAGCTTGTCGCTCACAGTTTCAATGACCACCTGCTCTAAATCGGGATCGTATATCCACAGCAACGAGCCATTTGAGACAATTTGTTGTGCCATGGGTGATTCCACTTGCCACAAAATTTTTGCTGTCTTTGCGACGGAGAAGGAGCCCTCGGACGTATCAATTTCCACCCCGTCGATATCGAATGATTTTTGCGTGAACCGCCCATTGATGCTTTGAATATGAGCTAGGCGTTGCTGAAAACTCATTTCCGCCTTTATATCAGCTGCCACCGTACCACCCACAATACAAAATATTGCAAGTAAGGCGATCCATTGTTTGCAATTAGAACGCATAAATCTGAATCTCAATTATTATTCGGCGCCAATATCTCTCGACTACCGTTGGAGCTCATAGGACTGACTACGCCACTGGCTTCCATCTGTTCTATGAGTCTTGCAGCTCGGTTATATCCCACTCGTAACTTTCGCTGTACCGATGAGATGGAGGCCTTGCGACTTTCGAGAACAAAAACGACAGCCTCATCATAGAGTGGATCCAACTCAGAGTCCTCTGAGCTACTATCATCGCTCGCGTCATAACCTGGCACTGAAATACTGGACACTGAAACTTCGTCGGTAATCTCTGACAAATAATCAGGCGTACCTCGACGTTTCCAGTCTGCCACCACCTTATGCACCTCATGGTCATCGACAAAGGCACCGTGTATCCTCTCCGGAACGCTGGTGCCAGGTGGCAGATAGAGCATATCACCATGACCGAGAAGTTGCTCCGCTCCACCCTGATCAAGAATAGTTCGGGAGTCAATTTTTGAGGACACTTGGAACGCTATACGTGAAGGTACGTTGGCTTTGATCAAGCCGGTAATTACGTCCACCGATGGTCTCTGCGTTGCCAAAATTAGATGAATACCCGCAGCACGCGCCTTTTGTGCTATTCGAGCGATTAGCTGTTCAACTTTCTTGCCAACTATCATCATCATGTCGGCAAACTCGTCGATAACAACTACAATATAGGGCAGAGAACTGAGAGTTGGTGCCTTTGGTGGTTCCTCCTGATCATCCCAGCCAACATCACTGGGGTCAAAAACCCAAAGGGGATCTACGATGGGATTACCCGCCTTGTTGGCATCCTCAATCTTGCGATTGTAACCAGCGATGTTGCGCACGCCCAGAGCGGCCATAAGTTTGTAGCGCCGTTCCATTTCGCCAACACACCAGCGTAGACCACTGGCGGCATCCTTCATGTCAGTGATCACCGGCGTCAACAAATGGGGTATGTCATCGTAAATAGATAATTCAAGCATCTTCGGATCAATCAGGATGAGTTTTACTTGTTCAGGAGATGCTTTGAACAACAAACTGAGCAACATTGCGTTAATACCCACTGATTTACCCGATCCGGTGGTGCCAGCAACCAATAAGTGCGGCATACGAGCAAGATCGGCCACTATAGGAATACCAGCGATATCATTGCCCAAGGCCAAGGTCAAAGGCGAGTTCGAACGATCATAGGCATCAGAGGACAGCACCTCACTGAGCCGCACCATTTCACGCTTTTCATTGGGAATCTCTATTCCAACGACTGACTTACCGGGAATCACTTCCACGACACGAACGCTGATTACCGCCATCGAACGTGCTAGATCCTTGGCCAATCCACTGATGCGACTGACCTTGACCCCCGGTGCCGGTTGAATTTCGAACCGAGTCACCACCGGTCCTGGGAGCACCTCAGTGACTTCGACACTGATGCCAAAGTCCTGTAATTTAAGCTCCAGCAGTCGTGACAAATGCTCCAGCGAATCAGCGGAGTAACCTTTCGTAGATTCCTGATTGGGCGTATCAAGCAAGTTAATCGGCGGTAATGAGCCAAGCATCTGACTATCGTCAAACAATTTTTGCTGTTTTTCCTTGAGCACTCTCGGACTTTGAGGTTGAGCTGACACCGCTGTTTGAATTGGTGGTGGCACGCGAGTTTTTTGCTTGCGCACAGCGGTTTCTACTTTTTCTAAGCGCTTCGATTGAGCTTCTCTGACTTTGGCACGCTCTTTCTTAACCATCAGACGGCGACTATTCCACTGGTTCAGAGATGATACTGCCATCAATGTAATTGATCCCAATCGATCAATTAACAGGATCCAAGAAATATCTGTAAAAACGGTCAGTCCAAAAAGAAAAAGAGCAAGCAGTAACAAAGTGCTGCCTGTATAACTAAATACCGAGATGATTGCATCACCGGTATATTTCCCAAGAATACCGCCCATGCCCTCGGGAAATTGATTACTGACATGCTGATATTGGATATCTGCTAGGGAGGTCGCACTGATCATCACCAGCAAAAAACCAACGACACGCAAAACCCAAATCAGTGAGTCAAACTGATCCGCTTCACGAAGGAAGTAGGTCTTTAAAATTTGCAGGGCACGAATACCGAACAGAACGGGCAAAAGGTAAGCCATTATGCCAAACAGGGCAAACAGAATGTCAGCTAACCAAGCACCTGCTGGCCCGATAAGATTGGTAACTTGATCTCTGTTCCCCGTATGAGACCAGCCCGGATCATCCGGCGAGTAGCTGAGCAGCGCTAAAAACAGTATCACACAGAGCACCAGTAGGCTGATCAACGCGCCCTCGGCCAGCAGAAGTTTTCCGCGAGCTTCATTAACCGCCTGTTTAGACTGATTTTTATCTCTGGTACCCAAGATAAAATGATCCCATTTTCTATTCCGGTAGGCAATTGTAGCCGATTCGGAGCTAAACTACAGAATACCTCGCAGGCTAGTGCAATGTATAGAGTAAAAACATGAAAAAGGCATTTGGCCTACGGCATATGTTTTATTATTATAGCGATCCGCAACCGAGAAACCTTCGGTTTTTCATTTTAATTTAATCTTCTCAAAGGTTCCTTATGCCCGACGTTCAACATCATCCACTAATCATTCTCGGTTCTGGCCCCGCAGGATGGACCGCAGCAGTCTATGCAGCTCGCGCAAACTTATCTCCCGTGGTGATCACTGGTATACAGCAAGGCGGTCAACTCACTACCACAACCGATGTAGATAATTGGCCGGGTGATGATGAGGGAGTTCAGGGGCCAGATCTCATGCTACGCATGCAAAAGCACGCGGAACGGTTTGACACCGCAACTGTCTTCGATCACATAGATTCGGTAGATTTTTCCGAGAAGCCTTTTAAATTATTTGGCTCTAGTCACTACTCATGTGATTCTCTAATAATAGCTACAGGTGCTTCGGCACAGTACTTAGGATTGCCAAGTGAGGAAGCTTATATGGGGCGCGGAGTGTCGGCCTGTGCAACCTGCGATGGGTTCTTCTACAGAGATCAAAAAGTTGCTGTAGTAGGTGGTGGCAATACAGCCGTTGAGGAAGCGCTCTATTTATCCAACATCTGTTCAGAGGTTGTACTGATCCACAGGCGCGACAAATTACGAGCTGAAAAGATGCTCCAAGATAAACTTTTTGAAAAAGAAAAAAATGGCAATATCACAATTATATGGAATCAAAATCTCAGTGAGATTCTCGGTGATGAAGCCGGCGTCAATGCCATTAGGCTGGAAACCTCGGGAACCGGAGAAATATCTGAGTTGGATGTGAGTGGCGTGTTTATTGCCATAGGACATAAACCAAATACAGATATTTTTTCCAACCAATTGGAAATGAAAGATGGCTACATATCCATCGCGGGTGGTCTAAGAGGAAACGCAACAGAAACTAGTGTCAAAGGGATATTTGCTGCTGGGGATGTTGCAGATCATGTCTATCGGCAGGCTGTCACTTCAGCTGGGAGTGGTTGTATGGCGGCACTTGATGCTGAGCGCTATTTGGATGATTGATATGCACCTTTTTCGACAGTAAGAAACCATCGGAGCTTCGATGAAACTGGAGGTCCTAGACTCACTGAATCCATGTTTCCCCAGTCCTTTTACAGCCATGAAGGAGCCAGATGGGCTACTGGCCGTCGGCGGTAACTTGGATGTTGCTACCTTACTGAGTGCTTACTCCAAGGGAATTTTCCCTTGGTACCAAGAGGCTCAGCCTATCCTCTGGTGGTGTCCAAGCGATCGTTGCGTTATCCGCTGTGATAATTTTCATATCTCAAAAAGTTTGCGGCGGATTCTCCGCCAGGGTCGTTACAAAATCACTCTGAACCGAGCATTTGAAAAAGTTATACGGGCCTGTGCTGAACCTCGAGATGATGGAGGAACCTGGATAACTGGGGATATGATTCAAGCTTATGAGCGACTTCATCACCATAAGAAGGCCTATTCAGTGGAGGTTTGGGATGATGGCTCGTTAGTCGGGGGCATCTATGGCGTTAGCGTGGGTAAGGTGTTCTGCGGTGAATCTATGTTTAGTCGAGTCAGCAACGGATCAAAAATAGCTATTGCGTATTTGATAAGTTTGATGCAACACACCGATATGAAAATGCTTGATTGTCAACTGAAAAGTGCCCACTTAGTCACACTCGGGGCCGTCACTATATCTCGGAAAGAGTTTCTAACCGAGTTGAGTGATCTGGGAGAGCAGAGCACAGAGCTACCCGACAATCTGGACTTCCCAAGTAATTGGTGGGTTAATGTCGCGAGACCATTTTCGGTGGGAAGATAATGTCCAGCGACCACATTCAGCTGTATCAGACGTCTCCCCACCCCTGCAGTTACTTAAAAAAACAGCAAGCCGTAACTGCCTTTGTCGATCCAGAGACAATAATTTCCAGTGACAACTACGAAAAGCTTAGTAGTCTGGGCTTCCGTCGCAGCGGTGCTTATCTGTATAAGCCCATGTGTGAGACGTGTAATGCCTGTATTCCGGTGCGCATACCAACGTCGACTTTTGTGCCATCTAGATCCCAGAAACGCTGTATTAAGCGCAACCAAGATATCTCTGTTCAACTAAAGAAATACATCGATTTAACCCAGCATTATCCCCTGTACGCTGAGTACATTAACCTACGACACGCCGACGGAGACATGTATCCGCCCTCTGAAAGTCAGTTCTCCGAGTTCATCAATAGCAAGCGCGAGGAAACCCAATTTTTGGAGTTTAGACTGGGTGAAACACTGATTGGGTGTGCTGTGACAGATAGATTGCCACAATCCCTATCAGCGATTTATACCTACTTTGATCCATTATCATGTGACCGAAGCCTTGGTAGATTTGCTATTCTCTATCAGATAAATTTAGCTCAACGAATGGGGCTAGAGCATGTCTATCTGGGATTTTGGATAAAAGATAGTCAAAAAATGAACTACAAAGCAGATTACCGACCCATAGAGATTTTTAGCAAAAATATGTGGATATTAGCCGAATGACTTTGCTATACGATGCGTTTTAGGGCACACTGCGCCCTTTTTACTGGTAACCGCAAACCCTATGGCAAAAGAAGATCACATCGAGTTCGACGGAGAAGTCATCGACACACTCCCCAACACAACATTTAAGGTCAAATTAGAGAACGATCACGTCATCATCGCCCACATCTCTGGCAAGATGCGTAAGCACTATATTAGGATATTGACTGGCGACAAAGTAAAGGTGGAAATGACACCTTACGATCTCACCAAAGGTCGCATTACCTTTCGAGAGCGATAACCCTGCCACGCCCAAGAGCGGCACAAATAACTAAACCGTTACCTCTTCCACAGACGTCGAGATCACTAACTGATCGTCCTCCACTGAAACGTAAGCGGTACCTCCTCCCTCGGCGAGACCGCCAAACAGCACTTCTTCTGCAAGTGGCTTCTTGATCTTCTCCTGTATCAACCGATCCATAGGCCTGGCACCCATTTTTGGGTCATACCCATGAGTGGCTAACCACAACCTTGCCTCATCGCTCACTTCAATGAATATTTTTTTATCATCGAGTTGCGACTGAAGCTGCACCAAAAACTTATCAACTACAGTTTTAATGACATCAATACTCAGCTCGCCGAACTGAACAATACTGTCGAGTCGGTTGCGGAACTCCGGAGTGAACATCTTCTTGATCGCTTCCATGCCATCGGTGCGATGATCTTGAGTAGAGAAGCCGATAGAAGATCTACTCATCACCTCTGCGCCGGCGTTTGTGGTCATTATCAAAATAACGTTTCTGAAGTCTGCCTTTCGACCGTTGTTATCAGTCAGCGTTCCATGATCCATGACCTGAAGGAGCAAGTTAAATACGTCCGGATGGGCTTTTTCAACTTCATCGAGGAGGATAACTGAATGGGGCTGCTTTGTAACGGCCTCCGTCAGCAATCCACCCTGATCGTATCCCACATAGCCGGGGGGTGCTCCGATCAAGCGAGATACGGTATGGCGTTCCATGTACTCAGACATATCAAAACGTATTAGCTCGATACCCAATATATTGGCTAGCTGCTTACTCACTTCAGTTTTACCTACCCCAGTGGGACCGGCGAAAAGGAAACTGCCAATGGGTTTACTCCCCTCTCTGAGACCCGCTCGCGCAAGTTTAATAGAGGTGGAAAGCGCATCAATCGCTTTATCTTGACCAAATACAACCATTTTTAGGTTATTCGCCAAATCTTTCAGTTGTACTTTGTCTGAAGCAGATACGCTCTTCGCAGGTATCCGAGCTATTTTTGATATGACAAGCTCGATATCACTCAAACCCACGGTCTTCTTTCGCTTATACTGAGGCTGCAGTCTCTGAAAAGCACCCGCTTCGTCCAGCACATCAATCGCCTTGTCTGGCAAAAATCGATCCGTGATATGCCGACTTGATAGCTCGGCAGCGCCTCGAAGCGCCGGATTGGTAAAACGCAGTTGGTGGTGCTCCTCGAACCGTGTTTTGAGCCCTTTGAGTATCTCAAATGTTTCGTCGATAGACGGTTCAGGCACGTCTATTTTCTGGAACCGTCGGGCCAGCGCATGATCCTTCTCAAAAATGCCTCTGTATTCTTGGTAAGTGGTTGAACCAATGCAGCGCAACTGCCCTGAGCTGAGCAATGGCTTCAAAAGATTGGAGGCATCCATTACTCCACCGGAAGCTGCGCCAGCACCAATTATAGTATGGATTTCGTCTATAAAAAGTATCGACTTGTCCTTCTTTTTCAGTTCCGATACCAATCCTTTGAATCGTTTTTCAAAGTCCCCCCTATACTTTGTGCCGGCGAGTAACGCCCCCATGTCCAGTGAGTAGACCACGCTGTCTAACATGGGCGTGGGGACCTTTCCTTCAACAATGAGTTTGGCAAGACCTTCTGCGATAGCGGTTTTACCGACGCCGGATTCACCGACAAGCAAGGGGTTGTTTTTCCGCCGTCGCATCACTATCTGACTCACTCGCTCAATTTCATGATCACGGCCGATAAGAGGGTCAATCAGCCCTTGTCGAGCTTGATCATTTAAGTCAACCGCAAACTGGCTTAACAAGCTCTTTTTGCTGGACTCTTCAGAATTCTCATCAGTGTCCTGGTCGTGATCAGAGATGCGGCCGTCATTGTTTTCTGCAAACTTAGAAATACCGTGGGAGATGTAATTGACCACATCAATTCTTGCAACATCCTGTAATCGAAGAAAATATACGGCCTGACTTTCCTGTTCACTAAATATCGCCACCACAACATTTGCTCCCACGACTTCGCTGTGGTTGGCGGAATTTACCTGAAACACGGCTCGCTGTAGAACCCTCTGAAAACCATGAGTAGGCTGGGTCTCCTGCTCAAGTTTGGTGTCGGGAATAGTCGGTATCGTGGCATCTATAAATTCACTTAGATCTTCCCGTAGAGAGGTAATGTTTGCCCCACAAGCTTTTAGTACGGCTACAGCAGACGCGTCGTCAAGCAGGGCCAGCAGGAGATGCTCTACGGTCATGTACTCGTGCCGTTTCTCACGCGCAGTCTTAAAGGCAAGGTTTAGCGTAACCTCCAACTCTCTACTTATCATTACTAGTCCTCATCGTTCGCTGGCTCCGTCTGGCACAACAGTGGGTGTTCATGATCCTGAGAATACTGATTGACCATGGATGCTTTAGTTTCCGCAATATCTTCCGTGTAAACACCACACACGCCCTTCCCTTCGGTATGTATTTTTAACATGATCTGCGTCGCGTTCTCTCTAGATTTGTGAAAGAATTGTTCTATGAGCGCAACAACAAACTCCATAGGCGTATAATCATCGTTTAATAATACCACTTGATACATTCTCGGCTTCTTGAGTTTCGGCGGCGCCTCTTGCGTAATTGCGCCAACGCCGTCCTGCCAGTTGTTATCATTCTCATTGCTCATACAGTTCAAATCTATTATCTGTCAAAATTAAGACATGGGGTACAGATGCTCATATTTCAAGGGCGCGATACATACCGCGATACTTTATTGCCCTTCACATCATAACTCTGTTACGTGCAATACGCCCAATTGGTGCATGAAAAAGCGCCAATTTTTACTCCGTGAAACAGTTGACCTTGAAATCGCTGCCGCCGAGCAGTATAGACGCCAAGAGATGCAACAATCTAAACGAGTACTGGCCGTGATTCCATCAACGTTGCAAAAGGGATAATCCTGCTGCCACACAAAATGCCACCAAAACTAATGCGCGCTCCATCGAGGCACCAAAAAGTAAGATACCGAAAAGACTGACGGCGAGACCAACTCCGATTACTAAACTGGATATTTTTTTCATATATAGACGTAACTCGACATACGCTGAACTAAGTGTTAATTTCATTGTAGGACAGCGACTGGCTGGTATAGTTTCGAAATTCTTTTTCGCTAGAAGCCTAAGTTCTTCTGTTGAGGTGAGGGAATGAAGATTAGTAAAAAGCTATTGGATTACTTTAATCGTGATAAGTCATGCTCTACGGATAAGAATCACACTCGGTATCGTAATGACATTTGCAATCATTGGGACTTGGACTACATGTCAGTAGAGGAAATCGATCAGCGACTTCAACAGAGTGAGATCATAACAACCAAAAAGAGAGTAAAACGAGATTTGTGAATCGGGATTCAAAATTGAATCTCATTTAAGTTTACCATTCGCAATGCTCATAACCTGACTGGTGACAGCGATCTGCGAGCTGCCGAGCTTCTGCAATGTGGTGGCGCCGGATAACACCGGTGGTTTCGCGGACAAACACCTTGGCTTGTTGGGATCCTAGTCTCTTGGCAAGTGTCCACCATAGGAAAGCTTTGATATCACTCTGCTCCACACCTTCACCATTGAAATACATTTTACCCAGTAAGGCTTGACTGTCGGCATCGCCTTGTTTCGCGGCTTTTCTGTACCATTTAAAGGCCTGGTTATTATTTTCACTGATTTCTCTGCCGTTATCATACAACAGGCCTATGCGAAATTGTGCCTCGCTAAAACCCTGCATCGCTGCTTTGGTATACCAGTACATGGCTCTCTCGATATTTTTGTCAGTACCCTGACCAGTATGAAATATCAATCCCAAGGAAAATTGCGCGGCGGCATTGCCAGCTTCCGCCTCGGCGACTAAAGCTTGGAAAGATGGATCTATGGACGGTGAGCTGGATGCGTTTAGAGAACCCATCGACAAAGTTACAGTGACGAAGGCCACTACTCTTAAGTTGATCATAAAAAACTGTCAAATGTATTGATAATCGATAACCGTAACGCCGGTGTACTTTGGTGTTCATCGGCAAGTCATGAAATGTCTTTAGAACAAATAAATAATTTTCGTCACGGCATCCAAGATCGCTATTTATCCTGTCAATCGAGACACTGGATTGATCTGCACAGAACCTGTGAAAAAGTATCTACCTGACTGTTCTTTGAGCACAGCTGTAGTTGTTACTGCTCAATGGGCTGTGGGAGTTGGGAAAATACAACTTGCCTCAGAGCACATCTGACCGCTTCCCCTCAAGCGCCTGTCCAAAGACATTGTTGCATCACTGCTTGAGTTTTTGCAATTCAATTTTAGGGCACCGATCCATAACGACTTTTATACCGGCTGCCAAAGCGATCTGCTCCGCCTCTAAATTAATTACGCCAAGTTGCATCCAAATTACATCAATGTCCATATCCAGAGCTTGGTCTACAATCTCGATTACTGCTTGTGGATCTCGGAAAATTTCTACCATGTCGACGCGCTCCCTAACATCATTAAGCCGCGCATAGCAGCGTTGTCCAAGAATAACATTATCCGCTTCACGAGGATTTATCGGGATTACTATGTAACCAAATTCTAGAAGAAACTTCATGCATAGATAACTATCACGGTTTTGCTTGGGACTCGCTCCAACCAGCGCAATGGTTCTCACTTTTTTCAAAATGGCGTGAATGTAATTATCAGAGTAATAACGATAAGGGTGCATATCCTCTCAACTCTATCACGGACAATATCCGGTAAAAAGACTGGGCTAGCGAATATCATTAATTTTTTTGAATAATTTCCCCATCTTGCAGAGGAAAACTTTAAATTCTCTCGCTAGATTGCGATAAGATGGGACAAAATTGAGCGAATTTACCTATTCAAAAATAGGCTCATTAGAGGTAATTTGCGCCTAAACAAGGAGGTTTATGGTGTTAGTTATCAGATGGGTCGTTCACGGCGAAATAATTCACCTGTCGTCATCAAAGCTGGATAAAAGCCTGCTTTTGGACTATTCAGACCAAATTCACAGTATTCAAGTCAATATTTTGGCTACTGACAGTGCCATTAAACCAAAGTCATTTTGTCACTCATCAAAGACAACCATATTTCACTACATCGTGGGGTCTGACACTAACATCGAGGACATGGCGTGTCGGTTTTTCAGTAAGTTGAACATCGATCACAAGGCTTGTTTGTTAAGTAAACGCGAATTGAGTGTCCTCAAGGCTCTAAACTGTATTGCCTCGACAAAGCAAGCCGCTGACAAACTTCACATCAGCGATCGCACCTTAAATAACCATCGCTATAACATCAGCAAGAAGACCGGGATGAATGCGCTCGACGCAGCTGATCTGCTCTACCGAACCGACAATATACGTTTGGTCCTAGCTATTTTGAACGTGAGTTGAGGTACAGGCGGGTCAGTAAATCGGGCACTTTAAATGGAGCCAGTTGGTTTAGTGCTCGCCACATATAGAGTAATAAGTTGGATCTATGGTACCAGCGCAACTTGCCTAGCTTAGCCATACAGCTATGGTAACCAATAGTACAGAGCTCATCATAGCGATCCGTATTGTCTCGGAAGCTAAATTTACTAAGATCCATGGCTATTAAAATATCAGCGCTGGCCACTTGATTTCTGGTATTTTCACTCACTGCTATTTCAAATGCATTGCGAGCAACATCGAGAACATGCGTGGGTGTGGGGTACTGATCAACGCTGCTTAAATGGCTGGCAATAGTGACGCCGGCTCCCATCTCTCGCAGTGGCGCTAAGGGAACATTCTGGACTAAACCACCATCAACCAGTATTCGACCTTCTATCTCCACCGGACTATATATTCCAGGGATCGCCGATGAAGCGCAAACCGCGTAGGCAACGGATCCACTTCGCATTACCACCGGCTGACCCGTGGTTATATCCGTAGCCACTATAGCCAGCGGTATTTGGGCATCTTCGATATTAACCTCCCCTAAATGTTCCACAATCAGATCATAAATTGAATCAGTGGCAAAGAGCCCGGTTTTTGTGAATCTCAACGTTGTTATCTTCGAAAGAGTCAGATGTCGAGCAAGTTGATCAATGGTGTCTATATTAACGCCAAACGCATAGAGAGCAGCCACCATTGAACCCACACTGGTGCCAGAAATATAATCAATTTTAATGTCAGTATCCGCCAGGGCTCTGAGCACACCGATATGGGCAACACCCTTTGCTGCTCCGCCACCGAGGGCAAGTCCAACCTTCGTATTAAATAATCCACCCGACATAATCATTAGTATACGTTCACAGAATTCTTATATCTATTAATAAGAAATTAATTTATACCAGCTCAACCCCTAATCTCTGACTCAGAATTTTAGTCTCCATCGATAGATGAGCTGGCACCTAATCACTGGCAAGGCTCTCTTTGATGGTATAGTGACTTTGGCAGTTAACTTCAAATGAGAGAACCGTTTAATGAGTGATAGTGCAAAATTCGTAGAGGGCAGTCTGATGCGTCATATCATCATTATGGCGAGCACTAGCTCTCTCGGCTTGATGTCAATTTTTTTTGTTGATCTGCTGGATATGTGGTTCATCAGCCTTCTCGGTGACCCTGAGCTCGTTGCAGCCATAGGTTTCGCCAGCACAATCACATTTTTGGCCACTTCCATCTCTATCGGCACATCTATAGCGGCTGGCGCGATGGTTTCGAGAGCTTTGGGGGCCAAAGAGATAGATACTGCTCGGCGTTATGCCGTCACTTCTATCCTCCTTGCGGCTATTGTGAGTATTATTTGTAACGCTGTTATTATTTTTAATTTAAACACCCTTATCACTTGGCTTGGGGCCACTGGAAATGTTGCCGAGGTGGCTCACAGTTACTTATTGATCGTTCTACCCGCATCAATTTTTCTCGCCATGGGCTTAGCTGCTAGTGCGGTGCTGCGTGGGATTGGAGATGCTAAAGGCTCCATGATGTCGACTCTATCCGGCGGTTTAGTCAATGCCATCCTAGATCCGATACTGATCTTTAGCTTGAGTCTCGGAGTCACCGGAGCAGCGATCGCGTCGGTATTTGCACGTATCGCAGTTTTTACCTATGCCGTGTTACGTGTGTACATGAAGCATCAATTATTTACCTATCCGTCCATGGATGCATTTCGTCAATGCTCTAGGCCGTTGTTGAATATTGCCCTACCCGCCATCATTACCAATGCCGCAACCCCTCTTGGAAATGCATACGTTACTGCAGCAATAGCGGTCTACGGTAGCAGTTACGTCGCTGGTTATGCCGTTATTGGACGACTGACGCCGGTCTGCTTTGCTTTTGTGTTTAGCGTATCTGGCGCCATTGGACCCATCATTGGGCAAAATTATGGTGCCAATAACTGGCATCGCATCAAACAGACGTTACAGGACTCCTTACGAGTTATTACTATCTTTTGCATACTGGTATCAGCAGCTCTTTGGTCACTACAAGAGCAAGTCATAGATCTTTTTAAGTTAGATTCACAAGCGTCTGATATTACAAGATTATTTTGCACTTTTTTAGCGATAACCTTTATATCTAACGGTATGCTTTTTGTGGCGAATGCTGCTTTTAATAACCTTAGCTCACCGCGAATGGCAAGCGCATTAAATCTCGGTAAGGCTACCCTTGGCACAATTCCATTCGTAGTGGTTGGCAGCTACCTGTCACAGGCAGCGGGCGTACTGATCGGTCAGGCTGTTGGTTCAATTGTTTTCGGTGTGATGGGCTATTATCTAGCGACTAAAAAAATTGATAAGATGGCAATAAGCCAGCGTAGCACCTCCCTCACTGCGAATATTTGAATTGAAAAAAAAGCCCGGCCTATGAGCCGGGCTTTTCAATACAATGACTTTACATTGCCTCTATCATCGCATCGCCAAATTCAGAGCAAGACATGAGTATGGCGTCATCCATCAACCGCTCAAAATCATAAGTAACTCGCCTGGCGGTAATTGCACCTTCAATACCTTTGATTACAAGATCCGCCGCCTCGTTCCAGCCCAGATGACGCAACATCATTTCAGCCGATAAAATTAACGAACCAGGATTGACCTTATCCTGACCAGCATATTTTGGCGCCGTGCCGTGAGTCGCCTCAAAAATAGCAACGTCATCAGACAAATTTGCCCCCGGCGCTATGCCGATACCACCCACCTGTGCTGCCAAGGCGTCGGAGATGTAATCGCCGTTGAGATTGAGGGTAGCGATTACACTGTATTCATCAGGGCGAAGGATTATTTGCTGTAACATAGCGTCGGCAATTACATCCTTAACGATAATGTCCGCACCAGTATTTGGATTTTTAAGCACATGCCAAGGTCCACCATCAAGTGGTTCGGCGGAAAAATTCTCTCGTGCCACCTCATAACCCCAATCACAGAAAGCACCCTCGGTGAACTTCATAATATTGCCTTTGTGAACTAAGGTCACGGAAGGCTTATTTTGGTCAATGGCGTACTGGATGGCCTTGGAAACCAAGCGCTTGGTACCCTCTTCTGAGACGGGTTTTACTCCGATTCCGCAGTTTTCATCGAAGCGTATTTTCTTCACGCCCATATCCTGTTGCAGAAATTTAATCACCTTGTCCGCGTCCTCTGTTCCCGCCTTCCACTCAATACCGGCATAGATGTCTTCAGAATTCTCTCTAAATATGCACATATCAACTTTGTGTGGCTCCTTGACCGGCGATGGAACTCCAGAAAACCAGCGCACTGGGCGCTGACAGACAAAAAGATCCAACTCTTGTCGCAGCGCTACATTGAGTGACCTGAACCCTCCTCCCACAGGAGTAGTTAGTGGGCCTTTGATAGAGACATTGTACTCTTGCACCGCGTCCAACGTTTCCGCTGGAAACCAATCACCTTCGTAGAGATCTGCCGCTTTCTCGCCACAGTAGACCTCCATCCAGGAAATACTTTTTTTGCCACCGTAGGCTTTACTCACTGCTGAATCAATAACTTTTATCATCACCGGAGTGATATCAACACCAATACCGTCGCCCTCAATGAACGGGATGATCGGGTTGTTAGGTACATTGAGTGAAAAATCGGCATTGACGGTTATTTTTTCGCCAACGTGAGGAATTTGAATATGCTTGTATCCCATGCTTGTCTCCGCAGGTTTGTGTCTAGAAAATATTGCTGAAATAGTGTTGTGTAAAATTTTTACCTAATGCAGAAATATTAACACATAAGTTAATCTGTTTTATAGCAATGTTTATTTTATACTATGAGCGGAGGAACAAATTTGACCAAACTAATCATCTTCAACAAACCCTACAGAGTGCTGAGTCAGTTCACTGATGACACCGATAGAGCAACGTTGGCGCATTATATCAAGATTCCTGACGTATACCCCGCCGGACGTCTGGATTATGATTCTGAAGGCCTCTTATTACTGACCAACAATGGTTCACTGCAAAGCAGAATTAGTCATCCAAAGTACAAATTTAGAAAGACGTACTGGATTCAGGTGGAGGGTCAAGCCAATGAGCAGCATTGCCATGAGTTACTCAGCGGAGTTCAACTCAAAGATGGTCTTGCGCGGGCGCTTTCCTGCAGAATTGTAGCAGAACCCAAGCTGTGGAGACGTTCGCCTCCTATTAGAGTTCGAAAAGATATACCAGAGAGCTGGATTGAGTTGACCATTGGCGAAGGAAAAAATAGGCAAGTCAGAAGAATGTCCGCTGCCGTTGGTTTACCCACACTTAGACTGATAAGAAAAAGTATCGGACCCTGGCAACTAAATGGTCTGAGACCCGGACAATTTCGCTCGGAAACAATGGATGCGGATTATGCCAGATAGAATTCATTTAACAGTTGCCACTGTGGTGGAGAGAGAAGAAAAATATCTCATGGTGAGAGAAACTGAGGGCGGAATTGAGGTGATCAACCAACCTGCTGGCCATGTAGAACCCGGTGAGGATGTTATCGCAGCAGCTCTGCGAGAGACAATGGAAGAGACCGGCTGGGAAGTAAAAATAATCGGATTTATAAGTTTTTCAAATGCCAAGTCCTCAAAAACGGGAATAACCTACTATCGACTGGTATTTGCGGCACAGCCTGTTCGATTCCATCCGAATGCTATAATCGATGCAGATATCAACTCATGGCACTGGATGAGTATCGATGAAATTAAT
Source organism: Porticoccaceae bacterium (assembly GCA_964230135.1). Classification (GTDB taxonomy): domain Bacteria; phylum Pseudomonadota; class Gammaproteobacteria; order Pseudomonadales; family Porticoccaceae; genus HTCC2207. The sequence continues at coordinate 30,092 of CAXRFT010000042.1, read as the reverse complement.
GACCCCGCAAATATCCATAGAAGTAACATGGTGTCCACTGCAATTGCAGACTACAGAGCCAATCGGATTTTTCCTTTGGAAATATTTTACAACGAATTATAGTTACCCCGCTGACAACTAATCCATAGAGCATTGACCACGCATGAATAAGCGAAAAAAAGTAATAGTCGGAATGTCTGGTGGTGTTGACTCCTCCGTTGCGGCTCTTCTTCTCATCCGGCAAGGATATCAAGTGGAGGGTCTGTTCATGAAGAATTGGGACGAGGACGACGACACCGACTACTGCACGGCCATAGCTGACTTAGCCGATGCGCAACAAGTTTGTGACTCCTTGGGTATCCTACTGCACAAGGCAAATTTTGCCGCGGATTACTGGGATAATGTTTTTGAACATTTCCTACGTGAGTACAGTGCAGGGCGAACACCTAACCCGGACATCCTCTGTAACCGAGAAATTAAATTTAAAGTCTTCTTAGATTATGCGGAACTCTTGGGTGCAGATGCCATCGCCACGGGACACTACGCCAAGGTAGCCAGCACGCCGTCTGGAGCTCAGCTGCATAAAGGGCTAGATGGCAATAAGGATCAAAGCTATTTTCTTCATGCCGTGAGCGAGAAAGCGCTCGCCAAATCACTCTTCCCTGTGGGTGAGTTAGACAAAAATGAAGTGCGTAAAATTGCAAAAACGCAGGGCTTTATCACTTCAAACAAAAAAGATAGCACTGGAATCTGCTTTATTGGAGAACGCCGTTTTAAAGATTTTCTATCCCAATACATTCCTGCACAGCCAGGAGTAATGCAAACGCCAGAGGGTATTATTCTGGGAGAACACCAAGGCCTCATGTTCTACACATTAGGACAGCGGCAAGGACTGGGAATTGGCGGAGTCAAAGGGAGCAGTGACGAGCCTTGGTACACCTTAGGCAAGGATCTGAAGCGTAATGTGCTGATTGTTGGTCAAGGAAAGCAGCACCCACTGCTGTTCACTGATCAACTTAGAGCAACTGATATGAATTGGATTAACCCGATTGAGTTACCATTGGGTCAAACGTCGATGCGCTGCTGGGCAAAGACTCGCTATCGGCAGCCAGATCAATCCTGTACTGTAAACTTTCGTGGCGATGACGAAGTACAAGTGGTCTTCGACCAGCCACAGCGAGCGGTGACTCCGGGTCAATCTGTTGTCTTCTATGAAAGAGACCACTGTCTAGGTGGTGGCGTCATAGAAAATGTGGGGAATAGCCATGCTCTTTAGTCGACCCACTAGAGATCAGGCGATAGCCCTGGCTGGTGTGTTTCATTGCGCGGAACTGGTGGATAAACTTGCAAATGAAGGTTCCATATCGGAATTACAACTTGGCTTGGCCATGACTGCGCTTCTCAATCAAAACCCGCAGTCAGTGATGGGGCTCTACGGTGATCTGGACAATGTAGAATTGGGCTTAAACTCATTGCGAGATGCCATTGAACAAAACACAAAGTCAACAACCGATGTCATGCGTTATGTGATTGGCATTATGTATCTGGCGCGCAAGTTAACATCTGATAAGAAGAGACTATCCATCATTGGCGACGGTATAGAAAGTGCGTGTCGCCAAGCGCAAATCTTTACTCCGATGCATGATAATGTACTGGCCAACATTGCTAGCTTGTACAGTAATACAATTAGCACGTTGCCGAGTCGTATTCAGGTAAGGGGGAACCCACTGTACCTCAAACAAACCACTGTGGCTCAACGCACTCGATGTCTGTTATTTTCCGGTATTCGAAGCGCTTTTCTTTGGCATCAAGTGGGTGGAAAACGCAGACATCTGCTCTGGCAACGCAAACATCTACTCTCAGTGATACCCGTTAAATAGTATTCAGAAAATCATCTAAATCTTACCAACAACAATGTTCATCATCAGGTATAATGGCGTCTTTCGAAACCCGCTATATCAGGAAAAATAATGGCTTCTCTCTCGCTTTCATCTCTCACCGCAGTTTCACCAATCGATGGGCGATACGCTACAAAAACCGATACTCTGAGAGACGTGTTTAGCGAATTCGGTTTAATCAAATACCGAGTTCTGGTAGAAGTTCGTTGGCTTCAGCATCTCGCCTCCTGCGCTGAAGTAAGTGAGGTCCCGCCGCTCTCGGATGAGGCGAATGCTACCTTAGAGGATCTGATCAACAATTTTTCTGTCAATCAGGCCGAACGTGTCAAAGCGATTGAGAGAACCACTAATCACGATGTCAAGGCTGTGGAATATCTAATTAAGGAGACTATCGCGCATAATGCTGAGCTAAAAGCTGTCAGTGAATTTGTCCATTTCGCCTGTACATCAGAAGATATCAACAATTTATCTCATGGGTTGATGCTGAAAGAGGGACGGGACAATTTACTGATTCCGGCACTGAGGAAAATTAAGGGTGAACTCACCCGCATGAGTCATGATTATGCTGAACTACCTTTGCTATCCCGAACTCATGGTCAGACGGCATCACCCACCACAGTCGGAAAAGAGTTGGCAAATGTCGCCCAGCGCCTGCAACGGCAACTGGACCTGATCGCCTCCGTACCTCTGTTGGGTAAAATTAATGGTGCTGTGGGCAATTACAATGCTCACCTGTCCGCTTATCCTGAAGTGGATTGGGCGTCACTCGCAGAAGAATTTGTCACTGCTATAGGGTTAACTCATAACCCCTACACGACACAGATTGAACCGCATGATTATATGGCCGAGTTATTTGACGCCATCGCCAGAGCTAATACTATCCTGATTGACTTCTCTAGAGATATATGGGGCTACATCTCACTGGGTTATTTCAAACAAAAAACCATCGCCGGTGAAGTGGGATCTTCAACCATGCCACATAAAGTAAACCCAATCGATTTTGAGAATGCCGAGGGAAATATGGGAATGGCCAACGCTCTGCTTAGCCACTTGGCTGCAAAACTGCCCATATCGCGGTGGCAGAGAGACCTTACAGACTCCACAGTACTCCGTAACATGGGCGTTGGTTTCGGCTACACGATGATTGCTTATGGCTCTTTAATCAAAGGGATTGGCAAACTAGAAGTAAATGTTGAACGGTTGTCAGGTGATTTAGATCAGAGTTGGGAGGTACTAGCAGAGCCCATTCAGACGGTAATGCGTCGTTACGGCGTGGAAGAACCCTATGAAAAACTAAAAGCATTGACCAGAGGAAACGTCATGGACAAATCCACTATCCATGCCTTTATCGACACATTAGATATTCCTGCGGACGCTAAAAGCAGTTTAAAGGCGCTTACACCGGCAAACTATACAGGGAACGCCGTCGACCAAGCAAAACGCATATAAGTTGACCTTATGAGCTCTATTCAGTTACCAAAGGGCATGACTACAGATGAGTTTCTGGCCGATTATTGGCAACAAAAGCCGTTGCTGATTCCCGAGGGAATAGCTGACTTTCAACCTCCCGTTGACGGCAACGACCTCGCCGGAATGGCGCTGGAAGAAGAAATTGAGTCAAGATTGGTGATTGGATCTGACTGGTCACTTGAGCATGGACCGTTTGACGTAAAGAGATTCGAAAAATTACCCAGCCAAAATTGGACACTCTTGGTTCAAGCGGTTGACCTCTGGGTGCCTGAGGTTGCAGAGTTACTAAACTACTTTGATTTTTTGCCTCGATGGCGCGTCGATGATGTCATGGTCAGTTATGCTGAAGAGGGAGGTAATGTTGGCCCACACTTTGACTATTACGATGTTTTTCTTCTTCAGGGCGATGGGCAGAGGCGCTGGCAAGTTGGGAGTGTTTGTGATGAGGATGACCTCTGCGAATCAAACCACGGGCTAAAGCTATTAAAGAATTTCGACAGTGTTGAAGAATGGGTTTTAAATCCTGGCGATATCTTATATTTGCCTCCTAAAATAGCCCATCATGGTGTTGCGCTCGGACCTTGCACCACCTACTCTATTGGCTTTCGTGCACCAGCTGCCAGCGAAATGCTAGATGACTTGGCCACCGAGCTACTCAGTCGCAACATTAAAGCTCGTCATTTAACTGATCCACCTCTGACCACTGATAGAGTGCTTAAGCCAATTTCATCAGATTACATAAACCAGGTGAGATCTCTACTACTAGAAACGCTTAATGATGACCAATTGCTGGGAGAATGGTTCGCTCAATACATGAGTGAACCAAAGTATCCATCACTTGTGCCGGTTACCGACGAGACCCGAACCACTACCCTAAAGACAAATGCCTCTTGTGATAAAGCATCCGAATACATCACCTTTGTTAATGGAATTCGACAGGGCTAATGAACATTAGGATTCTGCAAACAGATTGGCCTACCAGTGAGGAGGCAATCAAATTAGTTCGCACCGCTGTGTTTGTTGTGGAACAGAATATCCCTTTTCATATTGATTTCGACGAGAACGACCAAAAGGCAACTCATTGGTTGGCGTTGAATAACTCAGATCTTCCTGTTGGTACAGCAAGGCTTCAGAATGATGGTCATTTTGGTCGCATGGCGGTACTATCAGAGTATCGAAACCACGGCATTGGTAGCTTGATTATTTCATCCGTAATCGAACACGCCAATCGTTTACGTCTACCACCGCTTTACCTCAACGCACAAGTAGAGGCGCGCCCCTTCTATCACCGGTTTGGCTTTGTTGACACAGGCCCTCTCTTCCAAGAAGCAGGAATAGAGCATCAAACTATGCGCTTAAACTAAGGATTTTGCAGAGACAATAATGCCGTTGTTGTCTGCGTAGAGGAATTCACCTGGATTGAATGTCACACCGCCAAAAGTAACTGCGATATTGTTTTCGCCGACCCCTTTTTTGTCAGTTTTCATGGGATGCACACCCAACGCTTGCACGCCGATATCGATGTTTATAATTTCATCGACGTCTCTGATACAACCATAAATGACCACACCAGACCAACCATTTTTCGCCGCCTGATGCGCCAGCATATCACCCAGACAGGCTCTCCTCATGCTGCCCCCTGCATCCACCACTAGCACTCTATTCTGACCCAGCTCATTGACTGCTTGTTTAACCAAACTGTTGTCTTCAAAACACTTTATTGTGACTATCTCACCGCTAAAACGCTCGCGCGCGCCAAAATTGCTGAACATTGGCTCAACGACACGTATTAGGTGAGCATAGTCGTCACAAAGATCTGGAGTAGATCTGTTCATGAGTGAGTGGCTTCTTTTACTTTTAGTCGATACTCATGTAACAGAGGCTCAGTATAACCGCTGGGCTGCTCATGCCCTTTAAACACGAGGTCGCGAGCGGCATTAAAAGCGATGCTTTGGTCAAAATCGGGACCCATTGGAACATAACTTGGATCCGACTTATTCTGCTGGTCAACCACTAGTGCCATTCGCTGTAGAGTCTCTATCACCTGCTGCTCAGAACAAATACCGTGATGTAACCAGTTGGCAATGTGCTGACTGGAAATTCGCAGAGTTGCACGATCTTCCATCAGCCCGACATTTTTAATATCTGGAACCTTAGAACAGCCCACACCCTGTTCTATCCAGCGCACAACATATCCAAGTAGACCCTGTGCATTATTGTCCAATTCGTATTGGATGTCGGCAGCCCTCAGGTCGGCATCATCAAGTAAAGGAATAGTCAGAATGTCATCGACATTCGCTCTAATTCTGCTCTGTAATTTTGTTTGCACCGCGTCAACATCAACCTGATGATAATGCATAGCATGAAGGGTCGCAGCTGTGGGAGAAGGCACCCAAGCGCAGCTTGCCCCGGACTCGGGGTGCGCTATTTTTACATTCATCATCTCGGACATATGATCTGGCACAGCCCACATACCTTTGCCAATCTGCGCTCTTCCTTTGAAACCACAGAGTAACCCTATGTCGACATTTTGATCCTCATAGGCAGAAATCCAAGGCATTTTTTTGAGGTCACCTTTTAACGCAAATGCGCCAGCGCTCATACTGGTATGGATCTCATCGCCTGTGCGATCCAAGAAACCGGTGTTAATAAAGACAACACGATTTTTAGCGGCACGGATGCACTCCTTTAGATTTACTGACGTTCGTCGCTCCTCATCCATAATACCCATTTTTATGGTAAATCTTGACAACCCGAGCATGTTTTCAACGTCATTAAACAGGTCGTTGGCAAAAGCAACCTCGTCGGGACCATGCATTTTAGGTTTGACGATATAAATACTGCCAGTAGATGAATTCCCGGGCCCGCCACCCTGCTTAAGGTCATAAAGAGAGATTAGGCTTGTCACAACAGCATCCATAATACCCTCGAAGAGTTCAGATCCATCCTCAAGCAACACAGCTGGGTTAGTCATCAAATGACCAACATTGCGCACAAACATAATACTTCGACCCTTCAAAGTCAGCTGATTACCATCAAGGTCACAGTACTGACGATCCGAAGCCATACTTCTGACGAAGCTTCGATCATCTCTAACAATAGTTTCTTCTAGATCACCCTTAATCAGTCCAAGCCAATTTTTGTATGCCAGAACCTTATCCTCGGCATCCACAGCTGCGACTGAGTCCTCACAATCCATTATTGTAGTCAGTGCGGATTCCAATACGATATCTTTCACTCCTGCAAGATCATTAGCACCGACTAAATCATCATAATTCACTTGAATTTCAATATGCAAGCCATTGTTATTTAATAAAAAACTGGAAGGTGATTCCTCTTTCCCCTGAAACCCTACACATTGTTTTGGGTTTTCGAGACCGGTTACCTGACCATTGTTGAGCGTAGCAGCAAGTGTTTTGTCCTGCAATGCATACTCAGTAACCTGATGATGAGATCCGTTAACTAGAGGGATTGCAAGGTCCAAAAAATCACGACCATACTGGATGACTTTCTGCCCTCGCACAGGGTTATAGTCACCCATCCTGTCAGCGCCATCCGCTTCTGATATAACATCGTTACCGTAGAGTGCATCATACAGGCTACCCCATCGTGCATTGACGGCATTGAGCGCAAATCGAGCATTCATTATGGGTACCACCAATTGTGGACCTGAGATGGTCGCTATCTCGGGATCGACCTTCTCAGGATCGATGATAAAGTCATCGCCCTCCGGAACTAGATAGCCAATGTTTTTCAAAAATGTCTTGTAGTCATCAAAGGAGAACTCCTCAGACTGGTTATGCCACTCATCTATTTGCTGTTGCATTCGCTCTCGGACAGCGAGAAGATCTTTGTTCCTATCATTAAATTTATCCACAACTTGGCTGAAGTTCGACCAAAAATCATCAACATTCAAATCCAAACCCGGGAGCACCTCCCTGTTAATAAATTCATAGAGCGGCGTAGCCACTGAAAGTGAATGCAGTTTAATTCTTTTTGACATAATAATTCTCACCAACCAAATTTATCACGGCATCAGTGTAACCCCTATTTGTGAGGCTATCAGTACACAATATCTACTATTCAGCGCAACAATAATGGTGCTGAGCACGATCAGGTCAGCATATCCTCAGACACTTGTTTTATCAGCTGCCGGATCCAACGATGACCAGGATCATGCTGCAACAAGGGGCTCCAAACCATCTTTAAACGCATCCGGGGAATGTTGAATGGTGGATCAAGTATTTTTACATTATGATTATCTTTAAGCTGACGAGCAGCCATAGAAGGCAGTGTAACCACCAGGTCCTCTTGCTCAGCAAGTCGCAAAGCCGCTTGGTAGTGGCGAGTAAACAGTGCAATGTCACGCTTAACGTCTATTTTATGCAATGCATCGTCAACCCAACCTAATCGCTGAACGTCGTCAGAGCTCATACCCACACCGACACCCATTCCGGTTTTGCTCACCCAGACGTGCTTCGCTTGTAAATAGGATTCGAGGCTCCAGTTATTAATGATGGCATTTTCTGCACTGACAACACAGGAAAAGCTATCGTCCCAGAGGCGGACCTGATGAAATGATTGAGGAAGCCCATCAAAGCGGTTGATCACCAAATCAACCTTTCCTCGCTCAACATCGTGAAAACTTACATCGCTCGGCGTCATTATATCCAGTTTTATTTTAGGTGCCTGCTTGCGTAATCGACTTAGCAACACGGGTACCAAAGTTGCCTCAGTGTAATCACTCGCCATAATCCGAAAAATCCGCTGAGACAGAGCGGGATTAAATTCCGTTTTGGGTAATATTGCTTGTTCAGCGGCTGCTAGCACCGTCCTTACAAGCGGCTGTAACTCCACCGCGCGATCTGTGGGCGTCATCCCGTCACTGGTTCTAACAAGTATGGGATCATCGAACAAATCCCGAAGGCGGCGCAAGCTGTTAGACATTGCAGGCTGGCTGATACTGAGTTCCTCGGCAGCTCTAGTAACATTGCATTCTCGTAGCAGCACATCGAGATAAACCAAAAGATTAAGATCAACTTTAGAGATATTCACACAAAAAATACCCAAGATAAAATTAATAATGTAGATTAATAATGCAATGATACCTAAACTCCGGGCTTAGTCAAATTCAATGAATAGCTTCGAAGGATATTTACTATGACAAGTTTCTCCCAAGAGACCGCGAACCTACGGCAATTAATAGATTCCCACGGCAGCAATTGGGCTGGCATAAACGCTGAATCAGCAGCTAAAATGCGTCTTCAAAATAGATTTAAGACCGGATTGGACATCGCCCGCTATACCGCAGCAATTATGCGCCAAGACATGGCCGAATACGACGCCGACCCGACTAGCTATACGCAGTCACTGGGTTGCTGGCACGGGTTTATTGGGCAACAAAAGTTGATATCGATCAAAAAGCACTTTGGTACCACGAAGAAAAAATATCTATATCTGTCGGGGTGGATGGTTGCTGCATTGCGCTCTGAATTTGGTCCTCTCCCGGATCAGTCGATGCACGAAAAAACCTCGGTTGCAGGTCTTATCGAAGAACTCTATACCTTCCTACGCCAGGCTGACGCTCGAGAGCTCGGCGGGTTGTTTCGAAAGTTGGACGATGCAGAGGGCGACGCTAAAACAGTTATCCAGGATAAAATTGATAGCTTTGAAACGCACGTTGTACCCATTATTGCCGACATTGATGCCGGATTCGGCAATGCAGAGGCGACGTATTTGATGGCTAAGCAAATGATTGAGGCCGGAGCTTGTTGCATACAAATTGAAAACCAGGTTTCTGACGAAAAACAATGCGGGCATCAGGATGGTAAAGTCACCGTTCCTCACGCGGATTTCTTAGCTAAAATCAACGCAGTGCGCTATGCATTTCTCGAACTCGGTGTGGACGACGGCGTTATCGTTGCACGAACCGATTCCCTGGGTGCAGGTTTGACCAAACAAATTGCTGTAACCAACGAGCCAGGTGATCTTGGCGATCAGTACAATGCTTTCCTTGATGCGGAAGAGATCACAGCGGAGGATATGAATAACGGCGATGTGGTGATTAACCGAAATGGAAAACTGTTACGTCCCAAGCGCTTGGCGAGCAATTTGTTTCAATTCAGACAGGGTACAGGGGAAGCTCGATGTGTACTTGATTGCGTCACCAGCTTGCGCAATGGTGCGGATATGATCTGGATCGAGACTGAGAAGCCTCACATTGGCCAAATAGGTGCGATGGTGGATGAGATCCGCAAGCAAGTTCCCAACGCAAAACTGGTTTACAACAACAGTCCTTCTTTCAATTGGACATTAAACTTCCGCCAACAGGTATTCGACGCATGGAATGAATTGGGTCGAGACCTCAGCGACTACGATCGATCCGATCTAATGAATGCAAGCTACGACCATTCGGAGCTTGCCGAGGCAGCAGATGAGAAAATAAGAACTTTTCAAGCAGATGCCTCACTTGGTGCCGGTATATTTCATCATTTGATCACATTGCCAACCTACCATACGGCAGCATTGTCGACAGACAATTTGGCTAAAGAATACTTTGGGGACAAGGGGATGCTCGGGTATGTGGCCGGCGTCCAACGCAAGGAAATTCGCCAGGGAATAGCCTGTGTGAAACATCAAAATATGGCTGGATCAGATATGGGAGATGATCACAAAGAGTACTTCGCAGGTGAAGCAGCTCTTAAGGCGTCAGGAAAGGACAACACAATGAATCAATTCTAATGCTGGGATTGGGGAGAGGGAATCAAGGGGCGTTTAGGCGATGCCCCTTTTTTTTGGCATTGGCCTTGGGTACCATTTAACCTCAGACATCAAGGGCGTTAGGTAAATGATTAGGATTTCTCTGCAAACACTGCTGCTCGCAGCAACTCTACCCTTCTCATCGTGGGCTGCTGGTGAAAATCAGCAACAAGATTCCCGCCTGTTAATTGAGCGGATATTCCGTCAATACCTTCAGGCCTTTAGTGATGGAGATTTGGATGGTATTGAGAAGTTCTACACCTACCCTGCTGTGTTTAATGGTGATCGAGCCAAAGTAATCATCAACGCTGAAAAACTCTTCAGCACCTACACCACAAATCTCAGCTTACTGCCTGATAATTATGCTTACTCAAAGGCCGACAATATTCTTATTGTAGCCATTGGCAATGAACGTTATAAAGCGGTGGTAAAGGTGTCTCACTGGACCCAGAATGATGAATGGCTAGGAAGTAAGGAAAGTATTTATTACTACAAAAATGTGAAACCAAATGCTGAACCCGACTATCGAATTCATCATTACACACCACGTTGAATATTGTATAACTAGTCGGTGCAAACGGAGAAAAATGATAATCAATCCTATAAGGTAAAGAGCAAATCAAAAATAGTTATCTGGTGACTGCATTGTGCAGCCACCGCCTAAGAGCGGATAACGCGTGGAGAGCACTCAATCAATATATACTCTCTCCCGCCAAGGCTCGCTGCCGCAAAGCCTGAGACGCCTCGTATAACGGACTGATATGAGTGTATCGATCAGCGCGTTCACAGAGATACTGTAAGCCAACTTCATCCATCCAACGGCAGATACCACCGCGAAATTTGGGAAACCCAATACCGTAAATCAAGGCCATATCCGCTTCTATGGGTGTCTCTACAACAGATTCTTCCAAGCAACGCACCATTTCCATTCCCATTGGGATCAAAATGCGGTCAATAATTTCATCCTCATCAGCTACTCGTTCGGTACACTGCCGCTGCTCAAAGACCTTATTGACAGTTAAATCTACAGTTTTTACCGGCCGTCCCCGTTCACTGGTGGGATAAGCGTAATATCCTCGACCATTTTTCTGGCCCATGCGCTCCATGGCCAGTAACATTTTAGAGGGACAGCCGCCTTCAAGCGGAATGAATCGTTCAGGTAATCCCTTACAAAGAACAGAGTAGCAATGATTCACCGTGTCGAGCCCAATGACATCCGCAAGATATGCCGGCCCCATTGGTAGGCCCCAGTTTTCCATGACTTGATCAATTTGTCGAAAATCTACACCCTCGGAGATCATCTGTTCCATACCCATAAGCGCCGCAAATAAAACTCGGTTGACTAAGAAACCTGGACAATCGTTCACGACAATGGGCTTCTTACCCAATTTCAGTGCATAGGCACATACCTTGGCAACAGTTTCATCAGAAGTCTTTTGACCACGAATAATTTCTACCAACGGCATGGCATGAACGGGATTAAAAAAGTGCATACCAACAAAGTTCTCAGCCCTCTGCAGTGCTTCTCCCAGTCTAGTAATAGATATGGTCGATGTATTTGAGGCGATGACAGCACCGTCTTCAGTTGCGATAAGCTCTGCCTCTAAAGAACTCAGAACCTGTGTTTTGACCGACTCTATCTCAACAACAGCCTCTATGATTACATCAGCATCGACAAGTAGGCGATTATCAAGTGTCGGCACGATACGCCCCAATATACTGCTAGCTCTCACCTCGTCCAATGTCCCGCGACTAACGGCTTTTGACAATAGCGAGCGAGCTTCTCCTATGCCGAGATCCAGCGCTTCCTGACGAATATCTTTCATCACCACAGCGATATCTTTTAACGCATTTTGATACGCTATACCACCCCCCATAATACCGGCCCCTATAACAGCAGCCTTCGAGAGATTAGCGTTACCCTTTGAAGTCGGATGCTGCTTTTGTTTTGCCTGTTTAAGTACAAACTGCTCACCTAGGAACAGACCAGTCAACGCTCGGGCAGTGGCGGTCTGCGTCGCTCGATAAAATGCACGATTCTCCATGGCAAGGGCCACATCACGGTCTTCACTTACACTTGATCGCAACAGATCCACAATCATTGCTGCGGCGGGATTATTGGACATCGGAGAACGGTTTAATCGATGGATCGTATTGGCAAACAACTCGGATAAATTCCCTTCTGTTGTGTCTACTGAATTTTGTTTCAATTGTCGTTTAACCAAGACTTGCTCAAAGTTAACCTGCATGGCTTGCACATGCTCCAAAGCAACCTCTTTAAGCGTGTTCTGCTCAACAACTTTGTCCACAGCACCCACTGAGAGAGCTTTTGAAGAGGAATTAGGGCGACCAGTGGTTATCCATTGCAATGCCTCACTCAAATCAATGAGCCTTGGAAGACGCACTGTACCGCCCCAACCCGGCATAATGCCCAAGGTTACCTCCGGCAGGCCAATAGAGGCTGAGTCAGCCATTATGCGACTATCGCATGCCATACAGACTTCGAACCCGCCTCCGAGCGCAAAACCATTGATCGCTGCCACCGTTGGAAAGGGAAGCTCTTCTATATCAGAGAACAGGCGATTAACCTCAGCGGCCTCAGTTAAAAATTGCTGTTCAGATAAACTGAACATATTGGCGAATTCGGTAATATCTGCGCCAACAACAAACACTGACTTGGCACTGGTGAGGATTAAACCCTTAATCGACACGGCTGACTTGAGGTGTTCCAAGGCGATTTTTAGCTCGGCTAGAGTCGCTTGATCGAACTTGTTAACAGATTCGCTATCGTTGTCAAAACACAGCTCAACAATATTGTCGCGCAATTGATCTAATCGGAGAGTTTTACCTTGAAACATAAGCCTGAAGTCCTTTGATTCTACACCAACGTTGTCTGAAGCATAAGTTTACCTCGCCAAATCCGTCAACGCATAATTAAATAGTGTCATCAACAGTGCAACAGGTTGGACAAAGCATTATCGCAACCCTCATTAAGATAGTTTAAACTTCCTCATATACTTTGAAGATGGCTACCAAAAGGGGTTTTATTGTTTTGCATTCCGCACCTGAAAAGTTCTTTACCTTTCCCATGGAAATTTATGATCTCTATCTAGATGAACCAGATTCCGGTGGGACCAACTCGGACGATCATTACAAAATCACAGTCAAGATCCACAAGACCGACACCGATAATATTAAAATACTGGAGACAGCTGTTGAAGCGATTTATCAGTACTCGCAGCCGCAAAGAATACCTGCTGATCTTGGGTCACTCCTCGTTGATGGTGCCAACTTTGTTGACAATAATCCAGATTTAGCAAGCTATTTTGTAGTTACCTTCAAGTCTCTGAAGAAACCGAGTTTACAACCGCCAGAGTCACGTTTAACCATCGGAGACCTTGTTCGTGTTGAGGCGCAGTGTACATCCGACGATGAGGGTAACGGACACCTAGAGCTTCATCGAATTGACAAGTGCTACCCAGTATCAGATGGAAAAAACGATGTGTTTAAACTTCTGGGTGCTGACGAGCAAGGCTTACTGGAGGCGTACTACGCTGCTCCAGAAAATATTAGATCAGCAATTCGAGCGATGCTGAATCTGGTGGACTAAACTGACCATTCTTGACTGTGAACCATAATAGATTCCGACTGTCAAAGAGAAACGCGGTGTGCTCATTATCTGTTTCACTGGTTGCCTTATTCAAAAGATAGTGAGCGCATCGTGACTATCGTCATCCTCCCTCTGTTCAATCACCACGTTTTTGATAATAATACCGTACCATACCCAACAGACTGCGGTTCTGATAAAACTTCCACTGACTGTTATAAAGGAAGAAGATCCTAAATGACTGACATCCGCCACCAGAATCACTCAGATTCGGAATACCTAAAGCTCTTCCGGCAAGCTAGTGAATACGCTCTGGCTTACACTGCGGAAATTCATCGCCGCAACCCCTTCCCCAGCTCAATTGCATTGCAGAAACTTGTCGAGCTTGATGAGCAGCTTCCGCTTTTATCAACTGACGCTGGGGAAATTCTGCATCAGCTGCACACTGTCGGGTCACCAGCCACAACTGCACAGACTGGCGGGCGATACTTTGGCTTCGTGACAGGTGGTGCCTTTCCTGTCGCATTGGCCAGCAAATGGTTGACCGATATCTGGGATCAGAATAGCGGCCTCTACACAATGTCTCCAATTTGCTCAGTCATAGAATCCGTAACCGAACGTTGGCTTCGCCAACTACTGGGACTGCCACAGATGACAGTAGCGAGCTTCTTGAGCGGAAGTTCGATGGCTATATTCTGCGGGCTTGCTGCTGCGAGATATCGACTATATCAACGCCGTGGCTGGGACTTTAATCGAAAAGGCCATCGAGGAGCGCCAGCAATCCGGATTGTAGCACCAGACTCTGCTCACAGCGCAGTTATAAAATCGTTGGGGTTACTTGGTTTTGGTTTGGATGCAGTAGAGTGGGTAGTCACCGATGATCAAGGCCGATTAGATATCACACATTTGCCCACCCTGGACGACACCACCATTGTTATATTGCAGGCAGGAAACGTTAATACAGGGAGTTTTGACCCTTTTAATGAAGTTTGTACGCGGGCCAACGAGGCTGGCGCCTGGGTTCATATTGATGGCGCCTTTGGTCTTTGGGCGGCGGCAAGCAACGATCTCAACCACCTCACCGCGGGTATCGAAAAGGCACAATCTTGGTCGGTGGATGGCCATAAAACCCTCAATACTCCCTATGACAACGGTATGCTACTCTGTGTTGACCGAGAAGCACTCACAGCCTCTATGCAGTCATCTGGCAGCTATCTTAACTTCTCTGAACAGCGCGACGGTATGGTTTATACACCAGAAATGTCCCGTCGAGCTAGAGCAGTCGAACTCTGGGTTACACTAAAGTACCTTGGCCAACAGGGTGTAGATCAGCTTGTGGGTCAACTGCACAAACGTGCCTTGCAGTTCGCCAGCGAGTTAACGGATAACGGATTCAAGGTTCTCA
Organism: Porticoccaceae bacterium; assembly: GCA_964230135.1. Lineage (GTDB taxonomy): Bacteria > Pseudomonadota > Gammaproteobacteria > Pseudomonadales > Porticoccaceae > HTCC2207. The sequence continues at coordinate 14,974 of CAXRFT010000042.1, read as the reverse complement.
ACCAGGTGGTTTTCAATCAAGTTCTGGTGGGTTTTAATGAGAATGATGACTATACCCAAACGTTGGTGAGTGAAATTCAGGCATCTGGTGAATGCTGGGTTGGAACATCTCGATGGGATAATCAGCTAGTAATCCGTATTAGCGTTTGCTCCTGGGTCACCACCAAAGAAGACATTTCAAGGTCAGTTGCCGCCTTTGTTGCAGCACGAAGGTGCATTACGAGCTGATTTTCAGTGAGGATTTTTTTGTAAAATTACCACTTCCTTACTCAAGATTTCGATCTCCGCGCCCCATTGATTGGCGATGTAATGAAAGGACTCTGGTCGATAGAAAACTATGTGCGTGGGATCATTTTTATAATGCCATTGGGCGAATCGCCCCTGCCCTGTCCACAACTTGGTCATCACGGCCAAAAACCCGCCGAGTTTCAGACAAGACCACAGCGACTGTATCTCTCTGCGTGGCTGACTCAAATGTTCAAAAACTTCGGTAGCGGTAATAAAATCATAGTCTTTGTGCAAGTATTTTTGCTCAGGCGCATAAAAAGGATCATAAATATCCATTTTGTGTCCCAGCTCACTGAGCATCACTGACAAGGTAGGGCCCGGGCCACTTCCAAAATCTAAACCACAACTATTTGCAGCAAGTCTGTCGGACAACGGTTTCGATAATCGCGACAAAAATCTTCTGTAGCCAAGGTCTGCTGGATTATTCTCATGATGGTCGTAGACTAATTTTTCATCGCTGGCATTAAGATGAAACTGTTTTGGTACAAAGATTAATCCGCAGTGGTTACAAGTGATGTAATGCCGCTTCTCATCGCGATGAAAAAACTCAACATCTTGACTGTCACACAACGGGCATTTTTGCTGCAGTAAATGCTTGTTTTTCACTGTCATAGCGGTGCCTTAAAGATCCTTAGTGTCATGTGACAAAGTAACATCAACAGATAGTTCAGTATTTACAATATTCTACAGTTGTAAAAAAACAGGTTTCAAGAGAATAAACTTTAATCACAGGGTGAATTCGGATTGACTGCGCATCGCTCGGTCAGTATCATGCGCCCTCGCAAGAGAGACCGCTTGGTTAGACATTCGGGGATTAGCGCAGTCTGGTAGCGCGCCTGCTTTGGGAGCAGGATGTCGGGGGTTCAAATCCCTCATCCCCGACCACTTTCCGGCTTTTAAACTTTGCGCCCGTAGCTCAGCTGGATAGAGCAACGGCCTTCTAAGCCGTGGGTCGCAGGTTCGAATCCTGCCGGGCGCGCCATCTTGGCGGCGGCCCAATATTTTCTCTATGTGATGGTGGACGTAGCTCAGTTGGTAGAGCCCCGGATTGTGATTCCGGTGGTCGCGGGTTCAATCCCCGTCGTCCACCCCATTTACGGCGTTATTTTACCTCACAACAATCTTTCCTGAAGACCCTCAGGGAAAGTCAGTACTGGGTTAAATCCTTAGTTACAGCGACCACTGCTATCAAGCAAATCAACTTCAGCAATCAGCTAGCCATTTAAGGGTATATAAAAAGGTTGCGTTATTCCCCTACCTTGATTATTTTAGCCCCCGATATTGAAACCCAACTATAAGGAAAAAACATGTCGGCACTCGTACTCGATGGAAAAGCATTATCGGCCCAATCCGAAGCAGAGCTGTCTGCACGGGTCGAGGCGATTAAGCAAGCAAATAACGGCCAGGCGCCTATACTTGCGACTATTTTGGTTGGTGCAGACCCCGCCTCTGCCACCTATGTAAAAATGAAGCAAAACGCCTGTAAGCGCATTGGCATGGAATCCATTGCGGTGGAGTTGCCAGCACACACAAGCACTAGAGAGCTGTTGGCCAAGATCGATGAACTTAACACCAATCCCAACTGCCATGGCATATTGCTGCAGCATCCAGTGCCCTCCCAGATTGATGAAAGAGCTTGTTTCGATCAAATTGACATAGCTAAAGATGTTGACGGCGTAACCTGTCATGGTTTCGGTCGTATGGCAATGAATGAAGAGGCCTATGGCTCTGCCACACCCCAGGGGATTATGCGCATACTAGAGGCCTATGACATAGAATTATCAGGCAAACATGCAGTGGTGGTGGGCCGTAGTCCAATTTTGGGTAAGCCCATGGCGTTAATGCTACTCAATGCCAATGCAACAGTTACCATTTGTCACTCTAGAACAGAAGACCTTCCCAACTTGATCAAACAGGCAGACATTGTGGTGGGCGCCGTGGGCAGACCCGAATTTATTCAAGCGTCCTGGATCAAGGATGGCGCTGTGGTGATTGACGCTGGGTACCATCCCGGAGGCGTTGGCGATATTGAACTCGGACCTTTAGTTGACAGGGTGGCAGCTTACACACCTGTGCCTGGTGGAGTTGGGCCGATGACCATTAACACGCTGATTCAGCAGTCGGTCATAGCCGCGGAAAAGGCGCTCTAAGAGCACCGAGCTCAATTAGGTCTGTTTATTTGCACTGCTGATAGATGTCATCATTTGCTCGATGGCATTTTGCGCAAAAGGCTGCTGGATTGACCACAACTGCTGACTTGTTTCAAGATCAACCATTTGAGTGTGATCATTGGTGGCTCCAGCAGCCCTAAGTGACGCTTTAGTTCGCACTAACAACTCTTTTGGTAAGTTTTGAATAGCCTTGGTAAAACTAAATGCCGATGAAATCAGTTCATCCCTTGCCACACAGGACCATGCTAGACCCTTCTCTACAGCGACCTCGCCCGATAGGGACTGAGAGAAAAGTAACATGCCAGCCGCCGTGTTCCAGTTGGCCAATTGCCGGAGCATCCAAGTGTTGCCGCCCCCTGGATGTAGCCCAAGACCGAAAAACCTCGGCTCAAATCGAGCCTCTGGACAAACTATTCGGACATCGCAGCCCACCGCCAGATTGAATCCAGCACCCACCGCAGGGCCATTGACCGCCGCAATAGTGGGTAGCGAGCTCTGCGCAACACAAAGAAACCCACTGTAGATATTTTCTAACTGGAGTTTATCCGCGGTGATATCCTTCAATTGCCCACCGGCGCAAAATGCCGTGCCCTCACCAGTTACGATAAGTGCCTTCACATCAGGGTTAGCCTCTGCTTCCGCGACATATCTGACCATTAAATCGCAGGATTCAGCCGTGAGCATATTTCGTTTTTGTGGATTATTTAGCGTCAATAACGCAATATTATCGCGAATGTCAAAGAGTACGGGTAACATAATCTGATCCTTTAAGGGCAAGACTAATAGAATAACACTTACAGGGCCGCGGTGCGCCTATCTAAACAATTGGAGCAATACATTGACCGATGCAGAATCTGGGATCAAGATATCCCAACTTGTGGCACATCGTGGTTACCGAGCTAAATTCCCAGAAAATACCATTTTGTCGCTGAGTAAAGCTATCGAACATGGTGCTACTTTTATCGAGCTTGATGTACAATTCAGTGTCGACCAACTACCGGTGATATACCATGACACCGAATTAGAGCGGGTCAGCGGCGTTGCCGGATCGATTCTCGACATGCCCAGATCTCAACTTGTCAAGATTCCCGCTTACGAGCCAAACAGGCTTGGTAAGCTTTACCAAGATGAAACTATTGCCACATTGGAAGACTTGGTGCATCTTCTAAAGAAATATCCACAAGTTACTGCTTTTGTTGAACTAAAGGACGAATCTATTAGCCACTGTGGCCGTCATTTGATGATTGAAAAAGTAATCGACATCCTAAATCCAATAGCGCAGCAAACGGTGATCATGAGCTTTGACTACCCACTTTGTGAACTCGCCAGACAAGCGACTTGGCCCCTAGTGGGTGTGGTGTTGACCACCTGGGATGAACTTGAGTCAGACATTGTAAAAAAAATCGCACCAGACTATATCTTTGTTGACCACAAAATTGTTCCGACCCAAGAACACTTGAGTGCGAACGCATCTTTACGTAATACCAAGTTAGTGGCTTATGAAGTGGGGAATACCGAGCTGGGTAACAGGCTACTCACACTTGGGCTAGATATGTTAGAGACTTACGAGATAGAGAAACTGGTGTCGTAGAAGTCGATGTAAAAATCAACTTCTACGCCACTTAGTGCCCTCTCGGCTGTCCTCTAATGTCACCCCTTTGTCAAGTAACTCTTGGCGAATAGCATCAGCGCCGGCATAGTCTTTATTCAGTTTCGCCTCAGTGCGCTGCGCAATCAATGCTTCGATATCCTCGGAACTTATGTCGTCTGCTTGACGAGCCAGCGTAAACCAATCCTCTGGGTCTTGTTGCAGCAATCCCATCAACTCCGCCAAACCCAAAAGCTCTGCTTGTAGATGATGCTTTTCATCGCCCTCGCTACTATGCATAAGCCGTGCTAGTCGATGAACTTCACTGATAGCGACGGGCGTGTTCACATCATCTAACAACGCCTTATATCCCTCGCCCTGATGATTTAACTTCGCTTCCGTCTTGTCACAGCCACGCAAATAACCGTAAAGACTATCCAGTGACCGCCAGGCGCTATCCAGCAATTCCTTGCTAAAATTCTGCTCAGTACGGTAGTGCGCAGAGAGAATCACATAGCGTAAAACCTCTCCGGGGAAATGTTCGAGCAGATCCTTGACCAATCTAAAATTGCCCAGTGATTTAGACATTTTTTCGCCGTCGATATTGATAAATCCATTGTGCATCCAAATGTTCGCCATGGCCTTACCATCGTGGGCGCAGCAGCTCTGTGCGATTTCATTTTCATGGTGGGGGAAGACCAAATCTTGACCACCGGCATGAATATCAATAGTTTCACCCAGATGCTTTTCAGCCATTACCGAACATTCAATGTGCCAGCCGGGACGACCGCGGCCCCAGGGGCTGTCCCAACCTGGCTCTGCTTCTGCTGAGGGTTTCCACAGCACAAAATCGCCGGCGTAACGTTTGTAGTCGGCCACCTCAACTCTTGCTCCCGCAAGCATCTCATCGAGACTGCGACCCGATAGCTTGCCGTAATCATCCATTGTCTGCACAGCGAACAACACATGGCCGTCGGCCTCGTAAGCATGCCCTTTCTCAATCAGGAGTTGATTCATAGCGATCATTTCTGGAATGTGCTGCGTGGCGTAGGGTATGACGCTCGGCTCGAGATTATTGAGCTGCTCCATATCTTCAAAGTAGGCCTGAGCATAGCGTTGCGACAACACCGATATGTCCTCACCCAGCTCCGCTGCAGCCGTCATAATTTTGTCATCGATATCGGTGATGTTTCTTGCATACACCACCTGAGGATAGAGACTTTGCAGCACTCTAAACAGAGTATCAAACACCACCACGGGCCTTGCGTTACCGATATGCACTCTGTTGTACACCGTTGGACCACAGACATACATGGTAATTCTATCGGGATCTATGGGCTCAAACAGCTCCTTACGACGACTCATGGTGTTATAGAGCATCAGTGGTAATTGAGGGTATTCAGTCATTCTATGCTTTCCAGTTGTCGCGTAATCCGATCGTGCAATTAAATACCAAGTTGTCTGAACTAGAAGAATCTCTGGTAAAGTAGCCTTCTCGCTCAAACTGGTAATGTTCTCCGGCGACTGCATCGCGCAAACTTGCCTCTGCCTTGCAGTGTTTAATAACCACCAGTGAATTTGGGTTTAAATGTTGCCGAAAATCCACTCCGCCCGCATCTGGATCCGGCACACTAAACAGACGGTCATAGAGGTTTACATCACAATCAACAGCAGATTCGGCATCGACCCAATGTATAACGCCTCTAGGCTTGATACCCTCGGGTGCATCTTTACCTGCTGTATCTGGTACTAGCGAAGCAACAACCTCAACGATCTGGTCGTCGGCATCCCGTATTACTTCATCCGCTCGAATGATATAGGCTCCCCTCAATCGGGCATAGTCACCAATCACTAGACGTTTGAATTTTTTCCGTGATAGGCTGGTATCTTCACTAAAATCTGATCTATCAATATACAGCGTTTCACCAAAGGCAACTTCACGGCTGCCCATATCTTGGTTATTTGGGTGATTTGCAACAGTGACCTTTGATTCAGCGTCTCGGTGATTGGTCAGCTTAATCAATAGCGGCTGCAAAACACACATGGCCCGCTTAGCGGAAACATTGAGATCATCGCGAATAAAATGCTCAAACTGCGCGACATCGACCACGCCATCAGTTTTCGCCACCGCGAGGCTATCGCAAAAACTGCGAATCGCAGCAGCACTTACGCCTCTGCGCCTGAGGCCTGATATGGTTGGCATCCTCGGATCGTCCCAGCTGGACACGTGTGCTTCGTCCACTAGCAACTTTAGCTTTCGCTTACTGGTTACAGTATAGTTTAAATTGAGCCGGCCAAATTCATACTGGTGCGGGTTAGAAGGCACTGGAAGATTGTCAATAAACCAATCGTACAGCGGTCGATTGGCGGCAAACTCCAATGTGCATATAGAATGGCTAACACCCTCAATTGCATCTTCCTGACCATGAGCAAAATCATAGGAGGGATAAATATTCCACTTATCTCCTGTGCGCTGATGGGACATTTTCTTAATCCGGTAAAGCACTGGGTCACGCATGTTAATGTTCGGCGAGGCCATGTCGATCTTCGCCCGCAATGTCATGGAGCCTTCATCCATTTCGCCACGGCGCATGCTCTCCAGCATGGCCAAATTTTCACTAATAGGCCGATCACGAAACGGGCTGTTTTGGCCAGGACTGGTCAGAGAGCCGCGATATTCACGCATTTGCTCCGCGTTGAGTTCACAGACGAAGGCTTTATCCTGCTCCACCAAATACACCGCCCAGGCGTATAACTGATCAAAATAATCCGATGCATAGCAGGGTTCTCCGAGCCAATCAAAACCGAGCCATCGAACATCCTCAATGATTGCATCCACGAAGACCTGGTCTTCTTTTTCAGGGTTGGTATCATCAAAGCGTAAATTACATTTTCCGCCAAACTGAGCGGCTAAACCAAAATTCAAACAAATCGACTTGGCGTGACCGATATGAAGAAATCCGTTGGGCTCTGGGGGGAAACGGGTAACAACATTGCTCACACGCCCAGCTTCCAGGTCGTCGGTGATTATTTGCTGAATAAAGTTAAAAGTGTTGTGTGGATCCTTCATGTGATCTGGCTTCAACCTGTAACACGCTAAAAGCGCTCGATTATACCGATACAAGGATTACCAATAAATAGAAATCCTCACCTGGAACAAAATTAACTGCCAAAATCTGAGCGCAGATGAATTAATTTAAACAGTTGTTTTATTAATTGCTCATAACAATTAAAATGACACTCAAACTTACATTAAACTTAGGAACGCTACATGATAACCTTTCGTACTAATATGGGTGACTTTTCCATTGAGTTGGATTTCGACAAAGCACCAGTGACAGCCAACAATTTCTTACAATATGCGAAAGATGATTTCTACACGGGCACCATCTTTCATCGCGTGATCGATGGCTTCATGGTTCAAGGTGGTGGAATGGACGCCGATATGAATCAAAAATCAGGGCGTGCTGCAATTGAAAACGAGGCAGACAACGGACTGGAAAATAAAATTGGAAGCTTGGCTATGGCTCGCACCGGTGACCCGCACTCTGCATCATCTCAGTTTTTCATCAATGTGGCTGACAATGGGTTTTTAAATCACACAGGCAAAAATATGCAGGGCTGGGGCTATGCAGTGTTTGGTCGGGTAGTAGACGGTATGGAAGTCATTGAAAAGATAAAGTCGGTAGCCACGGGCAGTCGCGCCGGTCACCAGGATGTTCCTCTAGATACCATTGAAATTACTGGAACAGTGATTGGCGATGCCTATTCCGACGAATAAGTTATAGGACGGCGCTATGGCAGTTCTATTCGTTTCAGACATCCATTTATCAAATCAACGCCCGGACATCGTTCGGGCGTTTTTGGATTTTTTGGCAACCAAAGCGACTGAGGCTGATAGGCTGTATATTCTCGGCGATCTATTCGAAGCATGGATTGGTGATGATGATCCATCGAGCCTAGCATCCGATGTGAAAATAGCGCTCAAAGAGCTGTCAGATACAGGTGTCAATGTATTCATCCAGCATGGAAATCGCGATTTTACTCTGGGCAAACGTTTTTTATCTGAAACCGATGCCCAATTGATCAGCGATGAATATATTCTTGAATATAACCAAACCAGTGCTCTGTTGATGCATGGAGATTCTCTCTGTACTGATGATTTAGACTATCAACGCTTTCGCAAGAAATCGCGTCATCCACTCTATCTCTGGTTTCTCACTCACCTCCCGTTACGCATGCGGCAGCGTGTCGCAGCCAAGTGGCGGCGACAAAGCCAACAGGCCAACCGCAATAAGCCCAGCGAGATAATGGATGTGAACGCTGAAGCAGTGGCTACTGTAATTGACAAGTATCAGGTGCGTTTTCTTGTTCATGGGCATACTCACCGGCCGTTTTATCATAAGGAGGAGGGGTTTGAGCGAATTGTTCTTGGTGATTGGGATAAGGACGCTTGGTGTTTAACCCTTGACAAGACTGGTTTCAACCTTGAGTCATGGAAAATACTTTAAAATTGAGAGGAATGACCCCATAGTATTAATCTGACTGGATTTCTGCCACCGTACCAGTATTATAGTGACAGATGGTTTTCTCAACCTGGAGATGAAAGACAATGAAAACTGATAAGTATGAAACAAAAGCCATGCCAAGTGGCATACAACCCACAGCCTTGGCCCCCGATGTTGCAAAGGTACTGCGCAGCACCTATATGCTATTGGGTGCCACTCTTGCTTTTAGTGCCCTTATGGCCGGAATTTCAATGGCTATAGGAGCTCCCCATTTTGGATTACTGACCCTGGTCCCCTACTTTATCTGCCTGTGGATGGTGGAGAAAAAGAAAAATACTGCCAGCGGGCTAGTATGGGTCTTTGCTCTTACCGGGTGGCTGGGCTTCACCATTGGACCCATACTCAATATGTTTCTCGCGGTGCGGGGTGCAGAGCCGATTATGCTCGCACTGAGCTCCACCGCACTGGTGTTCTTCGCCTCGTCTGCCTTTGTATTAACCACGCGTAAAAACTTGAGCTTTATGACCGGGTTTCTGTTTGTCGGCATGTTAGTGGCCTTCGTTGCCGCCATTGCCAACGTTTTCCTTCAAATACCAGCGCTGTCTCTAACCGTCAGCTCGGTATTTGCGTTTCTCAGTGCAGGGATAATCATGTGGCAAACCAGCGCGATTATTCACGGTGGCGAGAGAAACTATATCTCTGCGACGGTGACCTTATTTGTGATGATCTACAATCTATTTCTCAGCCTACTACAATTGTTTGGCATTATGGGTGATGATTGATTATTCCCGCTCGATACTTACAAGCCCTGTTTCCAACAGGGCTTTTTTAATGTCAATGTACTAATGACCTCTTATTCAAGCTCTCTTTCAGCTCTACCCTCTTGGTCGCGCGCGATCGCCATTAGTAACGCCGATGACAGGGGGATGGTACTGGACGAAAGGCATCTGCAAATTCTACACATCGCGCGAGATTTCTTCGACACCTATGGTTTTTCACCCTCAATGCGCCCACTGTGTAAAACTGTAATGGCAGCAATGGAACTGGATAAATCGCCTAGCTTATACCTCAATCAACTTTTCCCCGGAAGTCCAGCAAAACTGATTGCCCAATTAGCCGGTTTACCGAAGCCAAAAAATTGTATTTAGTGCTATCTATTGATCCTCTTAAGCACACAGCGCGACCATTAGGCTGCTGCAGGATAAGCGCTAAGGCTTTCATCCAGAGAATAAGCACTCAAAAAAAGAGCTATCTATGAATCAACCGTTAACGCGCGAGCAGATGTCCTGTCAGCATAATTACCAACAACAGCTGGATAAAAAAATCAGTAGATTTTCCAAACAATTAGAGAATTTTGACCAAGTTTCTATTGAACGGTTTGAATCCAAGCCGATGGGATTCAGAATGCGCGCGGAATTCAGAATATGGCACGAAAATGGTTCTGCACACTATGCAATGAATCACCCAGGGGAGAAAAAACCTTATATCATCAATGACTTCCCCATTGGCTCGGGCGCCATCACGCGTACCATGGCGCCTTTGCTTGCATTCATCAACCAACATCAAGCGTTGAGCTACCGGCTGTTTAGCGCCGAATTTCTCACCACGGGCGGAGGCGAGATTCTTGTTACATTGATTTACCACAAGTCCTTGGATGAGAATTGGGAGCACGCGGCAAGGGAGTTAGAAGAGAAATTGTCAATAGCGGTTATTGGCCGCAGTCGCAAACAAAAGCTTGTGGTGAGTCGTGATTTCGTCACTGAGCACATTGAAGTCAATGGGGTAACCTACAGTTACCAGCAGGTGGAGTCGGGATTTACTCAACCAAACCTGCAAATAAACCGACAAATGCTACACTGGGCAACCCTCTGCTGTGGCCAGATACAGGATCCTCAAGATCTACTAGAACTCTATTGCGGAAACGGCAATTTCACAGCCGTGTTGGCGAAAAATTTTAACCGTGTGCTAGCCACGGAAATATCCAAAGTGTCAGTCAATTCAGCAAAAACTAACTTCCGTCAGAACAACAACGACAATATTACCGTGGTGCGTCTCTCCAGCGAGGAGATTACTCAGGCTCTTAACGGCTATCGTGAATTCAGACGATTAGCCGGAATCGATTTGTCCCAATATAACTTCTCCACAGTATTTGTGGATCCTCCGCGAGCCGGACTGGATAGGGGGACAACCGCTTTAGTTCAGCAATTTGACCGGATTCTCTACATCTCCTGTAACCCAAGCACTCTCATCGCCAATTTAGATGACTTATGCGAAACCCACAGTATCGACAAGGTTGCCGCGTTCGATCAGTTTCCTTGGACAGAACACCTGGAGGTAGGGGTACTACTGAGCAGACGACACTCCACCTAGATTTATTGTTGCCAGCACTTTTGCGCTAGCATGGATAAATTCACTGTAACGAGATTCGATATCCTCCCTCTCTCGATTCAGTCGCTTTTTCTCGCTTCGCTCCAATGCTGTCCAATCATCAAGAATAGGGATATGAGCTGTAGCTTCAGACAACTGCAAAAAAATAGACAGTGCTGATGCTTCCTCGTCGCTTGGCTGTAACTTTTGTGACAAAAAAGCAATTCTCATGGCTGCCTCAGTGTCTGTGAGATCTTTTTGTATCAAGGCTCTCGCAATGATTTGAATTGATTGCCGCGCCTCTTGATTATCACGCTCTCTCTGTATTTTCTGCTGCTCCACCAGCTGCTCGCGCTTCTGAGTTTGTTGGCGCAACCTGAATGCCAAGTAAATGGCATAAGCCGCGAGAAGTAAAATCACTATCAAAGCGGCAAGCATTAGTTGAGGATAAATCATGCTGCCACCTTAATCAGAGCCTTCACTTATATTGTCATGTTCATCCTCAAGAGCAAGGCTGCGAAGCGACTCTGACATCTGCTTTTTTGTTTTAGCACCTAATATTTTTAGCTCCTCACTGCGGCGAATGAGATTTCCACGACCACTCATCAAGCGCTTACGTGCCGTTTCCCACACATCTCTGCTCTTATCCAGATGACGGCCAACGTCCTCTAACGCATCGACGTAGAGAACAAAGTGATCATAAAGCGCACCGGCTTTCTCGGCGATAAGTTGGGCGTTGCGATTTTGATCTGCATAGCGCCACAAATTCTTAATTGTTCGCAAAGTGACCATTAATGTACTCGGGCTTACGATAATAATCCCCTTGTCGTAAGCATCGCGCATCATCTCCGGCGCATGATCAAGCGCCAGCATAAAAGCAGATTCTATGGGCACAAAAATAAGCACAAAGTCAAGGCTGTTAATACCCTCCAGAGCCTCGTAGTTTTTCACGCTGAGTGTTTTGATATGCGCATTCAATGATGCAAGATGCTGTCGCAAACACTGCTGCTTAACAGTGTCATCCTCAGCATGAAAATAGCTTTCATAGTCGACTAAACTGACTTTGGCATCGATAACAATATCTCTGCCCTCTGGTAGGTGCACGATGACATCGGGGTTACGCCGTTTCCCGCCCTCATCACTCAAAGCAACTTGAGTATCGTACTCTCTACCTTTACTCAGTCCTGAATCCTCCAACAACTTCTCCAGCACAAACTCTCCCCAGTTGCCCTGAGATTTATTATCTCCACGCAGGGCATTGGCGAGACTTACAGCATCTGCGGACACCTGCATAGTCTGCTTTTGTAATTCACTGATTTGACCTGCTAATTTATTTCTATCAGCATTTTCCTTGTCATATGCACTTTCCACCTGTTTACGAAAATCGCCGATATCTCGTCGCAGCGGGTTCAATGAAACTTCAATGGCTTCTTTACTCTGCGCTGAAAACTTTGCTTGCTTGTCATCGAAAATTCGATTGGCGAGATTTTCGAATTCACTTGACAGTTGCTGTTTGGCTTCTTGTAAGACTTTTATCTGAATATCAAACTGTTGTTCTTGGGTTACCAGCTGTTGCTGCAATAATCGGTTTTCCATCAAATGCTCGGAAGAGGCCCTCTCTGCCCTTCTCTCAAAGCGAAACTTACCGACAATAAAACCTAACCCTAAGCCAACAACAAAGACTGCTAGGGTCACGACAACAACATTTTGATGAATGGCAATTTCCATGTTTTTTCTACCCGTGCTCTGTCAATTACGGTGGTGTTTTGCGATTATAGCGCGTGTGAATAAATTGGACATGCAGATCTCACCCCTATGCTTCCGACGCTGATTGACGTTGCCCCATTCCAAGATGCCATCCAGCGAGGTGGTCTCATCCTTACACCCAATCATCGTCTTGCCGCCAAGATCCTCGACGCTTGGTCTGATCATAAGCGTGAATCTGATTTTGTTGCGCCTACCCCGAGAGTATACGCTATTGATCATTGGGTTAAGCACCTCTGGGACGAATTAGTTGACCAAAATCACCCACTAAATCGGGGGCTGTCAATCGTCGGTGAAGCACAGAGTCATTTCTACTGGCAGCAGGCGCTATCCAGTTGCAACCCGGAGCTGAGCAATAGATATGTCAATATGGCATCTGAGACTCTAGACGATCTGGAACATTGGGGCCTCAGCCTACATGAGGTAGATGAACAAACCAATGCTTTCAATCAATTTAAACACTGGACAAGCGTGTACAGAAATCTGTTAAAAGATAACCAACTCATTACTCACGCTCAAAGCTGGCAAATTATTATAAAAGCCTGCGAAAAAAACATAATTCAACCGGAACAGAAAATTTACACCTACGGATTTCAATCGCCGACACCACTAACGACCGATTTTTTAAAAGCTGCGACTCGTGAAGTAATATCAATTAAGCCGAAAAACATCAACAAGACCTTCTGCTCTGTAGCAGTAAAGGATGGAGATGAGGAATTAGTGAATGCCATTCGTTGGGCATTTCAACAGCTGGATAACAAACCCAATCAACGATTAGGTATTGTGATTCCCAATCTAAAAAACTCCCTGTCTAAGGTCTCACGCCTGGTGGAGAAAACTTTCACGAGTCGATCAAGAACAGCAGTGAATATTTCCGCAGGCGTTCCGTTAGCACAAACTAACATGATTGCAGCAGCGTTGAGTGCGCTGTCATTTATGACCATGAGGAAGAGTCTTCATGAGATACTGGAATTAGTCTACAGTCCCTATTGGCTATTCGACCAATTGCCCATTCAAATCAGAGTCAATATTGAGCATGATCTACGAAAAAGCCGACGCTTAAACACAAGCTTTAATGAATTTTGTCTGATCTGTCTTGCTGATAAATATCAAACTACTGACTGCAAACCACTTGAGGATTTGGGTAAACTGCGCGATGAAAAAATTCAACTGCGCGGAGCGACACGACGTTTTTCGCAATGGGCCGATATTTTTAAAGACTATCTCGAGCTGTTGGGCTGGCCCGGACCAAGCACACTTCAGAGTATGGAATACCAGCAACGCGAGCAATGGTATAAGTTGCTTGAGAGTTTTTGCTGTCTAGACAGTCTAGATATTTCCATTGACTTTAATGGCGCGGTGAAGCAACTTATCCTCTTAGCTGGCAATACGGTTTTCCATCAGCAAACCGCTGACGCACCAATTCAAATCTTGGGCATGCTTGAGGGGTCCGGATTACGTTTTGATCAACTTTGGATAACTGGAATGGATAGTCGCTCCATGCCTGCGCCGACTGCCAGCAACCCTCTGCTGCCCGCAAGATTCCAACGCCAACACGCCATGCCAAGAAGCCTCCCTGAGCGAGAACTCGAGATAGCACAGACCCTACTCGCAGAGTACAAAAGCAACAGTCAGAATATAGTGGTCAGTTTTCCCCAAAGCCAAGCTGATGAGGATCTAGAACCCAGCCCGCTAATAAAACACTATGATAGGCAAACACTAAACCAGCTGATGGTGGATCAGACTGACAAGATCTCACTAAAACCTGATATTACCGAGCTAGTTGAAGATAAAGCACCCGCTTATGATCAAGCTATTGAAATCGTTTCTACAGGAAGTTCACTGCTGCAAAATCAAGCGGCTTGTCCTTTTAATGCATTTGCCATCCACCGATTGAAAGCTCAACCGATGGAGGAGCCCGACAACGGCCTCAGTGCAAGCGATCGGGGATCCATCGTTCACCAAATATTGTTCGAGTTTTGGCAGGACACGGCTTCCTATGAAGGTCTCCATCGTATGGATGAAGGTGCAAAGAGGGACAAAATCAGTGCCATAGTGAAGAGTGTTCTTCATCAATGGAGCTCTCATCACAGCATCCTCCGCGGTCAGACATTTCGTCAATTAGAGCAGACAAGGTTAGAAAAACTGGTCGGTGAATGGATTGAATTTGAATGCACCAGGCCTCCGTTTGTGGTGCAAAGCCTCGAGCTAGATCAGTCTATTGAATTTCCGGGCCTGTCCTTATCCATGCGTTTCGACAGGGTTGACAAAATCGGCAATGAAACACTC
>CAXRFT010000041.1:0-20596 GCA_964230135.1 Porticoccaceae bacterium | reverse complement strand
AGTGCCCGCATTTAACGCCAATGGTTACATGCGTGTGCAGTGGTCTTACTCAGGTGAGCGATCATCTCAATTACAATACGTCCCTATGGTAAATGATGATGGCTCATTTAACCCTTACCCTCAGTTCATTGAGCCCTCGTATAACATTGGCGATATAAGCATGGGCTTGGAGGGTGCCGATTGGGAGTTGCATTTCTTTGTTAACAATGTCACAGATGAGCGCGCCTACTACAGTCACGCCAGTCAGGGTGGGTACACTCAGCAAAATATCGATGAAGGCCGTATGCATGTGGAAACTATCTACACCAACCGTCCACGTGAATATGGAATACGCTTTATAAAAACATTTGGCGACTAAAACTCGCACCTTCGCATTTAATTATAGGGCCGGTTATCACCGGCCCTTTTTTTGTTTCAAAACTGATAATCTAGATTAGCATCAATTATCTGTGCTCACAGACGGCAAGAATAGTTGCCGTATAGAGCCACTAAAGGTCACTTGACAGTCTTGCATTAATTCAATTTATTTAGTAACGTCAGTGAGAGAGGTTCTTTTTCTGGGGAAAACACTACGCCAATCATCAAATTGTGAGGAATGTTTAGCCATGTCCAATAATAAAATAAAACCAAGAATTGCACCCTTAACAGTGGCGATCGCTGCCGTTCTGGGAACGACACCCTATGCGATATCTCAAGAGACCGGCGCATCATCTAGGGAAATCGAAGAAGTTCTCGTCACCGCGCGAAAACGTGCTGAGTCCGCTCTCGAAATTCCATCGAGCATTCAATCGCTGTCGGGTGACGAATTGAAAGAAATGTGCGCTCGCAGCATGGCAGATTACGTCAGATTTATGCCAGCGGTCACGGTGGTTGACTACGGTGCAGGAAGTTCAACGGTGGTTTTCCGCGGAGCCACCACTAGCTCTGGTTATGTTGGTCAATCCACTTCCTCCGTTTACCTAGATGAGCTAGCTATTACCACCACAGGCCAACAGCCGTCAGTCAGAATGGTGGATATAGCGCGTGTGGAAGCCCTCGCGGGGCCTCAAGGTACACTCTATGGTGCAGATTCTCAGGCTGGCACCCTGAAAATTATTACAAACAAGCCGCAAATGAACACAACAGAGGTGATCATCGACACCAGCTTCCGAGGTGGCTCTGAAAGTGCTCGCAGCCACGATGGCTCAATTGTTGTCAACATCCCTCTTATCGAGGACAAATTAGCGGCTCGTTTTGTTGCCTTTAACGCAAAGGACGGCGGCTATGTCGACAATGTCTACGGAAAAACCATTACCAACGACCTAAAAGCTGATGCACTCTATGGCCGCTCTCCCTCGGGATGGGGAACACTGGACAATGCTGACGTGGTGGAAGACGATATCAACGACCACAAAGTGAATGGTTGGCGCGCTGCACTGCGTTGGGAAGTGAATGACCAGTGGTCAGCAGATCTCTCTTATCTTCGACAAAAAACCAATTCAGGATCTTACAGCGGCTTTGATCCCAACGTCGGCGACTTGCAAGCCATTCGCTATAATGAGGAGTACACCAAAACTGATTACAGCATCAGCTCTCTTGTTGTCGAGGGTGATCTTGGCTTTGCCCAGCTGGTATCAGCGACGTCTTACTATGACCAAGATCTGTCTTTTGATCAGGATATTACCAACTACCACAAATCCTACTCTGCGTATTACTGTATCGAATACGCCGGAGATGCGGCTTACTACGCGCCCTACTACTTCCCCACCAGTGGCGGCAATGGCTTTATGTACGCTGCGGGCAATTATTGCCATGCGCCCACCGTTGAGGGGGACTATTTAGCGGCCTTCTATGAAACAGAAATCGCCGATCGATTCAGTCAGGAAGTTCGCCTCTCCAGTGAAGGCGAGACCTATGATTGGTTGGTTGGAGCCTTCTATGAGGAGAGCTCCTACGGTTGGATAGAAAACTTTGGTTACGTTACCGCCAATGAAAATGGTCGGCAAACTACACCCGGTGTTGCGGGCAGTCTCTATCAGCAATCCATTGCTCTTGCCTACTATGAATGGGCCGATGGCACCACCTATCCAGATGCCACAGAAACCTGGTACTCAAAAAGTCGATCAAACGCGGATCAGATAGCCGTGTTCGGCGAATTGACCTGGCACATGAGTGATGCCACGGATGTTACCTTTGGGGCCAGATACTTTGATAGAGAAGATATTATCGATTATTACGAAGAGCATCCCACCGGAAATCTTGATGCAGATCCTAATTTTGCCAATGGTATCACTCGAATGATTGGCAGCACCGCGGAATTTGTGCCCAAAATCTCGTTGCGACACAATCTAGATGACGACTCCATGGTGTATGGACTGTGGACGGTGGGTTATCGCCCCGGTGGCACCAATCGCCAACGAGGAGACGCCGCCTTCCCTCAGCAGTATGATGCTGACAAGATGACAAACTATGAAGTGGGCTATAAGGGATCTTTTGCCGATGACACGGCGACCCTATCACTGACAGCCTTTGCCATGCAGTGGGATGATTATCAATTTGAACTAATTGATCCCTCATTCGGTCCCTGTGACGACGACACAGTTGATGCCATTCCCGGCATCTGTGGTCAGCCATATCAAGTTGGTGTGTTCAATGCCGGTGATGCCCACATTAACGGCGTCAACGCTGAATTCGACTGGAATCCCACGGATAACCTCTCCGTCGGTTTCAATATGGAGTGGTTAGAAGCTGAAACTGATACTGTGCTTGAACTGGGAGATCTCTACGTCGAGGCCGGAACCAAATTGCCGTTAACACCCGACTTCACCGCGGGCGCATGGGCCACTTATGACTGGGCGGTGCCATCGATGAATGCGAATGGCTATGCTCGTGTCCAATGGTCTTACAGTGGTTCACGGCTGTCATCACTGGAATATACGCCTTTTGTCAATGACGACGGGTCTACCAATCCCTATCCTTCTTGGAACGATCCCGCCTACAACATCGGCGATGTCAGCGTTGGCCTGCAGGGTGACGACTGGGAGGTGTCTATGTTCCTCAATAATGTCACTGATGAACGAGTGTATTACGGTCATGCTTCTCAAGGTGGCTATACCCAGCAAAATCTGGATGAAGGTCGAATGCACGTGGACACGGTTTATACTAATCGTCCACGAGAATACGGGATTAGATTCATCAAGAAGTTTGGTAGCTAATCCAGTAATCAGCTAACAAAAAAGGCCGGTTTTTAACCGGCCTTTTTTTTAATCTGTTCCATAGTCTTTATAAGTTATTAATCGGACCAGACGGTGAGCCCGTGAATAGCGTTACGAATGTCCATGGTGATATTAACCGAGGCGACGATCTGGTTGGCCTTTAAATCATACAAGGTCACTGTCGAGGGAGATGAACCCCCAGCGATAAATCGGTCATCGATTACGCAGAGACCTCGACCAAACGCCTGACGCGCTATTTTGGAGTCGTCAACACCGGCAAACTCAATGTGTTTAGGGTCATAACCACGAATTTTAAACGCTTGACCTGCGCCTTTACGAGGAACAACCCTTAGGCAGTCACTGGCGGTGTCGTTAAAAATAATACCGTCCTTAAAAGGCCTCGCGTTATGTGTTCCCGAGGGCAGGCTACAGACTTCGGTTACTTTATTCTGATTGTTAACATGCAGTAGAGCACCTGTACGCAAGCCGCTGATGTAGAGCCCCGTGGAGTCAACATGGACCATGTTGATGTGTAAATCATTGAAAGCCCGAGGACCGTGTTCAGTCATCGGGTCAAAGGCAAAACCACCCCATTCACCCAACTGCTTTTGTAAATGAAAACCCCAAACGAAGGCCTTCTTATCCAGATCAAAAGCAAGAATTGCGTCATGGCCAGTGGAGGTCAAAAACAGCATCCGATCAACACGGCAAATTTCATGGCAATGATTTAGATAACGGTTGCGCCAAGACTCTCTGATTTCAAAATCTTTGTTATAGCAAAAAAGCTCATCTGAGGCAGCAATGAGTACATCATCACTGTCCAAATTAATCCCGCGCAGCCCTCTGTCAGCGCCGCGACCGGCAAAATTGATTTCGCTAGTATTCCAATCCACTCGCTGATCGAGTTTTTGCTTCTCAAAATTAATGGTGTAAACACCACCGTGACTCTCACCTTGCTGACTTCCCCTTACAACTGAGGTAGCAATAAGCGTGGGTAGTTTCACTGTCATAACTATGATCTCGCTGGCAAACTTTCAGTGTAAGAGTATACCGTCAATAATGAGTAAATGTATCGCTCTGCGCATCACAATAATGGCATTTTCAGTAATGAATAGCGTTGGGTAAAACTGGAGCTGATAATTAAGGGTTATTCTGTGAACGATGCATGTTAAGCTTTGAAAAACCGCCAATTGAGAGTTGTTACCATGGTACGATTAGCTTTGCTCACAGTAGGGTTTGTATTTTTCACCTCGACCAAAAGTCTCGCAGAAGACGTCACAAGCTATGCACTTATTGCTGACCGAATCATTGATGGTCGTTCAGACAAGCCTTTGAAGCAGCACGCTATTATTGTCCATAAGAACAAAATTACCGATATTGTTTCTGTCAGCCAATTACCAAGCAATACAGAGATCATTAGATTGCAAAATGCCACGTTAATGCCAGGCATGATCAATGCCCATGAGCATCCGTTGTTGTACAAGCACGACTACCAAAACGCTCATCTCCAGGGCTCATCAGCCTATAAAGCACTCCTCGGATTGGCTAACCTGCAACGTCTGCTAAAAGCGGGATGGACCAGCATCAGAGTGATGGGAGATGGCGATGTCTACTACGCCAACCAAGATCTCCGTCGGGTCATCGACGAGGGAGTTTTTGTTGGTCCGCGACTCACAGGAGCCGCTCACTACATTTCCATAACCGGGGGTGGTGGAGACATAAATTTTCTCTCTCCAGAGCAAACTATTGTTGCCGACGGTTTGATCGCCGATGGTCCTGAGGAGATTCGCAGAGCCATTCGCAAAGAAATCAAATACGGTTCAGATTGGATTAAAATCATGGTCACCGGCGCTTTTATGTCAGTGGGCGACAATCCAAACAATGTTGCATTTAGTCCCGAGGAAATCGCCGCGGCCGTCCAGGAGGCCGCTCGACATAATATTCCAGTTGCCGCCCACGCACACGCAGCAGAGGGTATTAATCAAGCGGTGATCGCTGGTGTCAGGTCCATCGAACATGGCAGCTTCATGGATGAAACATCCATTGCTCTAATGGCGCAACACAAAACTTTTTTAATCCCCACAATTTATGTTGGCGACTATTATGCCAACAGTAACAAGCTCTTAGCACAGGACAAAAATGATGATTTTTATCTTTCTTTTAGACAACAATGGCTCGAGATGATTGACCAGGCACACCGCGCTGGCGTCAAGATTGCCGTCGGTTCTGACCTCTGCGGCTATGCCGTTGAAAGTCATGTCTGTGCCAGAGAATTCGCCACTTTGATTGAAGCCGGTTTATCTCCCATGGATGCTATTAAAGCGGGAACCATTGTTGGGGCGGAGTTGCTAAAGTGGGATGATCGTGTGGGCAGTATAGAGGTGGGAAAATTAGCCGATATCATCGCTGTACCGGGCAACCCTCTCACCGATATCAGTGTTTTGGAACAGCCACTATTGGTGATGAAAGATGGTCAGATTATAGTGAACGAAGTGACTTCAGTTGACCTAGTTAGCACTGCTAAGAAAGACAAAATAATACCCTAATAGCTGACATTCAAGCCAAGGTGGCAAGCATGGATAGTGGATTTTCTAGGTAACTTTTCCAACAGTTATTGAACCTAGCAATAGTAGCGCCATCAATCACTCGGTGATCGCCACTCCAGCTGACGGTCATAATTTTTCTATCCTGCAACTGGCCAGAGGCATCAAAGCGAGGCAGTTTCTGGATCTTGCCCAGTGCTGCGATAGCCACCTCAGGTTTATTAATAATAGGAGCTGCCGAAATACCGCCGATGGCACCAATGTTAGACAATGTGATGGTTCCGCCTTTGAGCTCACTGGGATTTATCACGCCCTCTCTCGCAGCCTGAGTGAGTCGGTCAACCTCTTGGGCAATGCTCAGAACGGACAGGTTCTGTACATGTTTGATATTGGGAACCAACAGACCGGTCTTTCCATCAACCGCCATTCCTATATTGTGATTACCCAGGTACGTTATCTGATTGACACCATCATCCACTCTGCTGTTCATGATAGGGTATTTTACTAGCGCTAGAGACAATGATTTTATTAATAGTGGCATCAAGGTAATGTTGACAACATCCGCATAATCCGCCTTTAACTTTAAGCGCAATTCAAATAATTCGGTGATATCTACTTCATCGACATAAGCGAAATGAGGGATTGTGGTCACTGCCTCTGACATCTTCAGTGCCATTATCTTGCGAACGCCAACAATGGCTTCTGTTGAATCTGCATTGATATGGGCAACCGGGGCAGGGGTATCAATTTTTTGCTTACTCAAATAATCTTGTATATCCTCCTTTAGAATACGCCCGCTCTTCCCTGAACCGGGAATCTTGGTCAAATCTAACTGATGTTCTCTCGCCAGCTTGCGAACAGCTGGTGTGGTCAAAACAGGGTATTCTGCTTTAGGGCTTGGTTGACTTTTAACAAGCTCAATAGGCGCAGAGGGCGGCTTCTCATAAGCTGGCTTTTCATCCTTTGCAGAATCATCATCTGTCTCAATAGAAAATAAAACCGAGTGAACGGCAGCAATGTCCCCACAATTGTAATGCAATTTTGTTACACGACCAGAGTAAACTGAGGGAATCTCAACAATCGCCTTGTCCGTACTGACGTCAGCTACAACTTGATCCTCTTCAATCAAATCGCCCTCTTTTACTTTCCACTCTAAAATCTGACACTCAACGATCCCCTCGCCAATATCAGGTAGCACGAAGTCTTTGTTCATTTTAAGCCCCTGCAATTTTTATCTTGTTCTAGTCTCAAAAATAGACGCTTTTTTTAATCGCTTCATAAATTTTTAAATGGTCAGGTAAATATTCTTTCTCAAACACTAAAGGAAATGGCGTATCTAACCCTGTCACGCGCAAAATGGGGGACTCTAAAGACAAAAAGCACCGCTCTTGAATAGCCGCCGCAATCTCGCCAGCAAAACCACCGGTCAGAGGTGCCTCATGGCTGATGATCAAACGACCGGTTTTTTCAACTGAACGGGACACTGTATTGACGTCCCATGGCAACAGTGATCTTAAATCGATGACCTCACAGAAAATATTATCCTGCTTGGCCATTTCTGCGGCTCTGTGCAACTCACGCATCTGAGCACCCCAACCGACAAGAGTGACATGCTCACCCTCCGTGACCACTTCAGCCACCCCCAAGGGAATTTCATAATCCTCGTCGGGGACTTGGCCAACTTCAGCCCGGTAAATCGCCTTTGGTTCAAAAAACACCACTGGATCAGGATCTCGTATAGCGGAAAGCAATAGTCCTTTGGCCTGATAAGCTGTACTGGGAATCACAACCTTTAATCCTGGCGTGTGACAGAAATAGGCTTCAGGTGATTGTGAATGATACAGCCCCCCAGAAATACCACCACCATAGGGAGCGCGAATAGTTAAACCACCACAATTGTACTGGTCACCACTGCGATAACGAAACTTGGCCGCTTCATTTACGATTTGATCAAAAGCGGGAAAGATATAATCAGCGAACTGGATTTCCGCTACCGGTATAGCACCTTGAGCCGCAAGACCGATAGCGAACCCAACGATACCCTGCTCGGTGATAGGAGTGTTAAAACACCGCTGTTTGCCATATTTTTCTTGCAGCTTGCTCGTAGCGCGAAAGACTCCGCCAAAGTGACCAACATCTTCACCCAGACAAGTCACTCGATCATCAGCATCCATGGCAACATCGAGCGCACTGTTGACAGCTTGTAGTAAATTGAGCTGAGCCATATCTTCTCGACCTAGGTTGCCTGCAGAAGAAGATTACGATCGGCATCTTGATAGCCACGACTGACAGAGTAATGCTCTGGATATTTATCAATGTGGGCACGAAGATTTTCGAACTGCCTCATGAGGTGTTCTGGCGGCGTTTTGTATACGTCAGAGATCAAATCATCAAGCGGTGGTGATGGTCGCTTCTCTTGGCTTTTTAACGCCGCTAAAATTTCATCCTTATACTCCCGTTGCGTTGACTCCTCTTCAGCCTCACTCCACCAACCACGGCTGATGAGCCAAGCTTTCATCCTTACGATCGGATCCTTGTCTTGCCACTCTCTCTCCTCTGCTTCCGTTCGATAACTTGAAGGGTCATCTGAGGTAGAATGGGCGCCCAGTCTGTAGCTCATGGCTTCAATAATGACTGGATGCGAGGTCTCTAATGCTAATTTTCGCGCGGCCACAGACGCTTCGTAAACCGCCAATACATCATTGCCATCCACCCGGATCGCACTGATACCATATCCCACCCCTCTAGGGGCTATACCATCACCAGAAAACTGTTCCGAGGTGGGAGTAGAAATGGCATAGCCATTATTGCGCACCACAAAAACCACAGGGGAATTGGTCACAGCCGCCATATTTAGACCGGCATGGAAATCTCCCTCAGATGCTGCACCATCACCAAAGTAACAAAGGGTGCACGAATCATTGCCAAGCATTTTTTGACCATAGGCGTAACCCGCCGCTTGAGGAATTTGCGTCGCCAGTGTTGAGCTTATGGTCATGTAATTCAGTGATCGACTACCGTAGTGAATTGGCATCTGTCTGCCCTTTCCCAAATCGAGGTCATTACTCAACAGTTGATTCATGAACTGCTTTGACGTAAATCCTCTGTAACGCAGAGCCGCCTGCTCACGGTACTGACTCATAATCATATCTTGAGGCTCAAACCCAGCAGCAGAACCGACTACGGCAGCCTCTTCTCCAGTACACGTCAAATAGAAACTGAGACGCCCCTGTCTCTGCGCCGCGATCATCCGCTGATCTAAAATCCTTGTATAAATCATGTCCTGATAAATTTTAACAGCCGTGGTTTTATCCATGCTCGATTCATCTGCATCAGCACGAGTGGAACCATCAATGCTAAGAATGGACAATGTAGGAATGGAAAAATCTTGTGTTTGTGTAAATCGAACAGATCCTGTCAAATCACCATAGGAACTCATACTAACACCCCACTGCATTTTGCGTTTTAGTTATCTTTATCGTAAATTAACATGGTGGGAGCGCAATAATCCTACTAAAATAGTCGCCCAAAAAATGTAAAAACCAATTTTTATTGCGACAAATAAGTGGTAATCGACGGCATATTGCGCATTCCGTCAATAATTACAACGACAGCACTTATCATTGGTAGTTTAGCCGAAAATTGTGCGAACATTGACTACGTTTAAGCTGTGATTACTAAGTTAAAGAGGATAGAAAAATACAAAATGTCCAATGATATTCTAGATGCGACAGACTGGAAAATCCTCTCGATTTTGCAGAGTGACGCTTCCATACCTAATATTGATCTTGCTGAAAGAGTCTTTCTCTCCCCATCACCCTGTTCGCGGCGAGTAAAAAACATGGAGGACAAGGGCTATATAGTAAAGCGCGTCAGTCTGCTGGATCCAGACAAAGTGGGCTTGCCAATGACGGCATTCATTCAAGTAACCTTAGATCACCATGTCAAAAAAGAATTGGACGATTTTGCTCGGCAAGTGCAGCTTTGGCCTGAGGTGATGGAGTGTTATTTAATGACAGGAGAATTTGACTATCTGATACGAGTGGTATGTCCAGATTTACAAAGTTATCAGCTATTTCTCGATCAAAAACTGACAAGGGTTAGTGGTGTCAAAGAATTGAAGAGTAACTTCTCATTGAAACCCATTTGTTACAAAACTGAACTTCCTCTCGATCACCTCTGTCCAAACAGGAAGTAAAGCACCGATATTTTGCGACCAGTAACGCTTAGTGCTGAGACGATTGCTACTATTTATTCGTCAGAGACACAAATTAACATGACACGGTTCGTCGTAGTTAATGGTCCCAACACAAACTAATTAGGAGAGGTCTGTCAATGAATAAAATCGCCACCGCACTCTTCTTTGTATCCTTGAGCATCTTTGTCAACCACAACGGCTCGGCCAATGCCTCCGAAGTCGTAGATCCAAGGCAAGGTGAACCGGTGAAAAAAATCTGCTTTGCCAGCGCTATCAACGGTTGGAGAGAAATTGCAGGGGAACGCCACGCAGTGATCGTAAGTAAAGGCGTCAAGGAGGAATACAAGCTAGAGTTATTTGGTGTATGCGATGTGTCTCAGGCGATCAATAGTCTTGGTGTTTCAACAAGGGGTTCATCGTGTCTGACGCGTGGAGATGACATTGTCATAGAGAGCACTTTTTCTGGGTCCACTAAATGCTCTATAAGGCAGATTTATAAATGGAACGAGAACGCAGACGACACTCAAGATCAATGAAACCATTGAAAAGCGGTGCTACAAACACTGTGCTCTGACGCCTCAATCAATCTCGCTGAGGGATTCACCTATGGCATTGACCACCGAGTCTATTTGCTGATCGGAGGTGGCGAAGGGTAAGCCCAATTGTAAAGTGTCACCTCCATAACGGACATAAAACCCTTTCTCCCAGCATTTCATCGCAGCCAAAAATGGTCGTTTGGCTGGTTCACCAGGTAGCGAAGCAAGGGTTAAGCCCGCAGCGGATCCATAATTGCGAATATCGACAATATGCTCAATCCCTTTAAGGCTGTGAATAGCCTTCTCTAATTTTGGCGCCATGGTTGCCACTTGCTCAAAGCTGTTTTCTCTTTCAAGTAAATCCAAAGTCGCCAGCCCTGCTGCACAGGCCAGCGGATGGCCCGAATAGGTGTAACCGTGGGGGAACTCAATCATGTACTCTGGCCCGCCACCATCCATAAATGTGTCGTAAATCTCTTGTCTAGCAATGACGGCACCCATGGGCACCGACCCATTGGTGAGTTGCTTGGCTACATTGATAATGTCTGGGACAACACTAAATTCTTCAGCGCCAGTCGCCGCACCCACCCGGCCGAAACCGGTAATGACCTCATCAAAAATGAGTAAAATTTGGTGTTGATCACAGATTTCTCGCAGACGCTTTAAGTACCCCACAGGTGGAGGTATCACCCCAGCAGAGCCGGCCATAGGCTCTACAATTACGGCAGCGATATTACTGGCATCATGCAATGCGATTAAGGCCAATAACTCATCTGCCAAGTGCGCACCATGTTCAGGCATTCCTTTACTAAAAGCATTCTCCGGAAGCATGGTATGACTCAAATGATCCGACTCAATGGTCTGACCAAAAGTGGCTCGATTGCCAACAATTCCGCCGACACTGATCCCACCAAAGTTGACTCCATGATAGCCTTTGGCACGACCGATGAGCCGAGTCTTGGATGCCATGCCCTTTTTTCGCCAATAGGCTCGCGCCAGTTTTAAAGAGGTATCAGCACTCTCTGAACCAGATCCAGTATAAAACACCCGATTCAAACCCTCAGGCATAAACTGGGTAATGCGCTCGGCTAACTGAAAAGATTTTGGATGTCCAAATTGAAAGCCACTAAAAAAATCGAGACTGCCTGTCTGCTGCGAAATTGCTTGGGTAATCTCAGAGCGACAATGCCCAAGTCCTGTGGTCCACAGACCGGACAAGCCATCGAAAATCTTACGTCCATCGGCGGCAGTCAAGTAATGCCCTTCGGCGGCCACCACCATGCGCGGATTTTGCTTAAACTCACGATTGCCACTGAACGGCATCCAGTGCGAATCGAACTGCTCGTCAGTGACACCTGCACGCTGGTAAAACTCGCGGTGCCGGGAATGAACATCTTTTTTGAATAACTTTTTCAACATAGATCCAGTGTCTCTAGCTGGCCAATTTTAAACCAAAGTATATGACAGATAAGACCGGCATAGCATACCCTCGCGGGGATAGATCAGCCTTCATAGTGACCTTTAAATATTGCTTTTTGGCAACAAATAAAACTTAATTTCGATCCAAGCGATGGCTATACTGTGAAGTCTACTAATAATGCGGGCAACACCATGTCTTATAAGACCATCGACTATCAGGTTTCAGACGCAATTTTAACGCTAACCCTATCGAGGCCCGATCATCTCAATGCGTTTACCATTGAGATGAGTCATGAATTAATCCATGCGTTTCACAGAGCCAGCGATGACGATGCCGTGGGCGCCATCGTCGTCACAGGTGCCGGTCGCGCCTTCTGCGCCGGCATGGATCTAACACGCACCGGCAATGTCTTTGGTCTCAATGAAGCGTTAAATCCTACACTAGAGGACATGCGCGAACGAGCCCACGAGGAAGAAATTGAAAACGGCGTTCGCGATGCTGGCGGTCAGGTGGTGTTGGCAATGTATGAATGCAAGAAACCAATTATAGGAGCCATCAATGGCCCTGCCGTTGGCATTGGCGCCACCATGGCCTGTGCCATGGACATCAGACTAGCTTCCGACAAAGCCCGAGTAGGCTTCGTGTTTAATAAGATTGGTATTACGCCCGAGGCCTGTTCCAGTTGGTTTTTGCCGCGAATTGTCGGTATACAAACAGCTTTGGAATGGTGCTACACAGCGGAGATACTGGATGCAGAAACTCTCTTGCAAGAACGTTTTGTCAAGGCGGTGTACCCTTCCGAACACCTCTTGGCCGAGGCCTACAAATTGGCCAAAAGAATGGTTAATTACAGCCAAGTATCCATGGCTTTAACCCGCCAGATGATCTATCGCAACGCCGCTCAAGATCATCCATTAAGGGCCCATGAAGTGGATTCACTGGCAATTTACTACGCCAGCCAAAGCAGTGGCAAAGAGGGCGTTGCAGCTTTTTTAGAAAAACGCACCGCGAATTTTGAACAAAAGGCATCTACTGATATGCCCTCATTTTATCCTTGGTGGGACTAATCGATTGTGATACTCATGGATCCAAGTGATTTATTGTCTGAGATCCCGCCAGATGCGTTCACTGGCCAGAAACTATCCGAAACTGATCTGCGTCAATTCATCTCAGCAAGCCTGAATGAGGGCAAAAAACCACTGATTGTCTTTGGCGCCAACTGGTGTCCGGATGCACTGTTTCTATCCGCGGTAATGGAGCTACCGTCAATAAAAGGTTTTTTGGATAACCATTGTAGCCTGTGTAAGATTGACGTTGGCCAGTACGATCTGAACATGGGGCTCATGCCCGTGGTGGGCATACCATCGCAACAGGGCATTCCTCGCCTATTCGTGATGGACAGCGAGGGCGTCGCACTTAACCTCACGACAAATGACCGTTGGCGCTCTGCCCGCGATATGACACCACAAAACATCTTTAATGATCTACAAGGGTTGCTGGTGCCGTAACCTGAACCTGCGCTCTGCTCTATGGTAAATCATCCACCAGCTCACCCTCCACTGGCTCAAGTAAATCTTCGCGATCCACATTGAGCGCAAGCATGACTGTTGCCGCCACGTAAATCGAAGAATAGGTGCCGATAGCTACACCAATCATTAAGGCAATGGCAAAATTGTGAATCAGTTCACCACCGAAAAAGAATAGCGCGAGCAATACCAACATAGTAGTCACCGAGGTGTTTATGGTGCGCCACAAAGTTTGCGATAGAGACTCATTGATAACTTCCGTGGGGGATGCCTTGCGGATCTTTCTAAAATTTTCACGAATTCGATCAGAAACCACTATGGTGTCGTTTAACGAGTAACCGACCACAGCTAATATTGCTGCCAGCACTGTAAGATCAAACTCTAATCGCGCAAGAGAGAAAATACCAAGGGTAATTAAAACATCGTGACCAAGGGCCAAAACCGCACCAATAGAAAACTTCAACTGAAAACGTATAGCAACGTATAACATCACAACAGCCAGAGCCGTCAGCATGCCAAGACCGCCATCTTCTCGCAGCTCCTCACCAATCTGAGGACCGACAAAATCTACCCGACGCAGCTCAACCTGTTGACTCTGGTCCCCTTTAAGTACTTCTAGGACTTGGGCCGCAAGCTGCTCATCCGGCTCCCCCTGCAAACGAATTAACACATCGGTCTCAGCACCAAAATGCACCACGACAGGGTTCTGAAACCCTGCACTCTCCAATGTCTCGCGCAACTCAGCAACATCAGCGGGTTGCTGGTAACCCACTTCTATTTGCGTACCACCAGAAAAGTCTAAACCAAGCACCAAACCCTGACTGGAAAGGGACCAGATGGAAAGGCTCAAAAGCAGTACCGATAAAACCACTGCGTATCTGCGAATACCCATAAAATTATAGATTTTTAGCTGCGCCATGTGTATTTTCCTATATCCAAAGCTTCTCTATTTTGCGGCCACCCACTACCATATTTACCAACCCTCTGGTCATCACAATCGAGGTGAACATGGAGGTCAGAATACCGATGGACAGGGTCACGGCAAAACCTTGCACTGGGCCTGAACCAATAATAAACAGAATTAATGCCACAATAAGCGTGGTTATGTTGGCATCCAAAATTGATACAAAGGCGCGGTCATAACCGGCGCTGATTGCGCTTTGCACCGAGGCGCCATTCTTGCGCTCCTCGCGAATACGCGAAAATATCAGCACGTTGGCATCTACTGCCATACCAACGGTCAACACGATCCCGGCAATACCTGGCAGTGTCAGCGTCGCACCCAGCAGCGACATAAATGCCACCAGCAATAACAAATTCATGATCAGTGCCGCATTGGCTGCCAAGCCAAAGGCTCTGTAGATCAACACCATGAACAACAGCACAAGCGCCATCC
The DNA here is from genome assembly GCA_964230135.1 of Porticoccaceae bacterium. Classification (GTDB taxonomy): domain Bacteria; phylum Pseudomonadota; class Gammaproteobacteria; order Pseudomonadales; family Porticoccaceae; genus HTCC2207. The sequence goes on along the minus strand of CAXRFT010000041.1, from coordinate 5,783 downwards.
CCAGAGTCACCGATTTGACGCCCATCTCAATGTTATCCGCCCCTAGAGATGGACCGATGGTACGCTCCTCTACAATATACATGGGCGCCGCCAGCGCGCCGGCCCTCAACAATAGTGCCAGTTCTGATGACTCTCTCTGACCATCGAGACCGGTGATGCGAAACTGTCGTCCCAGCTGCGCCTGAACTGTAGCCAAACTGATTATGTGCTTTTCAACAAAGGGCACTGGCGTTATGACCAACTCCCCCTGATCATCTACAGTTTTCTCCAACTTGGTTTTGTACTCTATAAAAAGCACGCCCAAACGACGGCCTATGTTGTCTCTGGTGGCTAAACCCATTTGCCAACCACCGGATGAATCCAGGGTAATGTTGACCTGAGGACGCCCATTTTCGTCAAAGCTGGCGCGCGCATCAGTGACATTTTCACCAGTGATGATAGGCGCTTTCTCCAGCATGGCATCTGGCCCCTGACGACCGCTCTCACGAAACTCAAAGCGCTCACCACCTCTGCCTTGGGATTCCAGTCGGAACTCAAGATTGGCGGTCTTACCAATGATCCGTTTCGCCTCGGCCGTATCTTGAATGCCCGGAAGCTCAACAACAATTCGGTTCTTGCCCTGACGGGATACGATGGGTTCTGACACGCCAAGCTCGTTGACGCGGTTGCGCAACGAGGTCAGGTTCTGTTTCAAGGCATTGTCCTCGAGCAAACTGACAGCCGCCTCACTGAGCTGGAGAACCAATGACAGGGGATTTTGACCAGGAGCACTCTGTATTTGTAAGTCTCTGAAATTATTGCGAACGATTGTCTTGGCCGCGCTAACCTGATCGGCGTCTCGGAATTGCCCTACAATCTGGTCGCCCCTCAACTCAAGGCTTCGGTAACGTACTCGCTCCTCTCGAAGTGAGGCTTTAACATCGGCTAAGTCACCCTCCAGTCTCACAGCCACTGCAGAGTCAAGATCAACTTCCAGTAGAAAATGCACCCCACCACTGAGATCCAAACCCAACTTCATCGGTTTTCCGCCAATACTCCTCAACCAATCCGGTGTGGTGGCAGCCAGGTTGAGGGCAACAATGTAGTCGCCACCCATTTCAGCTTGGATAACTTCTTTGGCACGAAGTTGCATGTTCTTGTCGCTAATTCGAACCAGTAAGCTCTCACCATCTGCTTCACCAGAAAAGTGGTCTACACCAGCTTGATCCAGCGCCTTTTCAACCTTTGATAAAACGCCTTGATCTATCACCATTGAACCACTCTGGCCAGACACTTGGACCGCCGCGTCCGCCGGATAAAAGTTCGGTGCGGCGTAGACAAAGCCAAAACTGATAACCAGAAGGATGAGGCAGTTCTTCCACAGAGGAAACTTATTTAGCATATCAGGAGCATTCCTTGTTACAAGTCTCTATTATAGCGCGATTAGATCTAAGGTAAGGGCAGATTTATAGATTTAAACCCCCACCACTCTCAATTGACTGCTGACGGTAAAAATCTTCTACAAAACTCTCCAGATTCCCCTCTTCAATAGCATTGCGTAGTTGGAACATTAACCTTTGGTAATAGCGCAAGTTATGGATGGTATTTAGCTGTGCACCCAGCATCTCGCCACATTTTTCCAGGTGATGAAGATAGGCCCGAGAAAAATTCTTACAGGTGTAACAATCACAATTTTCGTCTAGAGGTCTAGTATCGTAGCGATGCTTGGCGTTACGGATTTTTACCACTCCGGTGCTGGTAAAAAGATGGCCATTGCGAGCGTTGCGTGTGGGCATTACACAGTCAAACATGTCAATTCCGCGCCGCACACCTTCAACCAGATCAGCAGGCTTGCCCACCCCCATAAGATACCGTGGCTTATCCGCTGGCATCTTGTCAGCCAAGTGATCCAGAATCCTTATCATGTCATCCTTGGGCTCCCCAACGGACAATCCGCCAATGGCATAACCATCAAAATCAATATTTTCAAGGCCCGCGAGTGAAATATCCCTCAGAGATTCATACATACCACCCTGAACAATACCAAAGAGAGCTGATGGGTTGTCACCATGGGCATCTTTACTGCGCTGCGCCCAACGCAATGACAGTTGCATAGACTCCTCAGCCTGTTTTTCAGTCGCTGGGTATGGCGTACACTCATCAAATATCATAACCACGTCACTACCCAGATCTCGCTGTACCTGCATGGATGTCTCGGGATCGATGAACACCGGACTGCCATCGATGGGCGACTTGAACTTAACACCCTCTTCACTGATCTTGCGCATATCACCCAGACTGAACACCTGAAATCCTCCGGAGTCAGTGAGAATCGGCCCTGACCATTGGATGAAGTCATGTAAATCACCATGGGCTGCAACCACCTCAGTACCCGGTCGTAACATGAGATGAAAAGTATTACCGAGAATTATCTCAGCACCTATATCTTTAATATCTTTGGGCAACATGCCCTTGACTGTGCCGTAGGTACCCACTGGCATAAACGCTGGTGTCTGCACAGTACCGCGAGGGAAAGACATCTCGCCGCGACGAGCCTTGCCATCAGTGGCCATAAGATTGAACTTCATAGCACAGCTGCGGCTCATGAGGGAATATCCTGTGTTGCGGAAGGGTTATGGCGCAAAAACATAGCATCGCCATAGCTAAAAAATCTGTAGCGCTGGTTTACCGCCTCTCTGTAGGCACTCATGATGGATTCATACCCGGCAAAGGCGCTCACCAACATCAGCAGGGTAGATTCAGACAGATGAAAATTGGTCACTAGTGCATCCACCACCTTAAACTCATAACCGGGGTAAATAAAAATATCTGTGTCGCCCTCATAGGGCCGTATTTCACCACTTTGCGCAGCCGTCTCAAGACACCGCACACTGGTGGTACCCACCGCAATAACTTTGCCGCCATTGGCTTTTGTGGCCATCACCTTTTCACAGACATCAGCGTTTAGCTGAAGCCACTCGGAGTGCATCTGATGCTCTTCAATATTGTCCACCCGCACCGGCTGAAACGTCCCAGCGCCGACATGCAATGTGACAAACGCAATCTCAACATCTTGGGCTTTGATGCGCTCAATCATGTCCTCATCAAAATGAAGGCCAGCGGTGGGCGCTGCCACCGCACCCAACTTGTCAGCGTAAACGGTTTGATAACGAGATCTATCAGCTTCAACATCCGCTCTGTCGATATAGGGTGGTAATGGCACATGCCCAATACTATCGAGTAGATCCAACACTGGACTGTCGAAGGTTAGATTGAATAGATTGCCATCCCTGCCGGTCATCTCGGCAGAAAATCCCTGATCAAAAACTAAACGATTGCCCACCTTTGGACTCTTACTGGCTCGAACATGTGCATTGACGGAGTGATTATCAATCAGACGCTCCACCAAAACTTCTACCTTTCCGCCAGATTCCTTGCGTCCGATAAGGCGAGCCGGTATGACCTTGGTATTGTTGAATACCATTAAATCACCGGGTTCCAAGTGCGACAAAATATCGGTAAACCGCCCATGACTGATGGAATTATTGGTGCCATCTAGACTCAATAATCGGCTGTCACGTCGTTTTTCCGGCGGATGGCGCGCGATTAATTCATCGGGCAAATCAAATTGAAAGAGAGTACGTTGCATAAATATTATCGTGTCTGCAATTTCAGGGTGGCAAGAGTATAGAAATTATTCACAAAGCGCCAAGTAATTACCAAAATATCTTGCCCAGTTGCCTTCGAAGCGCAGATTTAAATCAGTTGACCGTTGATTCATCACTGCTATAATCCTCGCCCTGCCCAAATACTGCTTGCAAATGCCAGTGTGGTGGAATTGGTAGACACACGGGATTCAAAATCCCGCGCCCTTAAAAGCGTGTCGGTTCGAGTCCGACCACTGGTACCAAATACAGAAAGCCCCGCCAAACCGGTGGGGTTTTTTGTGTATAGAACATTTTCTATCAGCTTCTATCACCTTTTATCACCGCTGGTCGGCGAGATCCGACACCCTCGGTTCGACCCATTGCGACAGCTGCGATCTATTTAGACAGCCATGTTGGCGCCAAAGGCGATCTCACGTTCTGGTTAGACTCTATGAATTCTGCATCCATCTGGTGGAGACGCATTTGATATTCAGCCGAATTGACTGATGTATGCGCTGAAATGGACTCAACACGCGCCCGAATTTGGTGCGAGCCATGCTACAGTCGCTGGGCGTTAAAGATAACTGGATTCGGTGATATGAAAATAGCGTCTGAACCACTCAGGGGTGCCTACAGGCTACAAGGTGTTGAGTTAACAGAACAGGGCAAGGTGCAAGTACAGGTGCGCAATCAACTGAAGTTGTATGCCAACAGCCGATACATGTTCGCATTTATGCATCCAGACTATGGTATTGACGTGGGCGCGGGCAACGCAACTTGGAACAATGGTCAACTGGTGGAAGAGCCCCTAGAGAATCATCAAGGCGCGGTGACTGGTTTTCAGTTCAGCATTCCCATTGAGCCCCTGCAGAACGGCTTCAATCAGACCATAATCGGTATGAGGTATGACGATGGTCGCTGTCTCGACATGGTGGAGACATGGAATACGCTTTCAACTGAAATATCCTACTTCGATGGCCTGTGGCGAAGTGAAACGGGCGATTCCACCGAAATTATGATGATCGCTGGCAGGCATTTCATCACGCTGAAACGATCTCCTCCGGATACAAGCAGCTTTTGGTTTGGAACATTGGAAATAGACAATAACGGCAATGCGATTAAAACCAATATGGCAAGCTCCAATCCAAATTTCTCACGGGAAAAACAAATCTTGGCATTGGAAATTAATCAGCAGAACAGCCTCATCCAAAGTCAGTCCCACTATGGCATCAAAACCATAACTCACTTCCAGTCTGTGTGAAATAAAAGCCTAATCTTTCAAAACTTTCAGTGCAAGAATGTGCTCCGTGCCGATGCCACAGCAACCACCAACAATACTGGCACCCAGTGATTTCCATTGCTGGGCGAACTCAAGATATTTTTCCGGCGATAAATCCTGACGCATACTCGAGTATCCGTCATTGGCTTCTATGGTGTTAGTTATGGGTTGAAAACCGTTAGCGTATACGCCTACGTCCATTTTATTGGGAAGGACCTTCCGCGATAAGGCCACAGCAGCAGCCATCACCTCGGGTTGACTGCAGTTGAACAAAACAGCTTGCACGGCATCACCATCAACCTGTTCAAGCGCCACGGCCAACCTTTCTCCGGAGCGCAATCGTGGCTCCTCGGTAAAATTCTCGTCCTCCAACGTCAAACTGATCCACAACGGTTTAGCGCACTGAGCGAAAACCTGCAAAATCGCTTGCATTTCTGCGATGCTGGACTGAGTCTCTGCAAGAACAATATCGACGTAGGGCAAAAGCGCTCGCCTGAATATGTGTAACATTGCCAATGCCTCATCTTCAATAAAGGCAGCGGGCTTGTATGAGCCGCACACGGGGGGAATGCCGCCGGCCACCCGTATGTCTCTGCTCGAAGCAGTGGCGCAGTCTTGAGCCAATCGACCGGAAAGTTTGAGTAAATCCTCACCCTGATCCAAAAAACGTTCATGTCCGATGTGGAAAGGTACTACGGCGTAAGAGTTGGTCGTTATTATCTCACTACCCGCATCGATGAAGGCTTGGTGAGCCAATGCCACCGACGCCGGGTCTTCCATGAGGGCCAAGGCCGACCATTCCGGCTGTCGGAAAGGTGCTCCTATTTCCTTCAGGTATCGTCCGATACCACCGTCCAAGATTTGCATACTCCTACTCC
>CAXRFT010000040.1:0-12364 GCA_964230135.1 Porticoccaceae bacterium | reverse complement strand
ACTGCGGTAAATGACAACGGTGCCGTTGACATCAGTGGTACAGCCAAACAAAAGCAGGAGCTAACCGCCAATGTAACCGACGCTGATGGCCTAAGTGGTGCTCAAACCGATGCTGCCATGAGTTATCAATGGTATCGACTCATAGGTTCAGCGGTCTGCGCAAGTGATGACCCTCTGTGTGGCTACAGCGCCATCACAGGTGAAGATGAGCCGAGCTACACAGCGACTCAGGCGGATGTTGATTATACGTTGAAAGTTCAGGTGAGTTACACCGATGATCAGGGTACGGATGAGACGCTGACCTCAGCGGCAACCGGCGCCATAGAGAATGTTAATGACGCACCCACGGGTAAGCCGAAAATCACAGGTAATGCAAGGGTGGGCAAGACGGTCGAAGCCAAACGGCATACATTGGATGATGCCGATGGCATTGCCGATGGCGCTATTACTTACCAGTGGTATACCGTGGGTGAAGATGACGGGGAAGTGTATAGAGCGACGGGATCGACCTATACCATCGTTGACGGCGATAAAGGTGAATATTTATACATCAGAGCCCATTACACTGACAACTATGGTGGAACCCACCAGCCCAAGTCTACTTACAAGTTGGTGCAGTGATAAAAACAAGAGGACGGCCTCTGGGTAAACTATAGGCTGTCTACGATTTGACCTGTTTTATTTGACTCGCTTCACGGGAACCGTTGTTTTTTATGTTATAAACCGCCGCCCATTGGGGATGCTCTCTGCTCAAAACTTCATGAGCCTGCTCCCCAAACAGTGGCGGTTTCTAACAAGGGTTGTCGGCTGGTTTTGGTTGATGAGGTTGTTGCAGAGGCACATAAGCGATCTGTGTTAGTTTCTGACAATCTTACGCTCCAGTAGCAGTTGTGCCTGGTCTATACCGCCAGCATTGATGACATTGGTATAGCCTTGCTGTTTTAAGATTGTCATCGCCTTGCCAGAGCGATTGCCACTGCGGCAGTAAAGATAGATGATCGCGTCTTTGTGGTCAGCCAAGCTAATGATTTTATTGCCTATAGCTTGCCATTCAATGTGGTGTGCATCGGACAAATGTCCTGATTGCCATTCTTCTGTGGTTCTAACATCAATGACGAGCATTTGACTCTCTGATATTGATTGCTTGGTCACTGCCTGTTTTCCTTGGATTTGTTGGCGCTCCGCTGGCTGACTAATAGTCGCTGGGGATAAAAGCATTAGCACAGTTAGTAGGATGAGATTTTTGATGATCATAATGAATGTTCCCTGTGATACTGATCTTGTTGCCACGCCTAAGCAATCTATTCTGATGATTTGTGATGAATCTACACCATCTGAGAGCTAAAAGTCACGTAGATTTACCCTCTGTGGTGTGGGTTGGCTGCGGTATTAACCAGTAGGAGCAGCCGTCACAATGATTATCACTTTTGATGATCGATCCTTTCATTCGCTCCACCACGATGCGATCAATGGTAATCATTTCTCTGGCTGCCATCATTGCAAAGGTGTCTTCGCCTAGGTGTTCTGGGATTTTATCCGGGAAAGCCCGTCTGGTGCGGTGAATCCAGTAGGTGTGGGATAGATTGGGTTGGTCAAATGCCTCAACGACGGCTTTGTGACCCATAATAAAACCGAGTAGACCACCCCAGGTGGCAGTGGGATTATCCGAGTCCCAGCCACTTAGGCTTCCAATTTTAATAGTTCTGACAATATCGCCCTGACCATAGAACAAACTGACAAGACTGGCGGCAAAGTTGATTCCTGCATCAAAAGGCTGCTGGTAATTGTAGCCATCGCGTTGATCGATCTGATAACGCTGATAAACGGCATCTCGGGTAGACTCCCAGTCATTTTTATCAGCGTTATTGTGGTAGTGTAATTTCACAAATCGATATATTTTTGCCGGAGTAGAATCCACAGGAAGATAGCGGCTGGCTTGTTCAGCTAGCCACTCGACCTGCGGCATATTGTCTTTTGTAGCCTCGGGCAGAGATGCCAGCGCATGCATAGCGACATAGAACTGCGCAATCCACTCGGCGTCACCACTGGCAGTGACTCGAATAGGCAGTTCGGCGATATCAAGAGCGACATCGACGCGTGTGGGCGTCAGCAGGCCAAACAGTTCTGTGGTGAGCTGGGCGTCGATCATCATACAATAGGGGTTGTTTTCTGGTTCACTGGTAGCTGGTGGTAGCGCACCTCGGTCCATCAAATACCGCGCTCGCTGATTTGAGACCCAAAGAAAGTTTTCTCTACTGGGTTTGGAAGTGGGAAATTTTTGAAACAGCGGCGCATCTTCCTCAGAGTACGTGTGCTTTAACCAGCCGTCGCGGATCTGCTCTGCAGTTAATTTAGTTGTTTTATGCTGATAGTGAAGATGTGCATACATATACTCGATATCGGTATCGTCATCAGCTCCCCAGGGAGTTCCTTTAGATTCAAAATAAAAATCAATCTTGTCAGCATGGGGAACAGTCTCTCCCCACATGGCAGGTAGGTCCTGAGTTCCCCAGTCATCATCGGTGTAAAAGGGTAGGGTTTCCGGAGTGCCTACCTTGTCCATCTCGGTGATTAACCCAGTCCAGTTAGCGATATTCTGTCCCAGCCAAAAACCCCGGAGTTTCTCTGCATATTGCTCTCGTGAAAGTTTAATTGACGGGCGCTGATCGGTGGAGGCTGATACCTCCGCCAGGCTGATGTTATACATGCCTGTAGACATCAACAGGACGAGATAGAATAGTGAGATTCGTTTCATGATGTTTGTGCTATCCCAAATATTGAGCTAATCGGTTACTCAGGGTGGTCAAATACTACTCGGTAAAGTGATATTAACTGATTACTTTGCACAAGTCGTCGCTCGGATAATTATAGGCATGATGATCTCAATATAGTTGCATTGGCGTAAGCTTAAATAATTAAAAAATCGCCTGCGTAATCGTTGAGAAATACACAGTGTGACCGGTATGTAGCAAAATACTTATAACTACGATGGGTTCTTCATGCGCAAGCTAGTGGAAACAGCAATTATATGGCTCTTGGCTCTTCTGTTGAGTGCCTGTGGCGGCGGTGGTAATTCAACTCCAGATCTGCCGCAGGCACCAGTGGTTACTGAACCACCACTGGGCGAAAATTTTGAGCGGAATTTTATTACTCAGACCATAGATGGCCAGCTGGTGGATCGCCCCTATTTGATTCGTTATCCAAAGACTTTGGATGAGGATTCCTATCCCGTGGTGTTTTTCTTTCACGATGAAGACAATAACGCACAGCAGTGGATCGAAGAGAATCCTGAGGTTGTCGCGCTCATTGATTCTGGTGCCTTTATCGGTATTTTCCCCGATGGTTACGAGCAACATTGGAATAGCAACGGCCAAACTGACGTTGATGATGTGGAATTCATCACCCTTATCAGTAACGACTTAGATGCCGTGGCTTTAATGGCAGGCTCTAACCGTTTCGCGGTGGGAGTATCTGAGGGTGCCGGCATGGTTAATCGGCTTGGCAAGCAAACCTCTTTATTTTTGGCTATTGCGCCGCTGCTTAACCAGCAGACCTACTTTGTCAGCGATATTGTTCCCTTGCAGGCAGTTTCTGTATTTCAAATTAATGCCAGTGAGGACCCGTTGGTTCCACTGAACGGCGATGATCAGTATTTATCTGCGCAACAGAGTGCGGAAAATTGGGCTGCCAACTTTAACTGCGATTTTGATGGCGCTGCAAGACAGGAGCTGTGGGGTAATTACAATGTTGACCTAGTTATCTATGGTAATTGCATTGAGCAGGCAGAGATCCGTTACGCCGTGGTCAATGGTCTTGAGCACAATGTTGATTTTGGTGGTGATTTTGATCTTTATTCGTTGATCTGGGCATTTTTTCTTGATCGCATGGACCCTTCATCATCGCCCTTAGATATGAAGTTATTATCGCTCGGCGATAGTTATACTATCGGTCAAAGTGTCTGTAGTACCTGTAATTTTCCCGAACAACTAAAAGCTGCTTTATTAGACGAGTATCAACAGGAAGAGGGGGTGGACTTACAAATCATTGCCCGCACCGGTTGGACCACCACCAATTTAAAGAATGCTATTGCTGAAGAGAATCCAGATACAGATTTTGATTTGGTGACGCTGCTTATTGGGGTCAATAACCAGTATCAAAAGAGACCCTTTAGTCTTTACGAAACCGAGTTTGTTGAATTAGTTAATTCAGCGATCTCCTTTGTTGATGGCCGTCCCGAGCGCTTGATTGTGGTGTCCATTCCCGATTATGCCTACACGCCCTTTGGACAGAGCAGTAATCCCGAGGTTATTTCTCAAGAGTTACAAGCCTACAATGATTTCGCTCAAAACTATTGTGAAAACAACGGTCTCACCTACGTTTATATTACCGATATTACCCAGCAGGGCCTTGATAACCCCGATCTTGTCGCCTCTGACGGTTTGCACCCCTCACAACTTGCATATGCAAGATTTGTCGAGCGAATTTTGCCAGTGGCTTTGGATAAGCTGCCTTAGACAACACGTCATAGAAAACGCTTTGTAGAAAATCTGCGCAGGTTTCTTCAGTAGTTTGGTATACACTTCCATCTTGTTGGTCAAATGACTATTTAGTTGGAGCATGTCTTGTGATGCAGATTCCTGAGCATTTTGATTACATCATTGTTGGCGCTGGATCCGCTGGCTGTGTGCTGGCCAATAAGTTGAGTGCCGATGGACAGCACAAGATTTTGATCCTCGAGGCAGGACCCATGGATCACAATTTGATGATCCATATCCCCGCTGGGGTTTACAACGTCTACCGCAATCCAAAAATTAATTGGAACTACCAGACAGAGCCTGAGTCAGCACTTCACGATCGCCGTGTTGACACGCCTCGCGGTAGGGTTGTGGGTGGCTCTTCATCAATAAATTCTATGGTTTACATGCGCGGGCACCCGTTAGATTATGACCGCTGGCAATCGGAGTTGGGCTTGCAAGGTTGGTCCTACGACCAGTGCTTGCCCTATTTCAAACAGGGTGAATGTTCAGATCGCGGAGAGAATACCTGGCGAGGTAGCAGTGGTAATCTGAGTGTTAGTAAGGGCTCTTTCGATAATCCGTTGTTTGACGCCTTCGAGGAGGCGGGCCGACAGTCTGGACAGGGGTACTCTGAAGACCTCAATGGCTTTAACCCGGAGGGCATTGCGCGCTTTGATGCGACTAAGAAAAATGGTCGCCGCTGCAGCGCGGCGGTGGCTCATCTCAGGCCTGCATTGGCTCGGGGAAATGTCACTCTGTTGACAAAAGCTCAGGTGTTAAAGATTGATTGTCAGGGCACTGCGGTCACCGGTGTTTCTTTTATCTACAAAGGAAAGCAACATTCGGTGACAGTGAGCAGAGAGGTTATATTGTCTGGCGGTGCCATTAACTCTCCCCATTTGTTGATGATTTCAGGTATAGGTCCAGCGCAACACCTCAAGGAGCATGGTATAACTGTTTGTGCAGATCTTCCTGGCGTTGGACAAAACTTGCAAGATCATTCGTCGGTTATTTTGCAATATGCTTGCAAAAAACAGTTTCCTATTCAAAAAGTCCATCAGCCTCACCGGAAACTCGCTGCGGGCATACGTTGGGTGTTCACACGAGAGGGCATCGCCGCCTCAAATATTTGGGAGGCGGGCGGTTTGATAAAAAGCCATCAAGATGCGGCTTATCCAGATATACAGTATCACTTTGGCCCCGTAGGGTTTGAGTACGATAACAACAAAATAACCCTACTTAGAGCCTTTGCTATTCATGTAGATCAATTGCGACCGAGGAGCAGAGGGCAAGTCACTCTTAGATCCTCAGATCCACTGGACAGACCGCTGATGCAGTTTAACTACCTTCAGGATGAGCAGGATATGCTTGACATGATCAATGGTGTAAAAAAAGCACGCGAACTCATTGCGCAACCAGCGTTTGATGAATTCAGGGGTAGGGAGTTAATACCGGGTCCGGGTGTTCAGTCCGATCAGGATGTAGAGCGATTCATCAGAGCTGCCGCAGAGACGGACTATCACCCCAGTTGCACCTGTGCCATGGGCACCAGCGATATGGCGGTGGTAGATGAGCAAATGAAGGTTCGTGGAATTGAAAACCTTCGCGTGGTCGATGCCTCGGTGATGCCAAGAATCGTATCGGGAAATTTAAATGCGCCAACCCAAATGATAGCTGCTCGTGCCGCCGATATGATTTTGGGTATTGATCAGCTCACACCAATAAAAGCTCAGTTTGCTTTTCAAAATTAAGTTACTTCCATGCAACCAGTAAGCTCCCTGTCATAGGGCAAGCCCGACTTTTAGTTCTACTTTAAAATAGATGAACAGTGTTACAAATGTGATTAATATCAATACCTATTTGTCATATCTGTCACAAAATGGTACGTTAAGATCCACAATTCAGTTGAGGAAAAATATTGCAGCAGCGTTCTAATGTATCCGATGAAGAACTCGAGGCGCTCCTACCTCACCTGGAGCTCTCCACAGATGCGTACGACAGAGTGCGGCGTCGCATCTCCATAAGATTCAGTGTTATGGTGTTGATTCTGTTGGTTAGAATTATCGTGTCGCTGTTTTTCCCCGAGTACCATTATGTCTCCGTGGTTGAGCATGAGCTACTCAACAAAGTAGTTGCAGACACGGTACTCTACTCGAGGTTGATCTTCTTAACTCTGGGAACAATCCTATACTTTTATTGCTTTCGTTATAATCGATATTTCCGATCTGTTAATGTTGCGGCGCTGGTGGTGATCTGTTGTTTAATTGCCGCTGACGTTGAGGTGTATATTCTTGGCGGAATGCAGTATTTTACCTGGCAAACTGGGATCTTAGCGCTGTTGCGATTTGTCGCACTGGGGCTTATCTTTCTTAACTATTTGGATGTCAGGCATTAGGCTGTTTGGTTTGCGCTGGACGTGACATCCAAGACGCTGTTGCGTTAAAGCCCCTGCGGGCAGCGTCGCTGCGCTCCTTGTCCAAGATGCCTGCGCATCTTGTCGAACAGGGCTTCGAATCAATACCCCGACTGAACCAAAAAAAACCCCAAGCCAAAGGCTCAGGGTTTGTTTTATGGCGCACCCGGAGGGATTCGAACCCCCGACCAAGTGGTTCGAAGCCACCTACTCTATCCAGCTGAGCTACGGGTGCGTAGCGGACGCAAGTTTAACCTATTTCTAGTTAATATCTAGTTGAAATATGGCTATCGTTCCAAATATTTCAGTTTTCCTTCCACGCCATCCCATTTTTCCGCGTCAGGTAGTGGGTCGATCTGCTCGGTAATGTTAGGCCAGACTTCAGCGAGCTCGGCGTTGAGTTGAATAAAATTTTCCTGACCTTCGGGCACTTCGTCCTCAGCAAAAATAGCCTCGATGGGGCACTCAGGCTCACACAGCGCACAGTCAATGCATTCGTCTGGGTGGATGACTAAAAAGTTAGGCCCCTCATAAAAACAATCCACGGGACAGACTTCGACGCAATCGGTATGTTTGCACTTAATGCAGTTATCGCCAACAACAAAGGCCATGATGGGTTTCTCGTGAGGATATTAATATTCAGCGGGATCTTATTGTATCACTTTGCAACGGGTTGGCTAATAACTCTGTAATGTTTTTTCACATTTGGCTCAGCTACCGATAGTTACGCTGTTCCAAGTTTTTTAGCTCATAAATCAGATCCAGAGCTTGTTTTGGCGAGAGTTCATCCGGTGATATTTCCGATAGTCGCGTTTGTAAGGCGGTTGACTCAGGTGAAAGAAGTAATTCACTCTGTTTTGGTTCGGCATTGGTTATGGTTAAGTCTTTCTCGGCAAGGTTACTGTTAGCCTCGAGTTTTGACAATTCGGTGCGTGCTAAGTTTACCACTGCCTGCGGTATGCCGGCTAATTTGGCCACCTCAATTCCGTAACTTTGACTGGCTGGCCCCTCTTGAACGCTGTGCATAAATACAATGCTCTCATTGTGCTCAGTGGCATCTAAGTGAACGTTGATTGCATTGTCAGTGTGCTCCGGAAGTGCGGTAAGTTCAAAGTAATGTGTGGCGAACAAGGTGAACGCGTTGACGGACTCAGCCAAATAGTAGGCACAGGCCCAGGCGAGAGAGAGGCCATCGAAAGTGCTGGTGCCGCGACCAACTTCGTCCATTAATACCAAGCTGCGATCAGTGGCGTTATGTAAAATGTTAGCAGTCTCAGTCATCTCCACCATAAAGGTGGACCGCCCGCCCGCCAGGTCGTCTGAAGATCCAATGCGCGTGAAAATTCTGTCAGTAATACCAATTACTGCACTTTCAGCCGGCACAAAACTGCCTATTTGAGCCATCAGTACTATCAGTGCGGCTTGTCTCATGTAGGTTGATTTTCCGCCCATGTTTGGGCCAGTGATGATTAACATCTTGCGTTGTTTATTCATCACTAGATGATTGCCAATAAAGGGCTCACTGGAGACCTGCTCCACCACTGGGTGGCGGCCTGTTTGGATGTTGATTCCAGGTGTTTCAGAGAGTTTGGGTTGGCAGAAATTCAAACTGTAGGCTCGCTCAGCCAGAGCAGTTAACACGTCAATTTCTGCAATGGCAGCAGCGCAGGATTGCAGTGTTGTCAATTCACAGTTGAGGTTTTCCAAGAGTTGTTCATAGAGGTATTTCTCTCTTGCCAAAGCACGACTTTTAGCACTCAGAGCTTTGTCTTCAAAAGCTTTTAGCTCAGGGGTAATAAAACGCTCGGCATTTTTAAGGGTTTGTCGGCGAATGTATTCCACGGGGGCTTTGTCACTTTGACCTCTTGAGATTTCAATGTAATAACCGTGCACACGATTATAGCCAACTTTGAGTGTTTGAATGCCAGTGGCCACTTTTTCCCGCTCTTCCAAGGCCAGAAGAAACTCCCCAGCATTGGTGTTGAGCGCGCGAAGTTCGTCAAGTTCAGCGTCGTAACCTTCCGCTATCACCCCACCCTCGCGAATGACCATCGGCGGATTGTCTGTTATGGCGCTGTCTAGTAGTTTAAACAAAACAGGTAGCGGTTGAGCGGCTGCGGCAAGGCTTCTCAAATGATTGCCCTCGATGTCCTCGAGACATTTGCCGATCTGCGGTAGTGCACCGAGCGAATCGAATAAACGTGTAAGGTCCCTCGGCCGTGCTGAACGCAGACCCACTCGGGTGAGAATGCGTTCCATATCACCTATCAGTTTCAAATGTTCGTGTAAATGCTCATGAAGAAAGTTCTGTTGAAGTAGGTTTATGCTATTTTGCCGATGCTCCAGTATGGCTATGTTCTGAGTAGGGCCGTTGAGCCATCTACGCAGCAAGCGGCTCGCCATTGGCGTGGCAGTGGTGTCTAACACATCGAAAAGAGTATTTTCTTGGCCTCCAGATAGATTTGTGTCTAATTCCAAGTTGCGCCGACTCGCTGTGTCCAGCATAACAGCATCATCGCGCTGCTCTGCCGTTATCGCCCTTATATGCGGAAGATCGGCACGCTGAGTATCTTTGACATACTGTAGCAGACAGCCGGCGGCAGCGATGGCTTGAGGTAGATGATCACAACCAAAGCCCGATAAATCTTTTGTGGAAAATTGCCCATTTAGTTGTCGTTTTGCGGACTCAAGATCAAATTCCCATGGGCCACGACGTCTCACGCTGGGATGATTCTCAAGGAAATCAAATTCGGCAAGTTCGTCTGACATTAATACTTCAACTGGGTTGAGACGCTGAAGCTCGCTTTGCAACTCTTCCTCATTTGATAATTCTGAGACAATGAAATCACCGCTGCTCATATTGAGAGAGGCTACGCCAAAAATGCCGTTGACGCAGTGAAAAGCAACTAACAGATTATCACTGCGATCATCAAGTAGCGCTTCATCAGTGACAGTTCCCGGCGTCAAAATGCGCATGACTTTGCGTTCAACTGGTCCTTTGCTGGTTTCCGGGTCTCCCACTTGTTCGCAAATGGCAACAGATAAGCCCTGCTTAACCAATTTAGCCAAATAGCTCTCTGCGGCATGGTAGGGAACACCGCACATGGGGATGGGGTTTCCGTTTGCTTTTCCGCGAGCCGTCAGTGTGATATCAAGTAGCTGACTAACTTTTTTTGCGTCATCAAAAAATAATTCATAGAAATCACCCATGCGATAAAAAACAATATCTTTTGGATGCTCAGCTTTGATTCGCAGATATTGCTGCATCATCGGTGTATGTTTGCTTGCTGTTGTTTCGTTCATAGATAATCGAGTATCTGCAGGTGGTATTGAGCGGTGCAAAAACCCGGTGATTGTGCCATATTTCTCCACTGTTGTGTGAGTTGAAGTTGCTCTTTCTCGAGGCTTCAGAGAGCTTTGTATGAAGGGTAAACGCCAGGTTATTGATTATGGGGGTTGCGCGTATTTTTTGACTGTTTACACTGTCCGTCGGTTTATCTCAAAGAGTCATTGCACTGGCAAGGTTATCGGCAGCTGGAAAAGGCCAATTTGGAGTCGCATTCATGAGCTATAAGCGCATAAGCATAGGTTACCAAGGTGATGTGGCAGTAATCACAATGATGAGTCCGGAAAAACGCAATGTTCTGGCTACCGAGACCATGTTTGAGATGATCGATGCGCTACAGTCGATTGCTGAGTCCGATGCTCTGGGCGTCATTGTAGCTGCAAAGGGGCCGGTATTTTCTGCAGGGCACAACTTTGCCGATATGCGCCATGCCTCGGAGCAAGACGCTCGAGAATTATTTGATCTCTGCACTCGTATGATGATGTTGATACAGTCGATACCTCAGGTGGTTATCGCAAGGGTTCACGCTCTCGCCACTGCCGCTGGGTGCCAGCTGGTGTCCATGTGCGACATGGCGGTAGCTGCAGAGTCAGCAACCTTCGCCGCTCCGGGAGGAAAGGGCGGTCTGTTTTGCCATACCCCCATGGTCGGCATTGCCCGAGCGGTGGGTCGAAAGCGCGGGCTGGAGATGGCCTTACTGGGAGATGCCATAGATGCGCAGACAGCAGCGGATTGGGGTCTGGTCAACCGTGTTGTAAGCGATGAAAAGTTGGTTGTCGAAACCAATGACTTGATGCGCCGGGCCACTAGAGGCTCGGCCACCTCGAAGGCTGCGGGTAAACGAGCCTATTATGCTCAAATTGATATGTCTTTGATTGACGCCTATCAGTACGCCTCTGGTGTTATGGCCCAGGGTACAGCGGCCAGAGATGGTCAAGAAGGTATTGCCGCTTTTATGGAGAAACGCACAGCTAAGTTTGGTCCCAGAGAATAATTCTATCGATTATGTTCGTCGCCGATAAAAGGCGTGAAAATAGTCTGCCAAAATCCTATTTTAATCTGTCTGAGTGAGGCAAAAAAAGCTAAGATACTGCCGTTAAAACTAACCATCAAAAATCTTGGGAAAACAGTATGCACGATTGCGATTTTGGCTTTATTGGATTGGGTATTATGGGCCAAAATCTGGCGCGAAATATGGCTTCAAAGGGCTTCCGTGTCGCTGTTCATGACCATTTGCAGTCC
Organism: Porticoccaceae bacterium; assembly: GCA_964230135.1. Classification (GTDB taxonomy): domain Bacteria; phylum Pseudomonadota; class Gammaproteobacteria; order Pseudomonadales; family Porticoccaceae; genus HTCC2207. The sequence goes on along the minus strand of CAXRFT010000040.1, from coordinate 846 downwards.
ATTGCAGAGAATTTTGCCAAAGAGTATGCCTCGGAGAATTTGATTTGCTGTACTTCCTTAAATGATTTTATCGACCAATTAAAGCAGCCGCGAATGATTCAGCTCATGGTGCCTGCAGGTGATCCCGTTGATGCTGTAATTGATGGACTCCTGCCTTTTTTAGATTCTGGTGATTTAATTATCGATGGAGGTAATACACTATATGTCGACACCGCTCGTCGTGAAACATATCTCGCTGAGAGAGGGATTCGATTCCTGGGAGCTGGAATATCTGGGGGTGGAGAGGGGGCCTTAAAAGGGCCATCTATTATGCCCAGTGGTGATCCGCGTAGTTGGGCTATGGTCAAGCCATTCTTTGAGGCTATTGCTGCCAAGGTTGACGATCGGCCTTGTGTCGTTCATGTGGGTTCCGGTGGTGCTGGTCATTATGTCAAGATGGTTCACAATGGCATCGAATACGCTGATATGCAGTTGATTTGTGAGGCATACCACATCTTAAAAGCGGCAGGTTTTGCTAACACAGAGTTGGCGGATATATTTGATCAATGGAATCAGGGCGATTTAGAATCCTACCTCGTAGAAATTACAGCGCAGATATTACGTCAAAAGGATCCACAGTCCGACGGAGATTTGATTGATGTTGTGCTCGATCGTGCGGGACAGAAAGGCACTGGTCGCTGGACAGCGCTCAATGCTGTAGAGAGCGCTGTGCCGCTGTCCACCATCGCCTCTGCAGTGGAAGCTAGATTGCTTTCCTCCCAGCTCAACGAACGCAGAGTTGCAGCATCTCGTCTATCCGGGCCCGATAGTTGGCGAGTTAAAGTTCCCATAGATTCGAGAGGCGAG
>CAXRFT010000039.1:0-68254 GCA_964230135.1 Porticoccaceae bacterium | reverse complement strand
TACCGGATAGAGTACAGTAAAATGTTACAAGTTTGATCAGTATATTTAAATTGTATTCGTGGTCCTCCTTAAGCAGACGCTCACAGCACAGTGTAAAGGGTGAAGAATTGGGCGCCCACTAAAAGCCATGTAGCGCCCAAGAAATGATCTAAAAATCAAGTTTTACGGCGAGGCTAATCATATCTGTTCCGTCGAAGGACTCGTAAGCAACCTCAACTTTTTTACCCGCACTAAAGTTATAACCGGCTCCGATGCCTGCTCCAAATTCCCATGAGCTACTCTCCGCAAAGTCAGACCCTACGTTGACATTAAAGTCGCCTTTGGCATAGGTTGGTGCCACAAAGAGGTAGGCTCCGTTTTGAAAGTCGTATTCTCCTCGAAGCGATGCGGCTAAATAACTGTCGAGCTCTACATCAACTGAAGTAGAGTCCACCACAATAGTATCGCTGCCTATTCCCATGCCAATTTTCACTTCGGGTGTTAAATAAAAATTGTCGGTGGCCTTTATTTGGTATCCAAGAGAACCCCATATTGCACCAACGCTTATATCAACGTTATCTTCGCTCTCTGAAAAAGAGGTATAGCCCATTCCTGCAACCCAGCCCCCTTCATGCTCATCTGCTAAAGCCACTGTAGTGAATGCTGAGGTTGCTACTAAACTTGCTAACATTACTGATTTATTCATTAAATTATCCTGTTTATGTTTTAAGAGGTATTTTTATACCTAAGCGAATAGACTGTTCCTTGAATTTATAGTTCCATAAGTCCCCGATATAGAAAACTTAGCGGGTTGTGGAAGGGCGTCTCAGAGACGTTTTGTTCCCGCAAGAGGCTTTGTATTGATTGAGTTAGCAGATGGTCTGGAAACCGTATAGAGAAGGGTTGTGGACGTTTCCTGAATTTGCCGGATGGCGCTAGATATACAGCGGGCGGTGGTCCAAGCCATATTGGTGCAACCGGTACTGGCAGAGTCAATCATGTCATTAATTGACAAATCAAAGAATTATTTTGCTGTATTTTTGCGCAGATAAGAGGTGCCGGCAGAGCACCTAAAATTTGTCGTTGAATGGGCTGTTGAGGTTATTGATCTTGGTTTTTCTCAATAGTTTTAACAGCAGATTTCTACAATATTTGAGTATGGGATAAAGCACGGATGATGCGGCTTTTGATTTAAACATCCAGTAATTGAGTCGATTGAATATGCCCGATCGACTGCCTATGAGAGCCAGCGCGTGAATTGCATCGGCGCCATAGTAGAGTTGGCCGCCCATTTTTAATACCATGCCCTGATCGATATCGAGGCCTTGCGAGGTGATCTCTTCCATAATGGCGCTGTTTTCTCGAGCATTCACTATGCAAAGATCACCCACACTTGCGCGAATATTGACCATCTGGCAGTAGGCATTACAAGCGGGACATTCACTATCGTAGACGAGGAATATTTGTTCCCTGTTGACTTTACTACCCTCTGTCACGAGATTTGTTTGTTGTTGATTCATACTGGGTCGCGTCCATTGTTCAACGTTAAAGAGAGTTTGTTTACCTATGTTGCGATGACCATGTTAATAAAGGCGGTTACTGTATGCCTTGGCTAATATAGACAGCTGCCGATGTGCTATTACCATCGGCTATTATTAAATCGCTCTTACCATCATTATTTAAATCAGCCAAGGCTAGACCCCAAGGGTTTGGAATATCTGCAAGTGTGAAACTGGTAGTTTCAATTTTAGTCTCCCCACCGAGAACGGCATATAATTCACCTGTCCAGTTGCTGATAAGTGCGTCTTGGTACCCGTCTCCATTTAAATCTCCTACAGCAATTTGTTTTGCACCCCTCTCTGTTTTGATTTCTAGCTTGTCATGTTCATGGAAATTTCCACTGCCATCACCAGGAATTACAGTGACGGAATTGCCACTGGATGCGATGATTAAATCTAGTTGCCCATCACCATCCATCTCCGCCAGCGCGACGGCAAAAGGCGATTGGTATGAGGCAAGAGTTGTTAAATTGAACGATAGGCTTTTTGAGCTAGTATTAGTGGCTATTCCAATACCATCTTGATTCGGTGTGACTATGTCCAATAGCTCATCATCATTTATATGATTAATCGCAAATCCTCTGTAAGGATCGCCTCCAGTTTTAATCAGTTTACTTGCTGATTCAAATCGGCCATTAGCTTGGCCTTTATAAAAACGTAGTCCATTGTCAGTGCGACTGTCCGCAATCAGGTCAACTTTTTTGTCGCCATCTAGATCTTCTAATACAACTAGATGGGGATGAGGCGATAGGTCAGTTTTTAATACTGAATGAGGCTTTTTTGAAAAACCACCATCTCCATCTCCGAAAAGCAAAGTAATATAGGAGGTTTCGTGATTCGCTATGGCGATATCTATGTTTCCATCGTCATTAATATCGGATACCGCAACACTTGTAGGGTTTTCACCTGCGGCGAAACGGCCTGACTCTGATAAGTCACCGTTGCCATTACCGCTGAAAGTAATAATATTGTTATCAGAGTAATTTGCGATGATTACATCTAAATTACCATCTGAATTAAAATCACATACTGCGATAGCAGGTTGACCTCTCCCTACGTTTAACGTTGAGTGTGAATATGCGCTCATGTCTATTTCACTGCTCATTGCGTGGTAAGAAAGGCTCAGCAAACAATGGAGTAACAGTGTTCTGATCACAAATGTATCGATGAGGTTCCCTCGGTTTGTTTGGTTATAGTACGTCATAAACCAGTTAAGCCAACAAACCGACCTGAGTTTTCTGCAAACGCATCATATTTTCCATCTCGACCTCCTCTTGCAGCGAAAACTTCTGCCGTTGAGATGCAGCCTCTATTAGTCGTTAAATCCTCGATTTCTCAGCAGTGCATCGATGGTGGGCGCTCGTCCGCGGAAACCTGTGTAGGCATCTAAATAGTTTAAGGTGTCACCACGGCTATAGACGTAGTCATAAAGTCGCTCTGCGGTCTCTTCATCGAAGATATCTTTGGCTTCTAAAAATGCATCGAAGCCGTCGGCATCTAGAATTTCTGACCACATGTAGGCGTAATAAGCCGAATCATAACCGCCAGCAAAAATATGCCCAAAATGGGTGCTTCTGTGTCGCATGATGATTTCTTCGGGCTTGCCATATTTGCTCAAAACGCTGTTTTCAAACGCTTGCACATCAATGTTACTTGCATCCGTCAATTGGTGATAGGCCATATCCACCAGTGCTGATGCTGTATACTCAATGGTGGCAAAACCTTGGTTAAAGGTGCTTGCGTTTTTGATGCGTTCGATTAGCGGTTTGGGCATGGGCTCGTCAGTTTTGTAATGGCGAGCAAATTTCTCAAGCATGTCTGGCTGCTCAATAAAGTGTTCGTAAAGTTGCGCCGGAAATTCTACCCAATCTCTGGGTACACTGGTGCCAGCCAGTGTTGGATAGGTTACATCGGACAATAAACCGTGCAGGGCGTGACCAAATTCATGGAAAAGAGTAACCGCATCTGAATAACTCATCAGCGTCGGCTCGCCTGCGGCCGGTTTATTTAGATTCATATTGTTAATGATCAGGGGTTTGATGTCGCCGGCGAGTTTTTGTTGGCTCCTAAAGGAACTCATCCAAGCACCGGATCGCTTTGTTGAGCGCGCATAATAGTCGCCGAAAAATAGCCCCACTGACCGACCAGCTGCGTTCTTTACTTCCCAAACTCTTACCACTGGGTTGTAGACAGGAATGTCATCTCGCTCTTCAAAGGTCAGGCCAAATAAACGTTGAGCCACATAAAATTTGGCGTCAATCATATTATTCAGTTCAAAATACTGAGAAATTTCGGCTTGATCTAGGTCGAATTTTTGTTTACGAACTTTCTCAGCGTAGTAGCGCCAATCCCAGGCAGCTAATTCAAAGTCGGCCTCTTCAGCAGCCATTAATTCTTTAATCCATTGTTTTTCCTGAGCAGCTTTTTCAACAGCAGCTTCCCATACCTTAAGCAGAAGCGACATTGCAGCTTCCGGCGATTCTGCCATGGTGTCTGACAAGACATAATCTGAGTGATGTTTGTAGCCCAAAAGCTTGGCGCGTTGAGATCTTAACTGCACTATCTCCGAAACGATTGCTTTGTTGTCGTACTGGTTATTGTTGTCTCCGCGGTTCGCCCAACCATTAAATGCTCGTTCTCTTAAATCGCGTCGTGCGGAAAATTTAAGGAAAGGCTCTACACTTGCGCGTTGCAGTGTGATGACATATTTACCGGGCAATTCTCTGCTATTTGCTTGGGCGGCGGCTGCGTCGATGAGCGACTGTGGCAGTCCATCCAGGTCAGTTTGTTCAAGTACCATGTAAAATTCACGAGTATCATTGAGAACATTTTGACCGAACTGCGTGGTTAGCGCGGAGATACGTTCGTTAATCTCTGACAGTTGTTGTTGTGCATCACCCTTCAGATTCGCACCGGAACGAATAAAGCGGTCATACATTTTCTCAGTTAATCGCAATTGCTCTGCGTCCAGTGATGATTGCTGTCTAGTTTGATAAACCGTTTTTACCCGTTCGAACAAATCTTCATTCATTCGTATTTGATTGCTGTGTCGGGTCAACATGGGAGAAATTATGCGCTGTAGTTCTTGCATTTCTTCATTCGATTCGGTGCCGGTGAGATTGAAAAATACACGAGAAACCTTGGTTAACTCGGCGCCTGAAAGTTCTGATTGGGCGATAGTGTTATCAAAGTTTGGCACGCTGTCATGGTTGGCAATGGCATCTATTTGCGCGCTGTGCTTCTTTATCGCGCTTTCAAACGCGGGCATAAAATGCTCAGTTTTAATTTTGGAGAATGGCGGGGCACCGAAAGGTGTGTCCCACTGTTGGAAAAATGGATTGATTTCCGCAGTTGTATTTTCTGGCTCATTCACTGATTCATCTGCCTGTTTTGGTAATGGATCCGATTGCTCTGAGCAGCCAGATGCTAACAACAGAAATGTGACTGCCACTGAGGCGATTAATAAAGAACGATGCATGAATCTATTTTCCTATAGTAAATGTTTAGTTATCAGCAAAACCTGAGACGGCCGTATAAAGAAACGTGCCGAACTGCGCGAGCACTGTTACTAAATGATACCTTGGATTTGCTACTATTTCTTGTGTCTAGTGTGCCAGAAAAGCAGCCCTGATATAGTGGTGAAGATCAAATTTCCAAGTAAACATCGTCTGTGTAATAAAGTTGTATTGTTCCCTATTTTAGATTGGAGCAAGTTGTATAAGACATAGGCCCTGATTTGTGTCTAGTTTTATGGCTCCAGTGCCGGTTTTTTTAACCTGTGACTGCGCTCCTTCGGGTTTACTCGGCCGTTGAGAATGGCATCTTTCATGTGGTGTATCACCGGGCTGATAGCACCTTGCTTATTACGCAAAAAGTAAGTATGGCCCTTTCTATCGCCCCAACTGTTGTTGAAGTCATCGCAGTCCACTTCATAAACACTACGGTCTAATTTTCGCTCGGACATGGATTCGGGCCCAGTCATTCCCAGGCGACGAGAGACAGTCAAATTTTTTAGATTCGCCAGCTTGCTGGCGGGCATGGCTAGATCGTCATTGGCGTAATACACCACTACATTTCTGGCCGAATTTACGATGCAAGCGCCTTCCTGGTTGCGCTCCAGTGTTTCATTAACCACGTCTGCCGCGACCATAAATACATTGCGAAACAGCTGAGGCACGTTGCCTCCATGATTGTCTTTTGCCCATGTACTCAGTGCATTGCGCAGCACGCGGTTACCCATGGAGTGAGCCAGTACGCTGATGCGACGGATGCAGGGGTTGGGTTTCTCGGCCTCTTGTTTACGCCATTTATCGAACAGGCCAAGCATGCGGGCGAATGACTCACCACTGGCTCTGGAGGCGCGTTGGTCATCCCAATAATCATCGATGAAAGCCACTGCGGAGTCATCATCGCAGGGCCATATAAGGGGTACTATATGAACTAACCCGGGACTTATCTCGTCAAACATGTCCTGCAAGACCTCTGCGTTAGGGAAAATTTCTTTCTCGCCTGTGTTGTTAAAGCCATGGATATAAAACAATATCTGCGTGTCCTCATTCAAATCTCTCAGGGTTTGGAAGAAGGCTTCGCTACAGATTTCCACATAGTCGTCCACACCGTCTCTGCGACAAAAGTACATGTTTTGACTGACGCCTGTGTTCTGCAGGGAGAAACTGATTTTCCTGCCTTTTTTAGATTTGGTTGATTGGGTGGGTATACGATTTGTTGCGAATAACATGGTAGGCTCCTTTGAATATGACGCGGACCAGCACCGCTGATTAACTCAGAGTCAGTGCTAAAAATCGAGTTTTTGGTCGTGGTGAAAGGTTTTGGTGGTAGTTCTTGGTTGAACATGAATTTTTGCGTTGTATTTTAATCATGGATTCCTTTCCTTTTCTGCGGTAACGCCGAGATCACGTTGTCTGTTTTTGACCGCACAGTTGTGCAATTTCAAGGCTACAGTCTAAATAAATTAGGTTATCTGTCAAATTGCTATCCTCAGAATAGTGGCGGTCCGCGCTGGTCACTGTGGTTTTTTTGTTGTATGTTGATTTGAAACATTGTGGGTCATTTTAGTCATTTGGCTCTTGCACATGGTTGTTTCAGGGAGAACAAAAATGCTAAACGTGAGCGGAATAGATCACATTAATTTGCAAGTGCGAAATCTCAATGAATCCTGTGATTTTTACTCTTCGTTGCTGGGATTTGTGCTATTGGAGGATATGCCCGACTCAAAAGGTCGAATTATTGGTAGCGCAACGGCAAAGTTGGCTTTGTACGAGAACCCAACTTTGGATAATGAAGCCAAGTCTGGCTTCTCTCACGTTTCTTTTCACATCCGCAATTTCCAAGATTGCGAGGCGTTGTGCAATTCCCTCGGTATTGATATCAGTTACGGTGGCGTGGTTGCCTGGCAAAAATCTCGCTCTATCTATATTAAAGATCCCAATGGTTATGAGATAGAACTTTCAGAGGTCTGGGGTGGCGGGCTCTAAAGAGATTGGTCTTTTGCTACGTTAATTAGGAGAAATGGTGACGTGAGTGAGCAGAGTACTAGTATGAATTATAGAAAGCGTCCGTCTTTGTCACGCTTTTTGTGAACGCCGCTGCACTATTACAGGCACGCCATATTTTGGTCTGTTGGTTAGACTTATCTGTGGTTTTAGATTGGCATCTTCCGTTAAATTGAGTCTGAATCGCTGCGAGGTCATGGCTAGAATAAACACTGCTTCCATCATGGCAAAATTATTTCCCAGGCACATTCTGGGGCCACCACCAAAGGGTATATAAGCGAAGGGGTGCTGTGCTTTCTCCGCTTCAGCATCAAACCGGTGGGGATCGAATACCTCCGGGTTTTGCCAAAAATCTGGATGTCGATGCAACAGATAGGCGCTGAATAGGACATCACAACCACCTCTCAAGTGGTAGTCCCCCAGTTGGTCATCACGCTCCACATGACGGGGTAAAATGGGTACTGGCGGATGCAGACGCATGGTTTCTTTGAATACTTTTTGGCAATAACTTAGCTGAGAGAAGTCGTCGGCAACGGGTGTTCTTTGGCCGAGAACTTCAGTGACTTCCTGTTCTACTTTGGCCCGGATATCTGGTTTTTGTGAGAGAATCGCGAACAGCCACGACATGGCATTGGCGGTGGTCTCATGACCTGCAATAAACATGGTCATGGCCTCGTTTCTCAGGTCTTGGTCACTCAGTGGCAGGCCAGTTTCTTCATCGGTGGCATCCATCAGCATTTGCAGAAGGTCCATGGGCTTTTCTTTACTGACTTTTCTCTGATTAATAATCCGATAGATAATTTCGTCTAACTTGGCGATAAGTTGCGGATACTGTTTGTTTTGCTTTGTGGGCAAGCGGTAGAGTGGAGTGAAAGGTAACACCACGCGCCGGTTGGTAGACTCCAGTAGTGGGTTGAAGGTGTCAGCGACAGTTTGGATGTCTTGGTCAGAGAGTCCTGTGCTGAAAAGCGCTTTAACTACCACTCTCAGCGTTACGCCCATCATTTCATCTGTTACCTGAAGCGTTTCACCAGAATCACTTAGCGTCTCCCACTGGTCGAGCATTTCGCCGATACAGTCGGTCATGATATTGGCCAAGTTGGCGATCTTTTTACGGTGAAAGTAGGGTTGTACAGTTAGTCGTTTTCGTCGCCACTCGCTATCCATTGCGGTAAAGGTACTCTCTCCCAATACCACCTTGACCATCTTGAAGCCAATGGTTTTCTTACTGTAATTCTGACTGCCACGGGTCAGCATCTGCTGAACCAGATCGGGATGATTCACCAGATAGACTTGTCGCTTAAGTAGATTAAAATGAGTGACATCGCCGTATCTGTCACTGATGGCCTGCAACCAATTGAGGCGATTAGCGCTAGCAAGATTAGCAATACTGCCTATTAAAGGGTAGCCCTTTGGGCCTTGCGGAATGGTGTGCATAGGAGGCATACTCACGATCAGTCTGAATTAGGTATATATCTACAATTAATTAGGTAATATTATCTAAATTCAAAAACTCATGCAACAAAAATAGAGAGCGATGAAAACTCGAGAGAAAATACTGTTACAGGCGCTGGATCTGTTTAACCAAAAAGGTGTCGACCAAGTCTCTGTATTAGAGATCAGTCAGACTATGGGGATTAGTTATGGCAACCTGACCTATCACTTCAAAAAGAAAGATGATTTGGTACAAGTACTCTATGTGCAAATGCAGCATGAGTTAGATGCCGCTATTAATCATCTGGTTCAGCGTATCTTTGAAGAGACTTACTATCTCAAGTTAGTCAACGAGTTGTTACAAGTGACCTGGAAATATCGCTTTCTTTATCTCAGTATCAACAGTCTGATGAATCAGTATCCCTTTATCCGAGAGGGTGAAAAGTCTTATTCTGCCACCCGCAACAAAATTCTAAATCGGGGTAAAAAATATCTTATTAACGAGGGCTATTTGAAGCCCGAATCAGATAGCCACTATGAGTTATTAATACGTAATCTCAACATGATTTTATACGCTTGGATTGTCGACGCTGAACTTTTTCATGAGGGCGAGGAGGCTGCCAAGATAGAAGATTATGCGACACTGTTTTACGGTATTGCGTTAACCAACGTTACAGAAAAGGGACGTACGTTATATTACCAGATTGTGCAAAATGGGTAGTTGTCTAGCCGTTGGCTATTTCTAACCGAGGGCATGATCCAATACAAGGAAATATCCTGCATTATAAGAGCAGTGCAGAATAATAGGTGCTGCCACATTACCGCTTCTCTCCTGCACATAACCGAATAGAAGGGATGGAAAAAACGTGGCTAGAGCCCAAAGGGGCGGGTGATTGATAAAATGGGCTGCGACAAAGATTACACTGGTGACCACATTGGCGGATGATATGGGCCCCCACCGGTGGTGCAATTTTTTGCTCAAAATAGGTTGCAGAATTCCGCGAAAGAATAACTCTTCCACCAGTGGGTATAATAAAACCACATTAAATAGTAGCCAAAAGTCATTCAGTTCAGCGCGGACCCCAAATAAATGAAGTGCGTACCAAAATGGCAGTGGTGCCAGTAATAAAAAATAGAAAACGCGATCGCGAAAAAAAGAGGGGGTCATATAATTGCTGTATTACTCATTTCGGACAACTTATCCAATAGTCACCTTATACGTAAACAGGCTCTGTCTCAATCGATTTTGGAGGTAATAAGAGATACCGTATGATAGATTGGTGAAAGATTATGGACAGACTCAGTGTAATTTAAATGAAACTTATCTCCTAGCAATGCATGCAATTTCTTGGGAAGACTTTACAATACCCATTGTGTAAATGGAGAGTGGCGATGCTGGGTAAAATTATCGGTGGAATCTTTGGTTTTATGCTCGGGTGGGGTGCTTTTGGTGCCATCCTGGGTATTTATATTGGCCATCAGTTTGACCGTGGCCTGGGCGGTCTATCCCGACCGTTGACATCAGCTCAGCAGCAGCTAGTGCAAGACTCTTTTTTCACTACTGTTTTTAGCTTGCTCGGTCATGTGGCTAAAGCTGATGGGCGCGTGTCTCGTGATGAAATAGCGCAAGCTGAAGCCTTGATGGATAAAATGGGCTTGGACTCAACTGCACGAAAAAAGGCAATTGAATTGTTCAAACGCGGGGCTGCCCCGAGCTTCTCTATTGATGAGGCCATGAATGAATTCGTCAGTATCTGTGGTCGTTATAGCAACCTTAAACGCCAGTTGTTGAATTATCTTATTTCACTGGCCATGGCAGATGGCAATTTAGATCAAGCCGAACAAGATGTTTTAAGGAAAGTTGCCAGTCACTTGGGTTTCAGCACTGCGCTATTTGAGCAACTGATTCAAATGATCAAGGCGCAATCGCAGTTTCGTGGATCTCAAGGTGCTGGCGGTGGTGGGCGCGCCTCATCCAGAGATCAGTTGGCAGATGCCTACAAAGCGCTGGGTGTCAGCGCGAGTGACTCAGACAGCCAGATCAAAAGGGCCTATCGAAAGTTAGTGAGCGAAAATCATCCCGACAAATTGATTGGACAGGGTATGCCTCAGGATATGGTGAATCTCGCCACAGAGAGAACGCAGGAGATTCAGGCAGCCTACGAGTTGATTGTTGCCAGTCGTAAATAGTCCTGTTCTGTTGAAATAAGAAAAAAGTGCTATGATAGGTAATGGTTTGTTGACCTCTATGCAGTGCCTACCTATAATGCACGTCCTCTCAAAAGGAGACCAGTTTTGAGAAGGCATTTTGTCGGTGCGGGATGGAGCAGTCTGGTAGCTCGTCGGGCTCATAACCCGAAGGTCGTTGGTTCAAATCCAGCTCCCGCTACCAATTTATAGTTGGTACTTCCGGTAGATTGTGCTGAGGTGGTTAACACAGCAATAGGTAGTCGGTAAAGTAGAATAAGGGGCGTCGCTGATCAGATTTGGCGTTTTCTACGCAGAACATCGCGTCAATGTTGACGCAAATCGAGGAGCCCCATGTTGGGGCTTTTCTTTATAAGAAAACAAATGGGCCTCGGCCCATTTTTTGTTGGTGAGGAGAATGGTATGGCTGTGGTTGGTGAAAAGCTCAAACACTTGCTGCAACCCATAGTTGAGTCTTTCGATTGTGCTCTTTGGGGTATTGATCTGCAGACAGGCGGTAGAACTAAATTACTGCGAATTTATATCGACAAAGATCACGACTTGGTGAGTATTGAAGATTGTGAGCGGGTGAGTCGTCAGGCCAGTAGTGTGTTAGATGTTGAGGATGTGGTCAATGGAGAGTACACCCTGGAGGTTTCCTCACCGGGTATGGATCGCCCATTGTATGAGCTTGCGCATTATCAGCGCTATGTTGGAGAGGAAATTTCGTTAAAATTGCGTTTTCCCTATGAGGGCCGTCGGAACTTTAAGGGTCGTTTGAGCGGTATTGACGGAGATGAAATTATATTAGTGGTAACAGATCACGAATATTTGTTTCCGCTAGAGGGTATCGAAAAAGCAAATGTGGTTCCTCGTTTTTGAGGCGTGTGGAGTTGAATAAATGAGTAAAGAAATTTTGATGGTTGCAGAAGCCGTATCCAACGAAAAAGGCGTGGATAGGGGAATCATTTTTGAAGCGATTGAACAAGCGCTGGCCACGGCAACCAAAAAGCGTTACGAAGAGGGTGCCAACGTGCGTGTGGTCATTGATCGCGAAACTGGTGATTACGAGTCATTCCGCTGGTGGGAGGTGGTCGCCGATGACGAAATGGCCGAGCTGGGAACCCAGTTTACGACCGAAGAGGCGTTGGAAAAAGACCCCTCACTGAAGGTTGGCGATGTTTTTGAAGAGATGATTGAAAATATTGCCTTTGGCCGGATTGCAGCGCAGACGGCAAAACAGGTTATTGTCCAACGTGTCAAAGATGCAGAGCGTGAAATTATTGTCAATCGATTTAAGCATCGCGTGGGTGAACTGCTAAACGGCACCGTGAAAAAAGTCACACGAGACCATATTGTGGTAGATTTTGGTGACAATGCTGAAGGGTTATTGCCCCGCGAAGAGCTTGTCGGTCGCGAAATCTTTAGAATTAACGATCGTACAAGGGTCATTCTTCTAGGTATCCGCGAAGAAACTCGAGGCCCCCAACTTTTGGTTTCACGAGCGACACCAGACATGCTCGTGCAGCTCTTTCAAATTGAGGTACCAGAAATTTCTGAAGGCATTATCGAAATTAAAGGCGCCGCACGAGATCCTGGGCAGAGGGCTAAAATCGCCGTGAAAAGTAAAGATGCTCGAATTGATCCGGTCGGTGCTTGTGTTGGTATGCGCGGAGCGCGAGTTCAAGCGGTGTCCAATGATCTGGACGATGAACGTGTTGATATTATTCTCTGGGACGACAATCCTGCGCAACTTGTTATCAATGCCATGGCGCCAGCTGAGGTTGAATCGCTTATTGTAGACGAAGACAGTCACTCGATGGACGTGGCGGTGAACGCTGATAACTTGGCTCAAGCTATCGGTAAAGGGGGACAAAATGTTCGGTTGGCCTCTGAACTCACTGGCTGGACCATCAATGTCATGACTACCGAAGATGCACTGGAAAAGCAGGAGGCCGAATCATCTGATTTTGTCGAGAGTTTGATGACTGCGCTTGATGTAGATGAGGACGTTGCTGTTGTATTGGTTGAGGAGGGTTTTACCAGCATAGAAGAAGTGGCCTATGTTCCGCTAGAGGAAATGAGTGCCATTGATGGATTCGATGAAGAGATTGCAGAGGAATTGCGCGCTCGAGCAAAAGATGCGCTTTTGACGCGTGCCCTTGCCAGTGAGGAACAATTGGCCAATGTGGAACCCGCAGAGGATCTGCTTGCAATGGACGGGATGGATAGAAGCTTAGCTTATAAGCTGACCGCGAAAAACATTGTCACAATGGAAGATTTGGCCGAGCAGGCGGTTGACGATCTGATGGATATTGAGGACATGGATGAAGAGAGAGCAGCAGCATTAATCATGACTGCGCGCGCACCTTGGTTTGCAGATGAGCAAGGCGAATAACTAATCGGGCAGCAATAGAGGATTACCGATGGCTGAAGTTAAAGTAACTGAATTGGCGAAAACTGTGGGCGCGTCCGTCGACCGTTTGCTGTTGCAAATGAAAGAAGCAGGACTCCCTCATACATCGCCGGAGGATATGGTCTCTGACGAAGAAAAGCAGACGTTGCTCGCTCATCTGAAAGGCCTCCACGGTGAAAAAGGCGGTGAGCCGAAAAAAATTACCTTGAGGCGTAAAACGGTTAGTACGTTAAAAACAGGTAACCGCAAAACAGTTAACATTGAAGTGCGTAAAAAACGTACCTACGTCAAGCGTAGCGAAGAGGAGATCCAAGCTCAGGCAGAACTAGAATCTGACGTCAAAGCTCGTCAAGAAGTGGAACAATCTCCTGCGCCTGTTGTCGAGCCGCAGGTTGAAGTTGAGGCTGAGCCGAAACCATCAGAACCAGTGTTAAAGAGAAGCTCAGGAACGGACGACATTGAAGACCGCCGATTGGCGGCAATTGCCAACCGGCGAAAAGCCGATGAAGAAAAGCGACTCATCGTTGAGCAGAAAGAGAAAGATCGTCTCGCAGAAGAGGCTCGAAAAGCGGCAGAGGCGGCATCTGCCCTAGCCAGTGAGGAAGCTAAAAAAACTGGTAAGACCACCAAGCAAGTGACGACTCCGGTGTCAGAGCCGGTGCAAGATAAAGGTCGCAGACATGGTAAATCACTGGATGACGATGAAGATAAATTAGCCAAGAAAGCGAAAAAACCACTGGGTAAGACCGGCAAGAAAAAAGGTCGTCTGCAGCTGGATGACGGTGAGGAACTTTTAACTAAAAATCGTTTAAAGACCACTGGTATTGTGCTCAAGATCGATAATAAGCATACCTTTAAAAAGCCCGTCGACAAAAAAACATTGGAAGTTCCCATCGCAGACGAAATTTCTGTTGCTGACTTGGCGGCTAAAATGGCACTCAAATCGGGTGTAGTTGTTAAGGAGTTGATGAAGCTTGGAGTGATGGCCAACATCAATCAAGTCATTGACCAAGAGACTGCTTTTCTAGTGGTGGAAGAGCTTGGCCATCAGCCTGTGGCTGCCGTGGAAGAAACGGTGGAAGATGAGTTGGCTAAGCAATTCGAAAGTATTGATAATGCCAGTGCTGGAGAGTCTCGCGCACCTATAGTTACTGTGATGGGACACGTTGATCACGGGAAAACGTCACTATTAGATCGAATTAAAAAGACTCACGTCGCCTCTGGTGAGGCCGGTGGAATTACCCAGCATATTGGAGCTTATCATGTGAATACCCCCAAGGGCATGATAACTTTCCTAGACACGCCAGGGCACGCTGCTTTCACAGCGATGCGTGCTCGTGGTGCCCAGGCAACCGATGTGGTGATATTGGTAGTAGCAGCTGACGATGGCGTTATGCCTCAGACCGAAGAGGCTATTCAGCACGCTCGAGCTGCTGGCGTTCCTGTGGTAGTGGCAATCAATAAAATGGATAAAGAAGGTGCAGATCCGGAGCGAGTGACTAGTGAACTGGGTGCCAAGGATGTGATTCCGGAAGAGTGGGGTGGTGACACTCAATTTGTCAAAGTATCCGCTGAAACAGGGGAAGGTGTAGATGATCTGCTTGAAGCTGTACTTTTACAGTCTGAGCTACTTGAGCTCACTGCACCGGTGGATGTGCCGGCTCGAGGAGTGATTGTCGAAGCACGAGTGGACAAGGGCCGCGGTGTGGTGGCTACCGCATTGGTTCAGCAGGGAACACTGAACAAAGGAGACTTTATGCTCGCGGGTGAAAGTGTCGGCAAAATTCGTGCAATGACCGATGAGCTGAAGAAACCCATACAGACGGCGGGCCCCTCAATTCCAGTGGAAATATTGGGATTAGATGAAGCACCGGACGCAGGTGACGAATTTTTCGTTGTAGCGGACGAACGCAAAGCAAAAGAAATTGCTGAGTTGCGAGTAACCAAGGCTCGTCAAGATCGCATGTCACGGCAACAGGCGGCTAAATTAGAAAATATGTTCTCTGACATGGGCACTGAGCAGGTAAGAAAGCTCAATTTAGTGGTGAAAACAGACGTTCGTGGTTCTTTAGAGGCTATCAGCAGTGCACTTAATGACTTTGCCACCGATGAAGTCGCGGTAGACATCGTCGCCTCTGGTGTCGGTGGTATTACTGAATCGGATATCAACTTGGCTATTACCACGGGTGCTATTGTTCTTGGATTTAATGTCAGAGCTGGGGGTGCTGCCAAAGCCCTGGCAGAAAAAGAAAGTATTGAATTGCGCTACTACAGCATCATTTACAACCTCTTAGATGAAGTGAAGTTGGCACTCTCAGGGATGCTCGATCCAGAGACCAAAGAAGATATTGTCGGTATCGCTGAAGTACGCGACGTATTCCGTTCGCCGAAATTTGGTGCTATCGCGGGATGTATGGTGGTCGAGGGATCAGTATTTAGAAATAAACCTATTCGCGTGTTGCGTGATGATGTTGTTATTTATCAAGGTGAACTGGAGTCTCTGCGTCGATTCAAAGATGAAGCCAGTGAGGTGCGCAACGGCATGGAGTGCGGTATTGGTGTGAAAGACTACAATGATGTCAAAGCTGGAGACCTTATCGAGGTTTATGATGTCACTGAAGTCAGGCGTTCACTCTGATTTATGACGGTCACTTCCTTATCGTCTGTTTTTAGGTAACTTTCCAAATGCCGAGAGAATTTAGCAGAGCGGAACGTGTGTCTGATGCGCTACAGCAAGAGCTTGCCGTGCTGATACGTGAAGAGATTCGAGATCCTCGAGTTGGTATGGTCAATGTAACCGGTGTCGACGTCAGTCGGGATCTTGCTTACGCTAAAGTTCATGTCACCTTTGTGGGCGATCGGGCTGAGGACGACATCAACACAGCTGTTGAGGCGCTAAATGGGGCATCTGGCTATCTGCGCAAATGTCTGGCAGCGTCGATAAAGTTGAGAGTGACGCCGAAACTAAGCTTTTTGTATGATAAATCGGGACGTCACGGTGAGCACCTGTCAGCATTAATTGATTATGCTGTGTCTATGCGACAAGGCCCTCCAGGCGACTCAGAGGGTGAACCCAAGGGTTCCAAGGGAGACTAATTTTGGCGCGCAGGCGGAACAGGGGGCGCTCTGTCAGTGGTATTTTTCTACTGGATAAGCCCGTGGGACTCTCATCCAACAAAGCACTGCAAAGAGTCAGATCTATTTTTGATGCCAACAAGGCGGGCCACACCGGTAGCCTTGATCCGCTCGCCACAGGGATTTTGCCCATCTGTCTTGGGGAGGCAACGAAGTTTAGTCAGTTCTTACTTGCGTCAGACAAGCATTATCGAAGTACCTTCACCCTCGGTGTTGTCACTGACACCGGTGATTGTGATGGTTCGGAAGTTGATCGCATTGACGCGTCCGGTATTACTCGTGCGGACGTGGAGCTGGCGATGGTTAAGTTCAGAGGCGAGATTGAGCAGATCCCTTCGATGTACTCGGCGCTGAAATATCGAGGTCAGCCATTGTACAAGCTTGCTCGACAGGGTCTGGTTGTGGAAAGAGAACCTAGAACAGTCACTGTTTTTAGATATGAGATTATCGATTTTCGTCCTGGTGTGGAAGCACAACTTGATGTGCAGGTGCACGTCAGTAAGGGGACTTATGTAAGAAGTTTGGCCGAAGATTTGGGACGAGTCCTTGGTTGTGGTGGACATGTCAGTGCACTGCGAAGACACAGGGCGGGCCCCTTCGACGAGAGCCAAATTATGACGCTCGATGAGCTAGAGGAGCAATCTAGGTGTGTTGGTCAGCAGGGTCTAGATGACCTCTTGAAGCCTATGGATATTGCTGTGGGCGATCGTATGGCGGTTGAATTGAGCAGTGTTGTGGCGGGTTATTTCATGCTTGGACAACCAGTAATGTCGAATCAGGCCTTTCGTAATGGACAAGAAGGGGATATAGTGCGCGTCTTTCGAGATGATGGAGCCTTTTTGGGTATTGGCGAAATTAATCAGGACGGGCAAGTTGCCCCAAAAAGATTGGTAGTTCTTGATAGATAGAAAGCTATTTATCAAGCAATTCCGTAATGGAAAACGATAGCGACGGCATAGAGAGTCTTGTCGCAAACATTATTTGACAGGTTTGTCAGATGTCGACTTAGGTAGTCTGTAAATATGCGCGGGCTAACCTGAATTTTTTTAACTCGCATATTGGAGAAGATATCATGGCACTAAGTGCAGAAGAAAAAGCCGCAATCATCGCTGAGCATGCGACCTGCGAAAATGACACAGGTTCACCAGAAGTGCAGGTTGCGCTGCTAACGGTAAACATTAACAAACTCCAAGAGCATTTTGGCGATCATAAAAAAGATCACCACTCTCGACGAGGGCTGATCCGTATGGTTAATCAGCGAAGGAAACTGCTCGATTACCTTAAGAGTAAGGATGTTGAGCGCTACAGTCTGCTGATTAAAAAGTTAGGTTTGCGCAGATAAATACTCATGATGCGGCTCCACGAGGAGCCGCGTTGTTTTTTTATCAGTGCAAAATAAGTTCGCTCGAATGATATCTCTGAGTCGACGTTGATCGAGTTACTTATAGTGATCATATCTGGTCTTTATAAGTAACCCGAGCAGCCTATATCAGAGTGACTGACGAGTGTTGTAAGGTAAAACAACAAAGGTAAAAATATGAATCCTTTAATCAAAAAATTTAAATACGGTAACCACAGGGTTACATTAGAAACTGGGCGTATCGCTCGACAGGCAACTGGAGCAGTACTCTGTTCCGTAGACGACACTGCTGTTCTTTGCACGGTGGTTGGCGCGAGAGAAGCAAAACCTGGAATGGATTTTTTCCCTCTCGGTGTACACTACATCGAGAAAGCCTACGCGGCAGGTAAGATTCCTGGAGGTTTCTTCAAACGCGAAGGTCGTCCTACAGAAAAAGAGACGCTGACATCTCGGTTGATCGATCGTCCGATTCGGCCCTTATTTCCCAATGGCTTCAAGAATGAGGTTCAGGTTGTCTGTACAGTGGTTTCGGCAGAAAAAGATATTGATCCAGATATCGCGGCGATGATCGGTACATCGGCTGCGCTGGCAATTTCTGGTATACCATTCAATGGTCCTATTGGTGGCGCTAGAGTGGGTTACACGGAAGAATCAGGTTATCTGTTGAATCCGACTTACAGTGAGTTGGAAGACTCTGCGCTCGATATGGTCGTCGCAGGAACCAAAGATGCAGTTCTGATGGTTGAATCCGAAGCCTCTGAATTGTCCGAAGACATTATGTTGGGTGCTGTGCTCTTCGCTCATCAGGAAATGCAAGCAGTCATTTCTGTTATCGATCAGTTGGCTGATGAAGCGGGCAAGCCCCGGTGGGATTGGCAGGGTGAAGTTGAAAATGCAGATCTCAAAACTGCCATTGCTGACTTGGTAGGTGCAGACGTTGATGCAGCCTATCAAATTGTTGATAAACAGGAGCGAGTCGCCAGCGTTAACGCGCTTCGCGATCGAGCGGTTACTGAACTTGCCTCTGAAGATGGCCCTGTCGAAGAAGACATCAAAGATGCGTTTAAAAAGTTAGAAAAGAGCATCGTACGCGGTCGAATTATTCGTGGCGAACCAAGGATTGATGGACGCGATAGTAAAACAGTACGTGGCATCGACGTGGAAGTGGGTATATTGCCTAAAGTTCATGGTTCTGCGTTGTTCACTCGTGGTGAGACTCAGGCCGTCGTGGCTGCCACTCTAGGCTCCACTCGAGATGCTCAAATGATTGATGCACTTGAGGGGCGTAAGGACGATCCATTCATGCTGCACTACAACTTTCCTCCATACTCGGTGGGAGAATGTGGCCGCATGGGCTTCACTGGCCGTCGAGAGATAGGTCATGGGCGTTTGGCGCGGCGAGGCATAAATGCGGTATTACCCAATGAAGAAGAGTTTCCCTATGCTATGCGGGTGGTTTCTGAGATCACGGAATCTAATGGATCGAGTTCGATGGCATCAGTGTGCGGATCAAGTTTGGCTCTGATGGACGCCGGTGTTCCTCTCAAAGCGCCTGTTGCCGGAATTGCGATGGGTCTTGTGAAAGAAGATCAAGGATTTGCTGTCCTCACCGATATTTTGGGTGATGAGGATCACCTTGGTGATATGGATTTTAAAGTTGCAGGGACTGCTGCTGGTATTACTGCACTACAAATGGATATTAAAATTGAAGGTATTACCGAAGAAATTATGGAAATCGCGCTAGAGCAAGCCATGGATGCAAGATTACATATTCTTGATGAGATGAATAAAGTCATCTCTACTGGCAGAGAGGAGGTAGCAGACACGGCACCTCGCATGGGTGCTATGCAGATTGATCCAGATAAGATCCGCGATGTGATTGGCAAGGGCGGTGCGACCATTCGCAGTCTCTGTGAAGAACATAACTCTACCATTGATATTGATGATGATGGTGCAGTGAAAATTTACTCTGAGGACACGCCAAGTTTGAACGCTGCCATGGACGCAATCAAAGCGATAGTTGCTGACCCAGAGCCAGGCACAATTTACGATGGAAAGGTTGTTCGAATCGTTGATTTTGGCGCTTTCGTCAACTTCATGCCGGGTACAGACGGTTTGGTACACATCTCTCAAATTGCACAAGAGCGTGTCGCCAAGGTGACGGATTACCTCACTGAAGGTCAAGAGGTAAGGGTTAAAGTGACTGAAATTGATAACCGAGGTCGCGTCAAGCTGTCGATTAAAGAAGCTCAGTTGGAAGAGGGCACTGTGCCTGAGGCAGCATCCTCAGAAGCACACACCTCTGAGACTGAGCCTGAAGCTTAATCCTTCTTCAGAACAGAAAACCCGGTTTTTAACCGGGTTTTTTTTGCCTGGAATACTTGACCTCAGTTTGGCTCGTTATGATGATGCGAGATCGAGCAATTCTGCGGCATGACTGCGGGTTTGTTCGGTAACGCTTGCGCCACCAAGCATTCTCGCCAGTTCTTCTACTCGCTGCTCGGCGTTTAGCTCTACCATGAGCGATTGGGCGTTGTTCTGTTCGACGATTTTGCTTGCCACGTAGTGCTGATGCGCATGAGCAGCGACTTGGGGCTGGTGGGTGACGCTGATTACTTGGCCCTTTTGTCCCAAATCTTTCAACAGTCGTCCGACAATGTCGGCGGTGCTGCCACCGATCCCGACATCAACTTCGTCGAATACCAGGGTCGGTATCTGGGAATGACTGGCGGCTATCACCTGAATAGCAAGGCTGATCCTCGACAGCTCCCCACCAGAGGCGATTTTTATCAGCGGTTTATGGGGCTGCCCGACATTGGTTGATAGTAAAAACTCGATATTTTCCATTCCATGGGGGTGATATTTTCCTTGGTCCATTTCTATCAGCTGCACCACGAGCTCTGCTCCCTGCATCGACAAAGTCTGAAGCCGATGGTTGATCTCGGTGGCCATTTTTTCCGCAGCCTCGAACCGCTTTGTCGATAAAATTTTGGCTGAGGCCTCATAGCTTGATGCAAGCTCATCGACACGCTGTTGCAAAGCGGCAATGTTTTCGCTTCCACTGACCAAGGCATTCAGCTCAGCAATTAAATCGGTTTTTTTATCTTCGAGTTGATCGGTGTTGACACGATGTTTGCGCGCTAGCTCGAAAATAGCTGATAACTCTTCATCCAGAGCTTGCAACCTCTGAGGATCCGCCTCAAAACGGTCGATATGATGAGTGATCTCAGTAATGGCTTCCTCAACTTGAATCAGACCACTGTGCAAGAGATTCTCCGCTGTCGCCAGTGCTGCAGGCTTGTGCGTCATAGTATTTAAAATCGATAGGCTGCGATTGAGGTTATCTCGCAGATTGATGTCGTCTGTACGTTCGCACAGATCGAGCAGGTGATGGCTGCCTTGGAGGATTTCTTCGGCGTTGGCCAGTGTTTTTTGCTCCGCCTCCAATTCAATCAAATGGCTGGTTGTTACATCCACCTGTTGTAGTTCGTCGACATAAGACGATAAAAGTACTTTTCTCTGTTCAAGTTCATCGCCGCGGTTGACGAGGTCATCCAGTTTAGTCTTGGCGGTATTCCACGCCTTGAAATCTTCATTGACTTGCAGTCTCGCCTCCACCGCTCCGGCGTATTCATCCAGCAGTTTACGATGAGTATTGGTCCGCAATAATGACTGATGTTCATGTTGACTGTGGATATCAGTCAATATTTCGCCCAGTTGTTTTAATTGCGACATAGTGCTTGGGTGGCCGTTAATATAGCCGCGAGAGCGACCTTCCCGAGTGTAGATTCGCCTCAAAATACAGTTTTCTTGTGCTTCAAAATCGTGGTCTAACAACCATTGATGAGCGTCTTCGACGTTGGAAATATCATAGACTGCGGTTATTTCTGCCCTGTCTTTGCCAAGCCTGATGGTATCCACATCAGCGCGGTCACCCAAGGCCATTGCCAAGGCATCTAGAACCAGTGATTTACCCGCACCGGTTTCACCAGTAATCACTGTGGTGCCTGAATTGAACTCAATTTCAAGTGACTCTACGAGGGTATAGTTGTAAATGGAGATGGATAACAGCAAATTTTTTACCGGCTTAGTTTAACAATACTGTGAGAGCGGCCAATTTCTTCAACTTATGCTTGAAAACAATAACTTCGACCCCATATAGGCATCAAGAGTAAAGGTTGTGAACCACCGAATCAATAACCTTCGGTCCGGGCCTTGATAACCAGTGGATAATTGAGGAAAAGAATATGCAAAAAGACGTAACTGGTGACCAAGAGTCATCATCAGAGCCGGTTGATAAAACAGCTGAAGCTGAACAAACAGAGGCTGAAAAAATTGATCAGGAAACCATTGAAGAGCTCATAACAGAGCAGCAGTCTGGAGAAATTGAGGCCTTACAACAGCAGGTCACCGAGGCCAATGATCAGGTGCTGCGAATACAGGCAGAAATGCAAAATGTGCGGCGTCGAGCTGAACGTGATGTTGAAAATGCACATAAATATGCTCTGGATAAATTTACTGCTGATCTCTTGCCGGTGGTGGACAACTTAGAGCGCGCCCTGGGCACAATTGATGTTGATGATGAAACTCATAAAGCGGTGGCTACCGGCGTTGAGCTGACATTAAAGTCTCTTCTTGATGTGTTGGCGCGCTTCAAGATTGATGTGGTGGATCCAGCTGGTCAACCCTTTGATGCTGACTTACACCAGGCCGTTAGTATGGTTCCCAACCCGGATTTAGAACCCAATACGGTAATGGATGTTTTCCAGAAGGGTTACACCTTAAATGGGCGTTTGGTTCGTCCTGCCATGGTGGTGGTTTCCAAAGCGGAGTAATGAAATTAGCGCAATCAAGGGCAAACCCCTTGAAGTTTTTAAACACACACCCATATAGGGGTTATTACAAAATTTTAGTCAACCCAATGCTGGGTTTAGAACAAGTAACGGAGAAATAAGTAATGGGAAAGATTATCGGAATTGATTTGGGTACAACCAACTCCTGTGTTTCGGTGCTCGAGGGTGATAAGCCCAAGGTAATAGAAAATGCAGAGGGCGCGAGAACGACGCCCTCGGTTGTTGCCTATGCAGATGATGGTGAAATATTGGCGGGTCAGTCGGCCAAGCGCCAAGCAGTAACTAATCCTGAAAACACTGTTTATGCAGTCAAGCGTCTTATTGGCCGTCGCTTCGACGATGATGTGGTGAAGAAAGATATCGACATGGTTCCCTACAAAATCGTCAAGGCTGACAATGGGGACGCCTGGGTTGAGATTAAAGGAGACAGTAAAGCTGCACCGCAGATTTCAGCCGAGATCTTGAAGAAAATGAAGAAGACCGCTGAAGACTATCTGGGAGAGACTGTTTCAGAAGCGGTGATCACGGTACCTGCCTATTTTAACGATTCACAGCGCCAGGCAACCAAGGATGCCGGACGTATCGCTGGCCTGGACGTCAAGCGGATAATCAATGAGCCAACAGCGGCTGCACTGGCCTACGGTATTGACAAAGCCTCCGGTGATCGCGTTGTAGCGGTCTATGACCTCGGCGGTGGCACCTTCGATATTTCAGTAATTGAAATTGCCGATGTTGACGGAGAAAAACAGTTTGAGGTGTTGGCTACCAATGGCGATACTTTTCTCGGTGGTGAAGACTTTGATATGCGCCTAATTGAGTATTTGTCAGCAGAATTTAAGCAAGATAGTGGTATCGACTTACACAGTGATCCTCTGGCGATGCAGCGTCTAAAAGAAGCAGCAGAGAAGTCCAAGATTGAGTTGTCCTCCAGTCAGCAGACAGAAGTAAATCTACCCTATATTACCGCTGACGCCACAGGGCCAAAGCACTTGGTGGTCAAGTTAACCCGAGCCAAGCTCGAGTCATTGGTAGAAGACTTGGTAGAGCGCTCTTTGGAGCCATTGCGCATTGCTTTGAAAGATGCAGGCAAGTCTACCTCAGAGATCGATGAAATTATTTTGGTTGGCGGTCAGACCCGCATGCCTATGGTGCAGGAGAAGGTCAGTGCCTTCTTTGGTAAGGAACCGCGTAAAGATGTTAATCCCGACGAGGCCGTCGCTGTGGGTGCTGCTCTTCAGGGTGCTGTACTTGCCGGCGATGTCACTGACGTCCTATTGTTGGATGTCACGCCGTTGAGCTTGGGTATTGAAACCATGGGTGGTGTTGCAACGCCGGTGATTGAAAAAAATACCACGATCCCAACCAAGAAATCGCAAATTTTTTCTACGGCGGAAGATAATCAAACTGCAGTGACCATCCACGTGGTTCAGGGTGAGCGCAAACAGGCGACCCAAAACAAGTCCCTTGGACGATTTGATCTTGCGGACATTCCCCCCTCGCCCAGAGGTATGCCTCAGATTGAGGTGACATTCGATATTGACGCCAACGGTATTCTCAATGTTGGAGCGAAAGATAAGGCAACCGGCAAAGAACAGTCGATTATTATCAAGGCGTCGTCCGGTTTATCTGACGATGAGATAGATGCAATGGTTAAGGATGCTGAAGCCAATGCCGCCGAGGATCAAAAGTTCGAAGATCTGGTGCAGGCGCGCAACACCGCTGATGGGTTGGCTCATGCAGCCAAGAAAACCTTGGAGGAAGCGGGTGATAAGGCGAGCGATGAAGAGAAGTCGGCCATTGAAGATGCTATTAAGCAGGTGGAAGAAGCGGTTCAAGGCGACGATAAGGATGCCATCGATAATGCCGCCAAAGCCTTATCTGAAGCATCGGCAGGCCTGGCACAAAAAATGTACGCAGAGCAGGCCGCAGATGCAGAGCAGCCAGCGTCTGATCAGGGTCCTGGTGAGGATGCAATGGACGCTGAGTTTGAAGAGGTTAAAGAAGAGGACACAAAAGAAGACAGTAAGTAACTACTGTTTAATTTGAAGGGTCGTTTCAGGCGCGGTGTGGTTTTCTTTTCAGGATAATCGCACTCGCGCCTCTGTATTTAGTGTGGTTGGTAAACTGCACTAACAACCTTGGTTTGGAAACATCGAAGTATGGCAAAACGTGATTTTTATGAGGTTCTTGGTGTCGACAATGGCGCCTCCGCCCAAGAGATTAAGAAGGCATTTCGTCGCGTTGCGATGAAATATCATCCCGATCGAAATCCCGATGATAAGAAGGCTGAGGAGAAATTTAAAGAGGCGCAGGAAGCGTACGAAGTTCTCGGTGATACAGAGAAAAAATCAGCCTATGATCAATTTGGTCATGCCGGTGTGGATCAGAGCGGCGGTGGTCATGGTGGTGCTGGATTCAGCGACGTTTTTGGTGACGTTTTTGGTGATATATTTGGTGGCGGCGGCCGCAGTCGCAGTGGACCCGCGCGCGGGTCGGACTTGCGTTATGACTTGCAGTTGGACTTAGAAGATGCGGTAAAAGGCAAGACCGTGCAAATCGAGGTCCCAACATTAGTTCACTGCGATGTCTGTGATGGTTCTGGAGCTCGCAAGGGGACTTCCCCTGTGACCTGCAGTACTTGCGGTGGAACGGGTCAGGTTCGCATGTCTCAGGGTTTCTTTTCGGTACAGCAAACTTGCCCAAACTGTCGGGGTCGCGGCAAGATAATCTCTGATCCCTGTGGTGCCTGCCACGGTCAGGGAGTTAAGGAAGAGCGCAAGACACTGTCGGTGAAAATTCCCGCAGGTGTCGACACCGGCGATAGAATACGATTATCGGGCAAAGGCGAGGCCGGTCCCCAAGGCGGACCGCCTGGTGATCTCTATGTGCAAATGCACGTCCGAGAGCATGATATTTTTGTCCGCGATGGCAGTAATCTGCACTGTGAAGTACCCATTAGCTTTGCTCAGGCGGCACTGGGGGGAGAACTTGAGGTTCCAACACTGTCGGGGAAAGTCAAGCTGAAAATTCCCGCTGAAACTCAGAGTAGCAAACTGTTTCGTCTTAGAGGGAAGGGCGTAGCACCGGTGAGAGGGGGTGCTCAAGGTGATCTGTTATGTCGGGTAGTGGTGGAGACGCCAGTGAACTTGAGTCCAGAGCAGCGGGAAATTCTTGAACAATTTGATCAGAGTTTGGCCGGCAAGAGCAAGCATTCTCCACGGAGCAATAACTGGTTCGATGGCGTGAAAACATTTTTTGACAACTTAACTGGCTAGGGTCATTGTTGTTGTCTTTCGATGACTGAAGAAAGGGACAGTCCATGTTAAATATTGCCATTACTGGTGCTGGTGGACGCATGGGTCAGACATTGACCCGACTGTTGGCAGACAGCGATGAGGCGAAGCTATCTGTGGCTGTTGAGCGCAGGGGTAGCCCACAGGTGGGTGTTGATGTTGCAGCGTTCACCGCAACTGAGCCAAATGGCGTCGTCGTCGTGGATGATATTGAATCAGCTGTTGAACAGTTTGATATTCTCATTGATTTCAGCCAGCCAGAGGCCACGGTGGATAACCTCTCTGTTTGTGCGCGTCATGGTAAAGCCATGGTTATAGGAACCACCGGCATGAATGCCGATCAGATTTCTCAAGTACAAATAGCCAGCCAAAAAATTCCTGTTTGTATGGCGTCAAATTTTGCCACTGGCGTCAATCTGTGCTTCAAACTTGTAGAGATGGCCGCCAGGGCTTTGGGTGATGACGTCGACGTTGAGATCAGTGAGACACATCATCGACATAAAAAAGACGCGCCATCCGGCACGGCACTTTCTCTCGGCAGATCAGTGGCGTCAGCACTGGATCTAGACTTTGATGCGGTGGCCCGATTTGGTATGGAACGCCAAGTGTCTGGGCGCGACAGCAAAACTATTGGCTTCTCATCCGCGCGTGTCGGTGATGTTGTCGGTGATCACACGGTATTGTTTGCCGCCGAGGGTGAGCGTATAGAAATAACTCATAAAGCGTCTAGTCGTGCCGCCTTTGCTCGCGGTGCTCTGCGCGCTGCTCATTGGCTCAATGCAAAAACACCTGGTCTTTATGATATGCAGGATGTTCTAAATCTTAAATAGGCCTGCTGAATTGTTGAATATCAATGGCAATAAATTGAAAAAATCCTCGTTTTCTCGATAGACAAAATATACCCCGATCCCTATACTATCCTCCTAACACCGCGGTAGGAAAAGCGGTCTCGTTCTGAGAGGTTAGAGCACTGAATATTTTTATAAAAGCTAGATGAAGCCGCCGGTTTCGTCTCGTTTTTGTGCAAACGCAATAAAAACATTAGTGCCATTTCAGAGTTGTTCTGTCGGTGATCGACCCATGTCATGGTGAGGTTATCGGTAGGTTGAACAATTATAATTAGGAGGTTGTGTGAATTCCCAGAATCGTCGGGAAGCCGTGCTTGCGCTCGCGGACGGAACAATTTTCAGAGGTGCTGCTATTGGTGCGGAGGGTGTAGCTGTTGGAGAGGTAGTCTTCAATACAGCGCTTACAGGTTATCAAGAAATTCTCACCGATCCATCTTATGCTCGTCAGATTGTTACTTTGACCTACCCACATATTGGCAACGTTGGTGTCAACAAAGAAGATGAAGAATCCGAGGTCATTTGGGCTGCTGGTTTGGTTATTCGTGATCTCCCTCTGTTGGCTTCAAATTTTCGCAGTGAGCAAACGCTGGATAGTTACCTAAAACAGAAAAATATTCTCGGTATCGCTGATATCGATACCCGCAAGCTGACCAGGAGACTGCGGCAAACTGGATCTCAAAGCGGTTGCATCATGGCTGGCTACATCAGTGATCAAGAGGCGCTTGAGGCAGCTAAAAAGTTCGCTGGACTTAAAGGGATGGACTTAGCCAAGGAGGTCACTACCGAGAAACCATATCATTGGTCGCAGAGCAGTTGGAGCCTAGGTAAGGGGCATGATCAAACGTCAGAGCCGTATCAATATCGTGTGGTAGCTTATGATTATGGCGTCAAACGAAATATTTTGCGTATGTTAGTGGATCGCGGCTGTGATCTGACTGTGGTGCCGGCCGCAACTCCTGCCAGAGACGTGCTGGCTATGAATCCCGATGGCGTATTTTTATCCAATGGACCTGGAGATCCGGAGCCCTGTGACTACGCCATCGAAGCGATCAAAACACTCTTGGAAATCCAATTGCCGGTGTTCGGCATTTGCCTCGGGCATCAGCTGCTTGCACTGGCGTCCGGTGCAAAGACGGAAAAAATGAAGTTTGGACATCATGGAGCCAATCATCCAGTGGAAGATATTGCCGGCAACAAAGTGATGATTACCAGTCAAAACCATGGCTTTGCTGTTGACGAGAGTAGTTTGCCGGATAATTTAATTGCCACCCACCGCTCACTCTTCGATGGGTCTTTACAAGGTATTCACAGGACGGACAGGCCCGCATTTAGTTTTCAAGGGCATCCCGAGGCGAGTCCTGGTCCTCATGATGCTGCGTCGTTATTTGACCACTTTGTTGAATTAATGGACGCTCATCGCGCTAACTTGGTGGAGTAAACATGCCAAAAAGAAATGACATAAAAAGTGTTTTGATTCTTGGTGCGGGGCCCATCATTATTGGCCAAGCCTGTGAATTCGACTACTCGGGGGCCCAAGCTTGTAAAGCACTTAGAGAAGAGGGCTTTCGGGTTATATTGGTTAACTCCAATCCGGCAACTATTATGACTGACCCCGCAATGGCGGACGCTACCTATATCGAGCCGGTGGAATGGAGAACGGTAGCCCGAATTATTGAAGAAGAGCGGCCTGATGCTGTGTTGCCAACCATGGGTGGACAAACAGCGTTGAACTGTGCGCTCGATCTTGCGCGACATGGCGTGCTGGAGAAGTTCTCAGTCGAAATGATCGGCGCCAATGCCGATGCCATTGATAAGGCTGAGGATCGAGAGCGCTTTGATAAAGCGATGAAATCCATCGGTCTGAGCACGCCAAATTCTGGTATTGCTCACAGTTTTGAAGAGGCCACACAGGTGGCGGATCAGTTTGGTTTTCCCTGCATAATTAGGCCCTCGTTTACTATGGGTGGGTCGGGTGGAGGTATTGCCTACAACAGAGAAGAATTTGAAACTATTTGTCGCCGTGGGTTGGATCTCTCGCCCACCAACGAGCTGCTGATCGATGAGTCACTTATCGGTTGGAAAGAATTCGAAATGGAAGTGGTAAGAGATCGAAAAGATAATTGCATTATTGTCTGTTCCATTGAAAATCTCGATCCAATGGGAATTCACACCGGTGATTCAATAACAGTGGCGCCGGCTCAGACACTGACGGATAAAGAATATCAGATCATGCGCAATGCCTCGCTCAAGGTGTTGCGAGAAATCGGTGTCGAGACTGGTGGCTCAAATGTTCAATTTGCAGTGAATCCGGAGGATGGTCGCTTAGTGGTCATTGAGATGAATCCGAGGGTATCGCGTTCCTCCGCACTGGCCTCCAAGGCCACAGGGTTTCCCATTGCCAGAGTGGCGGCGAAGCTGGCAGTTGGCTATACCTTGGACGAATTGCAAAATGAGATTACTGGCGGTGCGACACCAGCATCCTTCGAGCCCAGTATTGATTATGTCGTGACAAAGATTCCTCGATTTGCCTTTGAAAAATTTAGCCAGGCAGATGAGACACTAACCACTCAAATGAAGTCCGTTGGTGAGGTGATGGCCATCGGTCGAACTTTTCAAGAATCCATGCAAAAGGCGTTGCGTGGTCTGGAAGTGGGTGTGGTGGGCTTTGATCCAAAATTAAATACCAACGATGATGAGGCAGACGCGAATCTCTACAACCAATTAGCGGAAGCGGGTCCAGATAGAATCTGGTACGTTGCAGATGCCTTTCGGCGGGGCATGAGTTGTGACGAGTTGTTTGCAATTACCAAGATCGATCCATGGTTTTTGGTACAAATAGAAGATTTAATCATTGAAGAGCGTGCACTTGAGGGTCAGTTAATCGGTGACATTGACCAAGCGCGACTGTACCAATTGAAACGCAAGGGATTCTCTGACCGGCGACTGGCTGATATCCTGAAATGCAGTGAGACGGAAGTTCGCGAGCTGCGCTGTCATTTTGCTATTCATCCGGTTTACAAACGAGTGGATACCTGTGCCGCTGAATTTTCTACAGAGACCGCTTACATGTATTCCACTTATGAGGAAGAATGTGAGGCATCACCCAGTGAAAGAGACAAGATTTTGGTTTTGGGTGGTGGCCCCAATCGTATTGGGCAGGGTATTGAATTTGATTACTGTTGCGTGCATGCGGCTCTGGCAATGCGTGAAGATGGTTATGAGACCATCATGGTCAATTGTAATCCAGAGACAGTATCCACTGACTACGATACCTCTGATCGGTTGTTTTTTGAGCCAGTTACTTTAGAGGATGTGCTTGAAATTGTCCGCCTAGAGAAACCAGTGGGTGTTATCGTTCAGTTTGGAGGCCAAACTCCGCTTAAACTCGCTCGGGCCCTTGAAGCAGAGGGGGTTCCTATTGTTGGCACCACACCAGATGCTATCGATCGTGCTGAAGATCGTGAGCGTTTCCAGCAGATGATTGACAAGTTAGGTTTATTACAACCGTCCAATGCCACAGCGAGAAGCTCAGAGGAAGCGGTGGAGTTAGCTAAAAAAATCGGCTACCCCTTGGTTGTTCGACCTTCTTATGTTCTCGGTGGTCGGGCAATGGAGATTGTCTATAAAGAAGATGAGCTCAATCACTACATGAAAACAGCGGTTCAGGTGTCAGATGATTCGCCTGTACTACTGGATTTCTTTTTACCCAACGCCATAGAAATGGATGTGGATGCAGTGAGTGATGGCGATGATGTTGTTATTGGTGCCATTATGCAGCATATCGAGCAAGCGGGGATCCACTCAGGGGATTCTGCTTGTTCGCTGCCACCGTACAGTTTGGATGAATCAGTTCAGGACCAAATGCGCGACATGTGCAAAAAAATGGCGGTTGAGTTGGGTGTTAAAGGGCTGATGAATGTCCAGCTGGCACTTCAAGATGACAAGATCTATGTCATTGAAGTTAACCCGCGCGCCTCTCGAACGGTGCCTTTCGTGTCCAAATGTATTGGCGCATCGCTAGCAAAAATAGCTGCCCGCTGTATGGTTGGTCAGACGCTGGAATCACAGGGCTTCACCAAAGAGATTATCCCTCCTTACTTCAGTGTCAAGGAAGCGGTTTTTCCTTTCAATAAATTTCCTGGAATAGATCCGATTCTCGGACCAGAAATGAAGTCTACCGGTGAGGTAATGGGCGTTGGTGAGACCTTTGCAGAGGCTTACGGCAAAGCCGAGTTAGGCGCCAGTGATGAGATTCCTAGTAGCGGTTGCGCTTTCGTCAGTGTCCGGGAACGGGACAAAGATCAGGTGCCAGCGCTGGTTGAAAAGTTGATCTCTCTCGGATTTTCGTTGGTCGCTACCAAGGGCACTGCCGCGGTTATTTCGGCGGCCGGATTCCCAGTGGAAATGGTCAACAAGGTTAAAGAAGGTCGTCCGCATATTGTCGACATGATAAAAAGTGATAAGATCAATCTTATAATCAACACTACCGAAGGCCGGCAAGCTATTATGGACTCCTCAACCATCAGGTCTAGCGCCGAGCAAAAGCGGGTTTATTACACCACTACCATGGCGGGCGGTCGTGCAGTATGTGAGGCATTGCGCTATGCTGGAGATATTAAAGTGAGAAGCTTACAGCAGTTGCATAGGAAAATAGACTAATGCAAAAAACCGCCATGACACTAGAGGGCGAGGCGGCCCTTCGTAAAGAACTTGATCGCCTGATTAAAGTGGTGCGACCGTCTATTGTCGAAGCAATTGCCACAGCGAGAGAGCACGGTGATTTAAAAGAGAATGCTGAATACCATGCCGCTCGTGAGCAGCAGAGTTTTGCCGAGGGGCGTATTCAGGATATTGAATCGAAACTCTCTAACGCGCAGGTTATCGATATCTCTAAAATCCCTCAGGGTGATCGGGTTATCTTTGGATCTCAGGTGACCATTATTAACCTGGAGACAGATGAGACCACCACCTATCGAATCGTCGGTGACGACGAGGCTGATGTCAACGCGGGTAAAATCTCCTACCAATCACCAATTGCACGTGCGCTGATCAGCAAAGAAATTGGTGATGTGGTTGTGGTTAAAGCACCAAGTGGCGACATCGAATACGAAATTGATGACGTTCTCTACTCCTAAATCAGATTGCTATCGGAGAGTAAAAACGTCATCAGTGCCTTCTGTGCATGAAGGCGATTTTCTGCCTCGTCCCAAACCACAGAGATTGATTGGTCCTCAAGAAGTTCAGCAGACACCTCCTCGCCGCGATGGGCAGGTAGGCAGTGCATGAAAACTGCGCCTGCGGCTGCATTCTTCATCAACTCATGATTGACCTGGTAATCGGCGAATGCGCTGAGTCTAGTTTGTTGTTGGTCCTCTTGTCCCATTGAGGCGAAAACATCCGTGGTAACCAGGTCGGCCCCAGTGACTGCAGTTTGAGGGCTATTGCTGAGCACCACACGATCTCCAGCTTCAGCCAACAGCGATGCGTGGGGTTCATAACCCTCGGGGCAGGCAATATTGAGATTAAAATCTAACAAGATGGCAGCATTAATCCACGAGTGACACATGTTGTTGCCATCGCCGATCCAGGCAACGGTTCTGCCTTGGATCGGTCCGCGGTGCTCGACAAAAGTTTGAATATCAGCGAGGAGTTGGCACGGATGAAAGTCATCGGTCAACGCATTGATCACTGGGACTTTTGAGTGCTTGGCAAAACGCTCGATTTTGTCATGAGCAAAGGTTCTGATCATGATAATATCCACCATTCGCGAGATCACTCGAGCGGAATCTTCGATGGGTTCACCGCGACCGAGTTGAGTATCGTTAGGTGATAGGAATAGAGCCGAGCCTCCGAGTTGAGCCATACCAGCTTCAAATGAAACTCGGGTTCTTGTGGAGGATTTTTCGAAGATCATAGCTAAGACTTTGCCCCTCAGGACAGGCTCCTGACGATTTTGCTGATGCGCAGCCTTCATTGCGATTGCAGAATCTATAACCTGATTTAGCTCGCTGGCAGTTAAATCACGCAGGGTTAAAAAATGTCTTACAGTCATGCCCCTTAGCTCCCTAGTCTTGGGTAAATTGGTCAACAAGTGGTACTAAAATAGAAACTATCTCATCAGCCTCTTCATCGCTCAGGATAAGCGGTGGCAAAAGTCTGATCACTGAATCTGCAGTGACATTAATGATCAATCCCTTGTCCATGGCTTTGCTAAACAGAGACTTACAGGGCCGATCCAGTTGAATACCGATCATGCAACCTAACCCACGGATCTCCTGAACATGCTTACAGTGGCTTAATTGTGACCTGAGAGAATTGATGATTCGCTCGCCTATAATGGTGGCGCGCTGTAGAAGATGTTCACTACAAATTGTTTCAACCGTTGCGAGGGCTGCGCCACAAGCGAGGGGATTTCCACCAAAAGTCGATCCATGATTACCCGGTTGCATGATATTGGTGGCTCGGCCAGCACTCAAGCAGGCGCCAATGGGGACCCCATTGCCGAGCCCTTTCGATGTAGTCACCACATCGGGGATTATGTCACTGTGCTGATAGCAGAAGTACTGGCCTGTTCTGCCATTGCCTGTCTGTACTTCATCCAACATCAACAACCATTGATGCTTGTCACAAAAAGCACTTAGTTGCTGCAAATAATCAGTTGAAGGTACTCGAATACCGCCTTCTCCCTGTATTGGCTCTACCAAGATAGCGCAAACATTCGAATTGTTAGCCGCAATCTTCTCTAGTGCAGCCATATTGTCGTAGGGTGCCCTGACAAAGCCCGACACCAGAGGTTCAAATCCAGCTTGCACGCGACGCCCACCGGAGGCGCTCAAGGTCGCTAATGTTCTGCCGTGAAAGGCATTTTCCATAACTACTATGGACGGCAATTTGATATTTTTGTTGTTACCATAAAGCCGTGCAATCTTTATTGCTGCCTCATTGGCCTCAGCCCCAGAGTTGCCAAAGAATACTTGCTCCATACCTGAAATAGTGCAAAGTTTTTCAGCCAGAGCCTCTTGGTTAGGTATGCCAAAAAAGTTTGAGCAGTGACCCAAAACTTGAGACTGGTTGACTAAGGCTTGGGTAATAGCTGGATGAGAATGACCAAGCCCGCACACGGCTATACCGGAGAGGGCATCTAAATACTTATTGCCATCAGCATCGCAAAGCCAGGCTCCCTGCCCACTGATAAGTGTCGCGGCTCTTTCACCATAGGTATTCATTAATGCAGAGCTAGTCATGGGTTAAACGTCTATATCGATTCGAAATGAAACAAAAAAAGGCAGCTTGGCTGCCTTTTCTGAGTACAATAATAATAGCTTGGTTTGCTGATGCCCGCAAGGTCAACGAGTACTGTCCGCTTATGCAATATGGCCATATGATGTAGACGATTATGTACTTAAAAAGCCATTTAAATGGTGTTTTCTGTGATCCAAAGTAGTTAAAATACTGTCTGTTGACAATACACTGCAAGGCGATTCCTTATGGACATTATGGAAACAATCAAAGATCAAGTAGAGAACAATTCGGTGCTTCTGTACATGAAGGGCTCTCCTAATCAACCCCAGTGTGGTTTTTCAGCGAGAACTGTGCAGGCGCTGATGGCCTGTGGTCAACGATTTGCCTATGTGGATGTGCTATCCAACCCTGAAATACGAGCCAACCTACCAGCGTATGCCAACTGGCCAACGTTCCCTCAACTGTGGGTTGGTGGAGAATTGATTGGTGGCTGCGATATTGTTACCGAGATGCATGATCAAGGTGAATTAAAAGCGTTGATTGATGATGCCCTAGCCGATACTGATGCCGAGTAGTAGCCCCACAGTTGTTGGCTATTTAATTAAATTAATATCCTAGTTTGCATTGCCCGAAGCCTGATCTGAAGGTATTCGCTTTTCTGGCTGTGGGCGTATTTTTCCAGTAATAATCCAATATGTAAGTGCAAATGATAATTAGTCTTATTATTGTTGACTTTGATAATAAGACTAATTATCATTTGCACTTCAGAATTCGAGAGTCTAGTTTCTGGCGCTATAATTTGTGAATCGCTCATGATGTCGTCAGCAGAATCCTCTCACTAATGTTCGGGATTAATAAGGAAATCATAACAATGCTTAACTCAATTTCTTCAAAATTCTTGCTGGCGTTTCTGCTGGTACTGCTCGCTGGCTGCGGAAGTGGTACGAGCACGCCACCAGATACAGACGGCGATGGCGTGGAAGACTCACTCGATGCGTTTCCCAATGATGCAAATGAAACCGAGGATTCCGATGGTGACGGTGTTGGTGATAATGCAGATGTGTTCCCCAATGATGCCACCGAGACTACCGATGCTGATAGCGATGGTGTAGGTGACAATGGCGATAATTGCCCTGCAATTGAAAATGCTGACCAACTTGATACTGATAGCGATGGGTTAGGTGATGTCTGTGATGATGACATGGACGGCGATACTGTACTTAACGATGTCGACAATTGTCCACTGGTTGCCAATGAAGATCAGGCTGATGCAGATGTCAATGGTCAGGGTGATGCCTGTGATGCCATGCCAACAGCCTATGTTTATGACAATGCCGCTTTTCCTGCATCTGATTCTTCTGTTAGTTATACCGGACAGACTGCGCGTCAGGTGCTGATCGGAGATATGGCTTATTTTATGGCCAATGTTCTGGAGGACACCACGGCGACCACTGCGGCTGAGAAAGAAACAGCGATGGATTTCTTCGTCTATGGTACAGATGCCGATGTAACCGCAACGCTGATGGGTACTTGGATCAAGGATGCCGGCAATGTAACGCTGAAGAACGCTGCTACATATGGTGATATTTCCTCGGGTAAAAATCTTCATAAGAAGATCGCTGGTGGTTGCGGAGATGGCTGTGGTGAAGAGTCTAAACTTATCGATGGTGAGTTCTTTGGCTGGAGCTATGGAATTACTCCAGCGAAGCCTCTCGATCTGGTGGATTATTGGATCGAAGAACAAGCAAGGCTTGCCTCTGACGGTGTCGCTGTTCAGGTAACCGACGCTACAGGCGCAACGTCATCCGCCAATGTGAATACAGATGCCCATGGTCGTAACTATCGACAGTTAATGCAAAAATTCCTCATGGGTGCAGTATCTTTCTCTCAAGGCACCAACGACTACTTTAAAACAGACTTTATGGGTGCCAATGGCGATGGTGTTAATTATGTCGCTGCCCAAGACGGTAGTAAAAATTACACCTATGCCGAGCACAAGTTTGACGAGGGTTTTGGTTACTACGGGGCAGCCAGGGATGCACTAGACTACACTGACCTTGAGGCCAGAGCCAAGAGTGGTCGCGATGAGTGGAAAAATGGATATCACGATACAGATGGCGATGGAATGATCGATGTCCGCAGCGAGTATCACTTTGGCCATGCACAAAACTGTGCTAAGCGCGATGTGGGCTCTGCGTCTGGTCCAAACCCCACGGATTTTACCACTGAGGTTATGACCGCCATATTGGCCGCTCGACAGATTATTAGTAATGCAGCGAACAAGGCAAACCCTGAGTTGACTGAGGCTGAAAACACCAAGTTACAGGAGCACATTAAAATAGCATCTGTGACATGGGAAAAATGTATCGCTGCCACTGCTCTACACTATGTCAACGACGTTATTGCTGACGTCAGTGAATACAGTAACGGTGCGCCGGCAAGCTTGAGTAATTTTGAAACTGTGGCTAAGCACTGGTCAGAGCTGAAGGGTTTCGCGTTGAGTCTCCAGTTCAGTCCTGCGTCTCCTTTCCGAGATGAAACAGTGACTGCAGTTGATTTAGATGATCTCAAGATGATCCTTGAGCTTATTGGTGATGCACCTGTGCTGGCAGATGGTAGCCAAGGTGGTGTCGCACCAACTGGGACCGCAGAGGATGCTGTGTATGCATATGTAGGTAAGCTGACTCAGGCGCGGGCAATACTTCAGGAAGCCTATGGCTTCTCCGATGCGAACACGCTTGCTTGGTAAATTGTGACTCTATGGGTTCTTGCGACTGATCTAAGAGCCCATAGCAAAAGTAAGATTATGACTCACATAAAGGTGGGTTGTTCTGGGCTGACTTCGGTTGGCCCTTGCTTGTTTAAAGGTATTTATAAATGAATCGACTGCAATCATTAGTTCCTATTTTTATCCTTCTATTTTTGACCGCTTGTGGCGGTGGTGGTGGGAGTTCAGCGCCTGAAAATCCGGTTCAACCTCCCGCAGATACTACTGCACCAGTCATTACGCTTAATGGTGACAACCCGCAGGAAGTCGAGTTGAATACGGAGTACGTCGAGGCCGGTGCAACAACGGACACAGGTGAATCAGTGCAGATCGATTCACGTGCCGTGGATACATCTACCGTTGGTAGTTACACCGTTACTTACAATGCCGCCGATGCCGCTGGCAACCAGGCAGTTGAGCAAACCAGAACAGTGAACGTGGTTGATAACGGATCCGGTGACACCACTGCGCCGGTGATTACCCTAAATGGCGATAATCCGCAGACGGTTGAGCTTAACGGAACCTATGTAGAGGCTGGAGCTACTACTGATACCGGAGAGCAGGTTGATATCAATAGTTCAGCAGTGGATACCTCCGCGGTAGGAAGTTACGAAGTGATTTATACAGCCACTGACGCGGCTGGGAATGCTGCTACACCAGTGGTTCGTACTGTCAATGTTGTTGATTCTTCAGCCGCCGCCACTAAATTATCGGTTTTGACGTCAATTGTGGATCAAATTGTAATTCCAAATTACAAAACATTATCTGAAGAAGCCGCTGCTTTTGCTGCCGCTGATGGGCCAGTCGCCACTTACTGTGATGCCTTAGAAACGGATACTGAAGCCACAGCATTGGCGGATGCTCAGGATGCATGGAAATCTGTCATGCAAGTGGTACAGAAGACAGAATTACATATTATCGGGCCAGCGGCAAAGAATAACTTGTCCTTGAGAAATCGAGTCTATTTCTATCAAGAAAAAGACAATTCGGTTGATACCCTGTCCTCTTGTGCCACAGACGCGGCTGTGGTCAACGCCAACTCCCAATCAGATTTTCAAGTATCTGCGACGCCAAATAATCAGAGAAGCCTGAGTTCAATCGAGTATCTGTTGTTTAACACCAATCTGGATCATACTTGCTCGTCCAATGTTCCAGCGGTGGCTGATTGGAATGCTCTTTCTGCCGTAGAGAGAAAAGCTCAGCGTTGTGCACTGGCTGAGCTAATTGCTGAGGATGTCGCCGTCAATGCCGAGCAGATTCATTCTGATTGGGGATCATACCGTGAAAGTTTCCTCAATCCGGATGAAATCGGTACCACGTTCGAACTGATGACCGATGGTCTGTTTTACTTTGAAAAGCATACTAAATCAGCCAAGCTCAACGGTCCTCTCGGAATTGATGCGTTGTGTCCTGACGATCAATTGACCTGCCCTGAATATATCGAGTCTCCTTACAGTGAGACGTCGCTGGAGAACATCAAAGTTAATGCGGAGCAGTTTATTGAGATTTTTTCCACTGGTCTCGATGAACTCGCCGATGAGACGGCGCCGGGGGCATGGTCAAATACCTTCAAGGCGTTAATCAGCGATGTTGTCGATATGATCAATAGTATGCAAGCGTCAAATCCTGATGATTCCCTGAGCGATCAGCTGGCCAGTATCGTATCGACTGATGACATGGCAGCCTGCGAGAGTGCTTTCGGGAGCCCAGATACTGAATCTGACCTACCTATTTGCAATCTGGGTGGCCTGGTCAAGCGAGTGACTGACGATTTAAAAATTGAATTCATTACCTATCTCGGTGTTGATTTACCCGAGGGCGCTGGAGGAGATACCGATTAAAACGTATAAAAATAGTATTTGTTGGCTGGCGCTGGCGCTGTCATCTGTCAGCGCGGCCACGGATGTCTCCGATCCACTGATCAAAGAAGTATTGATTATTGGTTCCAAAGAAGAAAAGCAGCGTCTCCCGGGTTCTGGTATTCAGATCAGTGCGGAAGAACTGAATAAGCATGGCTATAGCGATTTAAACCAGATCGTCAGCTCAGTGCCGGGCATTTATGTACGGGAAGAGGACGGTTATGGCCTCAGGCCCAATATTGGTATTCGTGGTGCCACTGCTGAAAGAAGCCAAAAAATTACCTTGATGGAAGACGGTGTGCTCATCGCTCCGGCACCTTACTCCGCTCCGGCGGCTTACTATATTACCAATGCATCCCGCCTCCACGCTGTGGAAGTATTGAAGGGGCCCTCTGCTATCCAGTCTGGCCCTCACACCGTTGGTGGCGCGATCAACTTGGTCACTAGGCCGGTACCATTGGAGAATTTTGCGGAAATCGATATGACTGCCGGCACCGATGGATACCATAAAGTAGCAGGTGCCGCTGGCTACACTCTGAGCAACTTCGGTGTTCTAGTGGAAGGGTTTAGTTATGGCAGTGACGGTTTTAAGGAATTAGATACTGGTGGCGCTACAGGTTTTACGCGCAATGATGTGAATGTGAAACTGCGCTGGATGCCAGACACCGAATTAAAACAAAGTCTTATGCTAAAGCTGGGATTTGCCGATGAGGATGCTGATGAGACCTACCTTGGGTTAACCGATGACGATTTTGCGCAGAACCCTCACCGCCGATACTCTGCATCACAACTGGATAGATTTCAGTCTGATCACAGGCAGATTCACCTGCATCATTCAATTGCTTTTACCACTGGATTTGATCTGATTTCCAAGCTTTATTACAACGAATTCAATCGCTCTTGGAATAAGTTTGATGGTTTTATGGATGGGCCCAAGGCTCAAGACGTGTTACAAGAGCCGGGAGCCTACACCAGCGCCTATCGGGTTCTCCAGGGTTTACAGGATTCCACTGTAGGGGACTTTACTGATTTGACCATCGATGTTACCGATAATGATCGTGAGTACTCTTCTCGCGGCATTCAGTTCGACCTCAGAAAAAGTGCAGTTTTCCTCGGCCTCGAGCACAAGTTAACGTTTGGCCTGCGCTATCATGAGGATGATATTCGGCGTCGGCATCAGACCCGTAGCTATCTTATGCGATCGGGCGAAATGTTGTCAGACGGCATTCCTCGACCCTTTAAAACTAACAATTATGCTAAGAGTGATGCCATAGCGGTATCAATTTCTGATGAGATCAGCTGGTCGGACTGGACTGTTAATATCGGCGTTCGCCATGAGGACATCAACGGCTTGGTAGATAATAAGTTGGCCAGTGAAGTCAGTGAAAACAGTCAGTCGATCACTGCGCCTGGTCTCGGCGTTTATCGAAAACTGACCGATAGCCTTGGTCTACTTGCTGGTGTCTATGTTGGGTTTTCGCCATCGGGCCCGGGGAAGTCTGGCGCCGAACCAGAGGAGAGCGTCAACGTTGAGTATGGTATTCGTTACAGTGGCGCACAATTCTCTGCTGAAATCATCGCCTTTGAAAGTGATTATGACAACCTGCTAGGGCGTTGCCGAGCATCCGACTCGGACTGTCAGGTGGGGCAGGAATTTAGCGGAGGAGAGGTTGAAGTCAGTGGCGTTGAAGTTTTGCTTCAAGGAGATTTCAGCTTAACCGATGATACCATGTTGATGTCGCAAATTAATTACACTTACTCTGATTCGAGCTTTAAAAGTGACTTCTTCTCGCAGTTTAGCCAGTGGGGTCTGGTCAGTGCTGGCGATGAGCTCCCCTATATCCCCGAGCATGCCGGCAGATGGCAGCTCAGCGTAGAGAGTGACCGTTGGGCGGCTGATGTAGCAGTAAAGTATCAGCATGGAATGCGCGAGGTCCCCGGTTCTGGAAACATTGCAGACAATTTGCACACTGACAATTTGACCACATTGGATGCATCAGTAACCTGGTTTGTCAGTGATGAATTTGATCTTAAGTTGTTATCCAGAAATCTCACCGATGAAACCGCCATTGTGTCGCATAGACCCTATGGGGCTCGACCAAACTTACCGCGTACGGTTATGGCGCAGGTAAAGTATAGATTTTAGTGTTGTAGGAGATTGTCTTGCTCGATTTACTTACTGCGCCAGCTGAAAAATTTTTAGATCCCGCCGAAAGAGTCTTTTGGGGCTATCTTCTCAGTGCGCTGGTGATTGCGTCTGTTGTCGTCTCTTACCAAGAGAGGCAGTTTAGGCCTCTGGAGCAGTTGCAACGATTATTCAATCCGAGATATTGGTTCTCCAGATCAAGTCTGTACGACATGTTTCTGATGACCTTCAATACTTTTATGCGATTGACCTTGCTTATCCCATTTTTTGGCAGCCATGTTGTGGTCACTGTTCTTGTGGGCGGGTTTTTGCAAGAGCATGTTGGCGATGCTCCGGATATGAATCTGAGCTGGATTTGGATTGCGACTTTATTTAGTCTATGTTTCCTCTTGATGGACGATATCAGCCGGTTTGCACTTCACTATTGCATGCATCGTTTTGATTTTCTATGGTACTTCCACAAGACTCATCACAGTGCCACAGTTCTCACGCCGCTGACAATTTTTCGAGTACATCCAGTGGAGCACATCTTGTATTTTGCTCGCCGACTGCTGATATTTGGCATTGTTACCGGTGTCTTTATTTGGTTGTTCTCCAACCGCTTGACCGGATTGCAAATTCTTGGCGTGGACCTGTTCGGCGTATTGTTTAATTTTGCTGCGGCCAATTTGCGCCATTCACACATCTGGATATCCTTTGGTAAGTTCGAAAGGTTATTTATAAGCCCTGCACAACATCAGATCCATCACAGTGTGGGTAACAATCACATCAACCTGGGCAGTATCTTTTCTATCTGGGATGGAATGCTAGGGACGAGAATGTACTCAGGAGAACGGCGGTCATTAGAGTTTGGTTTGGGCGGAGATAGCCAGACGGAAAAGTCTAAAGAAGGTAGAGTGGGTGAATTGGTGGATTCTCCTCCACTGTCTCCTTCTTAAGATGGCTGATGCTTACTTTTCCAGGGTCGTCTTATATCCTCGCGAATCACATCAAAGCGATTGGTTTTTCGATCTTCAAAATAATGGTCCAGTGTAATTTCAACCATGGGAAAGGCAATTTGACTCCAGGGAATATCTGTCTCATAAAATAGATTCACCTCTGATGATTCAGAGGTTGGCCCAAACTCTGGCGTCGACAATTCCCCTCGGTATAACATATAAACTTGATTGATCTGAGGGATATCATAAATGGCGTATAATATTGGATTCACCACTGTGGCTCGAGATTCCTCCATGCACTCACGCAGCGCTCCCTCAACGCTGGACTCTCCATTCTCTAAAAATCCGGCCGGCAATGTCCAGTATCCATGTCTGGGTTCTATCGATCTTTTGCAGAGCAATATTTGATCCTGGTAAATCGGAAGAACGCCAGCGATGACTCGGGGATTTTGATAATGTATCTCACTACACACCGTGCACACGTGGCGGAGACGATTATCACCCGAGGGTATTTCTTGTTTGACCGGATTACCGCAACTAGAACAAAATTTCATGAAAGACTCAGAAAACCATTTAGACTGGGTATAATGCCCCTATGCTAACGACTATTGCAAATCGCCTGACTAAATTTCCATTGAACAGTGTTCAACCGACGAGTACCGCTGCGCCTTTTAGTGCTGCTGTACTGGTTATCCTTGGGGGTTCCGAGACCAATCCACAGGTCACCCTAACGCAACGTGCTCTGCATTTGAATTCTCATGCTGGGGAGGTCGCCTTTCCCGGTGGTATGTGGGATCCGGTGGATCGGCACCTTTTGGATACAGCGATGCGTGAGGCCAGAGAGGAAGTAGGTTTGGAGGCCAAAATGGTTCGACCAGTGGCGACACTGCCTGTTGCATCGCCCAGACGTCGGGAAATCACAGTCACACCTTTTGTCGCCATCGCTGACAGCGGTCTCGACCTAACGGCGGATGCTGGAGAGATTGCTGCCATATTCGACGTACCGCTTACCGCTTTTCTAGATCACAGTGAATACGACTATTTTCAAATGAACATAGATGACGAAAAGGGCCCCAGAGTGATACGATTTCCTTTTTTGACGTACAACAACTATCGAATTTGGGGCTTCACTCTCAAG
The DNA here is from genome assembly GCA_964230135.1 of Porticoccaceae bacterium. Lineage (GTDB taxonomy): Bacteria > Pseudomonadota > Gammaproteobacteria > Pseudomonadales > Porticoccaceae > HTCC2207. The sequence goes on along the minus strand of CAXRFT010000039.1, from coordinate 25,587 downwards.
GTAATTACTGATTTACTTAACACCACCTATGATGCCGGCTTGCAATTAGATTATCCGGTGCATGAAGAGCATGATGAGACCGATTGACTGAAGGATAATTATTATGATTTATCAGATTGGCGATGACATTCCAAAGATTCACGAATCCGTGTTTGTCGCTCAGAGCGCCGATGTCATGGGTAAGGTGATCTTAAAAGAGCAGTCTAGTGTGTGGTTTAACGCAGTGATTCGAGGGGACTGCGATGTCATAGAGGTGGGCAAGCGCAGCAATGTGCAAGACGGCGCAGTTTTACATGCTGATCCGGGCCAACCGCTGCGAATTGGTGAGGATGTTACCATAGGTCATCAGGCGATGGTGCACTGTAGGGAAATCGGTGATAGAACCCTGGTGGGTATACAGGCGGTGATTTTAGATGGTGCCATCGTTGGCAAGGACTGTTTAATTGCCGCCAATGCGTTGGTTAAAGCAGGTTCAGTGATTCCCGATGGATCGATGGTGGTGGGGTCGCCGGGTAAAGTGATTCGTCAGACAGATGAGACCATGCGTCAGTTTCTTAAAGCTGGAGCGGCGATGTATGTGAACAAATCTGCGCACATGATAACTGACTTGAAGGAAGTTGCCCGTTGACCTCAGATCCTGTTATTGGCTCACCCTGTGTCGCTGTTTGTGCTCTCACCGAAGACGATATTTGTGTTGGTTGTTATCGAAGCACTGATGAAATACAGCAATGGCGCTTTTTGCCCAATGCCGAGAAAGTCTCTGTTCTGAAACTATGTGCAGAACGCAGGTTAACTTACCGGAATGCGGATTTAGGAAGCTAGTCTTCAGTCTTTGGTGCTGGCTTAATCCGCGAGACCACAACTTTTTTAACCATGGTTTCGGCCATTTCCTCTGTTTCAAAACGATAGCCCTGCAAGGCAAAACTAACATTGCCATCGGGGATACTCTCCAGCTGTTCGAAGACTAACCCATTGAGGGTTTTTGGTCCGTCGGTGGGTAGGTCCCACTCCGTGGCTTTGTTTATTTCACGAATAGTTGCAGTGCCATGAATACGAAAGCTTCCATCTGCGAGGGCGATGACTTCGTCTTCATCATCAGCCGTGTTGGTGGTAAAATCGCCAACAATTTCTTCTAAAATATCTTCCAAAGTCACCAGACCTTGCACTTCGCCGTATTCATCTACGACGATGGCAAAACGCTTCTTGGCCTTTTTAAAATTTAATAATTGATTGGTCAGTGTGGTGCTCTCTGGGATGAAATAGGGTTCCTCGGCAAAGAACTGCAGCCCTCTGTGGGTTATTTGGTCAGAGCGAAAGATTTGGTTGGCTTTGCGTCCATGAAATACACCAATAATGTTGTTGATATCGCCTTTAAAAATAGGTTGCCGAGAGTACTCTGACTCAAGTATTTGCTTGGTTAACTGTTGGATATCATGGTCGAGATCTAGCCCCTGTACTTCATTTCTTGGGATCATAATGTCCTCGACGGTGACATTTTCTAAATCGAGAATACCCTTGAGCATACCTTGGTGACTGTCTGAGAGTTTGTGTCCAGACAAATCTACCAGCGATTTTAATTCTTCTGAGTCCAGTCCATCATCTCGATCTTTAGTTGGATCAAAACCGAGCAGCGATATGAGACCGTTAGTTAATTTATTTACCATCCACACCAGCGGGGACAACAGTTGCAGTAGTGGTTTCAAGATATGGCTGGCTTTAAAGGCGAACCATTCCGGATTCTGTGCAGCTATGGTTTTTGGGGTCACTTCAGAGAAGACCAGCACCATGATAGTAAGAGACGCGGTGGCGACCCAGGGGGCAGCACTTTCGCCGACATACAATATGGCCAACATGTTGGCTATTATTGCCGCCAGAATATTCACCGCGTTATTACCAATTAAGATTAGGCCAATCAGCTTATCGGGTATTGCTAACAGTTTTGCAGCGCGTCGTGCACCTGAACTTCTTTTCCGTTGATGCCGCAACCGGTAACGATTTAACGCCATCATGCCGGTTTCCGAGCCAGAAAAAAAAGCAGATATTGCCAATAAAACAAAGAGTGTAACCCACAGAATTATGGGGTCTGAGCCGTCCAAATGAAGAGTCCATTACTAACTAAAGGGCATATGGTGAATGAGTTAACGTAGTTTGGCAACAGACATTTAAATCAAATTAGAAAAATTAATCGAGTATGAATTCCAGCACAACTTTGCTGCCGACATAACCCAGTAGAATCGCGATGAATCCCACCCAGCTCCAGCTAATGGCTTTTATGCCACGCCAACCCCGACTGTAGCGTCCCCAGAGTAAAACTGCATACACCAGCCAAGCGATGATGCTCAGTGTGACCTTGTGGAGTAACCGCTGATCAAACAAGTTTTCATAAAAAAGAAAGCCGCTGATCAGTGATAGCGTCAATAAAATCTCACCGGCTAAAATCAATTCAAAGAGAAATACCTCCATGGTTTGTAGCGGTGGGAAGGTTCTCATTAACCAATTTTGCCGTTTATTTTTTAGCGTCCAATTTTGGTATCCAGTGAGTAACGCGTGCAGAGCAGCGATAGCCAAAAGACTGTATGCCAACACAGATGAGACAATATGGGCCTGCACATAAGACGATATTAGTAGTAGAGATTTGGTGCTAGGGACCATTAGAGCTGCACTCAAGCTCGCGACGGAAATAGGGAAAAGAGCGAGATACATGCTGTGAAGAGGTTTTTTTAGACTGCTAAAAAACACTATCAGGTTAACAACAAAAGCAATTAGACCGATGGATAAAAACAAGCTCAGATCTAATCCATTGGTCTGAAATATCAGTGGTATAATGAAGAATCCATGTAAACCGATTGCTGCGCCAGAAAGCAGTTGCAATCTGGGCTGAACAACCAGTTGCTGACGCAACAGTGAAATGAGCAGGTAACAAAACCCCCCCAGATAGAGGGCAACTGCAGACATTCCTATGACAGATGAATCCATGATTTTAGTCAGCAAATAGAATCTATTTAGTGTGGCATATTCCCTGCGTTGGGTGAAGAGATTACGGTAATTATTGTTATAATATTGTCTGTTTACGATCAATTAGGAAACAAAGAATGGCTATGTTTGAGAATTTAAGTGACCGACTGTCCCAGAGCCTTAAAAAGATATCGGGAAAAGCTAGTCTCAATGAAAAAAATATTCAGGAGACTCTCAGAGAAGTGCGCATGGCGCTTTTGGAAGCTGATGTTGCACTGCCTGTGGTTAAGGAGTTTATCGACAGAGTTAAAACTCGAGCCGTGGGTACTGAAGTTGGCAGAAGCTTAAATCCTGGACAACAATTTTTAAAGGTGGTGCAAGCTGAGCTTGAAGCGGTTATGGGTACCGCAAATGAGTCCCTCTCTCTGTCAGTGCAGCCACCGGCTGTGGTATTGATGGCAGGCTTGCAGGGTGCAGGTAAGACCACTTCCGTTGCAAAGTTGGCCCGCTATCTGGCTGAGCGAGAAAAGAAAAAAGTCATGGTGGTCTCTGCCGACATCTACCGTCCAGCAGCCATAGAACAACTTAAGACTCTCGCGGCAGAGGTTGGTGCAGAATTCTTTCCTAGCCGACCAGAGCAGCGACCTGCTGACATAGTGACCGCCGCCATTGACACAGCTAAAAAACAATTCTGCGATGTACTGCTTATCGATACTGCTGGTCGATTGCATGTTGATGGCGAGATGATGGAGGAGATAAAACAGCTTCATCAGATTGCGACACCGGCAGAGACCTTATTCGTTATTGACGCCATGATTGGTCAGGATGCCGTCAATACAGCCCAAGCATTTAACCAATCATTGCCTTTGACTGGGGTTATTCTGACTAAAGTTGATGGTGATGCTCGCGGTGGAGCTGCGCTATCAGTCCGACAAATTACCGGAAAGCCAATTAAATTTATCGGTATGGGAGAGAAGACTGACGCCCTTGAGCCATTCCATCCGGAGCGCATCGCATCGCGCATTCTTGGTATGGGCGATGTGATGTCCTTGATTGAGGAAGTTGAGCGAAAAGTTGACAAGAAAAAGGCGGAAAAATTGGCCCAGAAGGTGGTCAAGGGCAAGCGCTTCGATCTTGAAGATTTGCGTGATCAGTTGCAACAGATGAAAAATATGGGTGGCATGAGCGGCATGATGGAAAAACTTCCCGGTATGGGCAACATGGCGCAGCTGGCCCAGCAAAACAGTGCTAGCACTCAGTTTGATAAAATGGAATGTATCATCAACTCAATGACGCCAAAAGAGCGAAGAAATCCCGATATTTTGAATGGTTCCAGAAAACGGCGGATTACCATGGGATCAGGAACAACTATCCAGGATCTTAATCGATTACTCAAACAGCATAAGCAAATGGGTAAAATGATGAAGAAAATGAAGGGTAAAGGTATGCAAAACATGATGCGCGGCATGGGTGGTATGCTATCTCCGGGAGATGGCCGTCCTCCCGGAGGATTTCCGCGATTTTGACGTGCTGCTCAGTCCATAGAACTACCCAAAAAGGTCGACTAGTTTAGCGTGAATATTGTCCTAAAATAGTTTCATTTTTTTGACTTTTGGCGTAAGATACCGCGCCTTTTAAGGTAGTCGCGCTGCTAGCGGGGCACTAAACAAGCATCGAGATGGGCATATGGGCTCCTCGAACAAAGGATTTAAATTAATGGTTACTATTAGATTGGCTCGTGGCGGCGCAAAAAAACGCCCTTTTTATCACATCACAGTGTCTGACTCGCGCAAGGCGCGAGACGCCCGTTACATTGAGCGGATTGGTTTTTTCAATCCAGTGGCTCGTGGCGCTGAGGAGCGGCTGCGAATAGACCTTGAACGCGCTGCATACTGGCAGGGGCAAGGGGCTCAAGTCAGTGACCGAGTAGCGGCCTTATTGAAAGAGGCTGCTAAGAAAGCTGCTTAGCCTCCAGAGGCAGACTTATGGCCGATAGGCAAAAATCTTCGGATATGTTGGTTGTTGGTCGTCTGACATCAGTGCACGGTGTCAGGGGGTGGTTAAAAGTGTTCTCCTACACTGAAGAGCTCGCAAAGTTAATCGAGTACCAGCCCTGGTGGATTGAATCCCCTGAAGGGCTGTCAAAAGTCGTGGTAGACGACTACAAACGTCAGGGAGATGGTCTTTTAGTGCATTTAGCCGGCGTCGATGACCGTGATGATGCGAGGGCTTGGTGCCAACGAGACGTATTTGTTGAAAAGACCCTGTTGCCCGCATTGCAAGAGGACGATTATTACTGGCACCAATTGGTTGGATTACGTGTTTTTCTCGACAATGAGGCTGACAAAATACTCATCGGTGTTGTTGATTCATTGCTAGAGACTGGTGCTAATGACGTGTTGGTGGTGAAAGGGGATAGTGACAGCGTCGATAGAAAGGAGAGACTGATTCCCTACTCGAGCGAATTCGTGTTGCAAATCGATATTGTCGAGCAGAAGATGCTGGTCTCATGGGATCTGAATTTTTAGCCTTCAGCGACAGCGCAGGAGGTAGTTAGCGGTGAAAATTGGTGTAATAACACTTTTTCCCGAAATGTTCTCGGCGGTAGCTGAGTATGGTGTTAGTGGTCGAGCGGTAAACAACGGGTTAGTGGATATTGAGTACTTTAATCCGAGAGATTTTACTGAGGACAAGCATCGAACGGTAGATGCCCGTCCCTATGGCGGTGGCCCGGGTATGGTCATGCTGGTAGAGCCGCTGATGAATGCCGTAAAGGCAGCCAAGGAGTGGGTGGCTGGAGACGCCAAAGTGGTGTATCTCTCCCCCCAAGGTCAATTGCTAGATCAGGGAGCGGTGAATACATTTGCTGAGCTAGAAAGTGTTATTTTGATAAGCGGCAGATACGAAGGTATTGATGAGCGACTGATCGATAGTGTCGTGGATGAGGAATGGTCGATCGGCGACTATGTGCTCAGTGGAGGTGAGCTGCCGGCGATGGTACTGGTAGATGCCATGATTCGACAGAAGCCCGGTGCCCTGGGTCATGAGGAGTCCGCATTGCAAGATTCCTTTGCAAATGGGCTGTTAGATTGTCCTCATTACAGTCGACCGGACAGTTTTGATGGGCAACAAGTGCCGGCAGTTTTACTGTCCGGAGACCATGAAAAGATAAGACGTTGGCGTTTGCGGCAGTCACTGCTGAGAACTCAACAGAGGAAACCGAGATTATTGGACAACCTTGTGCTCACCGTTGAGCAGAGGGATTTACTTAAGGAAATGAGTGCCGCGCTGGCAGATGATGATAAGGGATAGTGTTCATCCTCTCTGTACAGAGCTCTAAATCAGGTGGATTTCCACCAACCAATGAAAATTGAGGAGCGAGATATGACAAATAAAACATCCATTATTGCTGCGCTTGAAAAAGAGCAGATGAACAAAGAAATTCCTGACTTCAGTCCCGGTGACACTGTTGTTGTTCAAGTGAAGGTTAAAGAGGGGAGTCGTGAGCGACTTCAGGCTTTTGAAGGAGTTGTTTTAGCGAAACGCAACCGCCAGCTGAACTCGTCTTTCACTGTTCGCAAGATTTCTAACGGAATTGGTGTTGAGAGAACTTTCCAGACCTACAGTCCTCTTGTTGATAGTATCGAAGTGAAGCGACGGGGAGCTGTTCGTCGAGCTAAGTTGTACTACCTGCGTGACCGATCTGGTCGTTCAGCGAGAATTAAAGAAAAACTGGGTTAATTGTTGTCAAAAAGGGCGGTCTGCGGATCGCCTTTTTTATTTATCGCCAGTAATTCTCTTCTTTGGTTACCTCTAATCGGCGCTCCTTCAAATCACCTTTATGCTCATGTTTTCTCTTGGCGAGTGAATAACATATCGGCTTCAAGCGTTTATTACTGAAAGTGATTCTGTTTAGGTATATGATCTCTCTACCGTTAAACGATCTTGTGGTTTTTCAGTGGTTATGAATTACACGCAGATAATTACCAAGAGAAGGCTGTGGCGATGCGAATCTTAGTTGCTGATGACCACGACTTTGTTTGTGTTGGTTTAAAGCAAACGTTGCTCCTTGAATATACGGATGCGGAAGTCAGTACAGCCAATTGCGGAGAAACAGCACTTCAAATGCTGACTGAGGCCGACTTTGATCTGGTGATAGCGGATCTCTTCATGCCTGGGCGTTTGGGTGGATTCGCTTTTATAGAGGCGGTTTGTCAGTTGGCTCCGTCCCTGCCCGTTGTTGTTCTCTCTGCTTCAGAAAATGCGGCTCATGTTCACAAGTGCATTGGCTTGGGCGCCAGAGGTTTTGTTCCAAAATCGGCGCCTAAGCGAATTTTGTTCGCCGCCATCAATCGTGTATTGGTTGGTGAAATATCCGTCCCATATTCATTAATTAGTTCACTGCCAGAAACTCAAAAAATTGAAACTGGGTTTGAATTGAGCGCCGAGGCGATTGCTGAAATGCTCACACATCGTCAGCGAGAGATATTGGCGTGCATGGCAAAGGGATTGTCAAACAAATTGATCGCTAGAGAGTTGTCGCTTTCCGAAAATACGGTAAAGGTCCATGTCAGTGCGATTTTGCGTGCACTTAATGTGAATAATCGCACTCAGGCAGGACTGATAGGACAGAAGTTAGATCTCAGTAGAGAGCCACTGTTGAGATCTGATTCAGAGGGCTAATGATTGTGTGGGAAAAAATAGTCGACATTTTGTCCATCCGACGCGCAGTGGCTTCATTGGGTGGAATATATGCGCGCATGATGTTGACAGTCATTGTTCCATTTCTTCTATTTTCTTTTGCGGCACTTTTTTACATTTGGGAAACTAAGAACCAGGAAATCAAAGAAGTACGAAACCTCTTGGGCGACATTGCTGCAGAGAGCTTTGTCACTCACGGTGGCAACGCTTTGAGTTCTGGTGATATCGAAAAATTGCAGGTGGAGATAGACTATATGCTCACCACCGCAGGTGTCGATGGTCTAGTCGTCTATGACATTCGCAATAGTAGGTTAACATCGCATGGATATGTCGATCTTGATTTATCACTCTTGCCAATAAAACAAGCAAATCAATCGCTCGAGGATTTTCAAGATGTGGTAAAGCCACTTAGCCATCCGAATTATCAGTTGAGTAATGAAATGCAACAATATTTTTTTCGCGAGGTATTTATCTCATCAAAGACCTTGGCCAGGGGGGAAGAGCAGGTGCTTGCTGGGTGGGTTTTAGTTGCATTTCAGGCTAACTTTATGATGGGACGAAATGAAGAGAAATTCTTCTTGGTGATGATGGTGGTTTTTTTCCTGATATTTTTTTCCATGTCATTGTCAATTATTTATGCGCGAACGCTGTCAGCGAGTATTGGCGATCTGAATACTCGCGTTGATGATATGACCTTGGGAAATGTTCACGATCTTGCTCCGGAGGCGGGGCCCAACGAGGTCCGCTTTTTGGCGAAAGGAATTAACACCTTGGCCACCACTATCAGGGATTCCAACTTGCTTACTCAGAATGAGATTGAGCGTGCTACATCTCAATTACAAGCGACATTGAAGGAGCTAGAGGAAGTCGCGGAGAGTCAAAATCAGTTTCTTGCGAGGATGAGCCACGAACTGAGAACCCCTCTGACAGCAGTGATTGGCTATTCCAGAATGGTAGCTAACGAGAGCAGTTTAGAGAAGCGCAACGAATATCTCGATGTTATAGAGGTTTCATCGACAATGTTGTTAACCATGATTGATGATATCTTAGATTTCTCTAAAGCACAGAGTGCAGGATTTACCCTTGAAAAAATTAATTTTAATATTCGAAAGTGGTTAATTGACATCATTTCAATACATCAGCAGGTTGCCGATGAAAAGGGATTATTGTTGGAATATAAAATTATCGGTGATCTTCCACAACTGGTTCGAGGTGACCCTGTGAGATTAGCCCAGGTTATTTCCAACCTTTTAGGAAATTCGATTAAGTTCACTGAGCGAGGATACGTTTCGGTCTCCATTGAGATGGATTTTTCGCCGCATGGACATAACAGGTTTCATTGTTCTGTGAAAGACTCTGGTCAGGGAATTGACGCTGACAAAGTCAATTCAATTTTCGAGCCCTTTTCTCAAGAAAATGAGTCGATCAATCGTCTCTATGGAGGTGCAGGACTCGGACTTCCAATCTGTAAAAAATTGGTGAACCAGATGGGGGGTGAAATCGATATCGACAGTATAAAAGGACAGGGAACAGTTGTAAGTTTTTCTTGCCAGCTATACGAGCCCTTTGGTAGTGATCTGGTTAATTTAGAGGAAAAAGCCTCGCCATCGACGCATGAGATCTTGACCGGGGTAAAGGTGCTAGTGGCAGAAGATAATCTCTTTTCTCAAAAACTTATCGTCAAGTTGTTAGAAATGTATGGTGCAGAGTGTTCAGTGGTGAATAATGGTTTAGAGGCCATTGAAACAGTGAGGATGTTGCATATTGATGTCGTAGTTATGGATGTTCACATGCCGGTGGTGGACGGTGTTGAAGCCTGCAATGCAATTGTCAATCAACTATCAGATAGTCCTCCGGTGTTGGGTCTAACCGCAGATGTCACTGGCGGCGCGACGGATAAAATGATGAGTGCTGGAGCTCGGCTGGTGCTGGCAAAACCAATTAATGAGTCTAAGTTAATCAATGCTATTTTGGCCTCATTAGATGATAGAGAAAAAATCTCCCATACCAATGGAGAAGGTATTTTGTCATCAATACTGCCGCTTGAAGAGCTAAAGCAGGCTCTTGAGAGTAATCTTGCTGAGGTAGAGCGGAACTTACATGATCCAGAGGGATCCGAGATGAGGTTAGTGCTCCACGACCTTCTTGGATTATCTGGATTATATGGGATGGCGGAATTCCGACAACTAATCATCGCATTTAAGTCGTCCTACACAGGGCAGACAGCAGAGGAGAATCTGTCCCTCTTGAAACACATTAAACAACATTTAAAAAATGAACTGGTGTCGGACACCAATTCTAATTGATGGTTTCTGTTACTCATGAAATGATCGTCACTGAGCGGCAGTATTTTTTGTCATTCAATCCGTGGGCCGTCTGTTGGAACAACCATCTCATTAACTTCGACTAATAATTTATGACTAAAGATCCTTTTCAATCGCGAGAAGCGGCTAAGTATACAAACCCCATACCCAGCAGAGAATTTATTTTAGATTTTCTTGAGACCAGTCAAGGGCCTCTCTCCCATGAGGAAATCTGTGGTGAGTTGAAAATACAGACTGAGGAACAAATTGAGGCGATGCGAAGACGACTTAGAGCTATGGAGCGGGATGGACAAATTGCTCGAAATCGTCGCGATGGGTACGGCACACTTGATAAATTGAATTTAATCAAGGGGCGTGTTATCGGTCATCCTGAGGGTTATGGGTTTGTAAAACCGCTACAGTCGGATGGCGAGGATGTTTTCCTGTCGAGTACTCAGATGCGCCGAGTGTTTGATGGAGACGTGGTGCTGGTGCGAATCGCGGGCTGGGATCGCCGAAATCGGCCTGAGGGTAGTTTAGTCGATGTGATACAGCGCAACACCCTGCAGTTGGTCGGCCGATATTTCAACGAGAGCGGTATACACTTTGTTCGTGCGGATAATCCGCGCATCAGTCAGGATATCCTCATTCCTGGAGAACGAGTAGGTGATGCAAGGCCTGGCCAAATTGTTGTTGTTGATGTTCTTGAACCACCCTCTAGACAAAACTTACCTGTGGGTGCTATCTGCGAGGTACTTGGAGATCACTTGGATCCGGGTCTAGAAGTAGAAATGTCTGTCAGAAATTACGGCATTCCCTATCTTTGGAATGAACATGTTTTGTCTGAAACTGAGGCGATTCCAGATAATATTACAGATACTCAGGGCCGGGTAGACTTACGTGAGACACCCTTGATTACTATTGATGGCGAGGATGCGCGAGATTTTGATGACGCCGTTTTTTGTCAAGCAAAGAAGCGTGGTGGTTGGCGACTACTGGTGGCGATTGCCGATGTCTCTCATTATGTTAAAGTTGGATCGGCGTTGGACACTGAGGCATTCAACAGAGGTAATTCGGTGTACTTCCCAAATCATGTCGTGCCCATGTTGCCGGAGAAGCTGTCCAACGGCTTATGCTCTCTTAATCCTTCAGAAGATCGCCTTTGCATGGTCTGTGAAATGCATATTACCCAGTCTGGGGAGATTTCTCGGTTTCAGTTTTTTGAGGCAGTGATGCACTCCCATGCGCGTATGACTTACACTCAAGTGGCGCAAATCATAAGCCAGAGTGACAAAGGCAATCAATCGGGTATCCGCAAGCAATTTGCCTCCATTGTCCCACAGATCGATCGGTTGCATGATCTCTATCAAGCACTAAATAAACGGAGGAATGCTCGGGGTGCAATTGATTTTGATTCACAAGAGTCACGGATACTGTTTGATAGTCAACGAAAAATTAGTCAAATTATTCCGCTACAGAGAACCGATGCTCACCGACTAATAGAAGAGTGTATGCTCTGTGCAAATGTTTGTTCCGCAACTCTGTTAGAAAAAGTTAAGTTACCAGCACTATATCGTGTTCACGAGGGGCCAAGTGACGACAGGCTGACGTCAGTGAGGGAGTTTCTCTCCGAGTTGGGTATCGGGTTAGGTGGTGGCGATGACCCTCAACCAGAGGACTACCAGCGTGTATTAAAGGCCATTAAACATAGAGATGACGCGGCTGTGATACAGTCCGTGATGCTCAGATCTATGAGTCAAGCCGTTTATCAGCCAGAAAATCTCGGCCATTTTGGTCTCGCCTTTGATGCCTACAGTCATTTTACCTCGCCCATCAGACGTTACTCGGATCTACTGGTACATCGTGCCATTCGGAGTTTGATTCGTGGAGACAAAAAAATATCTAACGTTTATCGTGTCGATGGGGCTGATTCGCTGTCGAAAAAACTAGTTTACCCCTACGATAGCGAGCAGCTCCAGACTATGGGTGATCATCTCTGCATCACTGAACGCCGAGCTGACGAAGCCACCCGCGATGTGGTCAATTGGCTCAAATGTGAGTATTTAATGGACAGGGTGGGTGAACAGTACACCGGTGTCGTGAGTGCTGTGACAGGTTTTGGCTTGTTCGTCACCTTAGATGATCTTTTCGTGGAGGGATTGATCCATGTTACAGGATTGCCAAAGGATTATTACTTTCACGAGGTATCTCAACATAGGATGATCGGTGAACGTACAGGTCGTGTGTTTCGTCTTGGACAGAGGTTGAGGGTAAAGCTAGTCCGAGTAAATCTGGAAGAGAGAAAAATCGATTTTCAATTGGTAGATTCAGCAGTAACTGGTGACAATCGTGGGATATCTAAAAAAATTGCGAAAAAAAGCAAGGTCTCAACTAAAGCGATAGAGTTGGCCGATGAGTATGTAAAAAAACGTAAATCGAAGAGGAAGAATTCCAACGGTCCGACTAAAACCAAGGTCAAAGTGAGAGCGAAAAAGTCTTCGGCGGGTTTCTCGACTGGTCGCGGTGGTAAGGCGAAGAAAAAATCAAAACGATAGTTGATAGTCGAATATTGAACTGATGGTTACATCTTTGGTGGGAGCAATCGATTTAAAATCTCGCCTATGTAGTCGAGGAAAAGGGTTCCCATTTTATTGTTGTAAAAATCAGGATTCTGATTGCCAAGGGCTAGTATGCCAATTGGACTGCCATCTCCCAAGTTGATCGCGGCTACTGATCGAATTTCAGTGATGTCTGGTTTATCGCCAAACAAGAAAGCAATTTCAGTGTCTCTGAGAGTACCACATATGGGCGTTGATGATGCGCAGACAGAGGGAACATGCTTGTTTGCTTCAGCCAATGAGGAGACTCTTGCCATACTCTGACTTTTCAAAATCGCATCGCCAAACAAGGTTATCGAAAAAGATTGAACACCAAAGTCTGTTCCCAGGCTCTCATAGACTGTCTCTACGAGTGCGGCAAGGCTTTGCGCATCTAAAAGGCTGACGACTAGACGCCGCGTCTTTTCGAACATTAGTTCGTTATCTCTAGCCACACCAACCAGCTGATCAAGTTGTGCGGTTAAGTCTGCATTGCGATCCCTTAGAGAGCGGAGTTGACGCTCCACCAGTGAAACGGCACCACCGGGTTTGTGGTTGACGATCATGGTCTCAAGGATATCGGGATTTTCATCCAAAAACGTTGGATTATCACGCAAAAAACTGCGAACCTGCTTGTCTTCGATAACGGAAGAATCGCTGTTGCTCATAATTGTATATGTCCATGAAAACTGATTTCAGCAGTACCACTCATGATAAGCGACTTCTTACCACCAAGCCACTGTATTGTCAGTGGTCCCCCCGGTAGTTCTATTTTTACCGGTGAGTCGACTAAGTCCTGCACTATAGCTGCAGCAGCTGTGGCACAGGCTCCTGATCCGCAGGCCTTAGTTTCCCCAACACCACGTTCAAATACACGCAATTTAATCGTCGAGCGATCAACAATTTGTGCAAAGTTGACATTGACCCCTTTTGGAAAACGAGGATGCCCCTCAATTTGTGAACCCAATGAGGTCACTGGAGCTTGAGCCGTTGAATTGACCCACAGTACTGCATGGGGATTACCCATGGAGATGACTGAAATTTTCACTGAGTTACCGTCTACCTCAAGATCGTAGAGATCCTGGTTTTTGTCCGCGATAAACGGCATATCTGCGGGTTGAAAAAGTGGCTGTCCCATATCGACAGCGAACTCACTTTTATTTTTGATGGTGAGCTCTATCAACCGATTCATGGTTTGTACCACTAAGCTGGACTTGCCCGACAATTTTGCCTCTCGGACAAACAGAGCTAGGCAGCGGGCACCATTTCCGCATTGTTCGACTTCACCACCGTCGCTGTTAAATATCCTGTAGTTAAAATCCACGTTGCTTTTTGTCGGTGGTTCCACGATAAGCAACTGATCAAAGCCGATACCTGTATGGCGATTAGCCATCCTTCTTATTTGCTTTTTTGATAAACGGACGGATTGTCTTACTCCGTCGAGTACCACGAAGTCGTTACCTAAGCCATGCATTTTAGTAAAGTTAAGACGCATAATGTATCGCTACTGGGAGATTGTCGGGTGACTTTTTGGCAATAATTTTTCACCTTTTATTAAATCAGTGAAGCTCTCTCGTTCTCGAATGACATGGGTGTCACGACCATCTACCATGATTTCTGCGACTCGCGGGCGACTGTTATAGTTTGAGCTCATGACAAAGCCGTAGGAGCCAGCAGCAAAAAGACATAGAAAATCAGCCTGCTTTATTGCCAATGGGCGCTGCTTGGCTAAGAAATCTCCACTTTCGCATATGGGTCCCACCACATCGTATGTTGCCGTCAGATTTATGTCGTTTTGTATAACTGGTTGGATATCCATCCAGGCCTGATAAAGAGATGGTCTCAACATGTCATTCATTGCCGCATCGACCACCGCAAACTGTTTGTATTGAGTCGACTTTAAATACAATATTTGGGTAAGAAGAATACCGGCATTAGCCGTCAATGATCTGCCGGGCTCAACGATAAGAGTCAGGTCTGTGTCACTGAGTAGTGCTTTTATTTCTGCCAACAACTCTTTGATTGGTTGTATCTCCTCATCTTGATAGCGAACACCCAGACCACCACCTATATCAATATGGCGAAGCTCGATCCCCAATTCTTGAAGCTGATCCACAAGTAGCAAAAGTCGTTTGAGTGTATCGACAAAGGGCCCGGCTTTGGTTATTTGAGAGCCGATGTGACAGTCAATACCAACAATATTGATATTACTCATGGTTACCGCTTTGGTATACACATTCAGTGCATTTTCAATATCAATGCCAAATTTATCTTCTTTCAGTCCAGTGGATATATAGGGGTGTGTTTTAGCGTCCACATCTGGATTTACTCTGATGGACACAGGCGCTTTTTTACTCATTTGACCGGCAATACGATTGAGTAACTCCAGTTCCGATTCTGATTCCACATTAAAACAATGTATGCCCACCTCCAGAGCTCGTTGCATTTCATGGGAGGTCTTACCAAGGCCAGAAAAAACCACCTTGCTGGCATCTCCGCCTGCCAGTAAAACTCGCTCTAGCTCTCCTACCGAGACGATGTCAAAACCGGAACCCAGCTCAACGAGAGTTTGCAGCACGGCAAGATTAGAGTTTGATTTGACTGCGTAACACACCAAATGTGCCTGATCATTCAACCCCTCTTTGTAGGCGGCATAATTTTTTTCGATGGCCAATTTACTGTAGACATAGCAGGGTGTTCCGTATTGCTCTGCAATATCGGTCAAGGCTACCTCTTCCATAAAGAGACAACCATTTTTTCGGCTGACGGTACTGTGCATAAATAGTTAGTTTTTGCTTGGTGGATTTATAGTCTCTTGGAGTTCTTCTTTCTCCTCTGGCAGGTACAGTTCCCCGATATTGCCACAACCGAAAAGACTGATGAAGCACAGGATTACAAAACTTTTGCTGAGACAGGCTCGCATGTGAAAAACTCCCAGATTAAAGCTGTCAGTATAGCGGTACTGACGGATAGCGCTCAAACAATTATACTAGACACTGCAGAGTTATTCGCATATGCAGGAGTTTTTCAATGACAGAAGCCGAATTTAATCAAATTGTCGATGAATTGATGTTTTCCATTGAGGAGAGCATCGATGATAGCGGTGCTGATATCGACTACGAGAACTCTGCGGGAATGCTCACGTTAACCTGTGAAAACAATCATTCGCAAATTATTTTGTCGAGGCAGCCGGCTCTCCGAGAGGTCTGGCTGGCCGCCGTTTCCGGCGGCTTTCATTTCAAACTTGACAACCAAGTTTGGCAAAATACTGTAACTGGAGAGCCACTAAGCGCTATGCTCAGCGAGGCTTTTAGATTGCAGTCAGATATTAATGTTCAGTTTGATTTTTAATCAGCGCTGGTCAATTTTCTGCAACGCTCTCTGAGCCGCCGCTTTTACTTGAGTTGGCGCTGTGCCACCAATGTGATCTCGAGCGGCAACTGACCCCTCAAGTGTGAGTACAGAAAAAACGTCCGCCCTAATCTCACTGGAAAAGACAGACAATTCTTCTAAATTCATATCTGATAGATCCTTTTTCTCTCGAATGCCATAGGCCACGGACTTGCCGACAATTTCATGGGCATCCCGAAAGGGTATCCCTTTGCCCACCAAATAGTCAGCAAGATCTGTCGCCGTAGAAAATCCCCTTTTGGCAGCTTCGTACATCTTCTCTCGATTAGGTTTAATTGCCGGTAACATGTCTGAAAACGCTCTTAGACAATCGCGCACTGTATCAACGGTATCAAACAAGGGCTCCTTGTCTTCTTGGTTATCTTTGTTATAAGCCAAGGGTTGAGATTTCATCAGCGTTAACAGTGCAAACAAATGGCCGTTAACCCGACCAGTTTTACCTCGCACGAGCTCCGGCACATCTGGGTTCTTTTTCTGCGGCATAATTGAAGAGCCGGTACAAAATCGATCCGGAAGATCAATAAATTGAAACTGTGCCGAAGTCCACAGGATGAGTTCCTCAGAAATTCTGGACATATGGGTCAGCAAAATACTGGCAAAAGCGCAAAACTCAATAGCGAAGTCTCTATCACTGACGGAATCCAGTGAATTTTCCGATGGTTTGTCAAATCCCAGCCGGCTGGCTGTGGCGTCTCTATCGATAGGGTAGCTGGTACCGGCAAGTGCAGCTGCCCCAAGCGGGCTCTGGTTCATACGCTGTCGACAGTCTTGGAGGCGGCCAAAGTCACGTTCCAACATTTCATTCCAAGCTAAAATATGGTGGCCAAAGGTTACGGGCTGGGCGGTTTGGAGATGGGTAAAGCCCGGCATAATAGTATTGTATTCCCTGCTGGCAAGTTCAATCATTCCTCGCTGCAGCGTACCCATCAAATCAGAAATTAAATCGATCTGGTCACGCAACCAGAGGCGAATGTCGGTGGCCACTTGATCATTTCTAGAGCGGCCGGTGTGGAGTTTTTTGCCGACTTGACCAATGCGGGATGTAAGTGCAGATTCTATGTTCATATGCACATCTTCCAGTTCCGTCGACCATTGAAATATATCTTGAGCTATATCGTCTTCGATAGACCTAAGACCAGTGATAATATCCTCAGCTTCGTCGTCGGTGAGCACCCCGATTCCAGCAAGCATGGTGGCGTGAGCAATTGAACCGCGGATGTCCTGAGCATAGAGGCGTTGGTCGAAGTTCACTGAGGCTGTGAATCGAGCGACAAAGGAATCCACTGGTTCGTCAAAGCGCCCACCCCATGTCTGGTTAGTGTGCTCCGAATTTGGGGAATGATTTTTGTTTTGTATACTATCACTCATGAGATATAACCTGATTGTGCCCTTGGATTACGCAATTATAGCCACACATTGGCACTGAGGGTTACCACTTGTGGAATCTATTTACTTTCAGTTCTGACAAAGGTTCAGAAATACTTGATAATGGCAAGGTAATCATCCAGAGGTTTGATTTAGTGACAGATTTAGTTCGAATTGCAACCCGAAAAAGTCCTTTGGCTATTTGGCAGGCAGAATTTGTCAAAGCGCAATTACTGCATCACCATCCCAAACTCAATGTTCAGCTATTGGCAATGTCCACAAGGGGCGACAAGCTGTTGGATACTCCCTTGGCAAAAGTTGGGGGCAAAGGTCTCTTTGTTAAAGAGCTTGAGTCTGCCATGCTCGAGAACAGGGCAGATATTGCCGTTCATTCGATGAAAGATGTCCCTATGGTATTTCCCCAAGGATTGGGCTTATCGACGATATGTTCGCGTGAGGACTCATCAGATGCTCTGGTTTCAAATAAGTACGATAGCCTCGATGAATTGCCGCGCAATGCCGTTGTTGGCACTTCCAGTTTGAGACGCCAATGCCAGTTGCGATCAGCGTACTCTCATTTACAAATAAGAGACTTGCGGGGCAATGTTAACACGCGTTTGGCCAAGTTAGATGGTGGTGATTACGATGCGATTATTTTGGCTTCGGCGGGTTTGATTCGTCTCAATTTGACTCATCGTATCAGTCAGAGACTCAGTTCGGAGCAGTTTCTACCTGCGGGTGGTCAGGGTGCTATTGGTATTGAGTGCCGTGATGATGATCATAGAATAAAAGCACTGATCCAGCCTTTAAATGATCCTGATACAGCAGTTTGTGTTCAGTCGGAGAGAGCGTTAAATTTTCATTTACAGGGTGGTTGTCAGGTTCCCATTGCCTGTTTTGCCACTCTGTCACACAACCGGCAGGAGATTTTTTTACGTGGTTTAGTGGGCCGTGTTGACGGTGGTTTGATTTTGCGAGCCAGCGCTGTCGGAGCGGTTGACAAGCCAGAGGAATTGGGCGTGGTGGTGGCAGATGATCTTCTGTCTCAAGGTGCTGGAGGTATACTGGCTGAGGTCTACGGTGACGGGTAGTTTAGCCGGTCGACATGTTCTGGTAATTCGATCGCATCGTCATGATGACGAATTTATACGTCTGTTAAGCGCTTCAGGGGCTAGGGTGACCCGTACACCGGTAATCGATATTGTTCCAGGCACAGACGAACATGCAATTATTCGGCAAATTCTTGCTTTTGACGAGATGGATATCGCGATTTTTGTTAGTGTTCATGGTGCGCGCTTTGCTATGGATTGGCTTGATCAGTACTGGCCAATGTTGCCGCAGGGCGTTACCTATTTTGCTATCGGGCAGCAGACAGAGGTTGTGTTGCTGCCTGTGGTGCACAAGGTTCTCCGCCCTGAAAAAGATGCTAGCTCTGAGGGCCTATTGCGAATGCTTGAGTTACAGAACGTCAGCGGAAAGAATGTAGTGATATTTAGAGGCGGGGCCGGTCGCGAGTTAATTCATGATGAGTTAGTTGCTCGGGGGGCCAGGGTAAACTACTGTGATGTTTACGCCAGAGTTGTCAATCAGCAGCAGGTAAAAAATGCCTGTTATCATTTCAATTCTATCGATTATTTAGTGGCTCATAGTGGGGAATCGCTGAGAGCCTTAGGTCGTTACACAGATTTTCAGTCGTATATTGGTGAAAATCGTTTCAAAGTAATTGTTCCCAGTACCCGAGTTGCAGAAATCGCCCGTGAATTGGGGTATGGTTCCATAGTAGAAGCAGAGGGGGCGCTGCCGCAATCAATGTATCTTGCATTGAGTAGTGATGCAGCTAATTGCTGAATGTTTTTGCTGAATTCAAATAGTCATAGTAATCGTTGGTGAAACGGAAAAGGTCATGTCAAAGTCAGATAAGAAAGTCACCACAGCCGAGACCGCGTCTGATGAGTCCCTTTCAAAATCAGAATCGGCGAAGAGTGTCAAGCAACAAAAAGATAATAACTCAAAGCTCAAAATACCCTATCTTGCGCTACTGCTTGGTGTTTCTGGATTGAGTTTGCTAATTGGCGGAATCTGGTTTTTTGGCCAACAGTGGCACGTTCAGCAGTTTCAGGCTGAGCAGTTGTCTGATTTAAGTCGCACACTTGAGCGACAAACAGAGAGTTTCCAGGCTGAGCGTGATGCGATGCTAGCCGCACAAACATCTCAACAGGAGATGATCGATCTGCTGTCAACGCAATTGCAGAGTTTGCAGGCGCAGGCAAATGCTCAGGGTATCCGCTTGAGTGAGCTCAGCACGACATCGCGCTCCGATTGGTTCCTTGCCGAAGCCAGTTATTTGGCTCGCCTGGCACGACAGCGTTTGCAAACTGAGAGGAGCACGAAAAATCCACTGGCACTGCTGCAACAGGTAGACGATATTCTTCTCGAATTGGAGGACCTCGATGTATTGTCGGTGCGCTCCGCCGTCGCCAATGATATCGCCGCTCTACGACTGTCTGGTGAAGTGGATGTCAGCGGCATTATTCTTGAACTTAACGCATTGATTAGTCAAATAGAGTATTTACCTCTACTGACTTATGCTACATCAGCACAGGAAATGATGCCGGCCTCGGATGATAATATCTCAGTCGCCCAGGATCAGGATGTTATGCAACGTTGGGTAGTCGCGATGGATGAACTGATGACTTCACTGTCGAATTTAATCAGAGTGCGTCAGCGGTCTAAACCGATTGAACCGATGCTGTCGGACCTGGAAGAATCCATAGCGCGCAGTAATTTACGCCTGTTATTGCAACAGGCCAGCAATGCTGTGCTGCGTGAGCGGCAGACCATCTACCAAGAGAGTTTAGCCAACGCCGAACAATGGATAATAGATTATTTCAGTGATACCAACGTGACTCGTCAGATTAGAGAGCGTTTACGGATGTTACAGATTGCTCAGATCGTGCAAAAACTACCTAAAATTGATGCGACCGTCACTGCGCTGGATGTTTTTATTATTATGCGACAACGTCGTCTGGTTCAGGATGCTACTGAGGAAGAAAATCTGTCTGAGGAGACGGGCGGGGTATGAGACAGGTACTGATAATCGTCTTATTTGCCCTTCTTCTGGGTGCGTCAAGTCTGTGGCTGTTAAACAGTGATAACGGTTACATATTGATTAGTTTAGATAAGACAACTGTAGAGATGACATTCTGGACTGGGTTATTTATCTACTTAATGTCAATCGCCTTAATGGTGTGGTTGATATTGCTGATCAAATGGATGCTAGGTGCTGGCGGGTTGTCCTATTGGTGGCGCAATCGAAAAAGTGCCAAGCAGGGGAGCAGAACAAAACAGGGATTGATCCTGTATGCCGGTCAGGAATGGCATCGCGCGCGTGAACTGCTGAGTCATGCGATATCCCATTCCAACATGCCGGACGTCAATCTACTTTTTGCTGCTAAGGCGGCGGCAGCTGAACAAAATATTGATCAGGCCACTGACCTGCTTACCCGATTAAAGCAATTACATCCCAATGCTGCTTTATTGGCAGATAAAGCGCTTGCTGAAATACTCTTAGAGGCAGAGAGATTCGATCAAGCCCTCGATTTGCTCATGCCAATCAATAGGCAAAAACCCTCGGATACGGGCGTGTTACGCCTGTTAACCGATATATACTATCTCACCGAGAACTGGACAGAATTGCAAAAAATCCTCTCGGATTTGCGACGATTTAACGCCGTAAGCAACGTAGATTTGGACGTTTTAGAATTGGATGTCTATGTTAATTTGGTAGCAACTTTTGTAGTGAACCCAGAGCTGGGCATTGGGCCGCAGCGAGACCAAGTTGCAGATCTATGGCAGATGATACCGAGACGTCTGCAGCAGGATTCGGAAATAATATGCGCTTACTTCGATCTTTTACAAAAAGTAAATGATGCTGAACGACTAATTGATTTGCTCTGTAAAAGTATCGATAAACAGTGGAATCGAGAGCTCGTTGCGCGGTTGGGTTGCGTACAGAGCAAAACTCCTGAAAAGCTTCTAGATGTGGCTGAGAAATGGTTGTTGGATCACCCTCAGGACCCGACTCTGTTGGCAACCTGCGGCAATCTGTGTTACCAATTATGTTTTTGGGGTAAAGCACAGAGTTACTTGTCATCGGCACTGAGTGTAGAGCCAACACCTGCTTTGTATCTGCAGTTGGCTGACGTTTTGATGGAAATGGGAGACCCAGAGAACAGTCAAACGATGTATAGGAAAGGACTGCGATTGGCTGTTGAGTCAGATTGAGTTAGATACGTTTTTTCTTGAGATCACGAATCAGAAAGCGCGCCGGGTGCATGGCCAGACGAAGGTTTCTCTCTATAGCTGGAAGAGAGTGAGTTATTTCATCAGCAATTAGCTCTGCAGTGATCGGCGCATAACCGAGGCCGCGCGAGCCCATTCCGCAATTCACGTAAAGATTTGAGTAGTAGCTTCCCAGTTGTGAGGATCTTTGCCGCGCATCCTTGCGCAAAAAAGCAAATGATTCGATCATTTCTTTCGCCTTTGGCACGGGGCCGGCGATGGGGAGATAGTCCCTCGTGGTACAACGGAAATTAGCTCGTCCGGTTAATTTTTCGGCATCCACTACCTTGAGTGCTTGGCCAATAGCAGAATCAGTTCGCTTGATTTGATCAATGTTCGCTTGGTGATCTTTTGTCCTCAATTCTAGGCTGTCAACACGAAGGTTGTAGGTGGCGCCTATGCTGTGGAAACCATTATGAGCCGGGGTAATGTAGCCGTCTCCACAGATCACAGTAGCCAAATTTTCACTGGCACTGCTAGGGGGGTAGTCACTAACTTGACCTCGGAGTTTCTTCAGCCCAAAAAAATTGGTCTGTTCAAATCGTTCACAGTCATGGGAATTTGCGATGACGAGCCGTTCGGATTTCAAAATTAGTTCATTGCGTTGATCGATGAGAAACCAAGCTTTTGAGTCCGGCTCTTGTTCAATTTGGTGGACGTCTGCCTGCACATAAGTAATATTGTCGTGACTGAGCAATGCTTCACAGACCCCAACTGGGCTAAGCCAACCCAGTGTTGGGAAATAAAGAGCTCGCTGAGTTTGAGTTTGGATATTTGTGATTTTTTCAATTTCATGGTGGGTTAGAAGCTGCACGAAAGAGGGCAGATCAGAGAAACTTTTAATAAGTTTTGTAAACACTTGTGAGTCATTATCGGATTCAGCTAACAAGATGACACCACACTGTTGTCCCAAACCGAGTTTCCAGAAAGGTTGATAAAACGCTGCCGCATAGAGCATTGCTTTTAAATTGATCAGTGGCAGGGGATCCCTCTGTATTGACAATTTCGGATAAACAACGGCTTGCTTGTTTCCCGAAGCGCCCTGCGCAGGTTTGCTGTAGCGATCCACCAGAGTCACTTTATAACCACGTTTAGCCAGCGTCGCGGCGGTGGTGCAGCCAGCAATTCCAGCACCAATGATACTGACTTGATTGCTGTGGGTGTGGAGTCGTTCCGGGCTTGAGGTTAAGTGCCAATGATGGCTTGCACTTGGGTGACGCACACCGCTTGATTTTTTACCATTGGCTCGGGCGAAGATTAGTTGGCGTTTTTTAGCGAAGCCATCGCGGCGCTCAATAGAAAATCCAGCATTTTTGAGATTGTCTGCCACGCAGCGAGCAGCGCTGTAGGTGCTCAACGTAGTCTCCTCAGAGGACAGTGCTGCCACAGTGTGCAATAGAGTTTGTCGCCAAATGGTTGGGTTTTTTGCCGGTGAGAAGCCATCCAGAAACCAACTTTGAATTGAATTTTTGTTGTGTAATGCATAGTCTATTTCCGAACTCTCTGCCAGCGCTTCGAACATTTTGCCCGCTTCACCAAGCATCAGGCAGAGGTGGACTCGGTGATCAAAAAGCTGAATCCTGTGGAATCCTTCGACCATTTGAGGATATGTTTCTCTCAGAGCATCGCCAAACTGTCTCAGCGTGGGCCAGAGTTTGATAACTTTGTTAAAGTCCATTAACGAGAGGGGGTGAGATTCTGCTGCATAGTAGTGCAATGTGCAGTTTGCTGGTGCTGTTGCGAGCCAGTGTTTGCAAGACAACAAGAAGTTGATGCCAGCGCCAAAGCCGAGTTCACCCACAGAGAAGCTGTCACCAGAATTTAATGCTTGCCAACGTGGGAGCAAATTATTTTGTTCGATGAACACATAGTTACGCTCTTCAACTGCGTCGTTCATAGAGAAATAAAAGTCGTCAAAATGTGTAGAGTAGGCCGTTTGGTTTCGCCACTCAATTCGCGCTTGAGAAATAGTCACTTGTTTAACCCAAACTCGTCAACAATTTGATGACACCACTGCTCTATGTAGGTCTCCGTTAGGTCGAATTGGTTTTCATCATCCAATGGCAGACCGACAAACTGTTTTGCATCAGCGGTTAAGGCTTTTGAGGATTTAAAAGTAAAACCGTTATTTGGCCACGAGCCTACGGTGTGGGCACCCTGTTGCCTCACTTTTGCCCAAAGGTAACCGAGCGCATCTTGAAACCATTCAGGATATCCAATCTGATCCCCCAAGCCATAGACAGCCACCGTAGTGTGGTGCAGGTCGAGCTGATCGAGATCATCCCAACTTTCTTCCCAGTCTTCTTGCAGTTCACCAAAATCCCAGGTGGGAATCCCGAGGATAAGGAAGTTGTAATCATTCATTTTACTGACGGAGTCTATGCCGATGTCATGTAATTCGACAGAATTTTCTCCCATAATTGTATTGATGGCATCGCGAATCTTCTCGCCAGCCATTTCGGTGTAGCAGGTGGTGCTGCCGTAAAATAATCCAATTTTTGCTTTCATCACAGAGTTTTCTCGACAGCTCCCCCACGGGTTACTGTCATTTTACGTGGAGTTTTAATGACTATACCTGTCCGATCATTTTACTTTTCGACATTGTTTCGCACAAACCAAAGATTAGCTACCGCCGACAAACCCCAAATTTCTCCATGCTTGATAGGTGACAATGGCCACGCTGTTAGACAAATTGAGGCTTCGACTTTGTGGAACCATTGGAAGACGAAGCACCGAGTCGTTACCGAGAGAGTCGCGTATATCTTGTGGAAGACCTCTGGTCTCTGGACCAAAGAGTAGCGTGTCACCCCGCCTGTAGTCTACATCGCAGTAATTGACTGTGCCCTTGGTGCTTAGGGCAAAGATTCTGGTTGGATTTGTATTCGACCGGTAGCTGTCCCAGCAGGGGTGTACCTGAAGATCCTGGAACTCTCGGTAATCCAGCCCAGCTCGACGTAACCGCTTATCATCTATGTCAAAGCCCAATGGTTCGATTAAGTGAAGTCTAAATCCAGTATTAGCGCAAAGCCTGATGATATTACCAGTGTTAGGCGGTATTTCTGGTTGGTAGAGAACAATGTCAAGCATGGGAATGATCTACTCTTTAATGTACAAAGTACTAAATTCTGCAGGTAGCCTATTGTACCTCTTATCAATAGAGGATATGGTTTTAGTTAAGGTGCGGTTTCACAAAAGCGGTTTACTGACGTGTCATAGGAAGGTGGCGAATATGAAAGACTTTGATAAAGATAAAACGATCGATATTCTCAATAAAATAATGGAGCTGGAATTGTCCGGTGTTGTGCGTTATACCCACTATTCTCTAATGGTCTATGGTTACAATCGTATTCCTATTGTGTCATGGCTGAAAGGCAATGCTCAGGAGGGTCTCGATCATGCAGGCAAAGCAGGCGAACTGGTCACTATGTTGGGTGGCCACCCGTCGTTAAAAATAGGATCACTGTTGGAGACGGAGCAGCACGATATAGGTGATATCCTGCGAGAAAGCCTAGAACATGAGACGACAACGTGCCAAGCCTATTATGACCTGCTGGATGTGGTTGAAGGTGGTTCAGTGGTTCTAGAGGAATACGCTCGCGAGATGATTCATCTAGAGGAGATGCATCTGGATGAAGTGAACAAAATGTTGCGTACACCTGGAGACTTGGCGCCCTTTAAAGCCTAATAAATCGACACGCGCAGTGGCTTTTTTGTCTTCGACCAGACCACTGGCAAACTTTGGTGAAGGTGTCTGCGTGCCTTGGCTCGGACCAGTGTTGTATCCGCCCAACAGTATTTGTCTCATAAATATATGGATAAGCGAATGAATATTGCAAACTTTTACTTCAAATCTGCAGTTCAACTCAGATCTCGATCTATGTTGGTGATAACTGCATCTATGGTTTTAATTGCGG
>CAXRFT010000038.1:0-29259 GCA_964230135.1 Porticoccaceae bacterium | reverse complement strand
GCGAAGTCTACGGTACCAGCGGTCACCGCATGTTGGTCTGGTTTGACTTGATCAACGGGGGTTCAGACGTGCTACCAATGGGTAGCGAAACGGAGATGTCGATTAATCCACGCTTCAAAGCTAAGGTAATAGGCTCCTTTAAACAGTTACCCGGATGTCCGGACTATGTCATCGAAACACTTGAGGCCAAGCGTTTAAACAAGATGTCTCAAGGTGAATGCTACCACCCCTCAGATGAGCGCTACCCTATCGAAAGACTCGAAATTATTAAAATAACACCTCAGCAATCAGCAGACGAGGAGGTGCAACCTTTAATTATAGATCCATGGCGAACCTTCGACTGCGCACCCTCAGCGGAGGGTTGC
Organism: Porticoccaceae bacterium; assembly: GCA_964230135.1. Taxonomy (GTDB): domain Bacteria; phylum Pseudomonadota; class Gammaproteobacteria; order Pseudomonadales; family Porticoccaceae; genus HTCC2207. Next base: position 28,894 of record CAXRFT010000038.1, on the reverse strand, counting down.
TCCATAGAATTCGACGATCCAGACTTCGCCGCTGAGAGGCGCGACGCGCTCTATTACATACGCGCACACGAGCAACCCATTGCTACCATCAATGCTGGCAATTTGCGCACGGAGTTTGATGATCAAGGCAACGCCGTATCTACCGATCAGTGCTTTGGCGACTATCGCACAGCAGAGACCGATGATTGCCAGCAATCCATCGGCCAGCAAGCTTGGTCCTCCCCAATTTTTGTCGATTTTCGGCGTCAATAGCACCCAGCAAAGGACAATAGACAATGACTAGACCTACTGCTCTTGTTACCGGCGCCTCTGATGGCATCGGTTTAGAATTCGCAAAAATTCTCGCTGCTCGGGGTTATGACTTAGTTTTGGTGGCGCGCCGTGAGGCTCTCTTAAATGATCTAGGTGCCTCGCTAAAAGCTAACTATCCCATAGACTACTGGGTGATTGCCGCCGACTTGTCACAGCCAAAGGCCGCCCAAACTGTGTTCCAAGAGACACAAGAGAAAAACTTGACGGTGGATTTATTGATCAACAATGCCGGCCTGCTGCAAAATGGGTTTTTCACCGAAATTGATGTATCCGCTCAAGAGCGAATGATCACAGTCAATATGCTGGCGTTGACGTCTCTGACCCACCTCTATGCCAATGATATGGCCAGTCGTGGGCGCGGCCATGTACTCAATGTAAGTTCACTGGCTGCCTGGATGCCCATACCCAACCAAAATGTCTATGCAGCAACCAAAGCCTATGTACTGGCCTTTAGTCAGGCTCTGGCTGACGAGCTGAAAGCGGCCAATACTGGCGTTTCAGTGAGCGCACTTTGCCCCGGCTATACAGCAACAAAAATGATGGACAATCCAGATCAAGGAGGCAAATTAGCTATTGCCGCCAATATGATGATGTCACCACAGGCAGTGGCAGAAATTGGCCTACAGGGCTGTCTCGCTGGCCGCAGTGTTATCGTGCCTGGATTATCAAACAAGATCACCACAGGTATTGTCAGATTATTTTCCAAAACACTGATTACCAAACTGGTAGGCATCTTCTACCGCAAAAATATGCAACAACAGTAAGATTACAGAGGTTTTGACGCCGTTATGACGACACAAGCAACCAAAAATATTCTGATTACCGGAGCCAATGGTTTTATTGGCGGACAATTAATGGCACACTTCAAAGCCAGTGGTCAACCTGTGATTGGCGTTGATCTCTCAGGAAATGGTGCAGATGTTGTACAAGGTGATATTGGTCAACCAGAGACCATCGCCCAGCTCCTGGACAACTGTGAGGTGATCATTCACACCGCGGCGCTGGTATCCAACGCCATGAAAGACAGCGATATGTGGCGAGTTAATGTTCTCGCCACCAGTCGTCTGATCAATGCGGCGGTTGCCCACGGAGTGAGACGTTTTGTGCAACTGTCATCCATTGTCGCCTATGGCAACTCTGCTCAGGGAGAACTGGATGAAACCCATCCGGTGCATGCCGATGGTGGTAGCTATGTGCTAACCAAGCTGGCATCCGAGCACGCCGTATTGACGGCAAAAGCCAAAAGCGACATAGAGGTGGTGATTATTCGCCCCGGTGATGTCTACGGGCCCGGCAGTCGCCCATGGATTATTGCGCCTTTAGAGGCTATCGCTAAGAATCAGTTTCTGCTTCCGGCCAAGGGCCAAGGGTTCTTCAGACCCATCTATATTGATGATTTGGTTCGTGGTATCGCGCTGGCCACAGCGCACCCTGATGCTGATGGCGAGATTTTTAACCTCTCTTGCCATGGGTACATAACCACAAAAGACTACTTCACCCCCCACTATCAATGGTTGGGTAAAAAGGGACCCATGCTGGTATCGACAAAACTGGCCCTCGTCATCGCAGGGGTGGCCTCAAAAATCGCGAGCATCCGCGGAGATCTCAATGAAGCATCGCCCGCCACCGTTGTGCAATTGGCCACCAAATGTTGGTTCTCCAGTAAAAAAGCTGAAGAGATACTCGGTTGGAAACCGGAGATTAGCTTCGACGAAGGCATGGCTCGGTCACGTCAATGGGCCTCAGATAATGGGCTTTTGAACAAATAACCGGTATGATTTTGATCACCATCAACGGGAGCGATTATGTCTATAGACCTTACTGACGTGGTGAATTTTGCCACCAGCTCAGCACAACAAGAGCGCTATGCAACCCCGGAGGAGCGCTTAGTTAAAGGCAATCCTGAGCAAAACAATACCTTGCATTTTTCTGCAGAGGAAAAGTTCTTTGTCGGCGAGTGGGGAGCAGAGATTGGTTGCTGGAAGGTAAACTATACAGAGAACGAGTATTTTCATATTCTCAGTGGCAAATCAATTTTGCGTGATTGTCAGGGCAATGAAATCACCCTCGTGGCCGGTGATAAGATTTGCGTACCCGCAGGATTTCGAGGCGAGTGGGAAGTAATAGAGCCAACACAGAAGATATACGCGATTTACGAAGCCTAACGCCGATCCATATCTACTCTCGGAGACTTGAATGGTGCAGTCACAATGACCTGCCATCTTAAACAAGAGGACTGAGACGACTGCCGCGAGAAACAATTCAGATGAGAAACAATTAACTGTCAAGATAGTGTTAATCAGCATTACATGCAACACTAGGGGTGTTTCAATAATTCATTGCCCAAGACAGGATCGTCACCATGACCAAATTATCACTGCCTATCATGCTACTTGTCCTCGGTCAGGTCGCTTGTAGCAATCAATTTAATGAGGCGCAAAACCCGTCACTACTCAATCGTGCGCAAGCCATTCACTCTGCTGCATTAACCATAGATGCCCATGCCGATATTGAAATACCTGGTAAACCCTCTATGTATGTTGGCGCTGATGGACTGTCTAAAGTCACTCCACAAAAAATGAAAAAAGGCGGCGTAGACGCGGTTGTCATGTCACTCGCCGCGGGCCCAATGCCAAGAACACCAGAGGGTTATAGCAAGGCCAAAACTATCGCCCTAACAAAGCTGGCGGCGGTGAACGCGCTGTCCGAGAACCCAGCCAATAATACGCTTATTGTAAAAACCACTGATGGATTATTGTCGGCACACTCTGAGGGTAAATCAGCCATTATCCTCGGCTTTCAAAATGGATTAATCTTGGGCAAAAATGTGGACCAGATCGACGCCTTATACAACTCGGGGGTTAGAGTATTCGGTCTCACACACATGGGCCACAATGACTTTGCCGATTCTTCCCGCCCACTTTACAATGCCGCTACAGGTAAGAGAGAGCCGGAGGCCGAACATGGGGGACTATCCCCTTTAGGACGACAGGCCATTGCAAAGATTAACGCCCTCGGCGCAATTTTCGATATCTCACAACTGTCCAAGCAAGCGGCACTGCAGGCCATGGCACTGTCATCCTCGCCGGTGATCGCCAGTCACTCCAACGTCCGAGCTCTCACCGATGTCAGCCGCAATCTCTCCGATGAAGAACTTGAGCATCTCGGTAAAACCGGTGGGGTCATCCACATCTCACCATTTCGAGGCTATTTATTTGACTCATCGAACCCAGAGATGGACCTCAACATTCGCGCGGTGCGCCGACAAGCAGGTATTGAAGAGTCTTACCTCTACCCCTTTGAACTCTATTGGGAAATCCAAGATGCCAGCATAAGGAAAAACTTCCTCACTAGCGTCAATGCTTTGCTGGGCCAGATTGCGGTGGAGCAGATGGTGAACCACATTGACTATGTGGTAAAACGTATTGGTGTGGATCATGTTGGCATCGGCACAGATTTTAACCATGGCAGCGGTATCGAAGGTTTCACTGACGCCAGCGATGCCCTCAATGTCACCCTAGAGCTAGTCAAACGGGGTTACAGTGAAGAAGACATCAAAAAGATTTGGGGTGGTAACTTTATGCGTGTTTGGCGACAAGCCGAACTTGCCGCCAGTTCCTATTAGAGCAAGACTTAAATCCAAGTTTCTCGGTAAAATTTGTGCTTAACGATATGATCCCGCGGTGCGACCTGTCCACTGTTTAAAACCTCGGTAGAATGACCGCGCCTCGGCGTAACCCAATTGATAGGCTATGGATTCCAGCGATAAATCGGTATTTTGCAAATAGTAAAGCGCCAACTCAACACGCAACTCGTTGAGCAGGTCTTTGTAACTGGTGCCCTCTTCATCCAGTTTGCGCTGCAATGTGCGACTGCTCATACCTAACATCTCGGCGATTATCTCACTGGAAGGCGTCTGCTGCTTCAACACCATTCGCAACAAATTTTTCACCTGCTGCGACATCAGCTGTGTCTTGTCTAGACCGGCGAGTATCTCCGTAGCATGATCCAACAGCATCTGAAGCATTGGCTCGTTAGCTTGAGGAAATACCTCATCCAGGGCACTTTCAATAAAGCGAAACCCGCTCGCCGGTTGATCGAACAGCACCTCGCAACCAAACAACTGTTGATACTCTCGGCGAAGACGGTCATCCTCGGGGCCACTGTGCTCAAACCAGACACTGTGCCAACCTTCAAAGTTAAGAAAGCGCCTGGCAAACAGGCACCAGGAGGCCAACACATTATCCACCTGATGCTTTTTCGCCACAGGATCAGTGAACTGACAGCTCCAGCGTTGCAGGGCAAACCTATCGCTGAGCTCCACCGAGGTCACACCCATATCACCGACAATTTTTTCGTACAGAGGTATCTTGGCTTGGATCATTCTCAGCGTAGAGCAATTCATGGAGATATAACCCAGCACACTAAAAGAAGCCGGCTCAACAAATTGTGCCGAGTGCAAACCAAACAATGGATCGGCACTGGCATCGATCAAATAGCGCAACAACAACTCCATGGACTGATTAGAGATATGCTTGCTGTTGTCACTGAGCACCTCTGTATCAATACCAGCTTGGGTCAACAAAGGCAGATAATCCACACCACAGGCAGTCGCCGAACGCAGATATTGCGTCACCGCTGGAACTGATGCCAGACCACCGCCGAGTGAAGTATCCATAGATGTTTTCCAACCCCAAACAATGACCGAAATAGTTACTTCAATGTCGTATTTTGACAGCGACTAATCGGTCACAGCAGATTACTATATTCAGCAAAAGTATACCCTAAATTATGAGGTTTCCGCGGTTATAAAGGCTATACTGTTGTGTCAAATAATGGCTGATAACCACCAGTCATAGCTGAACAAGAAGAAAACCAATAAGAGGCTACCCTTATGCGCTTGTGGAATGGATGGGGAAACGAGGACAGTGAATTAACCATGGAGTTAAACAGTGGTCTGCGCATGCTTCTACAAGCACTGGTGGGCCCCGGAACGCCACTGCCCCAGGCCACACTGGACCAGGTAGTGGCCAAAGTGCCAAATACTCGACTGCAACCGCACCCATTAATTGATACAGACCCCGAGAGCCGCGTACGCCATGCCCGCGGGCAGAGTCTTCCCGACTGGTTGGAAATGCACAGCGGCGATGTGGATACATTCCCAGATGGTGTCGCCAAACCGCAGTCGGCAGAGCAGGTGCGACAACTTTTGGACCATGCAGTGACCAATGATATCGCCGTCATACCCTATGGTGGCGGCACCTCTGTGGTGGGTCATATCAACCCACAGCCGAGTGATAGACCCGTTCTCACTATCGACATGAGCGCCATGAACAAAATGCTCAATATCGACCGTAAAAGCCAGTTGGCCACCTTCGGTGCGGGCACCCCCGGCCCTCTGGTAGAGGCGGCACTGAAAGAACACGGCTACACCCTCGGTCACTTCCCTCAATCCTGGGAGCTTTCAACCCTCGGCGGCTGGGTGGCCAGTCGCTCCAGCGGTCAACAGTCACTGCATTACGGGCGCATCGAGAATTTATTTGCCGGCGGCTCTATAGAGACGCCCGAGGGCAGATTGGAGATTCCCACCATACCCGCCTCCTCTGCTGGACCCGACATTCGTGAGATGATTCTCGGCTCTGAGGGGCGCATGGGGATTATTACCGAGGTCACCGTTCGCATCACGCCACTGCCAGAACAAGAGCAGTTTCAAGTGGTGTTCTTTCCATCCTGGGAACAGGGCATCAACGCCGCGCGCCAATTAATACAGCAGCGCATCGCGCTATCCATGGTGCGCCTGAGTAATCCCTTGGAGACCACCAGCTTGCTGTACATGGGCGCTGGCGAAAATACTGATGCCGTGGTGGCACTTGAGCAAGCTCTGGCTGAAAAAGGTGTGGGCGCCGGCAAAGTCATGATGACCTTTGCTGTCACTGGCTCCCAACGTCACTGCCAGCAGGCTCTGGAAATGGCACTGGAGAGCTGTACTGCACTGCATGGCGTAGCTGATCAATCCGGTTTGGGCGACAACTGGGCCCATAGCCGCTTCAGAGCGCCCTACCTGCGCGATCCCCTGGGAGCGGCGGGCTATGCAGCCGACACTATGGAAACTGCTGTTGATTGGTCGTCGGTGTCAACCGCCGCAGAGAATATCGAACAGGCCATCCGCGTGGCTCTCGCTGATGAAGGTGAGCAGGTGCATGCCTACACCCACCTCTCCCATGTCTATGGTCAGGGCTCAAGTATCTATACTACCTATCTGTTCCGTCTCGGTGACAGCTATGAACAGGGCATGCAGCGCTGGATCAAATTAAAAAAGGCCGGAGCCGAGCAAATTGTTGCCCACGGTGGCACCATTAGTCATCAACACGGTGTGGGGCGAGATCATCGTAAATATCTACAGGCAGAAAAAGGCGAACTAGGTATAGCTGCCATAGACAAGCTGTGTAAGCTGTTCGACCCAAAGCAACAAATGAACCCGGGCAAACTGCTGCCCGATGATACATCTCAAGACACTGAGTAATCACTATGACAAGGGGATCCACCTCAAGGGAACAGCTTCTTGAACAACTAGGCGCCGGCGAGCAACTGGACTGGGACATCATTGTTATCGGCGGTGGCATCACCGGTGCCGGTGTGCTGCGCGAAGCCACCAGACGGGGTTACAAAACCCTGCTACTGGAACAGCAGGACTTCTCTTGGGGCACATCCAGTCGCTCGTCAAAAATGGTCCACGGCGGCCTGCGCTACCTTGCCGCTGGCGATCTCAAGTTAACCAGAGAATCCGTCACCGAGCGCGAGCGTCTGCTAAACGAAGCGCCCGGCCTGGTGGATCGCATCGCCTTCTACTTTACCTTTCGCCAGGGACTGTTCCCAGGCCGCTGGGCGATGACCTGCATCTTGGCGATTTACGATTTTCTCGCCGGTATCAAAGACCATCAATACTGCAAAAACCAACAACTATTGAAACAATTTCCAGGGTTGGACATCACTGGCGTCAAGGGCGCCAGCCGCTACACCGACGCCATGGTGGATGACTCACGCCTGGTGCTTCGGGTAATTCAAGACAGTTTGGATCATGGCGGCAGCGCGCTCAACTACACCAAAGTACAAGACTTGGTGGTGGAAAATGGTGTGGTCAGTGGCGTTACCATCAAGCTAGATGAGGATCAGAACCCAATCACCTTGCGCGCCTCGGCGGTGATCAATGCCACTGGGGCCTGGGCCGATCGCCTGCGCAATCAGGTCAACAGCGAAACACGCATCCGCCCCCTGCGGGGCAGCCACCTGATTATTGCCCAGACCACCTACCCGGTGACCAATGTGATGACCTTTTTGCATCAGGATGACAAGCGCGGTGTCTATGTTTATCCCTGGGAAGGTACCACGGTGATTGGCACCACAGACCTGGATCATAGTGACGATCTCGACATTGAGGCCGCCATTTCGAATCAGGAAGTAGACTACCTGCTCGATGGCTTTAATCGACAGTTTCCCAACAACCCACTGTCTCGAGCAGACATCATTTCCAGCTGGGCCGGTGTGCGCCCGGTCATTGGTTCAGATCAGACCAAAGGGCAGATTAAGGACCCTTCAAAGGAACGCCGCGACCATGCGGTGTGGTCTGATCAGGGCTTGATCACCGTGAGCGGTGGCAAACTCACCACCTTTCGCCTTATCGCTCTGGATGCGCTGGCGGCGGCAGAGACGCAATTGCCTGCGGCACAGCCGTTTAGCGACGAACGTATGTTCATAAAGCCCAACATCAGCGCTCAGACCTTGGTTCCAGACAACCCTCACTGGGGGCAGCGACTGCTGGGCCGCTACGGTGAAAAAGCACAACAACTGCTCGACGCAGCAACAGCCGAACAGCGCAACCCCATCGGCACAACCGAATTCTCCCTCGCTGAATGCCGCTGGGCCATTGCTCATGAAAGCGTTCAACATCTAGACGACCTATTGCTGCGTCGAACCCGCTTGGGAATGTGCCTACCTGATGGCGCAGAGGAGATTTTTCCGGCGCTGGAAGCCCTGTTTAAAACACAGAGAGGCTGGTCACAGGCACAGTGGGATGATGAGCTGGCACGCTACAAAACCATCTGGCAGCGCTATTACAGCCTTCCTCAACCTGACTAAAAAAGGTGATGTCTATGCAGGGTGAAAAATATTTTTTGAGCATCGACAATGGCACCCAATCCGTCAGAGCCATGATTTTTGACCCTCAGGGTCAACTGTTGGCCAAAAGTAAAATAGACATCGAGCCCTACTTCTCAAAACACAACGGCTGGGCCGAGCAACAGGCAGACTATTTTTGGGATGCATTGTGCCAGGCATGCCAGACCCTGTGGCGAGAAAATAAAATTGACAAGCAGGCCATCGCCGCAGTCTCCGTGACCACCCAACGGGCCACCGTGGTGACCATGGATAAACATCATCAACCGCTGCGTCCCGCCATCAGCTGGCTGGACCAACGACAGGTAGACAGCAAACCGTCACTGGGCGCTGTGGAATCTGCGCTGATGTCTCTGGTGAGAGCCAAACCACTGGTAGACCTGATGCACCAACAGGCAGAGGCCAACTGGCTAGAACAGAATGAGCCGCAGCTGTGGCAACAGGTGAGCAAATTTTTACTGCTGTCTGGCTACCACAACTTTAAACTCACCGGTGAATACAAAGACGCCATCGCCAGTACCGTGGGCTTTGTGCCCTTCGACTACAAAAGCCAACAGTGGGCAGACAGCAAAGACTGGAAATGGCGCGCCATGCCAATCACTGCCGAGATGTTGCCCGAGATAGTGCCCGCAGGTGCCGAACTGGGTAGAATCACCGCGCAAGCAGCGGCGCAAACCGGCATTCCCGAGGGACTGCCGCTCATCGCCAGCGGCTCAGACAAAGCCTGCGAAGTGCTGGGCACTGGCTGCACCGATGCTCACACCGCAAGCCTCAGTTACGGCAGTCTGGCCACCATCAATATCACCAGCGACAAGTATTTAGAGGCCATTCCCTTCTATCCCGCCTACCCCGGCGTGGTACCCGGCAGCTTCAACGTTGAAATGATGGTGCAGCGCGGTTACTGGATGGTGAGCTGGTTCAAACAACAATTTGGCCTGCACGAAACCCAACTGGGAGAACAACAAAACATAGCGCCAGAGTCGCTGTTTGACCAATTGCTGGCGGAGGTGCCAGCCGGTTCCGACGGTCTGATGCTGCAACCCTACTGGTCACCCTCCAACGGCGATGGCCCAGAAACCCGCGGGGCAATTATTGGCTTTACCGAAACCCATACCAGAGCCCATTTGTATCGCGCTATGATCGAGGGCCTCACCTACGCGCTGAGAGAGAGCAAAGAGTGCCTGGAGAAACGCAGCGGTAAAATGATCAACCATTTGGTTGTCTCAGGTGGTGGGTCGCAAAGTGATCAGGTGATGCAAATTACCGCCGATATTTTTGGCATGCCAGTGTATAGACCCCACACCTTTGAGACCTCATCACTGGGGGCTGCCATTGCCAGCGCTGTGGGCGTGGGTATACATCCGGATTTTAATACTGCGGTCACTCGCATGACCCATCAAGGTGACTGTTTTACCCCCATCGCCAAGCACGAGGCAACCTATGACAAGCTCTACAACCAGGTTTACAAGAAGATGTACGGGCAACTAAAGCCCAGTTATGAGGCAATTCAAAAAATACAGCGCATTGCCATCTAGAGCACTTTTTTCGTCATGGCGATACTATTTATTGGAAATCTTTCCACGGAAAAAAGGTGTTATCTGATGAACATACCAGCGTCATACCTAACACAAAAAAGCCACCTAGAATGGATAACGCCAGAGGCATGTCGTATTGCCAGCAGACAAGTGCTGTAACCCCAGCGCCAATGCCAAAAGCGACCAGGAATTGAGCAAGCAAGCCAAAAACCTCTGCGAGTACCTCTATCATAAAGCGTAACATACCGATCTCCCTATCAATGATGCTCAATTAACTGCCTCTACAACATCTCACATTCCCACCCTGGACAAGATCAGCTATTAAGTCATTCATCTGGTCGGTATGGCGTTGGGCCAAACATCGGCAAGAGGTTTTTTATGGAAAAGGTGGTTTTAATGTATTTTAACCAGATACAGCCATTATCTTTCTCTGTGTCTGTACCAAAGACTAGCAAGCAATAAAAACATCATAGCTAAATCTTTCAGTGATCAACTGTTAACATCACCGCAGGCGGTTACTCCAGCGTTTTAATCTGTCGCGTCGAAAGGCCATAAGAGCGCCGTACAGGGCAAAATACACCAGCGGTTCGGTAATGTCTGATTTGACTGACCAGTAGAAGTGAATCACACCGAGCAAGGCGATAAGGTAGGTAAAATTATGCAGTTTTTGCCAGTTTTGCTTCATTTTGCGGCGTATTTTCGCACTGGAGGTCAGTGCCAATGACAACAGCAGCACAAAAGCTACCATGCCCACGGTAATATAGGGACGCTGAAAAATCTCACCAATAAACAACCTTAGGTCAAACTGCACTTCAAAAAATAAAAAGTTGAGTATGTGACACAGCGCATAGACGAAAGCATAGAGACCAATCATACGACGAAAGTGAATTAAAAACCCCAGTTTAAAGTTTTTTGCCAGCGGCGATATTAATAGGCTAATCAGCAGACAGTTGATGGCACCCATGCCGGTAAAGTGAATCACCACCTCCACTGGGTCGGCCCCGAGACAATCGGCAAAGGCATCCACATAGAGGTTGATCAGCGGATAGAGCAATACCACATGCAGTAGCGCCTTGAATAGAGGAATTCTGTCAGTGGGTATGCTCAGGGCCATGAGGTAGATCAGTAATAGTTTCGCAGGTTCATGCCGCTGTAGAGACTGGCCACCTGGTCGCCATAACCATTGAACGGCAGTGTATCAATGCGATTTTGCGCAAAAATACCGCCGGTGGTGATGCGCCGTTCGCTGGCTTGGCTCCAGCGTGGGTGGTCAACCTCGGGATTGACGTTGGCATAAAAGCCGTACTCGTGGGGCGCCAGTAGGTTCCAAGTGGTGGGCGGTTCACGATCAACAAATTTTATACCCACCACCGATTTAATACTCTTGAAACCGTATTTCCACGGCACTACCAGGCGAATAGGCGCACCATTTTGTGGTGGCAGGGTCTTTCCGTAGAGCCCCACACTCATCAGTGCCAGAGGATTTAGGGCCTCATCCATTCGTAAACCCTCAATGTAGGGGTAGCTTATGCCGCCGCCCAAGCGCCGATTGCGCTGCCCGATCATTTGCTCTGGGTCATACAGAGTTTCAAACGCTAAATACTTGGCTTTTGATGTGGGTTTAGCCTTTTTCACAAGATCTGCTAAGGAAAACCCTATCCAGGGTATGACCATGGACCAGGCTTCAACGCAACGAAGTCTATAGATTCTCTCTTCCAGATCGAAAACGGTATAGAGGTCGTCGTAGTCGAGGGTAAAGGGTTTTTCCACCTCACCAGAAATGGTTAATTTCCAAGGGTCTACTTTGAAACCCTGACTCAGTTCGGCCGGTTGATTTTTTTGTGCGCCAAACTCGTAAAAGTTATTGTGGGTGATCACTTTAGTCTCTGGTGTCAGAGTCTCTACAGAGGCTTTGGCCGGTTTGTAGGACAAGTCGCGCTGCTTAAATAGGCTAGTGTCTGGTTCATCGCCAAAAAGATCCAACAGGCTCGCAGACGCATTGCCACTGAGCAGTGCGCCAGCACCGAGAAAGCCCATTTGCTTTAGATAGTGGCGACGATCGAGATAGATTTTCTCGTCGGTTACCTGATGTTCTCTACAGTCACTGGGCTTGATTGACTTTATCAGCATGATCTCAGCTCTCTATTTTGTACTACCTATTTTGTGCTACCTATCTTCTAAACAACGAAGGTTTCGCCAATATACGTGCGCTAAGCCATAACCCTATGACATTGGCGGTACAAAAATCAGCATACTGACGTCACAAGATGATTTAGCCTTCTGTTAAGAGTCCATTTTGCTGACAATGTTCCAAGGTTTTGTCCAGTGCAATGGACAGTTTGTCCATCATCTCATCAATTTGTGCCTCGGTAATGATCAGCGGCGGGCAGATGCCCAGGCTGGAACCGGCCACCGCTCGAATGAGCAGACCGCTGTCCTGAGCCATTTTTTGTGCGTAACCACCCACTGCGCCACCGACGAAAGCAGTACCCTTTTCTTTGTTGGCCACCAGTTCAATGGCACCGAGCAAGCCTCGGCCACGCACTTCACCCACCATCGGGTGATCAGCAAACCCAGCCAGACGCTGTTGCAGATAAGCACCGGTCACAGCGGCGTTTTCAAAAATCTTATCGCGCTGATAAATCTCTAACACTTTGAGGGCCACAGCACAGGCCACTGGGTGTCCAGAATAGGTATAGCCATGGCCGAAAGCACCGGCATTGGCAGTCTGCTCGATCATGGCATCGTACACCTCCCTGCGGATGGCAGAGGCACTAATGGGCATATAGGCCGAGGACAGTTGCTTGGCAAAGGTCATCATATCCGGCGATTGGATACCCATGGTGTTGCAACCAAAATCGCTGCCAGTGCGACCAAAACCGGTGATCACCTCGTCAGCCCAAAACATGATGTCGTAGCAATTGAGCACCGCCTGAACCTTTTGGTAATAACCGTCAGGGGGCACTATCACACCGCTGGCGCCGGTAATAGGCTCGGCAATAAATGCCGCTATGGTTTCCGGCCCCTCGGCCACTATCATGGCCTCTAAATTGGCAACAATGCGATCAACAAACTCCACCTCTGACTCATCGCCCTGTTTTCCACGATAATAGTGCGGGTGGTCGGTGCGCAATATACCCAAGGCATCCACTGGCAGGTCAAAATGGTTTTGTGTCACTGGCAATCCGGTGAGCGAGGCCGCCGCCACAGTGACACCGTGGTATGACCGTTCGCGGGCAATAATTTTACGTCGCTCGGGCTTGCCAATAGCCTCGTGGTAGTAGCGCAACAATTTCACATGGGTGTCGTTGGCATCACTGCCTGAATTGCCAAAAGAAATCACCGCGTCATCCATGGGAATCATGTCAGCCAACTTGTCGGCCAAATCAATGGCCACTTGGTGGGTCTTGCCACCAAACATGTGATTGAAGGTCAATTTATTCATCTGCTCGGTGGCTGTGGCGATCACTTCTTGATTGCCGTAGCCCAGTGCGGTGCACCAGAGTCCGGCCAACCCTTCAAGATATTGGTTGCCCTGATTATCCCAGACGTAACAGCCTTCGCCGCGCTCCACCGTGACCTGTTCGATGGCTTTAAAATTGGTGGTGGGGTAAATAAGATGTGTCATGATTGTGTCCCGTTATTTTTATTATTGGTCGATACCGCCAATACACATATATTTGATGTCCAGATAATCGTCGAGACCGTACTTAGATCCCTCGCGACCACTGCCGGATTCTTTTACACCGCCAAAAGGTGCCATTTCGTTGGAGATAATGCCCTCGTTAATGCCGACAATACCGTATTCCAACTTCTCCCCTACGCGGTAGATACGGCCAATGTCGCGAGAGTAGAAATAGGCCGCCAAACCAAATTCCGTATCGTTGGCCATTTCAATGGCCTGCTCCTCGGTGTCAAAGGTAAATATGGGGGCCACCGGACCAAAAATCTCTTCGGAAAAAACCCGCGAGTCCCGGGATACATTGGTGAGAATAGTGGGTTCGACAAAACACTGGCCCACCTCACTCATACCACCGCCAGCCACCACGGTGGCCCCTTTAGCAACAGCGTCGTCAATAAATTCACAGACACTGTGCGCCGCTTTGCGGTCTATTAGGGGGCCGACAATCACACCCTCATCGGCACCGTTGCCCATGGTCAGATCACTCACCGCAGCGGTAAATTTCTCGATAAAAGTGGCCGCCACCGATGCCTGAACCAAAATCCGGTTTGAGCACACACAGGTCTGACCGGCATTGCGATATTTTGAAATCAGTGCTCCCTGCACTGCTGCATCGATATCGGCATCATCAAACACAATAAAGGGCGCATTACCGCCCAATTCCATGGAGGTGCGCTTGACCGTGGCCGCGCACTCCGCCATCAACTGTTTTCCCACAGGGGTAGAGCCGGTGAAGGTGACTTTGCGCACCAGCGGATTAGCCGTGATTTCGGCGCCAATTTCCGCGGTGCGACCGGTCACTATATTCACTAAACCCGGGGGGAATCCAGCGCGCTCAGCCAACACCATTAAAGCCAGTGCCGACAATGGTGTAGCATTGGCTGGTTTAACCACCACAGAGCAACCTGCAGCGATGGCCGGGGCAATTTTTCTGGTGAGCATGGCATTGGGAAAATTCCAGGGGGTAATGCAGGCCACCACACCCACAGGTTGCTTAATCACCATGACACGCTTGTCATTGGATGGCTGAGGGATGGTATCACCATAAACGCGCTTGGATTCTTCACCAAACCACTCGATGTAGTTGGCTCCATAAACAATTTCTCCCCGCGCTTCGGCCAGAGGCTTGCCCTGCTCCGCTGTGAGAATCTGGGCCAAATCTTCTTGATTGGCCATAATCAGGTCGTACCACTTGCGTAACAGCGCTGCACGCTGCTTGGCAGTGGTTTCACACCAGCTCTTTTGTGCCTCGGCGGCCGCGTCGATCATGCGTCGGGTTTCTGCCGTGCCACACTTGGCGACAACGCCGATGAGCTGGCCTGTGGCTGGGTTGGTCACATCGAGGGTTTCGCCACTGTCGGCATCAACCCATTGTCCATTGATATAAGATTGGTGGGTGATCAAACTGGGGTCTTGTAGGTTAACTGTCATTGGATATCCCGGCCCTGTATAGAAAATTAATAGGCGATTTGATTTATTATTCGAGTCGCCATTGGTAGGTCACAGCATAGCGGATTTGGCGCAAAGATAAATACCCAAGTATGTTATTCGCAATACCCCCGCTTAGGTATACTATGGGACAAAATAAGTGGGGTTTACTTTTGCGGCACAAAGGCTCTGCTCAAAGAGCAGAATACCAGCTTTTACTAGACGCTTTCTTTTACTGAGCGCTTTGTTGGCTATTTAACGCTATGATTGCAGTCGAATGAGTTGAGGTGATGCATGACTGATAAAAAAACCAATCAACCACTGGGTGGTAACCAAATGCCACGATTTGCTGGCATTCCCTCGCTGTTTCGCCTACCTGTTCAAGATAACGCCGAGGGTCTGGATATTGCCCTGCTGGGCATACCACTGGACATAGGCACCAGCAACCGCAGTGGCACTCGGCTTGGTCCAAGGGAGATTCGCTGTGAATCAGTGATGGTGCGCCCCTATGGCATGTACACCAAGGCAGCACCATTTGACTCCTTTCAGATTGCCGATATCGGTGATATACCGCTAAACACCTTCAACCTGCAGGAATCAGTCAATATTATCCAAGAGTTTATCGGCGAGGTTATCACCCAGGGTGCCAAACCCTTATCCTTTGGTGGTGATCACACCTTAACCCTGCCGGCGCTGCGCGCAGTGGCCGCACACCATGGGCCGGTGGCTCTTATTCATGTGGACGCACACGCTGACACCAACGATGTCATGTTTGGTGAGAAAGTCGCCCACGGCACCGTGTTTCGTCGCGCCATTGAGGAGGGCTTGATTGACTGTCACAAGATGTTTCAAATCGGCCTGCGCACCACCGGCTACGCCGCTGAGGATTTTGACTGGGCGCGGGATCAAGGGGTCACTGTGATCCAAGCAGAGCAGTGCTGGTATCAATCCATGACACCACTGATGGAAAAGATTCGCGCCACCATCGGACCTGACACCCCAACCTATCTGACCTTTGACATTGATGGATTAGACCCCTCTGTGGCCCCGGGAACCGGTACCCCTGAACCCGGAGGGCTCACCAGCCCTCAGGGGATTGAAATTATCCGTGGCTGCTGGGGTTTACACATGGTGGGCGCTGATTTAGTGGAGGTATCACCACCCTACGATACAACCGGCAATACCTCCCTTTTGGCTGCCAATTTACTCTTTGAAATGCTCTGTTCGTTTCCGGGCTGCAAGCGCGCCTAGAATTTAAAGCTATCGAACTCTGAACAAAATCTGTAATCTTAATGGGTACCTTAAATCGGCCGGTGGTCGTCACCGGTGAACAGCCCAACAGTTGTATTGAATGCAAATTCCACCATCAATCAGTTACTCCTACCTGCTACAAAAGGCCTGGCCAATTATCCTGGCCAATGCCTCTGTGCCTCTCTTAGGTCTGGTGGATACCGCGGTTATTGGCAATCTCGGTAGCACTGCAGATCTGGGGGCTATCGCCTTTGGCGCATTGATATTTTCTTTTGTCTACTGGACGTTTGGCTTTTTGCGCATGGGCACCACCGGGTTTGCCGCTCAGGCCTCAGGCGCTGGCGATGAACCCGAAGTGCGAGCGGTATTGGGCAGAGCCTTACTTATTGCTGCGTGCGTTGGCGTTGTATTGATTGCCGCTCAGTGGCCCATAGGATTGGCGGCTTTTGCCCTGTTGGATGGCAGTGCTCAGGTTGAAAATGTCGCTCAGGGGTATTTCAGTATTCGAATCTGGGGCGCACCTGCGACACTGGCCACCTTTGCCTTGATGGGTCTCTTAATCGGCCTCGGCAAAAGCAGAACTCTATTGGCAGTGCAGCTGTTCTTGAATGGCCTCAATGCAGGTTTAGATATTCTATTTGCTGGTGTTCTCGGTTGGGGAGCCAGCGGCATCGCCATAGGTACAGTTTTAGCGGAATGGACCACCCTGTTGCTGGCCGGCTGGTTGGTCTACGGAGAGCTCAACCGACGCAAATCCACAACCGACAACTTCTGGCCCAGCGCCAAAATCCTCCACTGGCCATCTCTGCTCAAGACCGCCTCGGCCAACATAGACATAATGGTGAGAACCCTAATTTTAGTGTTCTCCTTCGCTTTTTTTGTCAATCAAAGTGCCCAGTTTGGCGATGTTATCTTGGCCAGCAACCATATCTTGTTGCAGTTAATATCATTTTCCGCCTTTTTTTTGGATGGTTATGCCTTTGTGGTGGAGGCCATTGTGGGCGCCTCTATCGGTGCAAAGCGCAGTGATATTTTTGATCTGGCAGTACGCCGCTCAACGGTTTTGGCTCTTATCACCGCTATTCTTTTGGCACTGCTCATCGGCCTGTGCGGGCATTTTGCCGTAACGTTACTTACCGATATTGAAGCCGTCCGCATCGCAGCCAATCAAATGATACTTCTTTGTGCAACCTATGTGTTGTTATCCTTTGCCGCGTTTCAGCTCGACGGGATTTTCATTGGCGCCTCCTATACCCGACAAATGCGCAACGCTGCCACGCTATCTATTGCTGTTTTCCTCATGGCTTGGTGGGTTCTATCAGACTCAGGCACCGAGGGCCTCTGGGTGGCGATGATAATCTATGTGGTTGCTCGAGCCATGGCCTTACTAGGGTATTATCCGTCACTGCGACGAGCAGTTGGTCAATAGAATTTATTTTTTCATCCTATACTGCCAAGTTATTGTGCAACAAAGTCGAAGTGACTTCAGCTATCGAACCAATAAAACTGGCAAGAACTATTTTCACAGTTCAGACTTAAGATTTTTAGACTATCTAGAGACTTCCGTTCGCTATATTATGCGCGAGTGATTAATTTCTTAATTCAGTAGATGACTGTGGAATCAGTGGCCCATTTGAAGTTTTTCCCACCTCTGTTTTCAGTCACCAACGATAGGTGAAAAATGAACAGTGCGATTAAAAAAATTAGTGTTTTAAGTCTTGCAATAGTGGTGACCTCAGGCATCGGCTGGCTGACAATTGGGCCCGATTGGCGTGCGCTGATTGCCGACCCGCCAACAGATACCGATCTATTGTTCTGGGAGCAAAGTCAACGAGAAGTCGCGTTCAAGATGATGGATAAAGTTCCCTGGATGGTGAAATCGAGATCGATTCAACCCAGTGTCATAGTGAGGGATCTACCCGAGGGTAAGCCGCTGGCATTCAACGTGGATATGGACGATTTTTTCATAAAACAACAACTTGCCGGTGCGCTTATTTTGCACAATGGACGGATTCGCTACGAACGCTATAGCCTCGGCCTATCAACGAAAAAGCGCTGGACAAGTTTTTCAGTCGCCAAGTCTATCACTTCAAGCCTTGTTGGTATTGCCATTAAACAAGGTCATATTAAAAGCTTGGATGACAAAGTGTCCGACTACATTAAAGGCCTTAAAGGCTCGGCCTATGATGATGTCACTGTAGAACAGCTACTGACGATGACCTCCGGTGTGCAGTGGAATGAGGACTATGGTGACCCGGAGTCTGATGTGGCCAAATTTGGCACCCATGTATCAGATGATGGTCTCACCAGCATCGTCAATTACATGAAAAAATTGCCAAGGGCTTATCCTGCAGGTGAGCAATGGCAGTACTCTACCGGGGAAACCAATCTTATCGGTGTTTTAGTCGCTGAAGCAACCAAACGCACGCTGTCGCAGTATCTGACTGAAACCATCTGGCAACCGTTTGGAATGGAAAACAAAGCCAGTTGGCTACTGAGCCCTGATGGCCAAGAAATGTCTGGCTGTTGTATACAGGCAAGCTTGCGCGATTTTGCTCGATATGGTCTTTTTGTTTTAGAGAATGGCAACATAAATAATGAGTCTATCCTGCCTGAAGGTTGGTTTGCAGCGGCCACCAAAGATCAGGTGAATATCGACCCGCAACGAGGTTATGGCTTCCAATGGTGGACCTTCGCCGATGGTAGCTTTACAGCTCGAGGCATTTTCGGACAGACGATATTTATCGACCCCCAACGGCAGTTGGTTGTTGCCTTCAATGGCAACTGGCAGAATGCTACTGAAACAGAGCTCAACAAACAGCGATTTGAATTCATTGAAAAAGTTCGCAACCAGATTGATAAAGAGACGCAGGTCAGCATTTGATACCCAGCGCTTCAATAATGTCCCCTATCTATCTGACCAATAATGGCTTACACACCTATTTAGTATTACCGGCGGCTGCAGTTAAAGCCAAGGTTCCTGCATTAGAATCCCACTTCCCCAACACCGATTGGTTGCAAGTGGGTTGGGGTGATTACCACTATTACGGAAACCCAGAACAAACTAAATGGATGGGTTTTAAGGCTCTCTGCCTACCAACGAGAGCCGTTATTGGTTTCATGGCAATCAATGATCCAAAGACAGATTTGCTTAAATCAATTCGTTTACTTGAACACCCGGCAAACCCCAAGGCTCTGAATGCTGTGGTTGCATTTGTGTGCAACCACATTCAATCACACCACCAGCCCGAAGTCGTCAGGGTCAGAGAGGATGGCGAACTATTTTTTCTCAGCGTTGGCACCTACTCCATTCTCAATACCTGCAATCACTGGACAGCCAAAGCTCTTGAAAGCGCCGGTTTTGCGATTAATCCCAGAATCGCTTTTTCGCCATACAATGTGGAAAAACAAGCCACAGCCAATGGTTTTAGCGCCGTCACCTTAGCATGACTGTATTACCGACTGCCGCGGGTTTATATATTGCCGGTCACCTGTTCAATGTTCTCAGGTTGGCAAACCAATTTAGGTTGTTTAAATACCTGTGCGCAGAATCAGGTATAGGCCCTAAAAATAAGGGCTTTCGGTTAAAATTACCTTAAGGTCAGCCTAAGGGCTGATATCATTCTGCCAATTAATCACGTTCTCGAGATTAGATAGTTAATTACACTCTGATGCTTGAATTTTGCACAATCCAGACCAGGTTAGTCGATATACGGGCGCTTGCATATGGTCCAGTATGTCGGTGATATCGAGAAACAGACGTTGGTAGTGATAGAAAGGCACTGATGGAAAAAGGTGGTGCATAGCATGGTAGTTTTGGTAGCCCCAGAGCAGAGTGACTAGTTGTGCAAAAGGTCCTGTGACCACAATGGAGGAGGTGTCTCTGTAGCGTTCAGTTTCGGTATGTGGTTTGTGCACTATGTAGGCAAATAGGTAAACTAGTACGTAGGTGCCAATGAAGCCAGAGGCCAGAAACAACCATAATAAGGTCCACCAATGATGTGCAAATTGAGCTTCACTAACCGAGTACAGCCAAACAAAGGGCAATAGTCTAAGGGCAATAGCAAAAAGCACTTCGAGTACGAAAATGCTGTTTTGACCAGGAGAGACCTTGGACCAATGATCTCTAAAATAGACGCGATACTGTGTGGCAATGGCACGCCAAACGGCACCCAGTGCGGCAGGTATTGAGCCGACGATATCTTTGGCGTATTGGTCTGGGTCTTTGTCACCGTCATTAGTGTGGCCGTGATGACTGAGATGCTCCAAACGATGTGCAGTCAGTGGTGTCATCAGCACCATGCCAGCCGCATAACCTAAGCCATCGTTGAGCCACACCAATGATTTATTGGATCCTTTAATGGATCCATGCACAGACTCATGTAAAACCGTATAGGCTGCATAGGTCAAAACTGCCATCAGCGGTATGGCCAACCAGAGGCTTAAATCATTAAAAACCACCAAAAACGGAGTCAACCAGTAAGCGGGAATTACCAGCGTTGCCAGCATAATTGTCGGCCAGGCAATGCCACCGGAAAAACGTTTCGCTCTCTCCCGCGCCAGCTTGTTGAGTGAAACCTTGTCGGTCATCCTGCACCTACCTCGCGATTTTTATTGTTATTGTTTTGATTGGATTAGAGCACATGATTAATTACTAGGCAATCCACAGATTAGCCATTCAGCGCTTCCACGTATAGCTAACACCTTGGGGGTATAAGGGTAAATTGCCCCGCAGCATTAGGCTGTTAGCCAGACCAATTTTGAGTCAAACATTCATAGGAATATATCATGAACAGGCAGTCTACTCGCGCTATTGATTCCACCCATTTTGAACAGTTTGATACAGAACAGATCAAACAGCGGGACAAAGCGCATTTTCTCCATCCGTTTCAACTGTTTGATGTGTTTGAAGACGAGGGTGCTCTGCCCATCGCAGCGGCTCATGATGCCTATATTTATGATAGTGATGGCAACCAGTACTTGGACGCCGTGGGCGGTCTCTGGTGCACTAACATCGGACTGGGCCGCGAGGAAATGGCTGAGGCTATCGCCGATCAGGTGAGAGCCATGGCGTACGCTAGTCCCTTTGTTGACATGACTAATGTGCCAGCAGCTGAATTATCGGCAAAACTGGCACAGCTAGCGCCCGGACATCTCAACCATGTGTCCCTATCCTGTGGCGGATCCACAGCCATTGATACTGCATTTCGGTTAATCCAGTACTATCAAAATTGCCGTGGCCTACATCAAAAGAAGCACATGATCTCCAGGGTCAATTCCTACCATGGCACTACCTACGCCTCTATGTCCATCGGCGGCAAGCCTGGTGATCATCCGCCAGAATTTGATTATATGAGTGATACTATTCACCACATTTCTTGTCCCAATTACTACCGCGCACCCCCGGGCATGTCCGAAAGAGACTTCCTCAAGGAAAAACTGGCTGAACTGGAGAATAAAATTCTTGAACTGGGCGCAGATAAGGTGGCCGCTTTCTTCGCCGAGCCGATATTCGGTGCCGGTGGCGTGATTGTGCCACCCACGGGATATCATCGTGGCACCTGGGAAATCTGCCAAAAATATGATGTGCTCTATGTGTCAGACGAGGTAGTTACTGCTTTTGGGCGTCTGGGTCACTGGTTTGCATCCAAAGATGTGTTTGATTTTCAGCCGGACATTATCTGTTCGGCTAAGGGGCTTACCTCAGGATACCAGCCACTGGGAGCCACCATTTATTCGAGTAAGATTCATCAAGTGATCAGCGAACCGGGACACGGACGCTGTTTTACCCACGGTTTTACTTACTCAGGACATCCTGTGGCCTGCGCCGCAGCTCTGAAAAATATTGAGATCATGGAGCGGGAGCATATTATGGCGCAGGTGCAAGCCATAGGCCCCTATTTTCAACAACAGTTGAAAACCTTGAGCGATCTACCCATCGTCGGTGATGTTCGCGGTATGGGGCTGATGGCCTGTGTCGAGTTTGTTCAAGACAAGGCCAGCAAGGCATTGTTTCCGGAAGAGCTCGATATTGGAAAATGGATATCCAATCAGGCCGATGCCCGCGGGTTAATCGTGCGGCCAATCGTCAATCTCAATGTGATGTCGCCGCCACTGATCATCAATCGTCATCAAGTTGACTTTATTGTCTCCACGCTGCGGGACAGCATTGTAGCCTGCATAGATGATTTACGCCGCGAGGGCCACATGGCCTAATGCATAAGTTTTTCTCTAGCGACTGTTGATATTCAGTAAATCGGCCCCATCTTTAAATCAATCACAAGAGGAGCAGAGTTTTGGAACAATATCGCGGAACGACCATTCTTTCAGCACGCCGAGACGGCAAGGTGGTGATAGGCGGCGATGGCCAAGTGAGCCTCGGCAATACCATCATGAAGGGCAACGCCCGTAAAGTTCGACGTTTGTATAATGACAAAGTTATCGCAGGTTTCGCCGGCGGCACTGCCGACGCCTTCACCTTGTTTGAACGCTTTGAAGCCAAACTTGATCAACACCATGGCAATCTCACCCGCGCCGCAGTTGAGCTGGCCAAAGACTGGCGTAGCGACCGTATTTTGCGCAAGCTAGAAGCTCTGCTGGCGGTAGCTGACAGTGAAGCGTCGTTGATCATTACCGGCAACGGCGATGTCATTCAACCAGAGGACGATTTAATTGCTATCGGCTCCGGTGGTCCCTTTGCTCAGTCTGCCGCCCGCGCCCTCTTGGACAACACTGATTTAGATGCCCGAACCATCGTCGAGCAAGGCCTGAAAATCGCCGGCGACATCTGCATCTACACCAATCACAACAACACCATCGAAGAGCTGGACGCCAAGGTTTAACTATGTCTCAGATGACTCCACGTGAGATTGTTCACGAACTCAACCGTCACATTATTGGTCAAGATGATGCCAAGCGCGCCGTCGCCATCGCACTGCGCAATCGCTGGCGCCGATCCCAGTTGGGTGACGAAATGCGCAATGAAGTCACACCAAAAAACATTCTCATGATCGGTCCCACCGGTGTCGGTAAAACTGAGATCGCCCGACGTCTGGCAAAGCTGGCCAATGCACCCTTTGTCAAAGTCGAAGCGACCAAATTTACCGAAGTGGGCTATGTGGGCAAGGACGTCGAATCCATTGTTCGCGATTTGGTGGAAACCTCGGTAAAACAATGCCGAGAGGCAGAAATGCTGAAAGTAGATCAGCGTGCCATGGACGCCGCTGAAGAGCGTGTCCTGGACGCACTGCTGCCACCTGCGCGAGGATCTGAGGGAAAAGAAGAGAAAAATTCATCGACCCGGCAGATCTTCCGCAAAAAACTGCGCGAAGGCTCACTAAATGACAAAGAAATTGAGATTGCCATGAGCCAAACGCCGGTGGGTGTTGAAATAATGGCGCCTCCCGGTATGGAGGAGATGACCTCCCAGCTACAGAATATGTTCAGCAATATGGGCAAAGACAAGACCACCAATCGCAAGGTCACTGTGGCCGAAGCACTCAAGCATATCAAGGAAGAAGAAGCGGCCAAGCTGGTTAATGACGAAGATATCAAAACCATGGGCGTTGAAGCGGCGGAGCAAAACGGCATTGTGTTTCTCGATGAGATCGACAAGGTCTGCCGACGGGGAGAGAGTGGCGGTGCTGACGTGTCAAGAGAAGGGGTTCAGAGAGACCTACTGCCGCTCATTGAAGGGTGCACGGTATCCACCAAGTTTGGCATGATCAAAACCGACCATATTCTATTCATCGCCTCGGGCGCTTTCCATCTGTCCAAGCCATCGGATTTAATCCCCGAACTGCAGGGTAGACTTCCTATCCGCGTGGAACTCAATGCGCTGACAGTAGATGATTTAAACCGTATTTTAACTGAGCCCAATGCCTCGCTGACCAAGCAGCAGACTGAATTGATGTCCACCGAGGGGCTTGAGGTGAGCTTTACCGACGATGGCACGCGCAAAATTGCCGAAATTGCCTATGAAGTGAATGAGGGCACCGAAAACATTGGCGCTCGGCGGTTGCACACTATATTGGAACGGCTGATGGAAGATATCTCGTTTAACGCCTCAGATTTGGGATCCAAAGATGAGTCCATTACCATCGATAAAGCCTTTGTCGAGACCACCTTGAGCGAGTTAGTCAGTGATGAGGATCTGACCCGCTTCATACTGTAGGATCGGCACGCGGTGAAAACACCCAGCGCAATTCGTGTCAGCGGAGATAAATCCACCCTCAGTATTGACTACGCTGAGGCTGATTCGTTTAGCCTAAGCGCTGAGTATTTACGGGTATTTTCTCCCAGCGCTGAGGTTCGAGGTCACGGCAGAGGACAGGAAGTACTGCAATTCGGTAAGCGCCATGTGGTAATTGCCGGATTAGAAAAAGCCGGTAACTATGCCCTGCGAATTACCTTTAGTGACGGTCACGATTCCGGGATTTACTCCTGGTCGTATCTCTCAGAATTGGCAGAAAACTACACCGAGTACTGGACTGACTACCTGTCGCGGCTACATGAGGCGGGTAAATCTCGAGATGAAGATGTTCAGATCATTAAGTTGCTGGATTAATCCAGATCTTTGAACACGCTCGCCGCGTATTAAATTGCAGTTGTTTCAGCAGATGGATACCGCAAACGGCCAACTCAGGCTACAATAAACCGTTTGAAACAAAAAGACGATACAGCAGATGTCCGATAAAACCACCCATTTTGGTTACGAAACCGTCAACGTCGAAGAAAAGGCAGGTCGAGTTGCGGATGTGTTCCACTCCGTTGCAGACAGCTATGATTTGATGAATGATTTAATGTCTGGCGGAATACACCGGCTGTGGAAACGCATGACCATTGAGATGTCTGGTGTTCGACCCGGTCATACAGTATTAGATATTGCCGGCGGTACAGGTGACTTGGCGGCAAAGTTCTCTCGAATTGTAGGCCCCGAGGGCACGGTGGTACTGGCCGACATCAACGACTCCATGCTCAAGGTAGGCCGTGATCGGCTGGTGGATCGAGGTGTGGTGAACAATGTGCAGTTTTCCCAGGCTGATGCGCAGCATCTGCCATTTCCGGACAACACCTTTGATGTCATCACCATCGCCTTTGGTTTGCGAAATGTCACCGATAAAGCCCTGGCACTGGATTCAATGTACCGCGTTCTCAAGCCCGGCGGTCGCTTGCTAATATTGGAGTTCTCCAAACCAAAAAATGAGATTTTATCGAAAGTTTACGATACTTATTCATTCAGTGTGCTACCAAAACTGGGAAAACTATTCGCCAATGATGCCGAAAGTTATCAATATCTGGCGGAATCTATTCGTATGCACCCAGATCAACGGACGCTGCTCCATATGTTGGATAGCGCCGGTTTTGCCTCGACAGATTTTCATAATATGACCGGTGGCATTGTTGCTCTGCACCGCGGAGTCAAACCTTAAGATGTTAACACTGTTGCAAGACACTGCGCTCAATGGTCTGGAAATGGCCATTAACCAAGCCCTCAACTACGATCCGGCGTCCAGGGCCGCGTTGAGCGAACTGCGGGGCAGTACTATCGGTATACATAGCAGCATGCCGCCCTTGACTGTCATTGTGGAACTTACCGAAACCAATGTCAGATTGCATCAGGGCTGGGAAAATCCCTGTGATGTCACTGTTGAGGGGACACTGGTGTCGATGGCGAATTTGGTAATTAACAATTCAGGAGCAAAAACATTCTCTGGTTCCGGCGTCAACATCAGCGGCAACTTAGATACTCTAAACCGCCTGAATAACATAGCGATGACCTTAGATATCGACTGGGAGGCAGCCCTGGCCACTGTTATAGGCGATGTGCCTGCCCACCTTATCGCTGAGGGTGTTCGTCGCTCGATGCGCCATGGCAACGAGTTTGCACAACGAGCCTCCACCGGTCTGGTGGAAGTCGCTCAAGAAGAGTTTCGGTTGACACCAAGCAGAAATGAATTTGCCTCCCTCGTGCCTGACGTGCGCCGGCTCAGCGCTGATACAGACCGCTTGGCGGCGCGGGTTGTAAAACTCGAAGCTCAGATCAGTTCATGGATAGAGGAGCAATCACAGCAGTGAACCCTGTGAGCCGTATCGGCAACATTATTGGTGTTGTCGGCAAATATAGATTGGATCTGTTGCTGGATAAACAGCGGTTACCCCTTACACTGAGAGTGCTATTACTGCCGGTGGCCCTATTCGGCTTGCCCAAACAAAGCCGCGGTGAACGCTTGCGCAAATCGCTGGAGGAGCTGGGACCCATTTTTGTCAAATTTGGTCAGCTACTCTCCACTCGACCGGATCTGGTGCCTGCAGATATTAGCCATGAACTGGCAGAATTACAGGACAATGTGCCGCCTTTCTCATCCTCTTTGTTTAAAGAAAATGTTGAGCGTGCACTGCCCTCTCCCATGGAGACTATCTTTCAAAGCTTCGACGCCAACCCACTGGCCTCGGCATCCGTCGCTCAAGTTCACGGCGCTGTGCTTGCAGACGGAAAGGACGTGGTGGTGAAGGCGGTTCGTCCAGACATAGAAAAGACCATCCGCAAAGATCTGGCACTGCTCTACACCCTGGCTAGATGGGTAAAAAAATACAGTCAAGATGGAGAGCGTCTCCATCCGGTCGAGGTGGTTCAAGACTACGAGTCGGTTATTCTCGGAGAGCTTAACTTGCAGTCCGAAGGTGCCAATGCTTCACTATTAAGGCATAATTTTTCAGACTCACCCTTGTTGCATGTGCCAGAGATTCACTGGCCCTACTCCAACAAAGACGTGTTAGTGATGGAGCGTATCTACGGTGTTCCGGTCACCGATATGGATCAGCTCAATGCCGCCGGTGTTAACTTGAAATTGCTCGCTGAACGCGGTGTGGAAATATTTTTTACCCAGGTATTCACGCATAATTTTTTTCACGCGGACATGCATCCCGGCAATATCTTTGTCGATATCAGTAACCCCGCGTCACCTACGTATATTGCCGTGGACTGCGCAATAATGGGATCTCTGTCCAGTGACGATCAGTACTATATGGCGCGCAATCTGCTGGCCATGTTTCAGCGTGACTACCGTCTGGTGGCAGAGCTGCACGTGACCTCAGGCTGGGTGCCGAAAGACACCTCTATCAACGAGTTTACCTGCGCTATTCGCTCGGTGTGTGAGCCCATATTTCAACGTCCGCTGAGTGAAATATCCCTCGGCCATATGCTGATTGATTTGTTTGCCACTGCGCGGCGTTTTAATATGGAAGTACAGCCTTCGCTGGTGTTATTGCAGAAAACCCTGCTCAATATTGAGGGTTTGGGGCGTCAGCTCTACCCCGACCTCGATTTGTGGCAAACGGCACAGCCGTATCTAGAACAGTGGTTGAAAGATCGCTACTCGCCAAAGGCCATGTTTAAGCAGCTAAAACGCTACGGACCAGACTGGCTAGAACAACTGCCAAAGATTCCACCGATGGTGTTTGAAGCGCTGGAAAATTTACAAAACCGTCAATTGGACAATAACCAGCACAAGGGTGAAAAAGATGGCGCAAAGGTCCTTGGCAAATCTGGTCTTGCCGCAGTGCTAGGCTGCTCAGCGATTGTCGCAGGGGTGACTCTCGCTATGTCCACTTCGGTGGAGTTGCAGTCACAGCCCTTCTCAATAAGCACTGGACTGGTACTATCTGGCCTCGCTATTTTAATAATTCGTTGGTATCGGCTTTAGTTGCGACGCCACACCTGCCATAATTGAATTTTTACAAGGAAAATAGGTATTCAACCATGGAGTTTTTGGATGAGGTCAGCTGGAACAGCGATGGATTAGTTCCGGCGATTGCCCAGGATGCGGAGAGTGGTGTTGTTTTGATGCTGGCATGGATGAACCGTGATGCGCTGGCGTTGACAGTGCAGGAGAAGCGCGTCGTCTACTGGTCGCGATCACGACAACAACTTTGGCGCAAGGGAGAGACCTCTGGACATGTGCAAGAATTGATTGAGCTGAGACTGGACTGTGATACCGATGCTGTATTAATGCGGGTCAATCAACTGGGCGGCATCGCCTGCCACACCGGCCGTCAATCCTGTTTCTATCGGGCATTTGACAACGATAATTGGCAGACAGTGGACCCAGTCCTAAAAGATCTCAAGGATATTTACTGATGGGCGACTCTCGCTTAGATAAGCTTAGCCAAGTAATTGAAGCGCGCAAAAACGTGTCATCAAATGAGTCCTATGTTGCAAGCCTGCACCACAGTGGCCTCAATAAGATTCTCGAAAAAGTCGGTGAAGAGGCAACTGAGGCACTGATTGCTGCAAAAGACGCCGCCCACAGCGGTGATAACCGTGAGCTCATTTATGAAACTGCCGATCTTTGGTTTCACACCATGGTGATGTTATCTCATTTTGGAGAGGACGCCAGCGCTGTGCTGGATGAATTAGAAAGGCGCTTTGATCTCTCAGGGCTAGAAGAAAAAGCAGCACGAAATAAAGAATAACCAGATAGGAGTATGATCATGGGTTTTGGATGGCAAGAAT
>CAXRFT010000037.1:0-7393 GCA_964230135.1 Porticoccaceae bacterium | reverse complement strand
ATAGCCGCCTTCCACTGTTTCCTCGGCAATGCTGGCACTATTATCAGTGTAAAAGTCGGTAATTTTGGTAAACAAACGACTTGGTAGTACTCGCTTACAAAATCCTGCTTTAGTGTAGGCCGGAATTATTTCATTGGCATCGCGGTTGAAGGAAAGAGGCCTATTGCTGTTGCTGCAGTGACTTCGAAACCACTTCGTCAGTACTGCCTTATGACCCTTTAGCACTGGCTGCGTTCGCCGCAGGCTCTGATGCAGTGGTGCGCCTTGAGAATCTGTGTTCGACCAGATAACGGCCATACCGGCACGGGGCTCAAGGCTGATATCTGTATTGATGAAATCAGTTTCGCCACCTACCGATGTGTCGTTGAGGTAGACCGATACAGCATAGATTCTATCACCCGGTTGGCTGCTGTCAGGGTTCAGTTCAGCTGTTTCTAGCGCCTTTAAATAAAGATGATTATTTTGCTCCGCACTCCAAATTTCTCCTCGCAGTGGTTCTCCATGGGAGGGGTGGATAGCGATTAATTTACACAATCGTTGATCAATTTCTCCAAACATATTGCCAGTCTCGCCGTCGAGAAGACAGGATCCACCAATTTCTATTTTTTCATCATATTGCAAGCCCGACAGCACTGTTTCGGTCATTCGTCTTGCCAGTTCAGATTCTAACTGTTGGCACTCGCGTTTATTCAAAAATTTGTCCACCACAAAAATATTCAGAGAGCCAGACTGATAACTTTTTGCATTGGGCACATGCAAGCGACTGATATCGATAGCATTGATTGGCGTCTCGGTGTCAGACAGTGGATTGGACACAGATGCCAAGTCGACCTCAGGAGTGAACTTCAAGTTAGTTTCAATAGCACTGTAACTAAAACCTTCGTCCAAGCAGATTTTGAACAAAGTTTGCTTGTCAACTCCGGCCGCGATGTTGTCTTCGAGCCAGGTTTTCCACTCTCGGCTGAAATGATGTTTAGGTAGGGGTGAATAACCTATTTGTGCGGTGATGGTATCGCGATCAAAACCCTGTTCCAGCAGGATTTGATAAAGCTGATGTAGGTCGCTGCCGCGCGCTATATTAACGGTTACCCATTGACGCCATTCTTGATTAAGCTGCATCTTGTGTCCAATGTTTAGGTAGTTACAAACCGTAGACAAGTTTATACGCTTTGTTTCTTGCTTGCGAGAGTGTGTCAATGACTGAGAACTGATTGTAAGCATCAAATACTGCTAACTTGTGAATTATTTGTATTTAAGGTTCAGGTTCAAGCTTCTGTTGTCGATAAAAAGTTTATGAACTGACAAGATTTATGAAAAACCTCTCGGGTAAAAGAGGCCAAGTTGGTGCAAATTGACTGAGACATGATGAGAAGAATCTTTTTAACTGTCCAGAGTGGTGCACTTGAGTTCAGTATCAACAATTGTTGAAAAAGTTTTACAAAACAGTTTTATTTGCTTGTTTCATGTGTATAATTCCGTGGACTCAAAGATCTTTTGAATTTCGGCCAAGTGGAGGCCTCGTTTATGTTTAAAAAGAAGGATATTGCCATAGCGGTGGCATTGTCGCTGTCCCTCTCACAAGTTGCTATAACGCAAAACCAGGAATCGGATGATGATTCAGCAGGTATCGAGCAAGAGGCATCCACAGAGACTGCAGCGGCAAAAGAAGCTGCCGGTAAAGCGATGGCGGGAAAAGTTTCTGGAATTTCTTTGCCAGCTGCACTCGGGCTTGGTGCAGTGGGCGCTGCGATTATAGCTGATTTCGTCGATGGTGACGATGCCACTCCTGCGCCGCCTACTCCTACGCCAACGCCAACGCCAACGCCAACGCCTACGCCTACGCCTACGCCAACGCCTACGCCAACGCCAACGCCAACGCCTACGCCAACGCCTACGCCTACGCCTACGCCTACGCCTACGCCAACGCCTACGCCTACGCCTACGCCTACGCCAACAGGGCCGCCGACGACGACTACCACTACGACAGGTACCACAACGACGACGACTGGTACTACCGGCACTACTACCACAGGAACCTCGAGTACCGGTACCTCTGGAACCTAGGGGCAAAGAAGTTGAAAAAGGGCATTTTAATGCCCTTTTTTTGTGCTACTGTAAAGTTGGTTGACATAGTAGGAAGTAGTACTATGATCAGCTCGATCAGCCAGTAACAACACGCAGATACCCTTGCAAGGGAATTGTTTGACTCAGCATGCCACGGACAAAATCTAATAAGAGTTTTAAAAAACGGTTGTATCTGTCTTGGATGCCGTTTCTTCTATTCTGCGCGCCCACGGTTTTAAATGCCTCGGACTTTGGTACCACCGGGCTGATTGATATTCCCACTGCACGTATGTCTGTTGATGGAATATTTACCTCCACAGCGGCCATACAATCAAGAACTAATGCCTATGCAATAACCTATCAGGTAACTCCCTGGCTAGAGGGAACTTTTCGTTACTCTGGATTCAATGAGTTTTTTCATTGGGATCGTAATTACGGAGCGAAAGTCCGATTACTACCCGAGTCAGACCGTTATCCTCAGGTAGCGTTGGGGATCCGAGATTTAGTCGGTACAGGTGTTTGGGGGTCTGAGTATCTAGTGGCTTCGAAACGACTGGGTAATTTTGATCTGACTCTTGGCTTGGGCTGGGGGAGGCTTGCGGGTGATGGTAATTTTAATAATCCGATGACCAAGTTAAGCTCTTCATTCGAAGAGCGTTCCGATTTTCAGGGCACCGGTGGTGAGTTGTCCACTGACACATTCTTTAGTGGCGAAAAGGTCGGTTTGTTCGGCGGAATTTCCTACCAGCTCGAATCGCTGCCGCTAACTGCCATGATCGAATATAATCCAGACCGCTATGAATGGGAGCAAGCGCGCGGTGGACGTGCACCAGAAAGCTCTATTTCCGCAGCGTTAAAGTGGGACGCCCTGCCGGGTGTTGCTATCACTGTTTCCCGCCAGCACAATGAAGAGTGGGGGATAGCATTGAATGCGTATTTGGACAGTAAGATCCTGCCACCTAAACCCTCAGTAAAACTTTTTCGCTCCAGTTTAGACTATGCAGCGGATGAGCTTCCCGTGGGGCTAGATAAAGATCGATGGTATGACATGTTGTTGTTTGATGTGGAGCGTTCAGATCTACTGTTGTTAGAAGCAACTCTGGATGTATCCACCAGAACAGCGACGCTGGTGATTGGAAATACCGGCT
Organism: Porticoccaceae bacterium; assembly: GCA_964230135.1. Taxonomy (GTDB): domain Bacteria; phylum Pseudomonadota; class Gammaproteobacteria; order Pseudomonadales; family Porticoccaceae; genus HTCC2207. The sequence continues at coordinate 4,181 of CAXRFT010000037.1, read as the reverse complement.
ACACACTATGGGCTGATGCTATTAGTGCAATAGCGCGACTGGCCGATCTGCACCTACCGATGACAGTGAATACTTTTAATATTATTCTGGAAGAGGAGGGGTACAGAACTCACTCGGTGCGTTTGCGCCGACCGTCTTTGACCTACGGCAGAAATCGACAGATTGTCGAACGCGAGATTAGAGTAGCGCCGGCCGAGTCGCTCGCTTACGTCCAGCACAAGACTAATTTTGTGACGAAAAAAATAGTCTTTGATGTCAATTTAGCAACTCGTACCCAACTGTTTGATCCAGACGATCCCCTGCGGTATCAGTTTTATGCCGAGGTGGGTGTAGAGCTCGCTTTGCCTAGCAACTGGGCATTGAGAGGGTCCTTTGGTTACGACATAAACAACAATTTTGATCAGAGTCGCCGGGCAGATTCCGGGTCAGTGTTGCCGCGGGTGCGTTCCGATGTTGTCAAGTATCTTGTTCAGGGCGATACCGGTCTTGATTCTCTCTATTTAGAGAAGCGTGGCAACTGGCGAAGCGATGTGTATTATCGTGCGTTTGGCGGAATTCTGGAGGATATGTACAGTGGGATTGGGGGTGAGTTGCTCTATCAGCCGTTTCAATCGCGACTGGCTTTTGGGTTGAGTGCCAATTGGGTGAGGAAAAGAGATTTTGATAAGTCTTTCAAGCATCTTGACTATTCCACTTCCACAGCATTTGCCAGCGTTTACTGGGCAACGCCATTTTATAACGTCGATATGGCAGTTCATGCCGGCCGTTATCTAGCCAAAGATGTTGGGGCAACGCTTGAGGTTAGAAGAACATTTTCCAATGGCTGGATGGTAGGTTTGTGGGCAACTAAAACCGATGTTTCCGCCGCAGATTTTGGTGAAGGTAGCTTTGATAAAGGTATGTTTTTTAAAATTCCATTGGACAATCTTATCGGTGGTCTCAGCAGGGCAAGTTTTGGTAACCGAATGCGGCCAATACAGAGAGATGGTGGTCAGCGGTTGGAGGCTCATAGCGGCACTATCTGGTGGGACACTCGTCCGACACGTTATGACGCGCTGAGCGAAACCTCAAACAGGATGGTGCCCTGATGAATAACGCAAAGTGGGTCCTGGTGTTGTTGTTAATTTTATTAAGCGGATGCGTTGTCAAGTCGACACAGCTGTCTTCAATCCTGGCCCAGTTTGATAATAATCGAATTGATTTGTCCGACAACAGTTGGATGGTAAACTACGCCGGGTATGAGGCGGTGGTATACGCCATATCGATTCCCCAGGGGGTGTTGTTCTCAAATAGCGCTGGCGACTTGGTGCTTTTTGATGGATGGTCGATTAGTAAAGTTCGCGGAATGGGGCGCAGTCAAATTGATATCGTTGTCGATGATCAACTCGATCAGAGATCGTTCAACGATAAGGCTAGACTTACAGCGACTCACCGCTGTGAGGATTGGCAGCAGCGTGATGATTCTAACATGGTTCAATATTCCCAACTGTGTTACGGTGATCGGCAGTATAAAAACAGTATTCTTGTCAACGCTGAGGGTAACATTGCGATTATTCGGCAGGTGATTGATAAGAGGCATAGAGCGATAACCTTGTCCAAGCTAAATTAGAAAATTGAAAGAGAGATCAGTATAAAATGAAGGGAAAGACAGCTAACTATTTGTTGTTCAGCGCGCTGGTATTTAGTGTGCTTTACACCGTCGCTAATATGTCACTCGCGCAGAATCTTGATCAAGCACAAGCGTTGTGCAGCGACTTGACTCCGGCGAAGAAAGCCATGGCTGAGAGTGCCGGTTACGATGTGGATCAACTGTGTAGCCAGGTGTCCTCGACATCGAGAAAAACTCAAGTAACAGTGCCGCTGCCGACGATCCCACGAGCGACAGTCTCGACGAGTACTGCATCGGAACAATTGTCCTTCGATCAACAGGTGGCAAATGACGGGCGCTTGCCTCAATTTGAAGCAGACAATGGCGCAGATGAGAACATAGAGCCACTTACCGAGGCTGAGATCGAGAAATCACTACTCAAACCCTACGGCTACGACCTCTTTGCTAACGCACCCAGCACTTTTGCTCCCACGGCGAGCTTGTCGGTATCACCCGACTATTCTCTGGGGCCGGGAGATAGTCTGGATATTCTGTTTTATGGTAAAACCAACAACAGCTTTAGTTTAGAGATTAATCGAGAAGGCATTGTCGATTTCCCCGAACTCGGCCCTGTCGCCTTAGCTGGATTGTCCTACGCTGAAGCCAAAGCGATGTTGAAAAGCCGTATCGCCCAACAGATTGTTGGTGCTCAAGTGAGCATAAGCATGGGTGCGCTGAGGTCAATGCAAATTTTTGTGCTGGGAGAAGCCTATAAGCCGGGTGCCTATACAGTGTCGTCGCTGGCAACTGTCACCCAAGCATTGATAAGCAGTGGCGGCGTCAGTGATATAGGCTCGCTGAGAAACATTCAGATCAAGCGTCAAGGTATGGTGGTCGCAACTCTTGATCTCTACGATCTATTGATGAGAGGAGATACAGCTAACGATCTGCGCTTGAGAGATTCCGATGTCATCTATATCCCCACAGTGGGTGATCAGGTGTCTATTATGGGTGAGGTGTTGAGACCGGCGATTTATGAGCTGAAAGGCAGTGAAACGGCGGGAGATTTAATCGCACTCGCGGGTGGTTTTGCTGCCAAGGCCTACGGAAAGAGTGTGCGTTTGGAGAGGATTGCTGCAACTGGGTTCATGACGGTTGTTGATCTCGATCTCAACAGTGACGCAGGCAAAAGTTTTAATCTTACGGTGGGTGACCATCTTACCGTGGCGCCGATTTCAGATTACATGGAAAACATCGTGTCGGTCAACGGGGCGGTTCGGTATCCTGGTGACTTTAGCTGGCGAGAGGGCATGCGGATATCGGATGTCTTACCAACATTGGAGACACTGCAGATAGAAGCTGATGCCTCTGTCGCTCTCCTGTTTCGGGAGCGCGCTAATAGCGCCGATATAGACGCTTTTATATTCTCTCCCCAGGAAATATTTGCCGAACTTGACAGTGATAGCAATATCACTCTTCAATCTCGAGATCGGATTGAAATTTTTTCGTCCTATGGTGATCGGCAGGAACAGCTTGCTCCTTACATAGAAATGTTTAAACGGCAGTCCCGTTTTGATAATTTGACGAACCTTGTCTCATCTGGTGGTGAGGTGCGTTTTCCGGGAGAGTACCCTCTGGTGGCGCAAATGACGGTGCAGGATTTGATTTCCTTGTCGGGTGGGCTGAAGGAGTCGGCGTACTCCCAAACCGCCGAGATAGGGAGAATTGATCTGTCAAATCCAGATTCAGCTGTTAATACGATCGAAATTGCTCGCCTCGATGCTAGTTCAAGCCTTGAACTAACGGCGCTTGATTATGTTGAGTTCCGCACCATTCCTAATTTTCAGGAGCGACAGTCGATCACACTGGAGGGCGAGTTCGTCTTCCCGGGGGTCTACGATTTTGAAAAAGGAGAAAGTCTGACGTCAGTGATAGCTCGCGCCGGTGGATTTACTTCGGAGGCCTTCGTAGATGGTTCAGTTTTTACTCGTGAGTCATTAAAGAAGCGCGAGCAGCAAGAGGTTGCTCGGCTGAATAAATTACTAAAGGAACAGTTGGAGCTTGAGCGATTGAAGCAATCGAATGCTGATGTAGATGAACAGACGGTGGATTTGTCCGCTCAAGAAGAGGCGTTAGAGTCTTTGGCAGACCTAGATGTTGTCGGCAGGCTGGTGATTCCGCTTGCAGAGATTATGGTGGGTGCCAACGAAGATATTGTTTTGCAAAAAGATGATCGTTTGATTGTGCCCAAGATGAGTCAAGAAGTGACCATCATTGGTGAGGTGCAGCGACCCACATCCTATTTGTTTGATCAAGGCTTAACACCGAAGGATTACATTTTAAAAAGCGGTGGATTGAAACCCTCTGCTGATGACGATGGTATTTATGTGGTGAAAGCCAGTGGTGAGGTGTTAGCGCCGCAACAGCGTTTATTTCGCTTTAAAGCAGTAAATTCGGGGATTCAGCCTGGTGACACCATTGTTGTGCCAGTAGATACTGAGGACAAGGACATTAGAGTTATTGATTTATTGTCACAGGTCTCACAGATTATCTATCAATTGTCGCTGGGTGCCGCTGCCGTGAATACGTTCAA
>CAXRFT010000036.1:0-33714 GCA_964230135.1 Porticoccaceae bacterium | reverse complement strand
TACGAGGGCTCAATGAACTGAGGGTAAGGGTTAAATGAGCCATCATCATTTACCATAGGGACGTATTGTAATTGAGATGATCGCTCACCTGAGTAAGACCACTGCACACGCATGTAACCATTGGCGTTAAATGCGGGCACTGGCCAGTTGTAGGTCGCCCAGAGACCGCCGGTTAAATCTGGTGTCAGTGGCAGTTGAGTGCCTGACTCGACAAACAAGTCACCGACGTCCAGGTCTGTATCAGTTTTAGCATCCAACCACTCTGCGTTAAATCCAACGTTGAGCTGAGACGATGGATTCCAATCCATCTCAATGTAGACGCCGTTAATCGACGCATCACCGGCGTTGTACACCCCCACTTGATAGGGTTGTCCACAGATGCCAGGTTGATCTTCCGCTTCTCCATCGGGACATTTGCCTGTGCTCGGGTCCACCAGTTCGAACTGATAGTCTTGCCATTCCATCATAAAACCAGTTAACACAATAGAGGCGGTATCATCTGCGAAGGTTCCTTTGTAACCGAACTCGTAGTTCGTCATCTTGTCTGGGTCATACTGCTGGGGGAACGCGGGGTTACCACGCTGACGATTGGTGCCGCCGGGGCGATAACCAATCGTCCATAGACCGTATATCATGTCATCATCAGACGGTTTGTAAGACAACGCAACCTTGGGAACAAATTCGGCATCCTCGCCAAGCATTCGAGTGATGCCATCAGGGGAGTTGGGGTCGGCATCCAGATTACCGGTTGGGTGCTCTTCAAAGTAGGTGGTTTGATTTTCTCGATCAAAATATCTAGCTCCAAGAGTGAGGTCCCACTGTTGGTTGAGACGCCAGGTGGTGTTTCCGAATATCGCTACTTGCTTGGTATCTTTGTCGCTGTTGGCGTACCAGTTTTCAGTGGCGTTGGGAAATGACTCGCCGAAAAACCACTCATTCCATGCTAGAGAGACCGTTTGCTGATACAGCTCGTTCGGCGTGCCACGACCATTGACATTAGCGGTGGGATAGCCAAAGTTCTCTATCCAGCCGTAGTTACTCTCCTCATAGAATGCCCCGATAAGCCAGTCAAAGGTTTCAGTCTCACCGGACAGTCTGATTTCCTGGCTGAAACGATCATAGGTGATGTCTTCATAGAAAGCCGCGAGGTAATCGCCTTCAACGGTGGGAGCATTACAGTATTTGCCTTCTGCGTACATCCAACCACCATCAACGGCGAAGTAATAGGGCGCATAGTAGGCTGCATTACCTGAGTATTGGATACAGTAGTAGGCAGAATATGACTTGTGGTAGTTGGTGACATCCTGATTGAATTCACTGTCGCTGTTGTAGTATGAGGTCGCCGAGACAAGCTGTGCAAAGCCAAGATCACCTTCCACCACTAATGAGCTGATGTCGTAATCAACGTCATAGAATTCCTCGTTGTAACGGATTGTTTGAAGGTCACCCACATTGGGATCAAAGCCGCTGTAGGAGCCTGATTCAGAGGTTTGATTGATGTGAGTTAACGTCGCAGACCACTCTTCATTGATATCCCATTTAACGGCAGCTCTCCAGCCTTGCACGTTGTAGTCATTGATATCATCGGCGACCACGTCACTGTTGTCGATGGTGCCCCATCCTGAGGGAGAGCGACCATAAACCGCGTCAGATTTAAGATCGTTGGTAATGGTATTGCCCAATACATTGTCGATGTAGCCGCCATCTTTAGCCTTGAAGGCAACGAAACGAGCTGCGAGTTTGTCTTCCACAAGAGGTACATTAAAGACTATGGAACCGTCATAGCTGGCTTCGCCTTCACTGCTTGACTTCCCTAGAACATCAACAACGGTTTCTCTTTCATTTATCTTCGGTTTATTGGTGATGATGCGCAGGGTTCCAGCCTGGGCGTCCGAGCCATAGAGCGTTCCCTGAGGACCTTCGAGGGACTCCACTCGCTCAATGTCGACCATTCTGATTGATGGTTGCTGACCAGAGGTGGTAAGAGAAATCTCATCCATATATACCGAGGAAGTGGATTCGCCAACATAACCGGCACTGGTGGTTGCGCCGCGAAAAACCACGGTTGACACGCCGGCTCCGTAATCCACCACCGTCACTGCCGGTAAGAAGCGCACGTAGTCAGCGATATTCTTTGCTCCCATCTCTTTCAGATCATCTTCCGATAAGGCTTGCACGCTGGCGGGAATGTCCATAATGGATTCGCTTCGTTTGCGCGCGGTTACCACAACTTCTTCTAGCGCGGGTGCAGCACTCTCTTCTTGAGCGATAGACAACGGTGAGACGAGGGCAGCTGCGATTGCTGCGGCCAGGGGTGCAGATTTGAAGTGTTTTGAATACATGTCAGTCATGTTGGTCCTCCCAGTGACGCATTTTTGACTACAGATAGTTCATGATAACGAGCTCTGAGCGACTAACATCGCTCGAAGGCATTCTAGTGGCTACCGCGCCTATAGGTTCGGAGGAGTTAAGTGCTAATAGTTAATGTCGTGCCCGGGACGGTAGACAATTGTTAGAGTTGTTGCAGACTTTTTGGTCGGTCCTCAACGGGAAGCTCCAACAGCAGCGGTTCCAATACCTCGATGAGGTCGCTGAGATGAGGCTCATAGTTTTTCCATAAATTGATCGAGCTTGAGTATATTGGTTGTCGCACCTGCTCAGAGCTGGCAGTGCGAACTGCGCGATTGGTCTCATGAAAACGTAAACATGACTCCTCAAAGGGCAGTTCGCAAAAGTCGAGGATTCGATGCACCTGAGTATCTAAATCCGCCACTACATTTTCATAATGCACATCCAATACTTTTCCGGGAATGACTTTGTGCCAGTGATCAATCAAACGCTGATATTGCAGGTAATACTCGCCCACCTCAATTAAGTCGTAGCTAAACGGTTGACCGCTAGCAAATAGTTGTTTGTAACTACCAAAACAGCTATCCAGTGGGTGTCTAATAGCATTAATAATCTTGGCGTTGGGCAACGTCAGGTGCAGTAAACCTGCGTAAATAAAATTGTTTGGATTTTTGTCGATAAACCTGGGTTTATCGGAACGATATTTTGCTGCCCGTTGTAGATAATCTCGACCAATCTCAGCCCAGCTTTGTTGCCCAGCTTCACGCATATTTTCCGGAAAGTGGAGGCCGCGGGCATTGCGCCGTTTCAGTGTTTGAACCATCTGTGCAAGATCGCTGAGTTCATGAGTGCCCTCGACAATACTGTGGCTGGCAAGAATCTGTTCAATCAAGGTTGACCCGGACCGAGGCAGGCCAACGATCAAGATGGGCGATGCATCTGGGTCTCCCTGACCTTGCTGTTCTGCGATAAAATCCTTATCGAAAACTTCAATGAGTTGATCGATAAGTACCTCATGACCAACGGGGTCATAATTTTCAACGCCTCTGCGTGTGTCATTACAGCGTCTAAAATTGCTGAATGCACGATCGAAGTCTTTTTGTGATTCGTACTCTAATCCCAATGCATTGGACAATTGAACTATGGACAGATCGTCTATGTCGGGTGCCTTCAACAGCGCCTCCATGGCATCAACCTCGGACTGTTCAAAACGAAACGTCTTTAGGTTAGCCATATTCCAGTAGGGCTCGCTGTTGGTGGGATTGGCTGCGATATTTTGCCGGTGAACAGCCAGGGCTTCGGTCTGATTGCCGATGGTTTTCAATTGATGGGCCAATCCGGAGAAAGCACCTCGGTGGTCTGGAGAAACACTGAGTGCACTATGGTAACTCTCGATGGCCGCATCGTGCTTATTGGATTGCGCCTGCGCATTGGCCAATGCAACGAAGGATTCTGCAACATCGGGCGCTAGCGAGGTTAACTTCTCGGCACTTTGAATGGCACCCGGATAGTTTCCCATATCCAATTGTATTTTTGACAGATCAAGCCAAGCTCTGGCAAAGTTGGGCGACTTGGCTACGGCGTATTTTAGCAGCTGCTCGGCATCCATATACTGGTTTTGTCCTGCTGCTATTCCTGCGAGTAATCGCATCGCTTCACTGTGGTTTGGGTTTCTACGCAGAATTTGACGATAGATTTCCTCAGCTTTTTGCGGCTTCTTTTCCTCTTTGAATTTTGCCGCTTGCTCCAATTCAGCGGCAAAAGTGAAGTCCACAGCGCTGCCGGCCTCGTTGGGTTGAGACTGTGCGATTTCCTCAACTTTTTGAAGTTTCTTGTCGATATGATGACGTTCCGGACTGATTTCCTTTACCTTTGTGTAGCTCGCAGTGGCTCCATCTAAATTCCCTTGGAGCAAACGTAAATCACCGCGAAGTTCATGGGCATTGGCAAAGGATGGATAAATCTCTAGTGCCTGCAGTACAAATTTTTCAGCGGCGGAGAGATCCTTGAGCATCAGACAAGCTTGTCCAGCCAGGCATATAAGGTTTGCATCCTGGGGAAATTGCTCCAATGCACTGACACAGCGTTGCAGTGCCTCCTGTGGATGGCCATCACGAATCTGACTAAAAGCAGCATCGAAAAGTTGTTTTTGTTGGCTGGGATTAATGGCGAACCTCTAAATAGCGACGGGCAATATTTGCCTTAGTGTAACTGAAGGCAACAAAAATTATCCAGTCTTGAATGCATAACTGATATCCTACAGCTAATTCACCTTTCTAGATTAGTGCTTAGCATTGCATGGCAATTCCGAACCTATAGGCAGAGCGTGTGATACCTTCAATAAGTGGTAGTATCTTGTCAAAAATAATAGGATCCTTATGAAACAAGCACCGTTCTTTGAGTTCTTTAACCGACGAGCAAGCCAGTCATTTGATAGCTTCATGGCCGCAGGCATCGAGGATATCGATTTTATTAACTGGAATGAGTTTACCTTGGCCTTGGATTACGGGGATGCGGAATATGAATATACAGAACTTAGGCAGCGCTGCGCTCTGTTTGATGTCTCGCCAATACGTAAGATCCGGGTAACCGGTCCCGCAGCTGGACAACTATTCGATTATGTTCTCATCAGGCCAGTGAGTGGTTCGCCGTCTCAGCGAGGCATTTATGTGGCCTTCTGTGATGCCGATGGATTGCTCAAAGACGATTCGATCCTGTACAAATTTGCCGATGACGATTATTTGTTTATGCCATCGGACATAGATCACAGTGATTATCTGGTTGAATGTTCTAATTCCTTGGGCATCGATCCCTCACAGTTAAACATTTCAGAGTGTACTGATGATTGGCATGGCATAGCTATTCAAGGCCCTGCCTCAGCTGCCGTGCTAGATGATATGGGTTTCGCTGATGTTGCCACCATAAAGCCCTTTGAGGTGAGAGATTTCGCCCGCAATGGGTCAATCGTCAAATTGGCGCGCATGGGATTCACTGCGGATCTGGGTTATGAACTATGGTTTGAGCCACAGTTCACGCCGTTGTTTAAATCAGCCCTAGACTTGACTCGCAGCCATTTGTCCATGCCGCTGCCCGGCTATGGGTTGAGCGCATTGGAAGCCTGCCGGCTCGAAGGCGGCTTTATTGTCGCTGGCTGGGATTTTTCCACTGAGGCTGACCCAGATCCATATTTTCAGCGCTCACCCTTTGAGGTGGGCTTGGGATGGTTGGTGGATCTGAATAAGGCTGACTTTGTTGGAAGAGACGCTCTGATTAAAGAGAGAGAAAACGGTCAGCGTTTTGTTTTGAAGCAATTTCAAGTGGACAAGAAGATTGACCTGGAGTCGGGTGATCTTGTCTATGCTGATGTTGACGGTGTTGCCACTCAAATAGGAACGGTTAATTGCTCATCTTGGTCGTGGGGTTTAGCTCACACCATCGGTAACCTCTCTATTTTCAACGAACATAAGGATCACCGCAGTGCATGGTTATTGTTTGATGGCGAGCGAGTCATCATTGAATTAACAAGCCATCCGCTGCTGAAATTGGAACGACGCAACCGAGTTCCGGCTGATCTATCGCCCTAGCCTGTGGTGGCCCAGGCCGTTGATTCCCTGCGAAATGAGTTCTTGCACTAATTGGCCTGTGTCCACCGTTTGTACCCTTGAGCGGTTTTTAATTGCCATGGCGGCCGCCGTGCCAATTGCTTGACCCATGGTCATGCATTGAGGCATTCCTCTAACCGATGCGAAGGCGATGGGATCTGCGCAGATAATGCGTCCTGCAAAGAGTAGGTTTTCAATCTTAACTGGCATTAGTGATCGGAACGGGATGCTGTAGTAATTTCCCGATGTCACAATGGCCTCATGGGTCATATCGGCAGAGTCACGCATAACATCATCGATGGGGTTGTCACAACAGACGATGCCATCCGCAAACTTTGTGTTTGAGGCTAGGTCGTTTCCGGTCAATTGGTAAACTGCTTGTAACTTTCGTGTCTCTCGTACGCCCACAGTAGGGGATAGCAGTGACATATGGGCCTGCTCAAATCCCGGTACGGAGGCAATTAAAAATTCAGCGAGTTGATGGCAGCGTCGGCGACCCTCCTGAGTTGCTTGAGTGATGGCAGAGGGATCCATTCCATTGACTCCGCGTACATGAACCGAATTACAGAAAACTGTGTTGTGGTGGAAGGCCTTCATCAGATACAGCTTGGCCAAATCGGGATGCAATCTTCCCTCTGCAATGCCTTTAGCGGCATGGGATGTAAAATAGGGATCATCGTCGGCAAATACTTGATTCCAGTCCACATTGATCATGTGAAATGAACAGGTCACCCCCATGGTGTTGCCATTGTTATCACCTACAGTAAAAGGAACGCCGGTTTTGGCCGAGATGTCGCCATCCCCCGAGCAATCCAGTACGATTTGAGGTTTTACAGAAAATATACCGTTGCGGTCACAACAGTGCACACTGGTGATTTTTGACCCGGCCATCACAGGCTCGATTGCGGTACAGTTGAGTCGAACGTCGATATTGGCTTGTTCTAACATAGTGAACATCGTTAGGGTTGCAATATCGTGGTCATAGACTATTTCCGGACCGAAATTGTCCAGCGTGCAGGGGCGTTTTTCCGCCGCAGGTGGAGTCATTGATTCAAGACAATGAGTGAGCTCGCCCATCAGACCGCCAACGATTTGGTTTGCGGGGTAGGCTGCCCCCCAGGGCATTCCCGGGCAAAACGCCATGACGCCGCCCACTTTACTGGTGGCTTCAATCATCATGACATTAAGACCTTTGCGGCCAGCGGCAACAGCTGCTCCAAAACCCGCGGTTCCGCCTCCTACAACCAACACATCAACTTCTTCGACTTGCGCGTCTCTGGGCATCTTAAAAGCTCCAATATCAGAAATCAGCTTGCGCTCCGCCACCCTGTCTCGGTTATGTTTTTTTCTCTTCTGTTTAGTTCAGCACTATTTCTAAACTCTTTAATAGATTGAAGTACCGAGATGAAAAATGGCATATCAATAAACTGTGACCCTGCCATTTGTACTGTTTCTATGGCAGACTTTCAACCTATAGGCAACGAATGCAGAATGCAGTGGTAAAGTTATACTCAGGTTGACAGCATCATAGCGAACCCTAGCATGAAAACTTACGACGCAATTATTATTGGCGCTGGACACAATGGTCTGACCAACGGTGCTTTTCTGGCGAAGTCTGGAATGGACGTGCTCGTGCTGGAAAAGAATGATTACGTTGGGGGCGCTACTGCAAGTTTGGAGCTGCACAAAGACTGGAAGTATTCCAATTGCTCTTACGTCTGTAGTCTTTTTCGACCGGAGATATATCAAGCTTTAGATTTGGGTCGCCACGGATTAGAGGTGGTGCCACTGCAAGGTAGCGTCACTTTTAAGCAAAATGGCGATTACTTTGGCAGCTATCACCAGAGTGATGTGCGCCGCCGAGAGTTGGCTCGACATTCAAAGCGCGACGCTGACGCTGCCATACGGTTTGATGCAGACTTGATGAAATGGTGTCGTTTGATTCGTGGCTTTTTGCTGCGTACGCCGCCTGATCCCGCCTCCTTCAAGATGCGTGATGCAATGGAGTTTGCCTACTTACTGAAACAATTCTACAGTTTGAGTGAGAGCCAGATCTACGAATTTATCCGCTTCTTCACCATGTCAATCGCCGAGTATTTGGAGCAGTACTTTGAGAGCGATGTGATTTTGGCTCACTTCTCTGGAGGAAGCATTATTGGTACTGGATTAGGTGTCTATTCTCCCGGTACCGCCTATGTATTACTTCACCATGCCATGGGTGATGTCGATGGCAATGTCGGCTCTTGGGGTTTTGCTCGAGGGGGTATGGGTTCGGTTGCCGCGGCAATAGCATCCTCTTTCAAATCTTATGGTGGAGACATTCGTACCGGCGCTGAAGTAGCGAACATACTGGTGCGGGGGCGCAAAGCAACCGGTGTGGTGTTGGCTAATGGTGAAGAGATTAAGGCGCGCACTATCATTTCAAACTTAGATGCCAAACGCACATTTTTAAAGCTCATGGATGCTAAAGATCTGCCGCCTGACCTTGTCAGGCGAGCAGAAAATTTCAAAATACGCGGTTCTTCCGGCAAGGTGAACATTGCGCTGGATGGCATGCCGGAATTCCCAGCACTGCCCAGTGGTTCCCCCTTGACCTTGGGACACATGCATTTTTCTGACACCTTAGAGCGCCTTGAGAGAGCCTTTGATGATTGGAAAGATGATCGATGGTCTCAAGATCCCTATGTGGATATGGTTATACCAACCCAATACGACCCCACCATGGCGCCGCCGGGTAAACATATGATGTCCGTATTTGTGCAGTACTGCCCCGCAGAAGTGGAAGGGGGTTGGACAGATGAGAAACGGGATGCTTTCGGAGCCGCAGTGATTAATCAAATTGGCGATTATAGTCCCAATTTTAAAGATCTTATTTTGCATGCTGAAATACGCACACCTAGAGAGCTTGAAGCAGAGGTGGGACTCACGGAGGGCAATATCTTTCAAGGTGAATTGACCTTGGATCAGCTGATGTTTAATCGCCCTTTCCCCGGCTACGCTCAGTATCGGGGCCCAGTGAAGAATATGTACATGTGCAGTTCTTCCAACCACCCTGGCGGTGGGGTAATGGGTGCTCCGGGAGCAAATTCCGCTCGGGAAATACTGCGAGATTTAAAACGTAGCGATACCACTCCGGAGGATTTTGGCGATGACTAAATCTAGTTCAGTCATTGTTGTAGGCGGTGGTCACAATGGTCTTGTGTGTGCCACTTATTTAGCGCGCGCAGGCTATTCGGTGGATCTTATAGAAGCTAGAGAGCGGGTCGGGGGCGCAGCCAGCTCCTATTCTTTTGCCGAGGGGTATCGAACACCTGGTTTGGCTCACGTCATCTACGGCCTCAATCAAAAGATATGCCGTGATTTAAATATTGACCTCTCAGCAATGAATGCCGAGACTAATACTGTGGCCCTCGATGTGCATGGAAACCACCTCACATTGCTGCGTGATCAAGTATCGGGTGCTAGTTTGTCGTCTCAAGATCAGAGTGCCTACAAGGCTTTTAAAAGCGAATTCCGCGCCTATGCGAAGGCCCTCGAGCCACTGATGATGAACACTGCACCAAGGCTCAAAGATATGGATCGTCGCGATAAATTTACCTTGGCTAAGCTGGGTTGGAGTCTGCGCTTTGGTCTTGGCGCAGATTCTATGCGCGAGTTTCTCCGCGTAGGTGGTATCAATATCTATGATGTGCTCAATGAGTTGTTTGACAGTCCTGCGCTGAAGGGCGCGCTGTCGGTGGATGCGGTGTTGGGTCAGCATATGGGGCCGCGGACGCCCAATACTGTGCTTACTTTTTTGCATAGACTCTGGGGTGAGCATCAATCTCAGCTGAGTCTCTCCGCCGCCTCTGTGTTAGCAGACAAGCTTGATGTGGCGGCCCGCAATGCCGGAGTTCGGATAAAGACCAGTGCTCCAGTGAAGCGTATTTTAGTAAAAAATGAACGTATTTGTGGTGTTGAATTGGCTTCTGGAGAACGCCTGTCCAGCGATGTTGTGGTGTCTAATGCTGATGCAAAAACCACTTTCTTAGATCTTGTTGGGACTGAACATCTAGATGCTATGTTTTGTCATCGAGTCAACTCCATTCGTCAAAATGGTGATGTTGCCAAGCTACATTTCGCTCTCAGTGAGCGTCCTGATTTTAAAGGAGTTTTTGAAGATCTAAAGGATACTAGGTTGCTGATTGCACCTGACATGCGCTACGTTGAACATGCATTCAACCACGCTAAGTATGGTGAATTCTCAGAGCATCCGGTGCTTGAGATGACCATCCCCAGCCTGGCTGATGCGTCCCTGGCACCCTCCGGTCATCATGTTCTTTCAGTCAATGCCTCCTTTGCGCCCTATAAACTGAAAACTGATTGGGCAGCATCGCGCGATGCCTTTGTTCAAAGGGTAGTGGAGACGATCTCCCGCTATGCCCCTAATCTCTCTGAGTCCATCGTCGCCACTGAGCTGCTGACACCAGCTGATATTGAGCAGCGTTTTAATATTAAAGGTGGTCATTGGCATCAGGGTGACATGGGTATTGACCAGCTGTTGATGATGCGTCCGGTCCATGGTTCCGCGCAATATGAAACGCCCTTAAATGGTCTGTTTTTGTGTGGTGCCAGTGCTCATCCCGGAGGTGGAGTTACTGGTGTTCCTGGCCATAATGCGGCGCAGAGGATAATTCGGGGGGTGGTCAAGTGAATACCACAGCTAAAAATCGCTCAATGGCCATTGATCATAGAGAGGTATTGCAACCCAGCCCGTTTCAAGCGCGGGTAGATGAGCACTGTCTGGTGCAGAACTGGATGTCTTGGAATGGGTATAAAACAGCCAGAGTATACGACACCTTAGCCTCTGAATATTTTGCCGTTCGCAGCACCTGTAGCGTGATGGATCTGACGCCCATGGAAAAGTACCGTATTTCCGGTCCCGAGGCGAAAGATTTTCTCAATCGGCTGGTCACCCGAGATATTTCAAATCTCAAGCCGGGTCGTGTGACCTACGTCATTTGGTGCAACGACGAGGGTAAAGTTCTCGATGATGGCACGCTCTTTCATTTGCGTGAGGGAGACTACAGGCTCTGTGCTCAGCACCATCAGCTAGACTGGTTATTGCTTTCGAGTTTGGGTTTCGATGTTAATATTGAGCACGAAACCCACGAGGTGGCAGCCCTGGCTATTCAAGGCCCCACCGCCTTTGCAGTGCTCACTGGTGCAGGGATTGCTGATCTCGAAGTAGTGAAACCTTTCGATAGCGTCGCTCGAACCCTGGGCGACATAGACGTCATGGTGTCGCGCACAGGCTTTACTGGTGATTTGGGTTATGAGTGCTGGGTAGATCCGAAGGACGCCCTCGCTTTGTGGGATGCTATTTTTGCTCTGAAACAGCAGGGCTTGTTTGATATTCGGCCCATAGGACTGGGCGCCCTCGATATGGTGCGTATCGAGGCGGGATTTATTATGCCAGGAGATGACTTTAATACAGCAGAGACGGCAGTTCGCGCTGATCGTGATCGCTCGCCCTATGAGCTGGGTCTGGGTTGGTTGGTCAACTTTGATAAACCTTATTTTACTGGAAAGCGAGCTCTGTTGGCTGAAGCGGCACGCCCAGCCCAGCGGCGATTGCTCAAATTGATTGTCGAGGGAAACAAGCCTCCGCAAGACGCTTTTCTCTATGATGCTAAACAGGGGGCGCGAATTGGCACGATCACATCCTGCGTCTGGTCGCCCATTTTAAAGACTAATCTGACACTGGCTGATGTCACATTCACCGATGGAAAACCGCCCAGCGAAATTTGGGCAGAAATTTATTATCAAAAGGAGCTAGAGTGGCGAGCAACTTGGGCCGTGTGTCGTATTTCAGAAAAGGCATTTTGGATTCACCCAAGAAGCTCTGCGACCCCGCCGAATAATCTATGACCTAGAGAGGAATAACAATGATCACAGGTCGATGCGAGTGCAACAGAGTGAGATTTGAAATTCATGGCGACATCAACGACTACAGTCACTGCCATTGCAGTCAATGCAGACGAATGCATGGGGCGGCTTTCGCCACCTTTGGCGGCGTATTGAAACGAGATTTTAAGTTTACCTCTGGCACTGATGAGATAACCCATTATGCTTCATCCGATGACCACGATCGGTTATTTTGCCGAATCTGTGGCTCCAACATTTTGGTCGACTTGAGTGCCGAGCCCGACGCTCTCTACGTGGCCATGGGGGTTATTGACGGTGACCCGAAATTACCTGAGGGATACCATATTTTTGTCGGGTCTAAAGCGCCTTGGTACGCCCTTGATAACCCGGGCGACCAGTTTGATACGGCTCCCGAAGAATAGGTCTGAATCTTACAGAGGAGAAATATGATGACACTAACCAACAGTTGCAAAATAGTCCTTCTGACAATGTGGAGCCTGTGTATGTTGGCATTAGGTACTAACCTCGATAGTGATTTTGTGGTTAATAAGAGTTTTGCTGCCAGTGACCAACGTCCTGATTTGGTGCCTCTAGATAAGTTGCAGTTAGCCGGTGAAAATCTTGGCGATTTTAGTCCCTATTTACCAGACCGAGGTGATTTAGTTGCCAGAGGTGATGATTTTTATTACAGCCAAGATGAAAATCTTGGTATCGGCGTCTGGGAGAGTAAGCCGGGCTCAATGACTTATGAAGACCTGCAATATGACGAATTGATGTTAGTACTTGACGGTCAATTGATTATGACTGCGGCTGGAGGTGAGCCACAATATTTCAACAAAGGGGAGGGTTTTATTCTTCCTGTGGGTTGGTCGGGCACGCTTGCGGTGGGTGAGGACGGTGTGCGTAAAATTTGGGTGTCTTACATGGGAAGCATCAAGGGCAGCTAGTCAAGTAGGTTAATTTTAAAGAGGATAGATCGTATATGGCGACCAAAGTGCTATCTGTAGCTGGCGTTGAGTTAGATTTTCGACAAATCGTAAAGTTCATCGTGTACACCTTGGTGGTGATCAACTTTTTTTTCTACATCAGAAACGATTGGGTTATCGCTGGCCATACACTTTGGAGTGGTAGCTCGTTTCTAGATATTTCTCGTGCGTTTGCCACGACCATCGATCTCAGTGCATGGCTTATTCTACTGTTATTGTTGGAATTGGAGACCTACTGGCTATCGGATGATGCAGTGTCCGCCAGGACTTGGATGATCATCCGCGCTGTGCGTGTTGTCTGTATCGTTTTTGTCACCCACACTCTCTACGCCTACGGTTGGTACATTTATGAGCTGAACTCTGCGGTGCCTGTAGAAAATGTGACCAATCTCTGTCAGCTGGCAGGGAGGGACCTATCTTATGCTTTTAACTTAGTTTACACGGAAATTGACAGTAGCAACTGCGCGTCTCTGTCCACTGCAGAGCAGTTTTTCTATGTTGATCCACCGACATTTTTTATTGTTCAGGACGCGGCCGGTCTGGTCATAGAAAAACAATTGGCCTGGATTGATATGCTCGAGGCAGTGATTTGGCTGTTAATCCTAATGAGCATTGAGATTATGGTGAGGCTGCAGGATCGAAATGTGGGAGGCGGAAGGAGTATTCAAACACTGGAGTTGGTAAAGATGTTTTTATATGCACTGCTCTGGGGGTTTGCCGCTTATTGGATATATCGTGGTCACTATATGTTTGCTTGGGACGAATTTGTATGGATTGCAGGCTTCGTTGTCATCGGTATGAACATGGCGGAATGGCGTGACGAAATAAACAATAATGAATTGGAAACAAATCAGTCTTAGTGGTTAATGCGTATAGGCTCGGTAGTGACATGGGGATGCCAGAACTACCCTAAGTTTTATTCATCTTTTTAAAAGTGAGAGTTTTTTTGCAACGGTTCGATAATATTATCATTGGTGGGGGTCACAACGGGCTTATTTGTGCCACCTACCTCGCCAAAGCGGGGCAGACTGTGCTGCTGATTGAGGCCGGCGAGCTCGGTGGATTGGCCTCTACACGAGAGTTTCATCCAGGGTTCAAAGTATCTGTGGCTCATAGTCTCAGTCACTTTTCAGAGGATGTGGTCAAGCAACTGAGTCTTTTCCAACACGGTTTCAAACCAGGTAGATCAAGCCTCAACACGGTTGGATTGAGTCTTGATGGCGATCATGTGTTGGTTACTGAAGATGGCGTCGAAGGTGTGGGCGAAAGCGATCAAGCCAGCTATGCCGAGTACCTCAAGGTGCTCAAGCGCTTTGCCGAGGTGTTGAAACCATTTTGGCTGAAGACCATGCCGCGCATAGGCGACAATAGTCTCTCCGATATGATGACCTTTGGCCAGCTCGGGTTAAATCTTCGGTTGCTGGGCAAAAAGGACATGGGCGAGTTCATGCGTGTGGCCACCTTGCCCGCGCGAGATTTGATGGATGAAAATTTTGACAGTGAGCTTCTCAAAGCTGTCCTGAGTTGGGATGGCTTGATTGGTTCGAAAATGGCGCCCCGGTCGCCTAATGCCACCGTTTTGAACATGCTGTATCGCATGAGTGGTGGAAAACATGGTGCTCACACATTGCCGCTAGGCGGCATCAGCAATTTGGTTGACGCATTGCAGAAATCGGCGCAAGCCAGCGGTGTGGAGATAAAAACTGGCACGGCGGTGAGTAAAATTCTGGTGGAAAAAAGCAGTGATGGTCAGCGGGCCAGCGGCGTTGAATTGCAAGATGGGACAGTTGTTAATGCCGCCAGAGTAGTGTCCTCGGTTGACCCAAAGCAAACCTTTCTGGAGTTGGTTGGGGCGAGGAATCTCGAGATCGGCTTCACCAATCGAATCAATCGTCTGCGCAGCGATGGCTACGTTGCCAAGTTACATTTGGCTTTGGATGGATTGCCAAACTTTACTGGGTTCGATACCTGTGATGGACGAATGATTATTGCACCTACCATGGACTCCATTGAGTTTGCTTTTGACGATGCCAAGTATGGAGACTTTTCTCAAGCGCCGGTGATGGAAATTATTCTGCCTAGTGTTCACGATTCAGCCATGGCTCCCAGAGGTCAACATGTGCTGTCAGCCCATGTCATGTATGTTCCCCATGCATTGAAGGGTGGCTGGACAGAAAAGGCCAAAGAGTCACTCTATCAACGGTTGATTGATGTGCTGTCGACCTATGCCCCAGGTATAGAGCAGCAGATTCTCCACGGGGAGCTATTAACGCCAGAGGACTTAGAGAAGTCCTACCGACTCAATGGCGGCCATTGGCATCACACTGAACTGTCAATGGATCAAATGTTGATGATGCGGCCCACCTATGAGGCAGCGCAATACAGCACGCCCATACCTGGTTTATTTTTATGCGGTGCTGGCAGCCACCCTGGCGGCGGTCTGGTGGGTGGCCCCGGACACAACGCAGCGAAAGAAATACTTCGGTCGGTGAAATAATCATGAAAAAATATGATGCCATTATTATTGGGGCTGGACACAATGGTTTAACCAATGCTGCCTATCTGGCTAAATCTGGGTTGGATGTGCTGGTGGTGGAGAAAAATGATTACATTGGCGGAGCTGCGGTCACCCGAGAGATGCACGAGGGATGGTTCTATTCCAGTTGCTCCTATGTCTGCAGCATGATGCGCCAGGCCATCCATCGGGATCTGAACCTGACCAAGCATGGACTGGTTCTGGTCCCCTATTTGGGAACTGTGGTATTCGCCGATAACGGCGATACTATGACCAGCTACAACTCCGAGGAAGCTGAGTACAACCAACTGCGGCAGCGATCTCCTCATGATGCTGACGCCATGTTCCGATTTCAGGCGGACCTGGCGCGCTATGCTCAGTTGATCAGAAAAACATTGTTGCGCACGCCACCCGATCCCACATCCTTCAAGCCGAGAGATATTCGCGAGCTCCTGTGGTTAGCTAAAGAATTTTGGTCTCTGGGAGAGAGGGAATTGTATGAATATATTCGCTTCTTCACCATGAGCGCAGCGGATTTTCTCGATGATTATTTCGAAGACGACTTAATAAAAGCGGCCATGGCAAGTCCCGGCGTGATTGGTACAGCACTGGGTGTGTACTCCCCAGGGTCAGCCTATATTTTGCTACACCACGTGATGGGTGATGTGGATGGTAATATTGGTGCTTGGGGTCTCGCTCGTGGCGGCATGGGTGCTATTTCTCACGCCATTGCAGGTGCCTTACAAGAGCATGGTGGCACTATTCGCACCGGCGCTGGGGTGGACAAAATACTGGTGAAAAATGGTAGAGCCACTGGCGTGGTGTTGGATAATGGTGATGAGTTGTATGCCAATATTGTCGTTTCCAACATGGATGCTAAACGCACCTTTACCCAGTGCATGGATAAAAATGATCTACCTCCTGGAATTTATGAAAAGGCCAAGAACTTTAAAATTCGCGGATCCTCAGGCAAAGTTAACATTGCATTATCGGGACTGCCAAAGTTCAACAATGTGGCTGACAACAGATACATTAACCGCGGAGGTCAGGGTTTTGTCGGGTCTATGGAAACCATGGAGCGGGCTTACGATTGCTGGAAGCACGGTCGCTGGTCAGATGATCCCTTTATCGAATCCGTGATTCCCTCAGCCTGGGATCCGACAGTGGCGCCACCCGGCCAACACTGGATGTCTAATTTTGTGCAGTATTGCCCACCAACACTGGCTGATGGTCCTTGGACGCCGGAGAAGCGTGACGCCTTTGGTAAAACTGTTATCGACAAAATAGAGCGCTACAGCCCGGGTTTTAAAGATTTAATCGTTCATGCAGAGGTGCGAACTCCCCATGAGATCGAAGCTGAAATCGGACTCACCGAAGGTAATATTTTCCAAGGTGAATTGACCATCGATCAGTTGTTGTTCAATCGTCCCTTCCCCGGCTATGCACAGTATCGCATGCCAATTAAAAACATGTACATGTGCGGCTCATCCACACACCCTGGCGGTGGAGTTTCCTCGGCCTGTGGTGCCAATGCTGCGCGAGAAATACTGATGGATCTGAAGCGTCCAAACACAGTGCCGGAGGACGATTTTTACGATGAATAAGCCAATCCAAGCAGTTGATCCCTATGCCGGTGAGAGACTCAAGCTGAGCCCTTTTCATGAGCGACAGGCGGCGTTAAATATCCGCGATGCTTGGTCCAGCTGGAATGGGTATAAATTCGCTGACTATTATTACGATGAAGAGTACGAATATTTTTGCGTGCGCAACAGTTGCGCCACCTATGATATCTGTCCCATGCAGAAATACATCATCAGCGGGCCGGAAGCAGAGGCTATGCTCGATCGCATGGTCACTCGGGATGTGAGTAAACTCAAGCAAGACAGAGTGACCTATGTCTGTTGGTGTACCGATGAGGGTCGGTTAATTGACGATGGAACTATTTTCAGATTGGCAGATGATCGCTTTCTCTTGACTTGTGGTAGTCCATCATTGGCATGGCTGAGAAAAAGTGCATTCGGTTATGATGCTCTTACCATTGAGGACGTCTCTGATACGCTTGCCGCGCTGTCATTTCAGGGTCCCACCACTTGCGAAGTACTAAAAAAAATGGGCCTCGATGGAATAGAAAATTTAAAGCCTTTTTCCATTGCTTACTTCCCGTTGGCGGGCAGTGAGGATACCCCGCTGATGGTGAGCAGAACTGGATTTACCGGTGATTTGGGCTACGAGCTATGGGTAGCACCGGAGCTGGCTCTGACATTGTGGGACAACCTCTACGCGGCGGGTGAGGATTATGGTATTCAGCCCTATGGTGAGGCGGCGACCAATATGGCGCGGTTAGAGGCGGGTTTTATTATGCCGGGTATGGAATTCAACGAAGCGTTGAAAACCATTCATTTTGAGTATGATCAAACGCCCTTTGAGTTGAGTCTGGACTGGCTGGTGGATTTTAAAAAGCCTCATTTTAACGGTCGCGCAGCGCTACTTGACGCGAAGAAAAAGGGTTCTGATTACACCTTGATTAAACTCGATATCGAAGGTAACAAGCCAGCTGAGGAGTCCTTTCTATACGCCGATAAAAAGTGTCATCGTGAAATTGGCTATGTCACCTCGGCGATGTGGTCTCCAGTGGTAAAAGCAAATATTGCTTTAGCTATGGTGGAAACCGAGGCCTTAAAGGGCGATATCTGGGCTGAGATTTACTATACCAAAGAACTGCGCCATCACAGCAAAGTGGCCAAATGTACCGTACAATCCCGCCCCTTCTGGGCGCCAGATCGGGCTCGCGCGACACCGCCACCCGCATATTAGGAGGCATTAGTTGTTGTGAAAAATATGACCGGGCGATTGGAGTCACTGTACCTTGGCGGCTCTGAAGATGACATGAGTAAAGCAGGTTGTTCATCCCTTGAAGCGTGTCTGAGTGGATTTGAGGGAGATCGTCATGGAGATTTTGAGCGCGAGGCCTGGGCTGGTGATGACAAACAACCTGAGGGTACCCTCAGGCGGAATGAGCGACAATGGTCAGCGGTTTCGCTAGAGGAACTGGCTCAAATAAGTCGACTGATGGATCTTACTCGACCCCTCGATGCCGGAGCGTTGGGCGCTAATCTTTGTTTTTCATCCATTGCCAATCTTTCCCATCTGCCCAAAGGCAGTATCTTACGGTTTCCCAGCGGAGCTGAACTCTTAGTGGAGGAATACAATCCCCCTTGCGTAGATATGGGCGAAAAAATTGCCTCAGACTACAGTACTTATAGCGGTCGCGATTTGACTAGCGGGGATTTTCTCAGTGCCGCGAAATACAGCAGAGGCTTGGTTGGCGTGGTAGAGGTTCCCGGAACCATCTGTGCTGGCGATGTTGTACAGGTTTTCCCCTACAAGTCGCCACCTTGGTTAGGTAAATATTAGCGTTACGTCACAAAAGTAAGATCCCACTGTCACCTAAATAAGTAAATAGTGGTAATACTGATTGATTTAATTATCATGTCGCTGGTCAAAACTACTCTGTGAATGGTCTATGAACAGGCTAAATATTTCAGCGTTACTGACTGCGTTTGTCAGCCTACAATTATTGTCTGCACCGGTCTTTTCAAGTATCTCCATCGATGGCGTTTTGGACGAGCCCGAGTGGCAGAGCGCCACTGTTTTTAGGGATTTTGTCACTGTGGAGCCCTTGACCGGGGAAAGCGCCAAATATGCCACTGAGGTGAGGTTAATTACTGACGACGATGGAGTTTATGTTGGTTTCACCAACTACCAGCCGGCGTCAGTCAGAAGGGTAAACCGCCGCTTTGCCAGAGACTCGCAGATCCGTGCAGATCGAAATACCGTTAGTATTGATTTTGACGGGACCGCGGTGTCAGGGTACGACTTTACGGTGGGGTCAGCCAACTCTCAACAGGATGGCGTTATCGGTGGCGGTGGCTACTCAAAAGATTGGGATGGAACCTGGTACTCACAAACCTCAAGCGAGGGAGACTATTGGTATTCTGAAATTCATATTCCCTGGACCGTGGCGCCCATGTCAGCCTCTGCTAATGGCACAAAAAATATGGCCATCTGGTTTTCACGTGTGGTCTATGATGAGTCACTGCGTTTTGCCTTTCCCAATGCTTTTTACACCAGAAATACTTTTATGGAAGATTGGCACCCTATAGAAGTGAAACAGCCAAAAGCTGCAAGCCTGGATTGGTTCCCCTATTTGAGTTACAGCAAAAATCTGCAAGATGATTTTGCTGCGTCAAATGATGGTGCCAAAGCCGGATTAGACTTTATCTGGCGTCCGAATTCTGGCACTCAGCTGACCGCTGCCATCAATCCCGATTTTGGTCAGGTTGAGAGTGATGATTTGGTGGTAAATTTCTCCGCATTTGAAACCTTTGTCTCGGAGAAAAGACCCTTTTTCACAGAGAATCAAGCACTGTTTAGCAGCGAAATTCCCAATGAGGATAGAGTTCTTTACACCCGACGCATTGGCTCTGGCACTGCCAGTGATGGAGGTCTGGTGGATATAGAGTTGGCGGGGAAGTTATCTTACTTCGGTAAGAGTGTTGATATGGGTCTATTCGTGGTTTCTGAGAACGATGATGCAGACCAAGCATCCAGCCAATTTATATCGAGTCGGGTGCAGCGCAAAGTGAATAATCTCGCCTTTGGTCATAGGCTGACCTATAGCAATCGTGATTTGTTACAACGTGAAGCTACGGTTCAGGTGGTAGATGCCAATTGGCAATACAGCCCAGCCGTGCAGTTTGCTGGTCAGCTGTTACACAGTAATATTGAACAACAGGCCAATCCATACAATGACTATCAGGGTTTGAGCACTGAGGATTTTGCCGGCTGGATGAACTGGTTTTACGTGCCCAGCGATCAGTGGCAACACAACCTTTACTTCTCGCGCTATGGTGATCAGTTTGATATGAATGACATGGGCTACATGAAGCGCAACAATTTCACCGAATTCTATGGTAGCAGCAGATATGACCAACTCAGCTTCCCTGAGAATTCTTCTCTATTGTCCAGTTACAAAAAGCTAGAGTATGGTCACTCAGAATCCAATGATGGTCTTCGTCTAGAATCTTGGGCCAATATTGAGTTTGAATGGGTCTTTCGCTCGTCTCGTAAGCTCACTATCGACATGGGTACTCAGCTTCCCGGTTGGGACAACCTTATCAGTCGAGGTAACGGCCTCTATGCAAAGCCTCGGCAAAATTGGGGCTCTCTTATTTATAGAAGCCCTAGAGGTGACGATTTCGTCTACCGGCTGCGAGCATTTTTTGAAACGGACGAAGCGGACAAGCTTTCAACAGGTATCACGTTTAAACCTCGCTTTTATCTGAGTGAAAAGCTGACCTTGGGATTTGAGTTGACCTATAAAGACTACCGCCAGTGGTTAGTTTGGGATTCCGAGTTGTCTCAGCTAGCCACCTACAGTGCAGATTCCTACTACACCGATGTACGACTGGATTGGTATCCATCCTCTAAGCAAGAGATTCGTTTAAAGTTTCAGTGGGTGGGGATCGACGCAACAGTACTTGGTAGCCATTTACTTGACAGCACTGGTTCTCTAGTTGATTCGCCTGTGGCGTCGTCTAATTTTAGTGTCAGTGACACAGCCTTTCAGCTTCGCTACCGCTATCAGCTCGCGCCGCTCTCCGATATCTTCTTGGTCTACAGTCGCGGAGGTTTCTTTGCCAGCGATGACGGCAATGAGGGACCGGGTGCTCTATTTGATGAGGGCTTGCGGGGTGTGGCGGTGGAGTCATTTATCGCTAAAATTCGCTACCGGTTTTGATTTTTGAATTTTTTTGATTGGACTGCCTACCCAAAAGGGTGTTATTAGATACTGGATTGATTGTAGAAACTTTGGGTATACTCGGCTGTATGTCTAACAACGACATTCGAGAGGCACTCTTTAATGCGAGCGACAGATTTTGTGCACAGTTACTTTGATGCCTGGAATCACAGTGATGCCGAGGGCGTAGCTGAGCATTTGGCGAAGAATGGGACCTACTGCGATATCCCGTATCATCAGCAGTTGTCGCGTGATGAATTGGTAGCGGATCTGGTTGATTTCTTTGCCTCGGAGCAACGCCGTTACGAACTCACCGGTGAAGTTCTCTCCAGCAGCAGCACCATTGCCTTTCAATATAAGATGTCCAGTGCAAATCCAAAGGTTCCCGATTGGTGGGGTGCCGAGTTTATTTCCCTCAAGGGTGATGGAGCACTGCGCATAACCGACTACTACGATCCCACGCATTCGACGACTACATTGGCCATGGTGCGTTCGGACATGCCTTCAGCAAAGTATGCCAAGTCGGGTTTGGACCATCAGCAGATTGAAATATACAAAAAACGGCTTACCACACTCATGAGTCAGGACAAGGTGTTCCTCGATCCCGACATAACCTTGCCGAAACTCGCAGCGATGGTGGATTGTTCAGTGAATCACTTATCCCAGGCAGTTAACTCAGGCTTTAACATGAGTTTCTTTGATTTTTTGAACAGTTATCGAATTGATGAGGCCAAAAATATTCTGTTGCGCTGTGATGCCATGTCACAGTCCATTCTTGATGTATCTTTCGCGGTGGGATTTAACTCAAATTCTGCGTTTTACGCCGCGTTTAAGAAGGCTACTGGACAGACACCAGCCCAGTTTCGTCGGGCTGTTGACCCCTCAAAGTAGAGATTCGCGTCGTCAGGCAACCTTCTACGGCGTTGACTTTTTCTGCTATTGTCGCCCATAGGGTAGGAAGTCTACTAAGGGATTATTTGGGATAAATACCGATACCTACTTTTGTTACCATCGTTGGATTTCACGCTATGAATACACTGCAACCTCACACTCAGTCTTATTATGCTGCCAGTGTTAACCACTCAACGGATTATCCGCCATTGAAGGGGGCGACCACTGCCGATGTCTGTGTCATTGGTGCTGGTTTTACCGGTATTTCAACGGCACTGCATTTAGCTGAGCGCGGTTACAAAGTACATGTTGTTGAAGCCAATAAAGTTGGTTGGGGAGCCTCAGGCCGAAATGGCGGACAGATGATTGGCGGCATTAGCGGCGATGCCCGCCTGGCAGCAGCAGCGGGAACTGATGGGGAACGTAAATTATGGGAAATGGGTTGGGCCGGGCACGAGATCATTCGTCAACGTGTGGCCAAGTATAATATCGACTGCGACCTCAAAACCGGTTACGTGGATGTGGCCATTAAGTCTCGTCATGTTCGTGATTTGGAAGCAGACTATGAGATGCTGCAAAAATACAATTTTCCTCATCATTTTGCCATGTTGTCAAAAGAGGAGACCCAGAACTTACTCGGCACCGAGGCTTATATCGGAGCGCTGCGAAATGATGGCAATGGCCATGTTCATCCACTGAATTTATGCATAGGCGAGGCGGTAGCGGCCGTATCTCTCGGTGTGACTATATCGGAACAATCTCCTGTCGTTGAGATCAAACGGGGCCCCAAGGCCACCGTGGTCACTGCGGAGGGCTCAGTAACAGCGGATTTTGTGGTGCTGGCGGGCAATGCTTACCACTTTTTAGAGCCCAAGTTGAAGGGAAAACTTTTTCCTGTTAATAGTTTCATTATTGGCTCAGAACCACTGTCGGATGAACTGGTACAGCAGATTAATCCGGATGACGTGGCGGTGTGCGATCCCAACTACATTTTGACCTATTTCCGTCTCAGCGCAGACAAGCGCATCTTGTTTGGCGGTCGTTTTAATTACTTTGGCAGTGATCCTGAAGTGATCAAGCGTAACTTGGTCCCTCGGTTGATCAAACTCTACCCTCAATTGGTCAACACCAAGTTTGACTTTGGTTGGGGTGGAACCATCGGAGTAACTGCAAACCGAGTGCCGCAAATGGGTAAGCTGGCGCCGAATATTATCTACTCTCAGGGTTACTCTGGTCATGGTGTCAACGTGACTCACTTGGCGGGGCAAATTATGGCCGACACTGTGGGTGGAACCTTGGAGCGATTTGATGTGTTTGCTAAAATCAAGCCGCCATGGATTCCCGGTCAGCATCTGTTTCGCAATCAAATGGTCTCGCTGGGAATGCTGTACTACAAACTTATCGACAGTTTGTAAAATTAAGGTGCTCAGATTTTGAATAAGACAGATAAAGCCCTTGGAATGGACAGACCCATTACCCGGAGAGATCTGCTGCAGGGGGCCCTGGTTACAGCGTCGGGGATTGCCAGTTCGAGTCTCGCAAAAGGGGCATTCTCAGATAATCACACTACTGCAAAACCGAATGGTTTGACAAACTCCTCTCCCTATCCACCGGCAGTGGATGGGTTGCGCGGCAATCACCGGGGCTCTTTTGAAATTAGTCATGCCTTGGCTCGCTATGGTCAAACCGAGTTTGGTAGTCAACAGGATGTGGATGAGCTCTACGATCTTGTGGTGGTGGGAGCTGGAATCAGTGGTTTGGCGGCAGCCTATTTTTATCGACAAGAACATCCACATGCGCGAATTCTCATTCTCGATAATCACGATGACTTTGGTGGTCATGCCAAACGCAATGAATTTGAGGTCAATGGGCGCACAGTGCTAGGTTATGGTGGTGCTCAAACCATGCAGGAACCCTCTGGTTACAGTGCTGTGGTGAAAGGACTTCTCAAAGACTTGGATATTGAGGTAAATACCTTTGATACGGCCTATGACAGTGAGTTTTACCGGCGCAATAAGCTTGCCGGCGGCGTACATTTTGATAAAAAGCGCTGGGGGAAAAATACACTGATCAACTATGACTTGATCGACCTAAAAAACTATATTCCACTGCATGATGCCAAGTTGCCCGCCAGTAAAGCGGTGGCTGAGATGCCCATATCTGATGCAGCTAAGCAGCAGATGCTATTTCTTCTGCAGAATAAAAAAGACTTACTTCGCTCTGTACCAGACAAGTGGAGCTATCTCAGCACCATCAGCTACAGAGACTTCTTAGTGGATCATGTTGGTATAACTGAGCCAGATGTATTTGCGGTATTGCAGGACTTAGCCGGCGATTCCGGGGTTGGTATTGAATCTATCAATGCCGGCAGTGCGCTGTGGTATGCCGGACTTCCCGGTTGGGATTCCGCCGGTCTTGGTCAGGCTGAGACGGAGGAGCCCTATATTCACCATTTTCCTGACGGCAATGCCTCGGTGGCGCGTCAATTGGTCAGGCGACTGATTCCTGCTGTGGCACCGGGTAAAAACATGGAGAGTCTGATGTCTGTGGTATTTGACTACAGCAAACTAGATAATCATGACTCTGCAGTTCGATTGCGTCTTAACAGCACAGTGGTTAATGTCAAAGCGAGTGCTGTGCCCGGAGCATCGGATATTGTCACCGTCAGTTATGTACAAAAGGGAATCTCTTTTAGGGTTCGTACCAAGGCCACTGTGTTGGCCTGTAACAACGGCATCATTCCCTATCTCTGTCCGCAACTTCCCGAGGAACAGAAGAAAGCTTTGTCATTTCAGGTGAAGAGTCCAATTTTGTACACCAATGTTGCCCTGACGAATTGGCGGGCGTGGAAAAATCTGGGTCTTGGGGCCGTGGTTTGTCCGACGGGTTATCATGTCAATGCGATGATAGATTTTCCGGTCAGTTATGGTGACTATAAATTCAGCTCTGATCCCGACCAGCCTGTGGTTATTCACATGGAGCGATTCCCTCATCTGTCCAATGCCGGGTTAACCGCGCAGGAACAGTATCGACAGGGCCGTAGGGAGCTTATTGGCACTTCATTTGAGACCATTGAGCGCAATGTGCGCATGCAACTCCAAGATATCTTGGGGCAGGGTGGATTTAATGCGGCTGAGGACATTGCCGGTATTACGGTGAATCGCTGGGCTCATGGCTATGCCTACTATTACAATTCGCTATACGATGAGACTTACGAAGATGATGACGATCCGCGCTATCCCCATGTGGCGGCGCGGCAGCCGATGGGTTCCATTGTGATTGCCAATTCTGATGCCGGTGCCAGTGCGATGATGGAATCGGCCATTGAACAGGCTCATAGGGCCGTCGGAGAGTTGAAATAAAGGCATTATTTGACTCGACTGAAGATTTTTATTACTGTTTTTGGGTGAGATTTTTGAGGTAAATGCAATGGATATTGGAGTTCCTGTCCGAGATTTGGGCGACATCGATGTGGGGCCACTACGGGATGCCATCCTCGGTGTTGATGAGCAAGCTTGGTTTGACAATAGTCATCGTCAGACAGCTTATGATGTCCACTCTCAAACTCAGTCCCTGGTAATGTTATTTATCGACACTGATCAGTGGCCAAAATTTAATGTCACTCAGGAAGCTGGTTGGGATGCCCTGTCCGAAGCGGCCACGCCATTGATGAATAGCATCTTGAAAAATTTCTATCCCCCAGGTGGTAAGATCATTCGCGCCATGGCGGCCAAGCTGGTTTCTGGCGGTGTCATCACACCACATTTTGATAAGCACCCATCATTCCATGCTGGACACCGTATTCATATCCCTATCACTGCTAATTCAAGGGTGCGGTTTATGATTGACGGTAAGCCCTACCGCTTTGAAGTGGGCAAGGCCTACGAGTTAAACAATCAAAAACAGCACAGCGTAATGAATAAAGGCAAAGAGGACCGTATTAATTTTATCTTTGACTACATTCCACCGGATACACTGGCCAGATTAAATAGCTAATCACCCTGTTTCGACAAAACCCGCAGCATGTTGCGGGTTTTTTATCCATCCTTTCCTAGCGATGCTTATCCACACCCCAGCCGCGCTGTGCTAGAAGTGATTCTCCTGAAGCAATGGCACCTTCTTCTAGGGTGGTCGCCATTGAATCGTTCCAGCGGTTTAGGTATCCAAACAGAGAAATTACCCCCAGCAGTTCCACAATCTCTTCATCGGTCCAGTGCTGATGCAAGCGCTTTTGTATGTCTTCATCGACACCATTGGGTACAGTGGAAGCGGCGGCGGAAAAATCCAATGCCGCTCGCTCCGCCTCTGAAAAAGCCGGATGTGTTCTGTATTCCCAGATGTTGTCCAACTGATTTTGTTCTGCACCATAGCGCTCCGCTGCTCGTATGGTGTGAGCCTGACAATAACGGCATCCGGTGATATTACTGGACACATAAGCCACCAGACGTTTGAGTGAGCTAGTGACACGACCATGGTTTTCCATGACTGCCATATTTAGCGCGATAAAGGCCTTTGCTATCTGTGGCTGACGCATCATGGTCAAAACGCTATTTGGGCAAAATCCCAGCGTTTCATTGAAAAAGGTGGCCATATGGGCAACGTCGGGGTTGGTGTCAGCGGGCAGAGGTGTAACCAGTGGCATCAGAAACTCCGTTATTGTATTTGCGTAAAAGAAACATCTATTTTTCTCACAGCATAATTTATACTGCTCCAATGTCCAATCAACTTCCACAACAACTTGCTCACTGGTTCCCGCGGCGCGATGATCATCAATGGGTATTGGGTACTATCTACAAAACTGAGGGCCCCAGTTATCGCTCACCCGGCGCCATGATGTTGTTCAATGACCTCGGTGAGCAGTTTGGTCTGCTCAGCGGTGGATGTTTGGAGTCTGACATTCAGATCAAGGCGGCGCAAGTGATGGCGTCAGGCATGTCCAAGACGCTTTGCTATGATGCCAGTGATGAGGATGATATGTCGTTCCTGTTGGGTATCGGTTGTGGAGGAACGGTGTATATTTTGCTGCAGCTTGTTTCAGTAGAAAACGATTATCTCGGCTTACCATTGGTTTTTCAGGCTCTGCAAAATCGTCAGTCTGGATTTTTACTGCAAAAGGTAAACGAGCAACCCGAGCCTGCGGAGACAGATTTTATTATCGATGGTGCTGGACAAAGCGCTCATTATGCAGAATTACTACATAACCAGCGAGCGATGTTGGTCAGCGAGAGAGACCATAGTTGGTTAGTCACAAGAGTGAGTCCCTGTTTTCATCTACTGGTTGTCGGTGGTGGAGTAGATGCAAGGCCATTGATCTCTATGGCCAGCACACTGGGTTGGGAGACAACACTGTGTGATCCGCGACCGGCTAATGGGCGACGGGAACATTTTATGAAGGCTACCCGAATACTGCGATGTCATCCCAATGCACTGGGTGAAGAAATGCTCTTTGATCATTTTGATGCCGCTGTTGTCATGACTCATAACTTAGAGCTCGATGCTGCGGCAATCAGTGCACTCCAGTCTTCTTCAGTTAATTATTTGGCTCTTTTAGGGCCGATAGTGCGGCGCAATCAAGTGGTCGACATGGCCGGTTTGAGTGCTCGTCGTCTGCTGGTTCCCATTTCCGGACCGGCCGGCTTGAGATTGGGGGGTGAATTGCCTGAAGAAATTGCCCTGTCTATTATCGCTGAGTGCCAGGCTGTGGCCACTGGCAGCGATGGTACTTCCATCAGCGGGTCATTGTGAAAACTGCGGCACTGATACTCGCGGCTGGTGCAGGAGCAAGGTTTGGTTCTACCAAGCAACTCGTCACTATTGATCACAAGCCCATGCTGCAGTGGGTAATTGATAGCGCCAACGAGATTTTTCCCAACGCTATCTACAGTGTTATTGGCAGCGATGCCGCCTCTCTGCGCAATCAAATTGTTGGCACTCATTTTATTGAAAACAAGCAGTGGTCAGCAGGCTTAGGCGGGTCCATTGCGCTTGGGGTGAACCATCTAAAGAGTGATTTTGAGCGTATTTTTATTCTGTTAGCGGACCAACCGCGGGTGCACGCTCAACATTTACAACAATTGATGGCGGTTTATGATGATCGGCACATAGTTTGTAGTTGCTACGGGGATTCATTGGGAGTGCCGGCCATTTTTGGGCGTAAACATTTTTCAGCGCTGACTGAATTGAAAGGCGATACTGGTGCCAAAGCGATGTTAACTCAGCTACAGCCGCCACCACCAAGTATCGACCTAGAGGATGCTCTTGAGGACATCGACACAGTTGACGATATGCAGCGTTTACAAGCGACTTTTGTAACTGACAACTCCAGTTGATACACTGGGATAAATAGTTAAGACATGATTTAGCGACTAATAATAAAAAGGAAATGCGACTATGACCACACTTATTGTTAACGGCATCGAGCAAAGGCTTGATGTCGATCCATCCACACCATTGCTGTGGGTATTGCGGGAAGATCTAGAACTCACTGGCACCAAGTTTGGTTGTGGCATGGCACAGTGTGGGGCCTGCACCGTGCATGTGGCCGGAAATCCCATCAGGTCCTGTGTTACGCCAGTTGCCGCAGTGGCTGGGCAGGAGATCACTACTATTGAAGGTTTGGCTACCGGTACGGATCAGCTGCATCCTCTTCAGCAGGCATGGATCGACGAGCAGGTGCCCCAGTGCGGTTACTGCCAATCCGGTCAATTAATGTCGGCAGCTGCATTGTTGGCCGCCAACCCTCAACCCTCAGACGACGATATTGACAATGCAATGGCGGGTAATATTTGTCGCTGTGGTATGTATGGCAGAATTAGAAAAGCTATCAAATCGGTGACAGCGGCCGGTGTGCAGCAATTCGATCCAGCAGTGGACGCATTGGTGAAGGAGGTGACCGGTGGGTAAATGGACCAGAAGAGCCTTTATTGGAGCCGGCGTAGTGGCCGGTGGTGGACTGTTGGTGGGCGTTGCTATTCGTCCGGGAAACCGTAGCGCTGAATTGTCAAAATATGTGGCGGACAGTGGCGAGACCATGCTGCACACCTGGTTAAAGTTGGGTAGTGACAATGTGGTGACGGCCATTGCGCCCCACTCAGAGATGGGGCAGGGGGCAGGTACTGCCCTGGCGCAGATGTTGGCTGACGAGCTGGATGCTGACTGGAATCTTGTCAGGTTTGAAGAGGCGCCAGCCCTGGCTGGCTTTGCCAATTACTCCATGGGCCAAGCCATACTTATACCAGATACAGAGGTACCAGATTTTGTGATGCCCTCGGTGGATGGTGCACTGATTAAAACTGCCCAGGCGCTGGATTTACAAATTACCGGTGGTAGTCTCAGTGTGCGTAGCACCGGAACCTATGGCATGCGTGTGGCAGGTGCTGCGGTAAAAGAAATGTTGCGTGAGGCAGCGTCTCGAGCCTGGGACGTTCCTGTAAGCGAAATCGTTGCTCGCAATAGTTATTTAGAACACAAAGCCTCTGGGCGTTTGGAACCCTATTCCGCATTCGCGGCGGCAGCATCGGAGATTACACCACCGGTTTCACCGACGTTGAAAACAGTGGATCAATACAACATTATGGGTCGCCATGTTCAGCGTCATGATTTGCCGGCCAAGGTGGATGGCAGTGCTATTTTTGCCTTGGATGTGCGGTTGCCGGAAATGCTCTATGCCACCGTAAAACGTGCACCGACCTTTACTGGCGTAGTGGAGAAGCTTGACGATAGTGCATCACGAGCCATAAAAGGTGTGGTGGATGTGGTCAAATTATCCACTGAAGAGGTGACTTCAATGTTCGGTAATTTTACTTTTGCCGAATCAGTCGCTGTTGTCGCGGAGGGATACTGGTCAGCGAAAAAAGGACTTGATGCGTTGAATATTCAGTGGTCACGGACAGATAATGATGAGGTGACCAGCGACTCTATCTTTAAGCAGTTCGAGCGCGATATAGATGCAGCGGTGGAGAGAGGGTCCGATGTACTTCAGGGCGACGTATCCGCTGCCATGGCCAGCGCAGCCACGGTCGTCGGTGCGGACTACCAGGTGCCCTATCTGGCTCATACCTGCATGGAGCCGATGAATGCCACCGCTGTGGTCAAAGATGGCAAGTGTGAACTCTGGGTGGGCTGTCAGAATCCTCTGGGGTTCAGAAAATCGGTGGCCGATGCCCTGGGTTTTGATGCGGACGATGTCACCTTGCACAATTGCCTTATGGGAGGTGGTTTTGGTCGCAAATCCCGGCCAGACTACGCCATTCAAGCCGCTCAGATTGCTGCTAAAGTGGGCCGGCCAGTGCAGCTGATTTGGACCCGCGAAGAAGATGTGCAACAGGATTACTATCGTCCCGCTATCATGAGTCGGTTTCGCGCTGGGCTGGATGACCAAGGTAATGTCACTGCCTGGGAAAATACCTATGTCGACAAGCATGATCCCTATGAAGCATCCATCATACCCTACAGCGTGCCGGCTCAGGATATCGGTCATGTCAGTAGTCCAACGCACATACCCTTCGGAGCATGGCGCAGTGTGGCTCATTCTCATCAGGGTTTCTTCACTGAGTCTTTCATTGATGAAGTGGCCACTACCGCGGGTCAAGATCCCTTTGAGTATCGTGCAGCTCGTCTGCAGCACAAGCCACGTGAGCTGGCGGTCTTAAAAATGGCCGCTGAAAAGGCGGAATGGAGCAAGCCTCTCGCTGCTGGCCGAGGCCGAGGCATTGCGTTGCAGACGTCTTTTGGCTCTGTGGTAGCCGAAGTGGTAGAAGTTACAGTTACCGATGGCAATCTTTCAGTGGATCGCGTGGTGGCCGTAATTGACACTGGCTTTGCAGTGTCTCCAGATGGCGTCAAAGCTCAGGTGGAGTCGGGTATTGTCTACGGTTTAACTGCGGCGCTTTACGGTGAGATCAGTATCGCAAACGGCGCTGTTCAACAGAGTAATTTTCACGACTATTCCTCGTTGAGAATGTCTGAGGCTCCTGAGATTGAAACCCACATCATCAACAGCGGTGCGACTATTGGTGGAGCCGGCGAACCGGGTACACCCCCCATAGCACCGGCATTGGCCAATGCTATTTACAACGCCACTGGCTCGCGGATACGACAATTGCCCATACCTACTCGGTTAAGTTGAGGGCTTAATTGGGCTGATGGATAGGCTGACAGAGAATATTCTGTGTCAGCCTTTCCTTGATTTAATTGTTGCGCAAAAGTGTAGAGAGTCTGTTGACCTATTTTTCTTCCTGCCGTCCTCGCCGCGACATAATCCACCCGGCAACCATGATACCCAGTGCCACAACAGTAATTATTATGGTTGCCAAGGCGTTTATGTCGGGAGTGACACCCAATTTTACCTTTGAGAAGATCACCATGGGCAAGGTGCTGGCACCGGCACCTGAGGTAAAGCTGGCAATAACAAGATCATCCAGTGATAAGGTGAAAGCCAAAAGCCAACCAGCGAGCATTGAGGGGGCAATCAATGGCAAAGTGATATCGAAGGCCACTTGGGCTGGTCTACCACCGAGGTCCATGGCAGCTTCTTGGAGTGATCTATCCATTCCGGTAAGTCGCGATTGTACAATGACGGCAATATAGGCCATAGAAAAGGTAATATGGGCAATGGTAATAGTACTGGCTCCTCGAGATGCAGGCCATCCAATCAGTTCTTGTAAACTGACAAACATCAGTAGAAGCGACAACCCGGTTATCACCTCGGGCATCACCAAGGGGGCTGCGATCAGTCCGGTGAAAAGTAGGCGACCTCGGTAGCGACCCAGTTGAGCCAATGCCAATCCGGCCATGGTGCCCAGAATAGTGGCGAAGGTGGCACTGGTGGCGGCAATTTTTAAGCTCAGTAAGGCGGCATCGATAACCTGATCATTATTGAACAGGGCGCTATACCAGCGCAGCGAAAACCCGCCCCACACAGACGTAATGGCTGACTCATTAAAAGAGTAGAGGATCAGCACCAGTATGGGGACATACAGAAAGGCAAAACCAAAACACATGGCGGATAGAACAAAACGTGAAGAGTCCCTCATTAGGATTCTCGCTGTACGCGTTGCAGCAGCATAATGGGTATTACCAAAATAAACAGCAAGATTATGGCCACTGCAGAGGCCAATGGCCAATCGCGGTTGACGAAAAATTCATCGAAAAGGGTTCGACCGATCATCAGAGAGTCAAGTCCACCGAGCAGAGCAGGAATCACATATTCACCGATGGCAGGAATAAACACCAGCAGAGAGCCAGCAATAATTCCGGGTAGAGATAGGGGCAGGGTAATATCAATAAATCTCTGCCATGGCTTGGCACCCAGATCTGCCGCAGCATCATGCAGGGCCACGTCCATTTTTTCTAAGCTGGCGTAGAGAGGCAGAATCATGAAAGGAATATACGTGTAGACGATGCCCAAATAGACTGCCATGTCGGTGTAAAGCATCTGTAGAGGTGAATCGATAAGCCCCATTTTCAACAGCAATGAATTGATAACACCTTGTTTGCCCAACAATCCCATCCAGGCGTAGACACGCAGTAAAAAGGAGGTCCAGAATGGCAGGATCACCAACATTAACAAAAGGTTTCGCCTTCTCTGTGAGGCCGTGGCGATGCCATAAGCCATTGGGTAGCCAATCAATAGGCATAGTAGGGTGGAGATGGCGGCTATTTTTATGGATTTTAAGTAGCTGATCCAGTAGAGGTTGTCTTCAGTTAGAAATCGATAATTGTCAAGACTGGCCAAAAACCACTGCTGTGCGCCGGCACTGAAATCTAACAACTGGGTGAAAGGTGGTTGGGCCACTATAGGGGTGGCGAGACTGATTTTAAGTACGATTGCAAAGGGTGCGAGAAAAAACAGTAACAACCAGAGGTAGGGCAGACCAATCACAAAATAGCGCCACAGCTTATCGCCGCCGGCATTGCTGACTGCGGTGGCGGGATGTTTGGCCCTGTTTTCCACGTCTTGAATCATTCTGACAACACCACATTACAGCTGGAATCCCAGGATAAAAAGACCTCGTCATCCCATTCCAGCAAAAGTTCTTCTGAGCGCTGGTAGTTTTGCGCGCTGACTTGAATCACCCTGCCTGATTGACTCCGCACCCGATAAACGCTGCGGTTACCATAGTAGGCGAGATCTTCAATGGTACCTTTGGTGATGGTCATACTAGGTCCATCAGGCCGCGACTGGCTGACAGTAATTTTTTCTGGCCTAACAGCGATGGTGATTTTATCTCCAGCTCGATATTGTTGCTCGGTTGTCGCCTGCACCTCAGTGCCAGTTTTCTCTAAGGTGACGGTCACACTTTGAGCGCTGTTGTCAGCCTCCGTGACTGTGGCATTGAAAAAGTTCATAGTGCCAAAAAAGTCCGCCACAAAGCGGTTATGGGGTGATTCATAAACCTGAGTTGGAGTGCCAATCTGGACGAATTTCCCGGCATCCATGACGGCTATGCGAGTTGATAGCGTCATCGCCTCTTCTTGGTCGTGGGTGACCACTACAAAGGTGGTGCCGAGTTCGTATTGCAAATTCATTAGTTCGAATTGAGTCTGCTCACGAAGTTTTTTGTCCAGCGCTGCAAGCGGTTCATCCAATAGCAGAACCTTGGGTTGTTTTATCAGTGCTCGCGCCAGTGCCACCCGCTGTCGTTGACCACCGGAAAGTTGGTT
>CAXRFT010000035.1:0-63492 GCA_964230135.1 Porticoccaceae bacterium | reverse complement strand
CTTCCGGACGGACTCGAGGGCTCTAACACGATATCATCCACATCAATAATGGCTCACAGAGAGTCTCGCTCTCTCCGCTACACTGACCGCTAGGTAGAAGGATCTCAGAGCGATACATCAGTCATTTACAACCTATTGTTTACTTTTAGACGCGGATAATACAACTCTCTGCTAGTAATCACAACGGCAAGGGTATGGCCTCTGACTTAGGTACCTTGTCTAGGAGTAGACTCAACACCGTCTCAACATATCGACGATCTGTGCGGGTCTAGGAGGTGACATCACCGCCACCAAGCGCGACACGTAATGCAGGACAATAATGGTGCTCGGCGTCGCGAACGGACCTTCAACTCACCATCAACAGTCCAAGAAAAACTCACTGCTCCATGCTCCGCAGTGGACCATATCTCCGCGCCACTATTTTTATAGCGCGCCACCACGTCCCTGTGCGGATGACCGTAGTGATGTTTGTAACCCGACGAGAAAACTACATGTTGAGGTGAAGTGTACCGAATAAACTCTCGGCTTGAAGAGCTTTTACTCCCGTGATGAGGCGCAACCAGCAAGGTGACTCCGTCTTCTCTTAGCGTATTAGAATCAACTAGTTGTTTTTCCACCTCCTCGGTGATGTCCCCGGTCAATAGGATGGAATATCCCGGCCATGAAATGAGCAAGACACAAGAGCTGTCATTGCCGTTTGCAGGACCAGCAGTAGGTGGCCACAAGAATGAAAATTGCATCTCTTGTGCTTTAACTGGCCAGTACCATCGTTGACCCGTTTCACATCGTACTGGCTCTGATCGGAGGACTGTAGAGTGCTCGTTACTATCCGCCGGCATACTAACGCCCGGACCATGAATCAACCGCGCCGACGGAAATGAGTCCGCCAGAGATCGAAATCCGCCACTGTGATCTGCATCCTCATGGCTGACAACAATCATGTCAGGCCTACGACCTCCTCGCCCCCGTAAAAAAGGTTGCACTATGGCGGCACCAGCATTATAGCTTTCACCATATTTTGGCCCGGTGTCGTAGATCATCGTTTTTACCCCCACCTCTAGAACAACTGACAATCCCTGTCCAACATCAAGGATAGTCATCAAAACGACATGCTCATGTTTGGGATACAAGACAACTGCGATCAGAGGTGTCAGACAGAGTACTCGCAACTTAGTTTTAATCGGTAAAAAAATGATCAAGCAACTGAGCAAAAAAGAACCCACCACTGGTAACGACCAAGCCACTGGAAGGGTAAAATACCCAAAAGACTGAGGCAATTTTTCAATCACCATTTCTAATGGAGAGATGATTAAAGCAGTGTACTGCCAAAGCACCATGGCACCACTTTGGCTCCATGCGAGTAAAAGTGTGCCCGCTAATGCAGCAGGGACTATGACGATCGATACCACTGGGATTGCAATCGAATTGACCAGCGGGGCAATCCATGACCCACGCCCGACGGCTAAACTTAGCGGTAATAACATGACAGCTACCAATATAAATTGCGCCGATATCACGCTAGATCGGAAGCTACCCTGTGCCGCATGCCAAGGATGAAACCATCCGATAAGAACGGCTACTGCAATAAAAGACAACCAAAATCCAGCACCGAGAATAGCCAATGGTTGCATAAAGGCAATAAAGCACAGAGCAATACAGAAACACAGCCAGGGGTTCACCTGTTTATAAAACAGTCGTGCAGTTAAGGCTACCATAAGTGCCATGAGAGCTCTTTGTGTGGGCAATGTAAGACCCGCAAGAAGACTATATGTTACTGCACAGGACAACGACCCGACTATTGGAATGCATAAGTAAAAATATTCTGGTATTGAAGCTATGATTTTTCTATGCTGAAAAATGCGTAGCACTCGAGTAAAAACGCAGCCTAAAAAATACCCCCAACCACCGACAATGCCGATATGTAATCCGGAAATCACAATGAGGTGCACGATGCCAAGTCGAGACAAATCATCCCACCATGGACGAAGCATTCGACGATCGCCCACTGTTAGCGCTACCAAAACCGCTCGGCTGAAATAGGATGCCTCTGATGTCATTATAGTGGTTGCGATGTGGCTGCGAAGCTTCGCCAGTTCAATTCCTATCATGCTAATGGAGAATTCAACTGCAGGATAAATCTGCTCATTAATTGAACTGTCTCTAATATATCCGACGGCTGAATAGCGACGTTCCACTAACATCTTTTGACGATCAAAAGTGCCACTGTTAAGCAAGCCACGCGTACTTTTAAGTCGCACCTTAAACTGCCAATGCTGACCAACCTTCAAATCGAGATTGAGCATAGGATCAGCAGACAAGTAATGCGTTAACCGCAACTTTCGCAATCTAACGGGAGAATCCAAGGCATCCAATGGACTCGCCGATCGAACATTGAAGGTAAATGTAATGCGCTCATTGTCACTCACGGAAATATCAACAAGGGAGCCTGATACTATGAAGTCTCCTCCGTGGTATTTCTCTGGTAAGCGGCTATCGAGGTAATTGTTTGCACTCAACAGACCCCAGCAAAATCCCCACAAAAAAATGAACAGCAGATCGACAGATGCAAAACGCTGTTCTAAGTGATTAAAGATTAGGTGACAGGTACTGCCATACAGTAGAGTCGATGTTGACAATATGGTTAGATAGAGAGTGAAATCAGGAAGCTGGGGCACAATGGAGGGGGCAAAAATACCCATGGCTAATACGATAAGTACTTTCATGGAAATCTCTCTGACAATAGAGGCCATTAATTACTGACATCTTGTGGAGTCTTATTTCATTGTAGATCTTCCAAATCAAACCCAATGAACCTATCATCACGAAATGAAGCATTTATTACTTGTATATCACAGCCAGAGCGGTAGCACGGAAAGCCTCGCCAGAGCGGTATTTGCTGGATGTCAAAGGGAAACAGAGGTCGAGACCCGAATTCTTGGCGCATTTAACGCCGATATAGACGATTTATTATGGGCCGATGGGATTATCTTTGGAACACCAGAAAACTTTGGGTATATGAGTGGTGCTTTGAAGGACTTTTTTGATCGCACCTTCTATCAGGCCGAACCATATAATATCAATTTGCCCTACGGTATCTTTGTAACAGCAGGTAATGATGGCCAGGGTGCTGTACGCGAAATACAGCGCATAGCGAAAGGCTACCCTCTTCGGCTTGTATCTGAGCCAGTAATTATCCGTGGTGGGTATAAGGAAACGGAACACTGTATACTAGGGGAAGAGTTTGGCCACGCAATGGCCACTGGGCTGTCGTTAGGTATCTTTTAACCCAAAAAAAACAAACCCTAGGTTTTGTGTTTTTTATGGAGCGGGAAACCGGGTTCGAACCGGCGACCTGTACCTTGGCAAGGTACCGCTCTACCAACTGAGCTATTCCCGCAAATACTAATCAACAGCCTTCAAAAATGGCGTCCCGTAGGGGAGTCGAACCCCTGTTACCGCCGTGAAAGGGCGGTGTCCTAGGCCTCTAGACGAACGGGACGTATCTGGCACAACGGCGCGCATGATAAGTAGCATCGGTAAAACTGTCAAGCATAAGACAGCTTTATTTCTAAGCTTTTTTAATTCAAACTTTCAACGTGCAACGCCATCTTATCAACACTGATTAAACCGAACCCGACTAAAGGTCAAATCTCACAGCAACTTGTCTTGCTCAGTCACTCCCTCAACTTGCCTCTACCCGCCTCTCCCACTGAGTGGGAACGGTCATCAAGGTTTCGAAAAATCGATTAATTAGAATAATATTATGTCCCATGTCATGACCATCATCCCGCGACGACGAACGGACATCCAAATCACATTGACCATCCTCAGTGTCTCGTATTCTCACGACAAAATCACTTGGAGATTTACCATAGAAATAGGACGCTGTAGCCTCAACAACTCGACTCGATGATCCCGGGTAATAGATCGGCCAGCCGAGATTGCTAAATGTGGACAGAACACGTAGCCGGGCAGCGTTGCAAGAGCGTTTCAGCTTGAGCGACTGCCCAAAGGGGTATTGAGTAACCCGTCTTTGTATTTCGAAGAATTTAAGTTCAGGAGGGAAAGCCACGCGCCTAACATCCTCCGATTGACGAAAGGAGGGCGGCGTGACTATATCAGTGGATACGTCATTAGAAGCCACCAATCGGAGATCGATAGGGACAATAGAGTGAACTGCCAACATTGGTAAGATACAGATAACCATGATGATCCGGAAACTGTATTTTTCCTGTCGCGGCTGGTCTCTGAAAAAGAAAAAACTGGCGCAAATACCAAGCACACCAATGACAAAACCTACTAACATCAATACGTTCATGAGGGCAAAAAATACGATCATGGGAATATTGGAGACCGGCGCAAGGTAAAATGATAGTACCCATGAAGCAATAAATAACAATGTAAAATTTAAAGTCTTTCGCACTGAATGACCTATGAGTTTGTCAATGTTGCACAAAGTGTAATGGGAGCATGATATTCAAACAAGGTGTAAGATTTCTACTTCACGGGTGGAGGTAACGGAGTCTAAAAAGTATTGAATTAAAATACATAGAGGCAAAATATCTACTTCAACAGCCCATCGAATCACACCACACCTTGACTGTGGCATATTTTTTTCAAGGTATCTATAAAACGATCTATGAGCAATATATTATGCCCCCAGTCTATAAAATCATCTCGCGATGAAGATCTCACATCAACCGAGCACCCACCTTTAGGACTATCAATCATCCTAATAACCATGTCACTGCTATAATTGGCAAAGAAAAATGACGCGGACGCTTCAATGGTAGAATCAGTTATTGCAGAAAAGTTAATTGGCCAACCCCGGTATGAAAGAGACGAAATAACTAGCCTTGATATACGCTGGCAGCTGGAGGAGAAGTGTGTCGTTCCCAAATAAGGGTGAAGAGTGATTTTGTGTTGAATTTTGAAAAAATCAACATGGGGCTGCTGACGTGAGATAGTGCGACGTGACGACAAGCTATTGTAAAACTGGGGTACCTCGACACTATCCGTTGAAACATCATTAATGGCCGAAAAACGATAGTGAACTGGAACCATATAATGGACAATCATCATTGGAACCGTGCACAGTGACATGAACATCATAAATACAACATAGACACGTCGGGAAACCATATAGTTGATAATATTCGTTAACAAACCGAATATTCCAACAAAGAAAGTCAGTATTAACATGGCATAGAGAAAACTCACAACGGGAAAGGTTGGGCCGACATTGGCAGTCTCCATCAAGGCCATTGCAAAAGCCAATAGAAGTAACAACAACCCTAATAAAGTCAACGTTTTCATTGATGCGCCTCATTCGTTTCTTTGATAGTATAGACAGGCGCTTAAGTAACCGAGATTTCCCACTATCATTAAACAATCATCCAAACTTCATAATGTAAATTATGAGATTCGTGGTCCAGTGCTGGATCATGCCAATAGGCTCGAAAGCAACGGCCAACGAGTGTTAAAACTCAACATTGGCAATCCAGGAGCTTTTGGTTTGGATGCGCCCAGTGAAATTCTGAGTGATGTGATCCTAAATCTTCGCGACGCCCAGGGCTACAGCCACAGCAAAGGTTTATTCAGTGCCCGCAAAGCTGTGGTGCAACGTTATCAATCGGAGGGTGTGGAGAATATTGATGTCAACAATGTCATTATGGGTAATGGAGTATCCGAGCTAATCGTCATGGCAATGCAGGGGTTACTGGAAGCGGGCGACGAAATCCTTGTTCCTGCCCCTGACTATCCTCTATGGACTGCAGCAGTTGCTATCACCGGCGGACGCCCAGTCCACTACACCTGTGATGAATTCGATGATTGGCAGCCAAATGTGGCTGATATGGAGAGTAAAATCACCGCTAAGACCCGTGGAATAGTTGTCATTAATCCAAATAATCCCACCGGTGCTGTGTACAGTAGGGATGTCTTGCAAAAAATAGTTGGACTGGCAGAAAAGCATAACCTCATCCTGTTTGCCGATGAAATTTATGACCGAATTCTATATGATCAGGCTGTGCATTACCCCCTCTCCAATTTGGTTCATAATACACTGTGTTTGACTTTTAATGGATTATCCAAGACCTATCGGCTAGCAGGTTTTCGGTCTGGGTGGATGCTCATAAGTGGAGTCCGAGACAACGCCGAGAGCTATATTGAGGGTTTAGAGATGCTCGCATCCATGCGTCTCTGTGCCAATGTCCCAGCTATGTTGGCTGTGCAGACCGCACTCGGGGGGCGACAAAGTATCAACGATTTAATCTTGCCGGGCGGTCGTCTCAGGGAACAGAGAGATCTCTGCATGGAGCTACTCACTGCCATTCCGGGAGTCAGCTGCGTAAATCCAAGAGCAGCCATGTACCTGTTTTTTAAGCTGGATCCAATCATGTATCCCATCAGTGACGATGAGGAGT
The DNA here is from genome assembly GCA_964230135.1 of Porticoccaceae bacterium. Lineage (GTDB taxonomy): Bacteria > Pseudomonadota > Gammaproteobacteria > Pseudomonadales > Porticoccaceae > HTCC2207. Next base: position 57,067 of record CAXRFT010000035.1, on the reverse strand, counting down.
TTGTTTTAAACTTGTTAAAGGCGAAGCACTTATTACTCGTGCAGGGTTCTGCCTTTAACTGTATCGACAAACAACATTTCAGAATAGTATTTTTACCCGACAAGGATCTGCTTACAGAAGCCATCACTAGGCTCGAAGACTTTCTTAGTGAGTATCGTCAAAGCTAAAACCGAGACGCATCAAGTTTTTAACCTCAGACACTGAGAGTTTTTGACAAGAGAGCATGGTCGAGCCAATCTCTCTCCGCAACGGATAGTCTCTGCGCAAGCGGTCGAATATGACAGCTGTGCTGTCGGTTGACGACAACATCTCTCGCATACGCTTGTCGTCATCACATACATCATAGCAGGCCAATATAGCATCGTTAATGCTATCTATATCAGCGGTTATTGCTACAGCTTTCAGCTGTGTGATCTTGCTATGGTCGTAGTCCTGATCAATCCAATTCAGAAATGCATCAAATACCATAGTAGTGCCTTTCAACTTACCCTCTAGGCTATGACCAGCGATATGGGGGGTCGCAATGGATACCCGTTCCACAAGCTGACAATCAATATCGGGTTCGCCAGCCCAGACATCCAATGCAACCGATAAGTTGGCGCCACCTGAGAGTACCTTGAGAAGCGCAGCATTATCAATCACGTCACCCCTGCCCGCATTTATAAGAACTGTTCCCGGATGTAAGCCATTGAGGACGCTATCATTAAACAAATGATAAGTCGGATAAGAGCCCTCAGTGGTCAGAGGCGTGTGTAAGCAAACGATATCAGATTTCAATACCTGTTCAAATCTCGCGGAATGAAAATCAGAAGACGATAGATAGGGGTCATAGCCGCGGCAGGAAACACCCATAGACGACAGCAAACGATAAAGCCGTCCGCCGACATTGCCACAACCGATAATTCCTATAGTTTTATCCCACCAGTCGGGTTGCAAACGACACATGACCGAGAGAACATAGTCAATAACAGCGTTGGCATTGCAACCAGGCGCAGCGGCGAAACCAATGCCATTATCCGACAAATAACCTATATCTACATGATCAATTCCAATGGTCGCGGAGCCCACAAACCTAACATTAGATCCCTCTAATAATCGCTCATTGACCTGTGTGACTGACCTTACTAATAAGACGTCGGCATCTTTTACTTGTGCGGAACAAATTTCTCTACCAGGAACTAGAGTCACTCTGCCAAAGAAACTAAACAGCGAATGCACAAGAGGCATATCTTCGTCAGCAACGATGATTAACTCATCATTAGACATCCGATTGACCTCGTAACATAGCCGCGTTCGGGCGGATCATCAGTTTCGCTATTTTCGTGTTGAAAACACCATGAAAACCCATTTCTGCATCAAACATGTCAAAGGCATCGGTATGCACACCTAACCAGTGTATATCGCTGATTGACTCAGTAACATCAGCTTCGGTGACAATAGTTGCCAGCTGCTTTGATAACCTCAATTGATCTCCTCCTAAATTTAGTTTTTCAGCCAGTTGCTTCGCGCCGCGAATTGGTAATTCCTGGAGCTGATCGAGATGTGTCAAAATTTCATCGACGGTAGGATAAAAACTCAGTAGCTGCTTAGCAGTTTTGTCTCCCACGCCGGGTACGCCAGGAATACTATCACTTTGATCACCCACCAGTGCCAAATAGTCGACCATTTGATCACAATCAAACATCAGTTTTTCCGCCAATTGCTCGCTGGTTTTTGGGTTGGACTTACCGACATCCCAATACAATTCTTTTTTACCTATCAACTGCATCAGGTCTTTATCACGACTGACAATGACAGCCTGAAGTCCACATTGGCGACATCGATTCACCATGGAGCCAATCAAATCATCCGCCTCATAGACGCTAGAGGCCATCTCAGCAACCCCCAATACTCGGCACACTTGCCGACAGGCGTCGAGTTGAAAGGCCAGAGCTGGGTCTGGGAGCTCACGATTCGATTTATAGGCAGAGAATAATTGGTGCCGAAAGCCCGTTTTGAGACTTTCATCAAAGGCACAGAAAATGTATTTCGGTTTCGTGCCCCTTAATATGTCTATTAAAAAACGGGTGAAACCATAGACGGCATGGGTTGAAAACTTACCATCCGAGGAGTGCCAATTGTCAGGAAGACTAAAATAACTGCGGAATATGTAGATGGAAGCATCAATTAGAAAAACTTGCGTATCGGTGTTCCTATCCATGCTACTAGCCACCATAATATTTAGGCTGCATAGGATCTGTGCCAAACTCAGCAGCCAGTGCGGCGGTGAATTGGAGCCCTCTTATAGGAATGGTTTTAGACGAACACCATAATCTGACTTGACTGGCAACGTTGTGCTGAAATGCTGCCTCGTCAACTGGATCCGACACGCCAGTGAGATTGTCCATACTTACTCTAAACGGAAGACCACAGGCATTACTAAACACCCACTCTAGCGCCTGAGGCTTAATTTCCGCAGATAAAAACAGCTGCTGTTGCTCATCATCCCGACCATCTGGAGCATACCAGTAGCCGTAATCTTCGAGTTTGCGCCGATCAACTCCGGCAAGACACCAATGCGCTATTTCATGTAATGCACTAGACAAATAATCCGCTCGAAAATAAATTTTACTCCGATGCATAGTGGATGAAGCCGGGCTGTAAAGTGGTTCTTCAGCACCACCCACCAGATCGATCATCCAAGTGTCTCCAAACAAACGATCAAAAACGCCACAGACCACCAGCAATTTATCAGATTCATCGAGACCCACATTTGAAGTATTACGCACAACCACTGTTATGAAGCACCACAGCCCCTATGAGATCCACAGGAAATAACGGTTTGGTTACGACTCTTGACTACCATAGTGCATAAGACGCTCGTAACGCCGCCCCAATAGTTGGTCAAGAGGCTCAGAGCACAGCTCAGCAAGTTGGGTGATTAAATACTCTTTTAACGTGTCGCTCATTGTCTCAAAGTCTCGATGAGCTCCACCCATGGGTTCGGGAATTGTTTGATCGACAATACTGAGTTTCTCTAAGCCCTCAGAGGTAACGCCCATCGCTTCAGCTGCTTCAGCCGCCTTGTCGCTACTCTTCCACAATATATTTGCGCAACCCTCGGGCGAAATGACAGTGTAGGTACTGTACTGCAGCATATTGACCTTGTCACCCACACCTATCCCCAAGGCACCACCCGAACTCCCTTCACCTATCACCGTACAGATAATTGGTGTTTTTAATCGCGACATGACCGCCAAGTTGCGAGCGATGGACTCAGAGATATTTCGCTCCTCTGAATCAATTCCTGGATAGGCTCCCGGTGTGTCGATCAGAGTAATAATCGGTAAATGAAAGCGTTCTGCGGTTTCCATCAACCTTAGAGCCTTTCGATATCCCTCAGCTTTCGGCATACCAAAATTGCGCATCACTTTATCTGAAACACCACGACCTTTTTCTTGTCCAATTACCATAACTGGGTTGCCATCTAGCCGACCGACACCACCCACTATGGCCGAATCATCGCCAAAATGACGATCGCCATGCATCTCGTCCCAGTCAGTAAAAATTCGTTCTATGTAATCAAGTGCATAGGGCCTATGAGGATGTCGAGCAACTTGCACCACCTGCCAAGGAGTCAGCTTAGAGTAAATACTCTGAGTCAATTTTCTTGACTTTTCACGGAGTTTTACCACCTCCTCAGCAATGTTTACCTCGGAGTCATTACCAACTAATTGTAATTCTTCAATCTTAGCTTCCAGTTCGGCAATGGGTTGTTCAAAAGACAAATAATCTAAATTCATACTTCGGTATATCTCTTTTCCTTGCGTGCTCGTTTTATGAGCTAGTCGATGATGTTATTCTAGCATTTGTTGGCCTATTAGACCTACCTCAAATTGTTTAGTCTAGCCGTCGACCGTGCTGATTAATCATAATAAAGAACGACGTTATCCTTACCCAGCAGCTCTCTCAAATTACTGATGAGTTCATCTTTCGGTTGAACTTGCCACGCCGGACCAAGCTTAAACTGTCCACAGGCTTGAGCCGCAGTGTAGTGCACCCTCACAGAACAATTACCATCACGAAAAGGGCTCAGCGTTGACTGAATTTTATCGACCCAACCGCCCTGCTCTGTCTTAGCACGAAGTTCTAAAAATTTTAGTTTGGCACATCTGGCTTCGTAGATCGACTGAATAGATTCAGCAACCATTTTCAAGCCACCGGTAAAATTATCCTCTGATACAGCACCTTTTACTACCAGTAGCGCGTCTTTGGCCAGAATATCTCGATAAGCGGCGTATTTCTCCGCCCAAAGGGATAGCTCGATACGACCACTCTTATCATCGAGCGTCAAAAAAGCAAAATTATCACCTCGCTTATTTTTCATCAGCCGCTTAGCCACGACCATTCCTGCGACCACGTCATTATCTTTACCAGGTCTGAGGTCCGATACTTTATTAAGCAACATACTTCCTAATTCCGCTTCGTACTCATCGATGGGATGACCCGTGAGATAGAGGCCAAGCGTTTCTTTCTCACCACTTAGTCGTTCTTTAACTGTTTGTGGTCGCACCTCACAGTAAGCTTGATAACCAAACTCTGAAGAACCCGAAACCACCGACTCTCCAAAGAGATCTCCCATACCACTGTCTTTGTTTCGTTCCTGCTGCTCGGCGACCTTCAGCGCCTCATCTAGACAGGCGAGCATCACAGCACGACGATAACCCAAAGAACCCTCAGGTCCAATCTCATCGAAAGCACCACTCCGAATCATTGCCTCAATGGTTCTCTTGTTGAGCTTGCGACCATCCACACGCATACAAAAATCAAATAGGTCTTCAAAGTCTCCACCACCAGAGCGCGCATCAAGTATGGAACTGACAGGACCTTCGCCAAGCCCTTTGATAGCGCCTAAGCCGTAGATTATTTGACCCTGCGCATCAACACTAAAGTGATACTGACCGCGATTCACATCCGGTGGCAGTAAAGTGAGAGACATAGCCCTGCACTCGTCGATAAATGTCACCACTTTATCCGTTTTGTCCATATCAGAAGACATGGTAGCCGCCATAAACTCAGCAGGATAATGGGCTTTTAACCAACCTGTTTGATAGGCCACCAACGCATAAGCCGCTGAGTGCGATTTGTTGAATCCATAGCCAGCAAACTTTTCCATGAGATCAAAAATGTTTGAGGCAAGGTCCTGCTGAAAACCTTTGTTCGTTGCTCCTTGAACAAAAAGATCTCTCTGCTTGGCCATTTCAACCGCATTTTTCTTTCCCATGGCGCGGCGCAACAAGTCGGCCCCGCCAAGCGTATATCCACCCATTTCTTGAGCGATCTGCATAACTTGTTCTTGATAGAGAATAACACCATAAGTTGGCTCTAGAGACTGCTTAAGGCATTCATGTTGATATTGAGGATGCGGATAACTTACCTCTGCACGACCCTTTTTACGATTAATAAAATCGTCTACCATGCCAGATTGCAGTGGCCCCGGTCGGAACAGAGCAACAAGGGCAACAATGTCCTCAAAGCGATCAGGCCCTAACTTGCGTATAAGTTCCTTCATACCCCGTGATTCAAGTTGAAAAACCGCGGTGGTATCACCGCGCTGCATCATTTTATAAGTCATTTCATCATCGAGTGGGATATTTTCTAAAACGAGCTTTTCTTCATCCCGATGCACTCGAGTTTTGTTAACCATATTGACGGCCCAATCAATGATGGTGAGGGTTCTTAACCCTAGAAAATCAAATTTGACAAGCCCAGCATCCTCGACATCACTTTTGTCGTACTGAGTGACGACAGCAGACCCACTCTCATCACAATAAATAGGTGCAAAATCAGTAATCTGTGTGGGCGCGATCACCACGCCACCGGCATGCTTTCCGCAATTCCGAGACACGCCCTCTAACTGTAAGGCCATGGACCAAATTTCTGACGCTTCCTCGTCTGCGGCTAAAAACGTGCTTAGCTCCTCCTCCTGCTCTTCGGCTTTTACTAGCGTCATCCCCACTTCAAATGGAATCAGCTTGGACAACTTATCAGCCAAACCATACGACTTGCCTTGAACTCGAGCCACATCGCGAACCACCGCTTTCGCCGCCATAGTACCAAAGGTCACAATTTGGGATACCGCATCTCGCCCGTATTGCTCTGATACATAGGCAATTACGCGATCTCGACCCTCCATGCAGAAATCAATATCAAAATCCGGCATGGACACGCGCTCGGGATTTAGGAAACGCTCAAACAGCAAATCATACTCGATGGGATCAAGATCAGTGATTTTTAATGCGTAGGCCACCAGAGATCCAGCGCCTGACCCTCGCCCCGGGCCAACCGGAATTGAATTAGATTTTGCCCATCGAATAAAATCCATAACAATTAAAAAATAACCGGGAAAGCCCATTTCTATAATGATTTTTAATTCAAAGTCTAAGCGCTCATGGTAGAGCGAACGCTGATCGTGAAAATCTGTACTCGATGAGTCAAATAGTGTCTGTAAGCGCTCCTCGAGACCTTGTTTTGATACCTCGATAAAAAAATCGTCAATACTTTTACCATTTGGTATGGGATAGTCGGGAAGAAAATACTCTCCCAGACGAAGATTAAGGTTACACCGTTTTGCTATTTCAACAGTATTTTCAAGAGCCTCAGGAATATCGGAAAACAGCTCCATCATTTCAGCGGCACTGCGAAGATATTGTTGATCTGAATATCTGCGTTCACGCCGGGGATCATCTAACGTCCTTCCCTCATGGATACAAACTCTGGCCTCATGGGCTTCAAATTCATGCTCTGAGATAAATCTCACATCATTGGTTGCAACAACGGGACATTGATGGGTTGAAGCAAGCTCCACCGCCAGATGAATATAATCCTCTTCATCGATACGCCCAGTTCTTTGTAGTTCAATATAACAGCGTTTTGGAAACAGCCGCATGAGATGACTTAAATAGCGATCAGCATCAGTACGTCGACCGGATACTAACGCGGTTCCGATATCACCTTGGCGACCACCGGAGAGAACGATTAACCCATCGCTATGAGATTCCAGCCAAGAGTAACGAATCGTAGGAATTCCCTGACGCTGTCCCTCGCGATAAGCTTTTGATATCAATGCAGTTAAGTTCTTATAGCCAGTGTTGTCAGCAATGAGCAATACCAACTGACTGGCGGCACCATCACCACTTTCATCAACTACCAGGACATCGGCACCCAATATGGGTTTCACACCAACATTTTGCGCGGCCTTGTAGAACTTTACCAGACCAAAAAAATTGTTGAAATCAGTCAAGGCCACCGCTGGCATTGCCATAGCGGCAACTGCCTCAACCAATGGTTTCAATCGAACCAGACCATCGACAAGCGAATATTCAGAATGCAATCTTAAATGGACAAACTCAGGAGCCATTTTACACCTTGGTCAAAAGATGCTCCGCATCCACACCATAATGCTTAAAACTATCCGCTAACAAGTCAAATACTGAACCATCATAGTCCGGGATTGAACAGTCAGAAACAGCGATTGGTTGGATGCGGTCGCCCCACCTTATCACACCGGCACCACAGGTGAGTCCCGCACCAAAAGTTGCAGTTAATATAACCATTCCCGGCTTTATAAGACCCTGCTCCATAGCGTCACACAGAGCTAGCGGGATTGATGCAGCCGAAGTGTTGGCATAGTCGGCTATTCGAACCACAACTTTCTCCATCGGAAATGAAAGCCGTTTCGCCAACGCTTGTATTATGCGAATGTTAGCTTGATGCGGAATAAACAAATCAATGTCATCAGGTGTTAAGTTCTCACGTTCCAACACTTCCGCGACAGAGTCGCTCATACCTTTCACCGCACTTTTAAAAATTTCTTGGCCCTCAAAATTCAAAGATATAAATAGCTCATCGGTCCAATGCAGCGGAGACATTCCCCAACTGGGCAAGTGAAGACATTCGCGACTATTAGGCACACAACTCATATGACCAGAGAGCAAACCAGTTTTTCTATCAGAAGCCTCTAGCACGACCGCCCCAGCACCGTCCCCAAAAAGAAAACATGACTCCCTTTTTTGCCAATCCATCGCCAGTGACAATCTCTCAGATCCAACCACCAAGGCTTTTTGTATAGAACCCGCCTTTATCATGTCACTGGCTGCGTTTAGACCATAAAACCAACTGGTACAAGCAGAATTGAGATCAAACGCAGAGGCCTTCTCTGCACCTAGTTCATTTTTAATGAAACTTGCTGTGTTGGGGCACATTTCCTCTGGCGTAGTAGAGCCTAAAATAATCAAATCAATGTCCCCTGCTGCCACACCAGCCGCTGCTAGCGCATTTTCACAGGCGAGCCACGCCATTTTGCCAGTGGAAACGTGGGTATAGTGACGCTGTTTTATCCCAGAGCGAGAGAAAATCCAATCATCACTTGTGTCTACCACTTGACTCATTTCATCGTTGGTCATAACCAGAGGCGGTACGTAACTACCCCAACCTGTAATTTCCGCGTATTTCAAAGGATGAACTCCCCAAATTGAAACTGTTTAGATCTGCGTGAGCGTAAAGCTTGTCAGAAGTTAACTCAAGTGATAACTGTAGTTTTTTCAACCAACCTCGTCAGTTTATTGGTACCTAGAAAAGATCATGCTGCCGTTCAGAGATTTGCTCTGCCACCGGCGTGAAAGACCGCCTGTGCACATCAGTAGGGCCAAGCCTATTCAGCGCTTCCAAATGTTGTGGTGTACCATAACCTTTGTTTTTAGCAAACCCATAACCAGGATACTTACGATCCAATGCGACCATCTCTGCGTCACGAACTACCTTTGCAATAATTGATGCTGCACTGATAACGTCGACACGCCCATCGCCCTTTATTACTGCCTCAGATTTATACTCCCAAGTCGGCACTCTATTGCCATCCACAGCGACGTAGTCCGGCTCCAACGTTAATGCCATAACCGCGCGACGCATCGCCGTCATCGTAGCTTGCAAAATATTAAACCGATCAATCTCAGCAACCGTAGATCTGCCAACGGTCCAGGCAAGCGCCTGGCTAGTAATGTCCTCATACAAGTTTTCCCGTTGCCGACTGTTCAAAGCTTTGGAATCTGTCAGTCCAACTATCCGGTGATTTCGGGGCAAAATCACTGCTGCCGTTATGACATCACCCGCCAGCGGTCCCCGACCAACCTCGTCGACACCCGCGAGCATCTTTACATTAACGGGTGGTGCCCACGGATTCACAGGCAAATCAATTCTGCAATAGCTGCAGCCGCCAGAGATCCAGAGTCCAAAGCCAGCTCATCCTTCAATTTGGTGAACTCTGCTTGCAATTCATTTTTCACTGAACCGTCAAACGCCTGCTCAATCGCAGTGGATATATTTTCAACCGAAGCATCCTGCTGGATAAGTTCCGGCACCAGCATTTTATTCGCCAATAAATTAGGTATAGAGACAAATGGCGTCTTCACAAAGGGCGCCACCAATGTATAGGTAATTGCTCCCACTCGATAGGCAACCACCATCGGTTTGTTGAGCAACATAGCCTCAAGTGCAGTTGTGCCAGACGCCAAAAGCACCGCATCTGCAGCGGCCATAGCTAGCTGTGACTGCTGACTTATCAATTTCACATCTAGGTCTGGATGTTCAGATAACATCGGTTCTATTTGCTGATATCTTTTCTTACTTGCCGCTGGAATTATAACCTGTAAATTATTGATTTTTAGTGCTAAATTTTTAATCGAAGATAAAAAAATATGACCAAGGAAGTCAACTTCGGCGGCACGGCTGCCCGGCATGACGCAAAGTGTTGGCCGGTCTTCCAGATTCAATAATTGTCTAGCTCTGCTATTGTCTTCAGAACTTGATATCTGTCGAGCCAGTGGATGACCAACGAAACGCACCGGAATATTGTGGCTCTCGTAGTATTTAGCTTCAAATGGAAACAGTGTGAGCATTAAATCTACAGCTTTTTTAATTTTGTGAATCCGACCCTGCCGCCAGGCCCATACCGATGGACTCACGTAGTGCACTGTTTTGATGCCTTGACGCTTCAATTGATATTCAATATGGGTGTTAAAATCTGGACTGTCTATACCGATGAAAACTGTTGGTCGCTGTTGTTTGTATCGTTGAATAATACCTCTACGCATACTCAACAGTTCTGGAAGACGTTTTAAAGGCTCCACCAGCCCCATCACAGATAATCTGTCCATATCATACAGAGATTCCAGCCCTTCCGCTTGCATCCGCTCACCGCCCACACCCTCAAAGGTTGCATCAGGAAACAATCGACGTAGTTTACGAATCAGATCAGCTCCCAGAATATCACCGGAGGCTTCACCCGCCACCAAGACAAACACAGAACGCGTGCGACTCATAAGTTAACGAATGATACCGCGAGTGGACTGTTCCACAGATTGCACAAACATGGTAACCACTGGATCATCACCCAACTCAGAAATTGCCAATAATGCCTCTTCCACACCCATCCCGCGACGGTAAAGCATCTTGTACATCTTATTTACGAGTGAAATTTGATCAAGAGTGAAACCGCGCCGTTTAAGCCCTTCCCGATTAATGGTTCGCGGCTCTGCAGGACTGCCTGAGACTGTGACACACGCAGGAACATCGTGATAAATGAAAGATGCCGGACCAATAAAACAGTGTGCCCCCAAAGAAACATATTGATGCACCATGACAAATCCAGAGAGGATTGCCCAGTCACCCACACTGACATGTCCTGCCACTGCAGCATTATTGGTCATTACAATATTGTCACCCAACACACAATCGTGACCAACATGGACATAGGCCATGAGGAGGTTATTATTTCCGATAATCGTTTCACCTTGGTCTTGCACAGTACCACGATGAATCGTTACACCCTCTCTGATGGTATTATTATCACCGATTATCAGCCGAGTCGCCTCACCTCGATATTTAAGATCAGGTGTATCCTCACCCACGCTTGAAAACTGGAATATTCGGTTGTTGTTTCCCAGCACGGTGGGACCCTTTATCACTACATGGGATGCGATTTTACAATCATCACCTATCTCGACGTCAGGACCAATATAAGTCCAGGGACCGATCGACACATTTTCACCAATAGTGGCGTTGGAATCGATCACCGCACTCTGGTGTATCACTGGAAATTTTCCCTATCACGGTAGGCACAAAGTAGGGTGGCGCTACAGCAGAGCACACCGTCGACGGTCGCCGAGGTTTGAAAACGCCATATATTGCGCTTTACGGCCTCTACCTCCGAAGCCAACATAAGCTGGTCTCCCGGCACAACAGGTCTTTTAAAGCGAACATTATCTACACCAGCGAACAGATATAACTTTCCATCATCCGCGGTTGTATTGGTAGATGCAAAACCGAGGATTCCCGAGGCCTGAGCGAGCGCTTCAATGGTCATTACACCGGGGAAAATGGGGGAACCAGGAAAATGTCCATTAAAAACATCCTCATTGATTGAGATGTTCTTATAAGCCAGAATACTTCGATGCGGCACCAAATCAACTACCCTATCCACCAATAACAGTGGATATTTGTGCGGCAATAGTTGCATTATTTGATTAATATTCATAACACTTCTCATTTGAACGAGGTCTGCTATCGGAATAGCACTGTCCTCGAAGATCATTCCGTAATTTACTTTTCTCGCTCAAGTTTCCCAACACGTTTTACTAGTTTGTCTAACTGTGCAACCCTAACTGCGTTCTTTCGCCAATCTACCGTACTCATAAGCGGAGTGGCGCCGGACGAATAGGAGCCAGACTCAGAAATGGACTTTGTTACCAGCGTGCGAGCTGTTAATTGTACCCCATCACAAACCGTTACATGACCTACAACACAAGCATCACCGCCGAATATACAATTCTGACCAACTTTTGCACTGCCTGCCAAACCTGCACGTGCTGCCATCACCGTATTATCGCCCACTGTTGCATTATGACCAATTTGAATATGGTTATCTAACTTTACGCCATTGCCAATAACAGTGTCTTGCAAGGCACCTCTGTCTATGGTGGTGCAGGCTCCTATCTCCACATCACTTCCTATCTTCACTCCACCCAACTGGTGAATCTTCTCCCAGCTACCATCAGCTCTAGGGGCAATACCAAACCCATCGGCACCAATAACGCAACCACTGTGCACTAGCACTCTCTCACCGAGAGTAACGCCATGGTAGAGAGTCACATTAGCCGAAAGTCTGCTACCTACTCCCAACACCGATCCACGCCCGATAAAGCAATTAGCATCAACGTAGCAGTTATCATTAATGCACGCTCCAGATTCAACGACAACATTTGGTCCAATGTAGACATTGTTTCCAACACTCACAGAGTCATCGACTATAGAAGATGAATGGATATGTGGCGGATTGGGCTCAAATGTTTTGAATTGAGACGATAAGCGAGCGTACGCAAGGTAAGGATTATCAGATATCAAACAATTCCCAGCATAGTCACCGCTGTGCTCCGGTGAGAGCAGCACAGCGGCTGCGCTGCTATCTAACAGATATTTTTTGTATCTTGGGTTAGTGAAAAACGAAATCTCATGGCGCTGCGCATCCTGAAGAGTATTAATCCCAGTGACAGTTAAGGTGGGATCACCACGCAATTCAACCTCTAAAAGCGCGGCGATCTCCGCAAGAGAGAACTCACTCTTCATGGCGTAATTCACTTATTCATCGGTCGCCGCGGTACCGGTCAACTTATTCAGCCTATCGACAACTTTAGCGGTAATATTATTCTGCGGATTCGCTATCAAAACGGACTCAGCTCTAAATAAAAGCGTTATTTTTTCCTCATCCACAACTTCGCCCAGTGCGGTTTGGAATTTTGGCGACAATTCCTGCAGAATCTTTTGCTGTAGTGCTTGTTGCTCACCCTGAAGCTTCTGCACTGCCAAGTCATAGTCGGCTTTGGTGTATGACATTTTCTTTTGATGTTCCGCAGCCTGTTCGGACGACCAAGTCAATCGTTTGCTCTCTGCCTCTTTGGACATTGCTTGCAAATCAGCAGCGGATCCCTCAGCTTTAGCTCTGAGCGCTACAAAATCAGCGCTCTCCATCGATGCTCTCACTCGATTTTGTGCATAATCAGAAGCAAACATGGCCGATTGAATATCAATGACAGCCAATTTATCCTGGGCATTTGCCATTGTCGACATGCCCCCCATCGCTACGACCAGAGACAGCACAAACGATTTCAACTTACTCACAATATTTCTCCACACTTTTTAGTTTAATTAAAATTGATTTCCCAACGAGAACTGGAATACTTCGGTCTCGTCATAGTCTTCAGAGTTTAATGGTTTGGCGATACTGAAAGTTATTGGCCCAAATCCACTCAACCAGGTCGCTCCCAGACCCACAGAGTAACGTAAGTCGCCCTCCTTGGGACTAAAACAATTTACCTGAAGATCACCACATTTTGTGTTAAAGACATTTCCCGCATCGAAAAACAAAGCCGACTGAACTGTTCGTTGATCTTTAACGAAGGGTAAGGGGAATATAACCTCTGCCCCTAAAACCACTTGGACGTTTCCTCCCACTGGACGAGCTCTTCCAAACCCACTGGAGACACTATTTTGTGGCCCTAGAGAATATCGCTTGTACCCTCTTACAGACCCCAGACCACCACTGTAGAAATTTTTAAAGAAAGGCATTTGACTGGTATCACCGTAACTTTCTCCATAGCCTAAATCCGCCTTCAACTTCAGTGTGAAGTTATCTGTCAGCCCTCTCAAATGAGACGCTTTATAGGTGATCTTGTAATATTCTAAACCAGATCCAGGCATAGTGATGTCAAGGCCCAATCGCTGTGAAGTACCCCGAGTGGCAAAGATACCTCGGTTAAGGGTGGATTTTACCCAATTAACATTTGCTGAAACTGACTTAAACCAATTACCATTTTCTTCCACAAAATCTTCTATCACCTCGGACGTGGAATAATCACCCAGGTCGAGCTCCAAATATTCATATCCAAAACCAAAACCAACCCTCTGCACCTCTGACAGTGGATAACTCCAATTGACACTGGCCCCTCTGGTATCTTGAGAGAAGGGCTGCAGCCGAAGTTTGCTGTAGTCGGTTTCTCTGGCATAAATACTGTAACCTGCACTGACACCTTCGGTGGTAAAATATGGTTCGGTGTAACTGAAATTCAGCGAACTTTGGTAGGCACTTTTATTAATGCCAACGCCTACTTGTTTTCCTGAACCTAAAAAGTTGTTCTCGGTCAAATTGGCGCCCAACATCAATCCGTACCCCTGCGAATAACCGAGGTTGGCTCCAACAGAGCCTGACGGTTGCTCCTCTACGGTATATACCACATCGATTTGATCATTTTTGCCGGGTACCGGAATGGTTTCTACATTAACTTCTTTGAAAAACCCAATGCGCTCCAAGCGGACCTTGGACAGCTCAATCAATGCATTATTTGCCGATGCGCTCTCCATCTGCCGCATCTCTCGACGAAGTACCTCATCAGCAGTTTTTGTGTTACCACGAAAATCAATTCGACGAACGTAGGCTCTCATACCCGGCTTGACCAAAAAAGTTACTTTGGCCGTCTTAGCCTCTTCGTCAACCTCGGGAAAACCATCCACCTCGGCAAAGGTATACCCTTCATTTCCTAGACGTTTGCTGATGTACTCGCTGGAAGTACTCATCAAAACTTGAGAGAAAACGGTATCTTCCCGCAATAGTACCAGTCCCCTGACCTGCTCTTCTGGTATGATGAGTTCACCGGCCAATTCAATTTCACTGATTCGGTAGACATCACCTTCATCAATATTAATGGTAATGAAAACCGACTCTTTATTGGGGCTTACTGAAACCTGAGTACTGGAAACTTGGAAGTTTAAATAGCCTCTATCAAGATACCAGCTTTCGAGAGTTTCTAAATCTCCTGCAAGTTTTTCTCGGGAATACTTATCATCGCTGGTTATCCACGATAGCCATCCGGTTTTATTCTGTTCAAATCCATCGAGTAATTCGGATTCAGAAAAGTTTTTGTTTCCGACAATATTGATGTGCCTAATTTTAGCGACATCACCTTCGTCTATGTTGATATTCACGGCTATTCTGTTGCGTGGAAGAGGCGTCACCTCTGTTTCCACCAGCGCACCATAACGGCCCTGAGAGACATATTGTCGCTGCAACTCTTGGCCCATTCCCTCTAAAATTACCTGGCGAAAAATCTGCCCCTCAGCCAAACCATTGTCACGCAATGCATTCATCAACTGATCCGTTTCGATCGCTTTGTTACCATCAATATTAATTTCTGTTACCGCAGGTCTCTCAACGAGGCCGACGACAAGAATACCGTTTTCCCTGGCCATAATTACGTCAGCGAAATAACCGGTGCGAAAGAGAGATCGTGTGGCATCTCGAATAATTGATTGGTCGACGACATTTCCAACACTGATAGGTAGTGCAGCAAAAACTGTCCCTGCTGACACTCTTTGCAGTCCTTCAATCCTTATATCAAGAATTTGAAATTCGTCAGCCCAAACAGGCTTCATACCTAAAAAAACAAAGGTAATCAGAGCTAAAGTCAGTTGTTTCATTAATCAATTAAACCTTAAAAAAGAATTTTTTTGCGCTCAAAATGATCGTGTCAAATCATTAAAGGTGGCAAAAATCATTAGCGAAACAAGCATAGCGAACCCCGCCTTATACCCGATCAACTGCACCGCATCTGACACAGGCGAGCCCTTAATCAATTCAATCACGATAAAGACTAAATGCCCTCCATCCAAAATAGGAATAGGCAGCAGATTCATTACGCCGAGCATTATACTTAGAATAGCGACAAAACGAACAAAATTATCAAGCCCCGACCTTGCCTGATCGCCGGCTACTTTGGCTATGGTGATGGGACCGCTTAAGTTTTTTGGGCTGAGCTCTCCTGTAAGCAGCTTAAAAATAGACTTGACCACAAAACTACTCATCTCGGTCACCTCACTAATAGCTCTGGGGACAGCTGTCACTGGGTTGTAATCAAAAGTTCTTAGGTTCTCCGAATCATAGGAAATACTTGATGAAAGTCGCACACCAAGAACTCCCACTCTCTCGCCATCACGATTAATTGAGTTTGGTGTTACTAATATCTCTAATTCGGTATCCTCATCATTTAGGCCACGTCGAACAACCACTATCGGCAAAGTCTTATCAGGACTCTTTGCAATGTTGTCGATAAATTGCTTTGTCGAGAGAATGTCAACTCCCTCAACTCTCAACAATTGGTCATCTGCCAAAAGTCCATCCCTCGCCGCAGCACTGTCAGCTTCCACCTCGGCGACGGTCAAAGCATCCAGAGATACTGCTGGTGATAGCCCAAGATCCTGCAGTGGCATTGGCGCTTCCGCGTCGGCCAGCCAGTTATTCACGGGAACAATAATTTCATAGATCAGTTCACTACCGGGATACACCACTGAAAATTCAATCTCGCTTTGCGTGCCTATAAAATCGAATAGTCGCTGCGACACCTCACCCCAAGAGTCGACTTGATCTCCGGCAATTTCCACAATTTCCATGCCGCTCTCAAATCCCGCTTGCTCAGCGACAGAATCCTGATCCACTTCTCCTACTATGGGTGCCAAACCGCTCTCTCCACCTAAAAAGACAAACCAAAATATGACGCCTGCGAGAAGAAAATTTGCCGCCGGCCCAGCTGCGATAATCGCCATCCGCTGCCAGGGAGTTTTGCTGGAAAAGGCCATCGGCCTGTCATCGAGGGAAACTTCACCAGCGCGCTCATCGAGCATTTTTACATAGCCGCCAAGTGGAAGAGCCGCAATAATAAATTCAGTGCCCTGCTTATCATGCCATCGACATAATGCCTTACCGAACCCAATAGAAAAAGTTTCCACCTTTACCCCACAGCGACGAGCAACCCAAAAGTGCCCGTACTCGTGGAAAGTCACCAGACTTCCAAGTGCGATAAAAGTATAAAAAAGTGTTGTCAACAAGTCAGTCATTTATCGTTCTATCCTGGCGATATAATCGGTTGCAAGGCGCCGCACCCTCTGATCTGACTCTTGGACTGCGGCAATCGTATCTGGTTCACAAAATAACCAATTATCCATGCAATGTGCAACCACTTGGCTGATACTAGTGAACCTAATCCTGCCTGATAGAAAAGCTCCCACGGCCACTTCGTTGGCGGCATTCAATACAGCAGGCGCGTCTCTACCAGTCACAGCCGCATTTTTGGCTAACTGTAGGCAAGGGAAATTCTCCTCGTCCGGCGCTTCAAAATTCAGCTGAGCAATGTCGCATAGATCTAAGTCAGCCACGCCAGATTTAATCCTGTCAGGCCATGCCAGAGCGTGGGCGACCGGTGTTCTCATGTCGGGATTACCCATCTGAGCCAAAACTGAGCCGTCTATATATTGTACCAAAGAATGAACAATGCTTTGAGGGTGTACTAGCACGTGTACCATTTCAGCCCTAATATCGAATAGCCAGCAGGCTTCAATCAACTCCAACCCCTTGTTCATCAGCGTGGCTGAGTCCACTGAGATTTTGCTCCCCATACTCCAATTCGGATGGGCACACGCCTGGGCTGGTGTAACAGATTCCATTTCTTGATGAGTCCAACCCCTAAACGGGCCACCAGATGCTGATAGCAAAATTTTACTCACACCCACCGCGGTTAAACTGTCTCGCTCGGCAGGCAAGCACTGAAAAATGGCGTTGTGCTCACTATCGATGGGCAAGAGCACATTTGAAGAGGTCTCAAGTGCTTGCTTAAACAAGTGACCTGCCATAACAAGAGCTTCCTTGTTTGCAAGCAGTACTTTTTTGTTCGCCTTCACAGCAGTTAACGTGGGAAGCAAGCCAGCAGCACCCACAATAGCAGCCATCACAGTGTCTACAGCGGAGTCTTCGCACACTTGGCAGAGCGCATCCACTCCCCACAACACCTCTGTTTTATTAGCCGAACTCGACCTAAGCATGTCACGCAATTCAACTGCGGCATTAGCATCCATGACTACGGCATAGTTCGGCTGGAATTTTTCACACTGCTTGGCCAAATTCGCAAGACGACTTTTACCACTCAAAGCAAAAACTGAATAACGATTGGGGTGACGAGCAACCACATCTAATGTGCTAACGCCAACCGACCCAGTGGATCCAAGAATGGTGATCTGCTGCATGCCTTAGCGAACCCCTACCAAGTGGATCAGCAGTGCATAAATCGGCATAGCTGCCATAATGCCATCTATGCGATCCAGCACTCCGCCATGACCTGGCAAAATTGAACCGCTGTCTTTAACGCCGCTTTCCCGTTTAACCATACTTTCAAAAAGATCGCCAACCACAGCAAACAGGGCTACAGGCAAAATGAGCAAGAGATTGGGCCAAGACAACTGATCGGGAGCGATCAGCATTAAGACGGCTACAATAAACAACTGAAACACCATGCCACCAAAAAAACCCTCCCAGGTTTTACCTGGACTTACCAGAGGAGCTAATTTCCGACGTCCAAAATACTTGCCAACGAAAAACCCACCGATATCAACCATCGCCACGATTATGATCCCAAGTAATAGATACCAGCGACCAGAGGGGTGGAACAAAATCGATACGATGGACACCCAGGTGGCGACCAACACAGTAATTCCTAGAATCACAAGAACAAGTTTTGAAGACCATAGAATAGTGCTTGAAGGATAGCCTTGTATCCACAACAGTATGACAGCCCACAATCCCACCGCAAAAACGAGTAGTGCTTGCGATTTTTGAAAATCAAAATCACCGGCGAAACTGAGCCACGCAGCCGCTGCCCCCAGACAACCGAGAAGAAAACCGAGAAAAAGTAGCTTGTGAATCAATGATGTGAGCTTGCTAAGGTTGCTCCACTCCCAACCAGCCATTACCACAATTGGTAAAATCGCGACGGAGAAAACTATCGGCGAGAGCGCGAATAGCATCGCCATAAAAGCCAAGGCCAGGCAAACCGCAGTAATAATTCTTAATTTTAGCATTGGCTATTGCTCAGCAGTGTCCTGCTGCAGTCAGACGGTTAATATTATTATAATTGGCAGTCTGAATCTCACTCATTGAACGACTGCCAATCCCTCTATTCAATAGTTCAGATCAATCAAGGGCGCGGTAATGCTATATTTCCATCAAATCTTTTTCTTTCGCTGCCAGTGATTCATCTACTCGTGCGATAAACTTGTCAGTTATTTTTTGCACGTCGTCTTGAGCTTTGCGATCCTCATCTTCACTTATTTCTTTTTCTTTCAGTAAGTCTTTTAGTTCCGAGAGTATATCGCGGCGAATGTTTCTGATGGATACACGAGAGTTTTCAGCTTCAGTTTTTGCCTGTCTGCCATAGGTCTTTCGTGTTTCCTCGGTCAGTGCGGGCAGTGGGATACGTATTACTGTCCCTGCCGTGGAGGGATTTAAACCCAAATCAGATTTCATGATGGCTTTTTCGATCTCAGGTACAAGTGATCGCTCCCATGGAGTCACAGATAGAGTTCTCGAATCCTCAACAACGATTGACGCAGCCTGCGACAGAGGCGTGTCCACACCATAGTAGTCAACTGAAATTCCATTGAGCAGACTGGAGTGCGCTCGGCCAGTTCGAATCTTGTTGAACGCTTTGGCCAAGGCTTCAATTGATTTGGCCATTCGAGTTTCGGCATCAGCCTTAAGATCATCAATCATTTTTCATCTCTCAATTTTCCTCAATCAATGTGCCCTCGTTACCACCAACAACCAACTGCAACAAGGCCCCCTGCTTCGACATTCGAAACACGCGCAGTGGCATTTTGTGCTCCCGACACAGGCAAATAGCAGTTAAATCCATAACGCCAAGCTTCTTGTCCAGAACCTCATCATAAGTTAACCGATCATAAAGCTCTGCGGAGGGGTCAATCATCGGATCCGCTGAAAAAACACCATCAACTTTTGTAGCCTTGAGAACCACATCGGCATTGATCTCAATCCCACGCAGGCAGGCAGCCGAATCTGTGGTGAAGAACGGATTCCCTGTGCCGGCAGCAAATATCACTACATCTCCGTCCTTGAGGTAGCGTATTGCTCGGCGTCGGTCATAATGCTCAACCACCCCACTCATGGGAATTGACGACATCACTTGAGAAGAGATATTGGTTCGCTCTAAGGCATCACGCATGGCCAAAGCATTCATCACCGTAGCCAACATACCCATATGGTCGCCGGTCACGCGATCCATACCCGCTGCATTGAGGGCGGCACCTCGAAATAAGTTGCCACCTCCTATGACCAGACCTACCTGCACACCGATTCCGACCAGCTGGCCTATTTCCAGCGCCATACGATCTAGCACTTTAGGATCTATACCGAATCCTTCACTACCCATCAGCTCCTCACCACTGAGCTTTAGCAGAATCCGTTTATACTCCTTTTGTTTAGTCGACATATTTATCGACACCCCTCAATGTATTTAACTTGCATCAGCAACCTGCGCCGCCACTTCAGCTGCAAAATCCACCTCTTCCACTTCGATTCCCTCACCAACTTCGAAACGTACAAAAGCTACAATCTCCGCTCCCGCAGCCTTGACCAACTTCCCTACCGTCGTATCTGGGTCTTTAACGAAAGGTTGGTCCACAAGACTACTCTCTTTTAGGAACTTATTCACTCGACCGACAATCATTTTCTCAATAATTTCTTCGGGCTTGCCGCTCTCCCTTGCCTGAGCCGCGTAAATTTCTTTTTCCGCCGCTACCACATCAGCTGGCATTTGATCCGAACTTATCACTGCTGGGTTAACCGCCGCAACGTGCATGGCCACATCTCGAGCTAGGTCCTCATCTCCTGAGGACAGACCCACTATAACAGCAATTCGGTTGTTACTGTGGACATAACCACCGACAACTGGGTGCTCGAGCGCAGCTGCCCGCCGAGGTGAAATATTTTCACCAATTTTTTGCACCAGCGCCTCTCTGGACGACTCCAGCTCCCCCGCCATCAATGCCGAAATATCTGTTTCCCGGGTTTGGTAAGCTTTTTCAACGACAGTGCTAACAAAACCTTGGAATCCTTCATCTCTAGCAACAAAATCAGTTTCACTGTTGACTTCAACAACAACACCAAAACCGTTCTCTACTTTTATCGCTACCAAACCATCGGCAGCGGTGCGGCCAGCCTTTTTCGCCGCTTTCATGCCGCTGGACTTACGCAGCTCTTCAATTGCTTTATCTATATCACCTCCAGCTTCAACAAGTGCTCTCTTGCACTCCATCATGCCAAGCCCTGTGCGCTCGCGAAGATCCTTTACTAATGCTGATGTTACCTGTGACATCTCTATCCTCTCTAAATCTGTATTTCATTTAAAAGTAAGGGGGCATGAACCCCCTTAACTAAAACTAAATTAATGTATTGATTACTGATCAGTAATCTCTGCTACTGCTTCCTCTTCTGCCGCTTCCGCCGCCGGAGCCTCTTTCGGCTCTTCAACATCGTCCGCTACTTCAACAAACTCGTCTTTGCTGGTGACAGTAGCCGATTGAGCTTTGCCTTCAAGCACGGTATCTGCAATTGACGCAGCGTAGAGCTTAATCGCTCTTATGGAATCGTCATTTCCCGGTATTACATAGTCAACGCCATCCGGATTGGAATTAGAATCAACAATGCCAACCACCGGGATGCCCAACTTATTTGCCTCATTAATTGCGATACGCTCATGATCGACGTCTACAACAAACAAAATATCGGGAAGACCATTCATGTCCTTGATTCCGCCGATGGAGCTATCGAGTTTGTCCTTCATACGGGTCCGAGTAAGAACTTCTTTTTTACCCAGCTTGTCAAAGGTACCATCACTCTGTTGCGCTTCGAGGTCACGGTATCGACGGATAGAGGCGCGGATCGTTTTATAGTTGGTCAGCATGCCACCGAGCCAGCGATGACTGACGTAGGGCATACCACACCGCTCAGCCTGTTCTTTGATAATTTTCTGCGCGGCGCGCTTAGTGCCGACAAAAAGGATTTGATTTCCCTTCGCAGCTTCAACTCTTAAAATCTCTAGAGCTTCATTGAAAGCTGGAACGGTGTGTTCTAAATTGATTACGTGGACTTTATTTCTTGAACCAAAGATGTACTGGCTCATTTTTGGATTCCAAAAGCGGGTCTGATGTCCAAAATGAACCCCAGCCTGCAACATATCGCGCATACTAACAATAGACATAAGTTTTCCTCTAAGGGTTAAGCCTCCACGCCCCCCAGGAATTAACCCAATCCACTATTTTGGCAACAGATTGAGCACCCAAACCCCTGTGTCGGAACGTGTGTGTCGTTTAAAATAATAAATCGATGCGAGACCATCCCGCACCGGCGCGCTTTATACCACACTACACCCGTGAATTAAAGGGTGGTAAATTAAAAGGTCATGCAAAAAGAAACGCTCCCAACCTCAATCTATGTTCTTTGACTAAAACGAAAAATGTTGCATAAAAACACACCATTGTTCACCCAAATCATCTCTCAAAGGTTACAATGACTAAGCAGAGTGAACAATTGAGATCTCAATATGGCTATTAGTATTCGATCAAAAAGCGAAATAAACAAGATGCGAATCGCAGGAGCACTCGCGGCTGAAGTGTTAGAAATGATAGAGCAGTATGTTGTACCCGGTGTGTCGACCGAAGAGCTAGATCGCATCTGTCATAAACATATAGTGGAGAAACAGAAAGCGATACCTGCCTGCCTCGGATATAATGGTTTCCCAAAATCCATCTGCACTTCGATAAATCAAGTCATTTGCCACGGCATCCCCTCTGAGAAAAAAATTCTTAAAAGCGGCGACATTATCAACATTGATGTCACGGTAATTAAGGATGGTTGGTATGGTGACACCAGTAAAATGTACTCTGTTGGTAATGTAGCGTCTCATGCGCAACGTCTGGTAACTATCAGCCAGGAATGCCTTTACAAAGCCATAGATCTGGTCGGGCCGGGCGTTCAACTCGGCGATTTAGGTCACGTAATTCAACAACACGCCGAAAAAAACTACTACTCAGTTGTGCGGGACTACTGCGGTCACGGCATCGGCTCAGAGTTTCATGAAGAACCGCAAATCCTGCACTATGGCACACCATCGACGGGTATCGCGCTGAAAGAGGGGATGACATTCACTATTGAACCCATGCTAAACGCTGGAAAACCCGCTACAAAACTCAAACCGGATGGTTGGACAGTGGAAACCAGGGATGGCAGACTCTCAGCTCAATGGGAACACACGATGGTTGTCACAGCCAACGGCTGTGAGGTTTTCACCGCTCGGAAAGAAGAAAGGCTATAATGGGAGAAGGCGGACGTGATTTTTAAAAGGATGAGTCCTACCGCGCCACCCCTCAATACAGCACTTTCCTCGCCGCTATTTTTTGACAAGCGTCGATTTGATCACGACTTGACACGCAAAGATCCAATAGATGTCTTTAGAGATGCTCTCAATGCCTCGAAAATTCATTTCAACAATCGTTTTTATGAAGGTGAGGACATCCACACCCTGGTAAATGAGTCGGCCCGATTTGCCGACGTAATTCTGGCCGCAGCTTGGTGTCAATACCAATGGGATAAGGATATTTGTCTGGTTGCCGTTGGCGGATACGGACGGGGCGAATTGCATCCTTTTTCTGATATTGATCTACTCATTCTTATGAGGAGAAATCGAGCCCCAAGGTATCAAGCTAATATCGAGAAATTTCTCACTTTTTTGTGGGATATCCAATTAAAAATTGGCCACAGCGTCCGATCCATTAGCCAGTGTGTCGAAGAGGCGCGACGAGACCTAACCATTGCCACCAATCTCATGGAAACTCGACTGATATGCGGCGATTCAAAACTGCGTTGGGCGCTTCTAAAAAAAACAGATCCAGCCAAAATCTGGGCATCGGCGGATTTTTATCGAGGCAAAATAGATGAGCAAGCAGAGAGACATCGCAAACATGGAGACACCGAATATAACCTAGAACCCAACATCAAGGAGGCACCGGGCGGACTCCGCGATATTCAGCTAGTCAATTGGACAGCAAAGAGACACTTTAATGTCTACCGACGATCACAATTAATTAGAACAGGGTTTCTATCGGAATATGAGTACTTGAATCTTCGCCGCGACGAAGAATTCCTATGGAAAGTACGCTACGGTCTTCATCTTATCGCTGGAAGAGCTGAAGAGCGGCTCCTTTTCGACTACCAACGTAAACTCGCAGAGATGTTTGGTTATTCCGATTCCGAGACGAAATTAGGCGTGGAAAAATTTATGCAGCGCTACTATCAGGTGGTGTTATCTATACGAGAGCTCAATGATGTCTTGCTACAACACTTGGACGAAGCGGTTTATCGCAGAGGAAAAACACTCAAAGAGTCCGTCATTAACCAAAACTTTATGTTGCGAGACAATTACATTGACACTGTCGATGATCAGGTCTTTGCCCGTCAGCCCTCCGCACTGTTGGAACTGTTTGTAATACTTGGCGAGAATGACAATATCGTTGGCATAAGAGCAGCAACCATTCGCCAGATTATTCTTCATCGAAACGTCATCGACGAGAGTTTTCGTGAAAATCCAGCGAACAAAGCACTGTTCATGCGCTTGCTGCGAGCGCCCTTTAGACTGTCTATTCAACTTCAACGAATGAATCGCTATGGCATATTGGGCCGCTATCTTCCTGAATTTGGGTCAATTGTTGGCCAAACACAACATGATTTATTCCATATTTATCCTGTCGATGTTCACACCCTGCAAGTCGTTAGAAATCTTCGCCGTTTTGTACGGCCTGAAATCAGCAAATTATTTCCCATCGCGTCCCACATTTACAAGAATCTCGCAAGACCAGAACTGATAATAATTGCTGCTCTGTACCATGATGTAGCTAAGGGGCGTGGTGGAGACCACTCAATTTTAGGTGCTGTCGACATTGTCAATTTTGCTAACCGCCACGGCTTGCAGCCGGAAGAGATTGAACTACTAAGATGGCTTGTTGAACATCATTTGTTGATGTCTAGCGTATCTCAACGTGAAGATATTTCTGATCCTGATGTGATTTACAAGTTTGCCAATAAAGTGGGAGATATTATCCATTTGGATCATCTTTACTTACTCACAGTAGCGGACATTAATGCCACCAACCCGAGATTATGGACCGATTGGAAAGGATCTCTGATGCGCAATCTTTACTTTGAGACAAAACGCGTTTTACAGAGAGGGTTAGATGCTCCCTCAAGCCGCTCTACTTGGGTCAGCTCGGCGAAAAAAGCGGTTCTTGAGCGCTTAAACACCTTGGGAATAGAACGGAGTGAAGCAGAAGAAATATGGCAAGACGTAGGAGACGAGTTGTTCTTGCGCGAGCGGGCCGAGGACATAGCGCTCTTCACCGAGGCGATAAAACGCAACCCTAAACCATCTGAGCCTCTAGTCATAATTCGCGACGTGGGTGTCGAGATTCCAGTTGCCACTCAAATTTTCATCCATGCGAAAAACCGACAAAAAATATTCTTCGTCATTGCGACGGTTTTAGACACATTTCAATTAAACATTCAGGACGCGCGACTCCAAAGCACCAGCGATAACCAAGCCTTTGATACTTTTTATGTGCTCAACCAAAATGATGAACCCGTTGGCTCCAACCATGATTTGTGTAGAAGTCTGCAAGCACGCTTAATTGCCGGTATTGAAAACCCAGACGATGTCGTCATTAGGACCCCTCGACGAACGTCAAGACAGCTAAAACAATTTACCATGAATACCCTTGCACAAATTACTCATGAAGAGGGTTACTCCACAAGTAAGCTGGAGGTTATTACCCCTGATAGACCAGGTTTGTTAGCTCATATAGCCAGTATCTTTCTCCGCCACGAAGTGAATCTTGTCAATGCAAAAATTGCAACACTTGGAGAACGAGTGGAAGACACCTTCTACGTGACAGACAAGGATCACCGGCCACTGGTTAATCGACATCTGAATCAGCCATTAATCGAGGCCATATGTTCTGAATTGGATGAGAGAAACGCCGTACAGCCTGAACAATCCATGCGGCGTAAAGTGAAATCTAGGGTTTAATATAATGAATCCATACATCGAGAAGTTACACTCCTATCCCTTTGAAAAGCTTGCGTTGTTGAAACGTGGTATTCGGCCGCCAGCGCATTTGAATCCTATTTATCTATCCATTGGCGAGCCGACACACGATGCGCCTGAATTTGTTAAACGGCGGCTTTCGGACTCGCTCAATGAACTGAACCGATACCCCACGACGCGCGGCATCAAAGAGCTTCGCGAAACCATAGTACTTTGGCTGGAAAAGCGTTTTTCTCTTAGAGGTCAAAGTCTTAATCCGGATATCAATGTGCTACCCGTTTGCGGAACTCGTGAAGCAATTTTTGCTTTTATTCAATCGAGCATCGCAAATCAGATGTCTGGCGAACCACCAATATTGGTTACCCCTAACCCCTTCTATCAGATATATGAAGGTGCCGCCATTCTTGCTGGTGCTGACGTGAATTACATTAACTGCACAGAGAGAGATGGGTTTTTACCTGATTTTAGTCTTGTCCCGGAAAAAGTTTGGCAGCGTTGCCAATTACTTCAACTCTGTAGTCCGGGAAACCCCACAGGGGCTGTAATGAGTTTGGCGCACATGCAGCAGGCAATCGAGCTAGCTGATAAATATGATTTTATTATCGCCAGTGACGAATGTTACTCTGAAGTTTATCTCGACGAATCCACTCCACCACCTGGTCTTTTAGAAGCTTGCTCGGAGATGGGTCGCCACGATTACTCTCGTTGCGTGGTGTTCCACAGTTTGTCAAAACGCTCAAATCTCCCCGGCCTCCGCTCAGGGTTTGTTGCGGGTGATGAGCAGCTCATCCAGTCTTTCTACAAATATCGAACCTATCACGGATCGACAATGTCATTACCCGCACAAAAGGCATCAATGATGGCTTGGTCTGATGAAGAGCACACTAGAAAAAACCGCGCCTTGTACCGTGAAAAATTTGCTGCCGTAACAGATATACTCGAGGGTGTCCTCAGCTTTTCGCAGCCCTTAGCCAGCTTTTACCTCTGGGTAAAAACACCGATTGATGACATTGACTTCAGCCAAATGCTGTTTGCCGAGAAAAATGTCACTGTTGTTCCGGGCCAGTATTTATCGAGAGACTCAAATGGATCAAACCCGGGCGCAAATTATGTTCGCATTGCACTGGTGGCAAGCACCGCAGAGTGCATTGACGCTGCCATGCGAATAAGAGAGTTTGTAGAATCGCTTTCGATAGGAGACACAATGGATGCGTAAACAGGAGCGTGCCGACTTTATACTGTCGCGCTTAAATGAACTCTACCCCACTACCCCAGTACCTCTAGATCATAAAGACAACTATACACTGCTGGTGGCCGTTCTTTTGAGTGCGCAGTGCACCGACGAGCGAGTAAACAAAGTCACACCCGCACTTTTTGCTCTGGCCGATAATCCCTTCGATATGCAATCAGTCCCTGTGGAG
Organism: Porticoccaceae bacterium; assembly: GCA_964230135.1. Classification (GTDB taxonomy): domain Bacteria; phylum Pseudomonadota; class Gammaproteobacteria; order Pseudomonadales; family Porticoccaceae; genus HTCC2207. Next base: position 29,565 of record CAXRFT010000035.1, on the reverse strand, counting down.
GAGATATATAAAGTTGTGCGGCCCTGCGGATTGGCTCCTCAAAAATCGGCTGCCATTTCCAACCTATCGCATATCTTAGTTGAAAAGTTTTCTGGGGAAGTGCCCGAAGATATGGCCAGCTTAGAGAGTCTTCCCGGCGTGGGCCACAAAACAGCCTCGGTGGTTATGTCGCAAGGCTTTGGACATCCTGCTTTTCCTGTAGACACCCATATTCATCGATTAGCTCAACGCTGGGGATTGACCAAGGGCAAAAATGTCACTCAGACAGAAAAAGATTTGAAAAGCCTATTCCCAATTGAATCTTGGAACAAACTTCACTTGCAAATTATTTTTTATGGTCGGGAATTCTGTACCGCACGCGGCTGTGATGGGCGTATTTGCGAGATCTGTAACAGCTGCTATCCGCGGCGGCGGCGGCCTTTTGTGGCAAAAAAACCGTGAAGTCACGAAATTGCACTTTTCTAGTGGTATTATTTGCCGCCTTTGGGTAAATTAAGGATGCTGAGGCGAAGACAACAAAAAAAGTGAAGATCTTTGCCCAGAATAACGAACAAGAATCTAACAAGGGGTAAACTATGAAATACGGACGTCTGCCATCATTAGCCTTGGTACCGCTAATGTCACTCAGCTCTTTTTTATATGCTCAAGAGCAGGCCAGTGAAATTGAAGAAGTACTTGTCACCGGATCATATTTAAAATCCAGCCCAAAAGATGGAGCCTCGCCCATCGTTATTGTCGATCGAAGCGATATCGATCAAATGGGTGCTATGTCAATCTCCGACATTACGCGTAATCTTACAGCCAATTCCGGTGCGGAAAATGTTCCTGACTCATTCACATCAGGTGCTACACAAGGAACCAGTAACGTCAACCTCCGGGGGCTCGGTCTAGGCTCTACACTGGTTCTGGTGAATGGACGTCGCAACACACTGGCCGCCGCTACCGCCAATGATGGATCTAGCTTTGTTGACACCAGCATGATCCCGGCCATCGCAGTGGAGCGTGTGGAAGTTTTAAAGGAAGGCGCTGCCTCTGTCTATGGATCTGATGCCATTGCAGGTGTTGTTAACTACATTACCAGGAGCGACTTCGAAGGGACAGAAATAGGTGTATTTCACCAATCGACAACCTCCGATAGCCAGACAGATACCCAACTGAGTCTCCTCCATGGTTGGGCCAATGATAGGACGAACGTAGTCATTGCCGCACAATATATGGATCGATCCAACCTCAATGGATCAGACAGACCCACACTGATTGAGAATGCTAACTCCGGTTTGGGAAATTCATTTCTTCTATTTGGGCCATCAACCGTTGAATCCGGACCCTACGCGGGAACATACAGCCCCTTTGAAAACGTTGCTGATGCAAGCTGTGTTGAAAACGGAGGTATTATTATCCCACAAGCGAGCGGTGAGCGCTGCGGATTCAAATATGGACCGCGCTTTAACATCGTGAACGAAGAGGAAAGAACTCACCTGTTTGGCCGCGTTGAGCATGACATGGACAACGGTATGCAATTTAATGCCGAAGCAATGTGGGCAAAGGTAGAAGTTCTGGACAATCCACAATCACCCAGCTATCCGGCGCTGTCATATCTGAGTCCCTCTCGGGCTATATTGCCTGGACAAGCCGGTAATCCTTTCGGTGTTCCGCTTTTATGGCTGGGTCGCCCACTGGGGTCCGCCTTCCCCTCACCCTTGGCAACAAGAGATAATGAACACTTTAGAGCTGCCTTTGAGATGACTGGAACCGTTGGCGCCTACAACTTCAATGCGGCGGTAACTCACAGCGCCTACGATGGATACGGTGTTCAGCCGGACACTAGCACGTCTCGGTTTGCAGACGCCATTGCTGGCGTCGGCGGTGCCAGTGGAAACGAGAGCTGGAACCTTTTCGACCCGCTGGCCAATAGTCAGGCGCTTATCGATTACATATCGGTGGAGCAACAAACTGCTATAGACACGGCGTTAACCGTTTTTGACTACGTCATCGATGGCGAAATGGGTGGTTTCGACTTTGCGTCAGGAATTCAATTTCGCAATGAATCTCTGGAAGTCAATCGCAATGACATTAGTCGCGTGGAATTTGATGCTGCAGGAAATTTAACCAAACCCGCAGATCTCTTATTCTTGGGCGGTGGTGTCAATGTTGATGAATCTCGATCTGCCTGGGCAATCTTCAGCGAATTTCAGCGTGAACTCTCTGATAAACTCGAAATCGGGTTTGCTGGTCGCTATGAAAATTTAGATTCAGGCTCCACCTTTGATCCCAAGGTATCCATGCGCTACCAGATGACAGACAATTTGGTTCTTCGTGCATCGGCCTCGACATCCTATCGAGAGGCCTCTTTGTTCCAGCTCTATAATAGTGCGGTAAGCCTGCAAGGGATCCAAGATTTTGACTCAGACGGTAACGCAAAGGGTGGAACTGCCTTCATTCGAGTAGCCCAGAATGCTAACGAGAACTTGGAAGCAGAAGAAGCTGACAATATTAATCTTGGAGCAGTGTGGAATGCTAGTGACAATTTGCAGGTAACACTCGATTACTGGGCCGTGGACTACACCAACTTGATTACTATTGAAAGTGCTCAGGGTAAAGTGATTGCGGATCCAGATCAGGCCGATATCAAGCGCACGTCAGACGGAACACTGTTTGGTATAACCACCAACTACTTCAATGCGGCGTCAGTTAATACCGACGGTATTGATTTAGAGGTTAGCTATAATTTCCCTGAAAACGGGCTCGGTGATTTGAACTTGCGTGTTGATGCAAGCCACTTCTTAAGCTACGAAATCCCCATGGGTGGTCAGACTACCGATGTGGTGGGTCTGTTCAATCACGATAATTTTGCACGCTCACTCCCCGACACTAAAGCCAACACCTCCTTGACATGGGAAAGTGGACAACATCAAGCATCTCTAACGGCCAGATACATTGCTGGGTATAAGACGACGCGTGCCGCACCACCTGCGGGATACTCGCAAGACATTGATAGTCATCTCACTTGGGATGCCCAATACAATTATGAGATGGAGATGAACTCCATGGCTACGCAAGTAACCCTGGGTGTTTTGAACCTCACTGATGAAGAGCCTCCCTTGGTCTGGGACGCAGCAAACTTCAGCTATGACTCACGACAGCACGACGCTCGTGGACGTATGGCTTATGTGCGCCTGAAGTTTGCCTTCTAAATTTACTTAGTGGAAGCACAAACAAAAAAGCCCCGCATGAGCGGGGCTTTTTTGTTTAGGAAATATGTTTTTTACTAAGTCACCTGAGACATATCTTTTGCTATACTATCCGCTCTTTTCAGAGAAAAATAGACAAGCAAGTGACTACAATTTTCGGCATAAAAAACTGCGATACCGTCAAGAAAGCTCGCAAGTGGCTCGACCAGAACAATATTGATCACCAATTTCATGATGTTCGTAGCGATGGTTTGTCTCTGCAACAGATCGAGCATTGGATATCAGAAACAAAATGGGAGATAGTCCTCAACCGTCGGGGTACCACTTGGCGAAATCTAAACCCCGAAGCTCAGAAACAAGTCAATGCCGATAATGTGGCGCAGTTACTCCTCGACAATCCTACGATGATCAAACGTCCAGTGCTAGATCAGAATGGCACTATTACCATTGGATTTAAGTCTGACGTCTATCAATCTCTTTTTAATCTCAAATAAAGGTATAGAATTTACATTTATGAGCAGTTTATATAGCTTTGCTATCGGTGTGGGAAGCAAAAATACGCGTGACCAATGGTTAGAAGTATTCTATCCGATTCCTTTGGTGCATCTGAGCACTGAGCTAAGCAACATTATCATCGCCGTATTTGGTGACAAGTCAGAGCATATCGAAGTCAATCACACTCAACTGTCGCAATTTAAATCCGCGCTAGATGAAAATGGTTACCGCGATTTGAGTGCGTCACTGGACATGTTGCAAAAAACCACCAAACCTATCGTCGCAGTTATATTGGCCGAGGATAAGCCACCAACAACGGTGCCTCAGGGATACCTTAAACTTCAACTTCTATCTCATCGTCTGGTCAAGCCTCATGAAACTGACTTGACCGGCATTTTTGGTGTACTCAAAAATATTGCTTGGAGCAATCATGGGCCCATAGATATAGAAGAGCTGCCTCAACGACAATTAGAAGCACGCAGCAATGCTATCCCACTGTTGGTAGATTCAGTGGATAAGTTCCCGAAAATGGTAGATTACGTGGTTCCCAGAGGTGTTCGCATAGCCGACACCAGTAGAGTGCGTCTGGGTGCCTATGTAGGCGAAGGAACAACAGTGATGCATGAGGGATTTATCAATTTTAACGCCGGCACAGAAGGCCCGGGCATGGTTGAAGGACGTATTTCCGCAGGCGTTTTCTGCGGTGCAGGCTCCGATATTGGTGGCGGTGCTTCCATCATGGGAACTCTCTCCGGCGGCGGAACTGAAGTGATATCCATTGGTAAGAAATGTCTATTGGGCGCCAATGCTGGCATTGGCATTTCACTGGGAGACAACTGTATTGTCGAAGCAGGACTTTACATTACTGGCGGTACAATTGTTACAAAACTTGATCATGAGAAAAAAGTAGTCGAAAAAGTAAAAGCCCGCGTACTTTCAAAGCAGTCAGATCTACTCTTTAGGCGAAATTCAATTAGCGGCGCTGTGGAGTGCCTCCCTAACAAGTCCGCCATAGAACTTAACGACGAACTGCACAGCAGCAATTAACTCAAAACTGCGTAAAATAACTGTAAAAGGAGAACGGCCTTGCGTCTTATCATAACTCTTATCCTGGTGATCTTTGTCATTGACTCGTCAGCCAGCGCGGTGAAGCAAACAAAGGGAAGCTATGAGGATAAGTTTCGTCAAATGGACGAAATATTGCCAACACCTAATGTGTATCGAGCGGCTTCGGGCGAACCCGGCCCTGATTATTGGCAGCAAAGTGTCGATTATAAAATAAAAGTGCTTCTGAACGAGTCTGAACGATCCCTGGACGCTCAACAGACTATTGTCTACACCAATAATTCTCCGCAAAGTCTGAAATATCTCTGGCTGCAGCTCGAGCAAAACCGCTTCAAACCAGACTCGGTGGCAGAGATGTCCGGCGATTTTGGTGGCATTGGCCGACGCGGACCCAGCACAAAGAGCGGTGACGGTAGTAAACCAGCTGGCATCAGTTTTGGCGAGTTACGTCGCCAGCACTACTACGCTGACAATACGCCGGGTTACACCATTAGCGGGGTAACCAATGGCAAGGGGCAGCCTCTCGATTACATCATCAACAGCGCACAAATGCGTATTGACCTGCCAAAACCGCTGAAGTCAGGTCAAACTGCTCAGATAAATTTGAACTTCGCTTTTAATATACTGGAAGAAAATGCCGTTTCAGCGCGTGCCGGTTATGAGCATTTTCCCGACGATGCGCGCGAGGGTGGCAATGATATATTCTTATTGGCACAGTGGTTCCCGCGCGTATCGGCCTACTCCGATTACGAAGCTTGGCACAACAAAGAATTTCTAGGTCGCGGAGAATTCACACTTGAATTCGGTGACTATGAAGTAGACATAACCGTGCCTAGCGACCATATCGTTGCCTCAACTGGCGTGCTTCAAAATCCAAAAAATGTACTTACCAAAGAGCAACGAGATCGACTCAAGCAGGCAGAGACTGCTGAGCGCCCAGTCTATATTGTTACTGCTGAAGAGGCGCTTGAAAATGAAAGTTCCACCACCGAAGGTCTAAAAACATGGAAATTTAAGGCAAAAAATGTTCGTGATTTTGCCTGGTCTTCCTCACGAAAATTTATGTGGGATGCAAAAGGCTATCAACAGGGTGGCAAAGACCAGCCTCTGGTAATGGCGATGTCCTTCTTCCCGAAAGAAGGAGGTGACTTGTGGGCGAAATATTCCACCGAGGCTGTGATTCACACCATGGAAGTCTACTCTCGCTACTCCTTTGACTACCCCTACCCCGTCGCACAGAGTGTCAACGGCCCAGTGGGTGGAATGGAGTACCCCATGATTACATTCAATGGCCCCAGAACCACTTGGCAAGAGGACGGAAGCCGCACCTATACCCAAGCAGAAAAACGTTTTCTCATCGGCGTAGTGATTCATGAGATAGGCCATATTTATTTTCCCATGATTGTTAACTCGGATGAACGTCAATGGACCTGGATGGACGAGGGACTTAACAGCTTTCTGGATGGTGTCGCCGGTCGCGAATGGGATCCGAACATACCTTGGGGTGTGGAACCTAGAGATATTGTTGACTATATGAAGTCTTCAGTCCAAGTCCCTATCATGACCCAGTCAGATAGCGTGTTGCGACTTGGACCCAACGCATATACTAAACCCGCGGTTGCGCTCAATATACTGCGCGAAGTCATCATAGGACGTGAATTATTTGATTTCGCGTTAAAAGAATACTCTACACGTTGGAAATACAAGCGTCCCACGCCGTCTGATTTCTTTCGCACCATGGAGGAGGCCTCCGGGGTCGATTTAGATTGGTTCTGGTATGGCTGGTTTTACACCACAGACCATGTTGATATTTCCATTGATAGGGTATTTGAGCTGCGTCTAGATACCAAAGATCCTGATATCGACTATGCTCGTCGCCGCCAAGAAGAGGCCGACAAACCCGCATCACTTTTCGTTGAGCGCAATAAAGCAGAGGGAAAAACACTCTGGATTGACAAGAATCTTGATGTACGCGACTTCTATGATGAAAATGACCGGTTTACGGTAACCAATAAAGAACGAAATAAGTACCAACAGATGCTTGCCGATCTAAAAGAGTGGGAGCGAAAAGCATTAGAGCGCGCCATCACTGAAGATAAAAACTACTATGTTATGGAGTTTTCCAACCTGGGTGGCCTGGTTATGCCGATTTTACTGCACCTTGTCTTTGAAAATGGTGATACTGAAGACCGCTATATACCCGCAGAAATATGGCGTAGAGCCCCGCATAAAGTAAAAAAACTCATTATTACCGACAAGAAGATAAAAGAAATTGTAGTCGATCCCGGTTGGGAGACCGCTGACGTGGACGTTCATAACAACCATTACCCGAGGAAAATAATTCCCTCGCGTATTGACGCCTATAAGGCAAAGCGCAGCACTGACTTTGTCCGTCGGGATATCATGCAAGACATCAAAACAGAAATGAAAGAGGCGAAAGTTAAACCGCAGAAGAAATGATGTTTCGGTCCCTTCAACTCTGCTTAACCTGCGCTGCTGTCTTCTTAGTCGGCAGCGCGCTTGCCCACCAGCAAAAAACTAGTGTCTCTGTTGTTCAGTTACAGCCTCATTTTCAGTCGGTAGATATCACTCATCGCTTCAATATCCACGACGTGGAACATGCACTTAAACTATTAGGTTATGCCCAATTCGACATAACATCAGATATCAAAGCACAAGAGGCGTTTAGTAGTTACGTCTATCAACGATTTTCCATCAGATATGACCAAGATAGGCCTCTAGTATTGAAACCTGTAGGCTTTGAGGTTGAGGGCAATGCCTTTTGGATTTACCAGGAAGCCGCGATCAACCCAGCGGTAGAAAAACTTGAAGTTGCCAACAACGTTTTACGAGAAGTTTGGCCAGAACAGAGTAACCTTGTAAATTTTGAGGGTTTTGGTGAAATTCAATCATTACGTTTTGCTGATCAAGACCAGTGGCAAAACATTCTGTTCAAATCTCCTTAAAAATTCTTTATTTCTGGCGATTTATTTTGTTATAACGCCAATTATTTAACAGAAAAACTGTCTAACCTATGTTGATTAGTGATTTACGTCACTACCTTTTTTCAAGGTAACATCTTTAGCAAAACTATCCGATGCATGTGCTTTACTCTAGAGAACTACATCGGAGTTAATTGTTTATGCATGACAAACCCTTGTCCCACCAATTGGTTACAAAACAACACAAACATAAACTTTCACTTAAAACTGATCGTGACTCAGACGCGATAGATTCGGAGTTAAAAAGCCAAAAATCATCCCGAAAAGTTCAGGCCCGTTCCATCATAGTGCGTGAAAAAATGATTGCCGTTGCAATCCCACTTTTCTCGGAGTTTGGTTATGATGCAATCTCAATAAAAGATATTGAGAGTGCGGCAAATCTCAAGCGAGGAAGTCTTCTTTATCACTTTCAGAGTAAACCGGAATTTTGGAAGGCCAGCGCTGACAGCCTGTTTAACCTGATCAAAGAGCAACGCCATATTCGGATGATAGTGCTTCGTGACGTCGCGCCTCTAGAAGGAATCGCCATGCTGATTAGGTTCAATATACGCATGGCTGCGCAGTACCCTGAAATTGGTCGATTCATTGCTCAAGAAGCTCGTACTAAGTCATGGCGTTTAGAGTACATCGTCAACACGCATGTAAAACATGGGTGTGAATCTCTCAAAAAATATTTATCCGAAACACTTGACTTAGATGACACCCAATTTGTCCACTGGTACTACATTATGTTTAGCGCTGCTGGCACCATTTATACCTACGCACCCGAGTGTAAACTATTGTTTGACCTAGACTGCCAGCAAGAACATATTATTGAAGCTCACACGAAACTGCTGGTGGAAATGTTATTGGGTAAACATCGCTGAAGTTTAGGACAACCGTGGCAATTATCTAACAGGCAAGAGGTAGCCACTCGCGCGCATTCGACAGTCTGATATATCCTTTGTGCAGGGGCGAATATAATGTAAAAATTCGCTCCTAGCATTTTAACCTACTGGGGATAGATTTATGCGTCAAATTCAACTTAAAAGTCCAGGGGGACTGAATAATCTTAGGCTTGTAACAACGTCAGAACCAACACCTGCTGCAAATCAAGTGATCATTGAAGTTGTCGCAAGTAGTTTAAATTATCATGATCTCTTGGTGGCTCTGGGTCAAATTCCGACAGAGGATGGCCGTGTGGTACTGTCTGACTGCGCAGGAAAAGTCGTCTCTGTGGGTGCAGATGTGACGCGATGGAAAATAGGTGATTCAGTAATGAGCTGCTGCTATCCCCATTGGATCGATGGGCCACCGCGGGCCAAGCTACTCAGTTTTATTGGCGATAATGAGGATGGATATGCCACCGAATATATTGCCATTGGCGAAAACTCCATCACCTCAACACCATCCGGCTGGAGTATGGCAGAGGCGGCTACACTGCCCTGTGCTGGCTTGACGGCCTGGCGTGCACTTGTCGAGCAAGGCAACCTCTGCGCAGGACAAACGGTATTGATTCAAGGCAGCGGTGGTGTATCGATCTTCGCCCTGCAGCTAGCTAAATCTATTGGTGCTAAAGTAATAGCAACTACCTCCAGTGAACAGAAAGCAGAAAAACTGCGAGCATTGGGGGCAGACGAGATTATTAACTATAAACAAGAACCCGCTTGGGGCAAAGCGGTGTTGGCGAAAACTGGCGGTAAAGGTGTCGATCACGTTATCGAAGTAGGCGGTGGTGGTACCTTTGGTGAATCAGTAAGAGCAGTCAAAATGGGTGGCCACATTGCACTAATCGGTGTACTCAGTGGTCCGGCGGTAAGCGAAATTATTTTGCCAAGAATTTTTATGAAACAAATCAATCTCAGTGGAATAGCCATGGCCAATCAACAATCACAACTGGCTATGGTTGAATTTCTAAATCAATCCTCTATTCGACCTGTTATCAGTGACACCTTTGATCTGGCCGAACTGGCTAGTGCTTTTGAACACCAGATTGCAAATAAGCATTTTGGCAAAATCTCTATAAGCATGAGGACATAGTAGCGTTTGCCCCGCCGATTGCGGCGGGGCAACTGGCAAGACCTCTAATATCCAGCGGCATGGCCGTCTTTACGGCTCTCCGTCGCGCCCCAATAAACACCATTGTCAGCCCGATGGATCGCTTGATAACCGCCGTATGGACCATTGGCATACTGTATTTTATGACCCATCCGCATCAGTTGTCGTATGGTAGCAAGGGGATAGCCAGTCTCGAGGTTGAGAATTCCGCCATCCGTCATTTGCTCTCCTGTGGGTTCCGATGAGCCGCTGTGATGTATCCGCGGCGCATCTCCGGCAGCCTGAACATCGAGGCCAAAATCTACCATATTAATAATGATCTGCGCGTGCCCTTGAGGCTGCATAGCCCCTCCCATGAGGCCAAAACTCATCCATGGTTTACCCTCCTTGGTAACAAAGGCAGGAATGATGGTGTGGAAAGGCCGTTTGCCTCCCTCAAATTCATTGAAGTGCCCTTCTTCCAAGCTAAACATTTCCCCTCGGTCCTGAAGAATAAAACCTAACCCCGGAGGCGTCATTCCAGAGCCCATTCCGCGGTAATTACTCTGGATCAGTGACACCATATTGCCCTCACTGTCCGCTGTAGTGAGGTAAATTGTATCGCCCTCCTCCAACAGTTTTCCCGCCGGATACTCTTTGCTGGCACGCTCCTGATCAATTAACTTGGCGCGACGCTTGGCGTAGGATTTGGAAATCAGCTGACTCACAGGAATATTATTAAACTCTGGGTCGGCGTAATATTTAGCCCGATCTTCAAACGCCAATTTTTTTGCCTCAGTAAAGAGATGGACAAACTCAGCGGATTCGCGACCCAATGCGGCGACATCAAACTGCTCAACAATATTAAGGATCTGTAAGGCGGCAATACCCTGACCGTTGGGTGGCAACTCCCAGACATCATAACCACGATAATTGGTACTGACTGGCTCGATCCAATTACCCCTATGATCGGCTAAATCTTGGAGTGATAAAAATCCACCGTTCTCTTCCATATAGTCAGCAATGGTCCGTGCAATATCTCCCAGATAAAACGCATCTCTGCCATCTTTGGCCAGTGCTTTTAAAGTGGATGCAAGACTCGGATTCCGCCAAATCTCTCCCTCAGATGGCGCTTCACCATTTTTAGTGAACTGCTCAACAAAGCCTGGCCATTTTTTCAAGATTGGCACCGATCGCTGCCAATAGTAGGCGATTAACTGTGAAACTGGGAATCCCTTCTCCGCGTAATCAATAGTCGGCTGTAACAATTGAGGCATTGGCAAACGACCAAAACGATCGTGCAACATGTACCACCCATCCACGGTTCCGGGCACACTGACCGGTAGCGGCCCGTGGGACGGAATACGGGTGTAACCCTGATCAACAAACCACTGCCGGCTGAGCGATTGCGGTGAGCGGCCAGAGGCATTTAGACCATAAAGTTTCTCAGTTTCGGCATGCCATACAATGGCAAACAGGTCTCCGCCGATCCCATTGCCAGTGGGCTCCACCAACCCCAGGAGCGCATTAGCTGCGATAGCTGCATCAATGGCATTACCGCCACTTTTCATAATCTCCAGCGCGATCTGTGTAGCCAGCGGTTGAGAAGTTGCTGCCATAGCAGAGGTGGCCAATACAGGTGAACGCATGGCGAATACCTCACCGGTAACACGGTCTGCTGCTTTAACCACAGATGGTGCGAGTAAGAAGGTTATTATTACGACAAACAATCTATGTTTTAGCATCTATCATTCTCCAATTGATTATATCCCTCTACCTAAGAAGTGGAGGTCAAGATTTCGACTGACGCGCTGTTTCATCGATTAAATCAACAAAAGTCTCTAACAAGGCTGCGGGCAGAGTGTGCCCCATGCCTTCAAAACGAACCAATTTAGCATGAGGAATATGTCTTGCCGTCTCAATACCGCCACTGACGTTGACCAGAGTGTCCTGATTTCCGTGAATGATCAGAGTGGGTACTTTAATCGTTTGCAAAAGTTTTTTTCGATTGGGTGATATCCGAGCCGCCGCCATCTGACGCAGATAGCCGGCGGGATAATTCGAACGCTCAAACTCCTGCTGTACTTCGGCAGCGACCTCCTCATTGGTTTGGGGATAGGCCGGGCTGGCAAACATTTGGCGCGTATTGACCGAATTTTGTAATGCTGAAACACCTTTGGGAATGGGTTTCACCATTTGCTTGGCCACAGCAGGAGACGCCTGACCAACACCGAGAGCACCCGTGGTAGACATAATTGATGTCAAGGATAAAACCCGTTGCGAATAGTGACCTGCCACTATCTGGCTAATCATTCCACCCATGGACATACCGACAACGTGAGCTTTTTCGATACCCAATGCATCCATTAAACCCACCGTATCATCTGCCATATCGTTTAATGTATAGGGTATTTTCACCGGAATTCCAAAAAGCGACTTAAGTGCGATACGAAAAAAACTCGGTGCCCTCTGTCCGTGCATCTTGTCACTGAGGCCCACATCTCTGTTATCAAACCGTATGACTCGGTAACCGCGGTTCACCAGCGACTCACAGAACGCATTGGGCCAGCGAATCAACTGATTATATAAACCCGCCACCAATATAATGGCGGGATCTTCCTCAGACCCCATGGATTGGTAGGCTATGCGAATATTGTTCGCCTGGGCAAATTTAGTTTCTAACACGCTAGTAACTCCCCTGAGACAGCAATAAGTTATGTTATCGCCGTTGCCTGATCAGCATTATTTTCCGTCTGACAATCCTATCACAGAGTAAATCCAACGAAAGTAAAATCGAACGTGCATGGTATCCTCGCACTGAATCGATGAATGATCACAAGACCATATAAATTAATACATAAAACATACTGAACTCGCGCTCTTGACGACGAATGTCATAAACCGATCAGGGGACAATATAAGTCTATTTACAATGAAGTTTGATTCAACATAGCATCCGCAGTATCAATAATTTGATTGCATAACAGCATTTCTAAATCCCTAAATGCTCGGACGAAAGAGAATCAATACTGGGCCGACTTGTCTATCAAATCGTACAAGTTTGTAATTGGATGGTGTAACTTATCTATGAAGCCAACAGTCAATCTAGTCTGGTACAAACGCGACTTGCGCGTTACTGACCATCTCCCGTTATTGCAAGCAGCTCAATCTGGTCTGCCGGTGCTACCGATTTACGTGGTTGAACCAGACTATTGGCAGCAACCTTTTGCATCCAGACGGCACTGGTGTTTTATTCGCGATTGCCTGTTGGATCTGCGCCAGGATACCACTGAGCTCGGTCAACCCCTTGTGGTATCTGTGGGTGATATTTGTCACGTCTTCAATGAACTCAAACAGTGCTACAGTATCCGGGAAATTTTTACCCACCAAGAGTGTGGTAATAGTTGGACCTATGAAAGAGACAAAGCGGTAGCCGCTTGGTGCACCAACAACAAAATTACCCTCCATGAATTTCCCCACAATGGCGTTGTACGTGGCCTCAAAAGCCGTGACCACTGGGCAAAATTGCGCAACTCTCGAATGTCGCAACCCACAGTGGAAACACCGACACAGCTTAGAGCAGTTGAAGGTCACTCCACTGGTGAGATTCCATCGGCCACTGATCCAATATTTGGTGATGCGCTAGAGGGAGTTGTTCAGCCTGGGGGACGAATTGCCGCACTCCAGACGCTCGATAGTTTTTTACATACACGATCGGTAAACTACCTCTACAACATCTCTAAGCCTGGCAACTCCGAATATTACTGCTCCCGTTTATCCGCTCACTTAACCTGGGGCTCACTGTCGGTGCGCGAGGTCGTTAAAGCAACTAAGACGTTTAGAGAATCTGACAACTTTGGTCAAAAAGGCCCACAAAAGCGCAGTTTTGCAGCGTTTAACTCGCGGCTGTCCTGGCGCTGTCACTTTATGCAAAAACTGGAAGATCAACCAGACATTGAATTCAAGTGCATGCACAGAGCCTATGAGGGAATGCGAGAAGACAACAACCAAGCGTTTTACGATGCTTGGGCAGAGGGAAGAACTGGTTACCCGATTGTTGATGCCTGTATGCGTAGTCTGATACACAGCGGTTGGATTACCTTTCGTATGCGCGCCATGCTGGTGTCCTTCGCCAGCTACCATTTATGGCTAGATTGGCGCAAAACTGGCTACCATTTGGCACGACTATTTACTGACTACGAGCCTGGTATTCACTATAGTCAGTTACAAATGCAATCCGGTGTCACTGGTATTAACACAGTGCGCATCTACAACCCCATCAAACAATCGCAAGATCAAGATCCCAATGGTCACTTCATCCGAAAATGGGTGCCAGAATTGAGAGAGGTTTCAGATAACTGGATTCACCAACCCTGGCTGATGGATTCGAGCCTGCAGCAGGAGGCAAACTGTATTATCGGCGCGAATTATCCCCAACCCATTGTCGATCACGCCGCCGCAATAAAGTCGGCTCGGCAAAAACTGGCGGTGGCGCGACAAGAAAAAGGCTATCGCGATGAATCTAACAGTGTTTTCAATAAACTGGGCAGCCGCAAACGTCCCAATAAGCCCAAAGCTGTGAAAAAAGACCGCGCTCAGATGTCTCTATTTGGTTAACCGGTCTGCTTCCTAGAAAAACAACAACAGCTACGGCAAGACAATATTAAAGTTATCGTTAGACTCGCCAAACAGTGAGAAAAAAGATACCAACTTCAACATACTTCCATCTATAGACACCTCGTCAGAGGTAATGATATCCGACGCACCCACAGCGCCCACCAGCATACCAACAAACATCGATTGGGTGATATTAATGCTGGCATCTGCTGTTGGATCAACCGGTAACTCAGCATAGTGCATCACCGAATTTCTGATGGTAACAACAAAGTTCTTTTGTTTGTCAGTAAACGAGAGATTGATTTTAAGCTGCTTCGATGCGGCCTTCTGAGGGTCTAAATTGACCGTCATCGCCTTAACAAACTGGTCGAGAGGCACTTCGCTGAGAAATGCACTGGAGTTCAGTTTAATTTCTCCCGCGACCTGTTTCCCATAAACCAGCTCACGGGCACCAGATAGGTAAATATCGCGCCAAGGGCCCGACTCCGCCTGATAAGCCATCTGTTGGTAGGCCTGTGCTAGCATTTCTCTGGCAGCCGCATTATTCGGTTGTGCAAATACCAAATGATTGAGCATCTCTCCAACCCAACGATATTCTCCCTCCGCGAGATATTTAGCGGCAGCCGTCAGCATGGCATCAGCACCGCCCATGGCTTCAACGTAACGGCGGGCAGACTGCTCCGGGGGCAGTGGATTTAAATTGGCAGGATTGCCGTCATACCAGCCAAAATAGTGCTGATAAACAGCTTTGCTGTTGTGGCTTAAGGTTCCGTAATAACCTCTCACATGAAACTCATTGGCGAGACTCTCCGGCAGCTCGAGCTGCTCGGCGATTTCCCGAGGGGTGTACCCTAGGTTTGCTAACCTCAGAGTCTGATCGTGGATAAACTTGTACAAATCTTGTTGTTGCTGCATTTGGGTGATAATTCTATGGTGGCCCCAGGTCGGCCAGTGGTGGCTGTTGAAGAAGATTTCCACATCCTCAAGCCGATCAATTGACTGCCCTATGTAGTCACTCCACAGCAGTGCATCTCTCACTTTGGCGCCTCTCAACGTGAGAATATTGTGCATCACGTGAGAGAGAATTTCAGCGCCGCAAAATGCTTTCAATTCGGGCAGGTAAAACGTGAGCTCCGCTGGCGCCTCAGAGTTGGGCATGTTGTAGAAGGTAAAGGCCACACCATCAATAGAGATATCCATCTCTGGACGGTCGATTATCACTGTGGGGGGAACCACCGACAAACTACCAAATACCACTCGCTTACCCAGTCCCGCATCCACATGCCCAGTGACAGAGTCATCCAAGCCACTGCCAAACATAAAACTGCCACGCCGCGTCATGGCAGGCCCAGCAATAATATTTTCACTGGTGGCTTCTTCGATAAAACCCTCGGGGGCAACAATTGGTATACCCTCGCTCGCTGCCACTTGCGAATTGATTACAGCCAGAGCACCACCAAAGTGATCGGCATGGCTATGGGTATAAATCACGCCCGTGACATTGATTTCACCCAAGTGCTCAGCGGCAAAATCTATTGCCGCCTCTGTAGTCTCCAACGTGGTCAGCGGATCGACGATTATCCAACCCTTATCACTCTTGATAAGCGTTGTGTTGGCCAGATCAAAACCGCGTAGCTGATAAATACCGTCAGTGACCTTAAATAATCCACGAATGTTGTTTAGGTTGGCCTGACGCCATAAACTTGGATTTACCGAGTCGGGGGCATCGCCAGACAAAAAATTGAAAGCGGCGGGATTCCAGATGATCTGGCCTTGAGGATTCATAAGAACGTCCTCCGGCGCTTTGGCGATCAGGCCCCGACTTGCGTCTTCAAAGTCTTGTCGATCATCAAGATTGAGCGTTTCAGCAATTTGCCGATTGTGTGAAATGGTGTATTCACTCGCCGCGGAGTCAATCGAGCTGCCAGTTTCTGAGGTTTCTCCACAGCCATGAAGAACTCCGCAAAGAATAATCAAAACTCCAAACTTTAATGCTGTTTCCATTCCAACTTACCCCAGATTTCATTTTTATTATTATGTGTAAATAAAGGCTTATAACACCGCTAAAGAGCCCTGTACACTGTTACCCAAGCGCAAGCGCACAGGGCACAGGGCACAGGGCACAGGGCACAGCAGTGTCCATTCTTTTCACTGAGACTACAAGACTTCAAACAGCCCAGCAGCGCCCATACCACCGCCGACGCACATGGTAATAACAACATATTTTTCACCGCGTCGCTTACCTTCCATCAGTGCATGCATGACCATTCGAGCTCCACTCATGCCATAGGGGTGACCAATGGATATGGAACCACCGTTCACATTTAGCCGCTCCATGGGAATCCCCAATTTGTCACGGCAATAAATCACCTGCACGGCAAACGCCTCGTTCAGCTCCCAGAGGCCAATGTCGTCCATTTTTAAGCCCGTGCGTTGAAGCAGTTTTGGAATAGCATAGATCGGCCCAATACCCATCTCGTCGGGCTCACAACCGGCCACTGCCATACCGCGGTAAACACCCAGAGGCTCAATATTGCGCTGAGAGGCCAAAATTGAGTCCATCATCACCACTGCAGCGGCTCCATCAGATAATTGCGACGCGTTACCTGCAGAGATAGATCCGCCATCGCGCACTGCTTTGAGTCCAGACAAATTGTCAATTGTAGTCCCGGGGCGATTACCCTCGTCTTTGCTCAAAGTCACTTCTTCCTTGGTCACCTCGCCAGTCTCTCGGTTGGCAACTAGTTTAGTGGCAGTAACCGGCACGATCTCGTCGGCGTAGACACCAGCCTCTTGGGCGGCAGCTGTTCGAGTTTGTGACATCAGGGCGTACTCGTCCTGAGCCTCGCGAGAGATATTGTAGCGCTTGGCAACTGTCTCTGCGGTGTCGAGCATGGGCATATGAATGAGCGGCGCGTGCTTCATCGCCAAGGGATCAGCCACTCGATGGGTATTAAAGTGCTCATTCTGTACCAGGCTTATACTTTCACAGCCGCCAGCCACCACCACGGGTGATCCGTCGTTAACAATTTGCTTGGCTCCTGTTGCTATCGCCATCAAGCCAGAGGAGCACTGCCGATCAATAGTCATTCCAGAGACAGTCACCGGTAGACCTGAGGCCATTGCCACTTGACGACCTAAATTCATAGTTTGAGTGCCCTGCTGCATGGCGGCACCTATAATGCAATCATCAATCTCTGCAGGATCAACACCTGAGCGCTGCACCGCGGCTTTAACCGCAAATGACGACAATGATGGCGACTCTAGATTGTTAAATGCACCCCGAAAAGCTTTGCCAATAGGTGTTCTCGCGGCTGATACAATTACTGCTTCTTTCATTATTATTCCCTTACTGTATAAATATTGGTTAACTCAACGCTTCTTAGCCCTTGTTTAGCCCTTTAAAGCGGCCATAGCCTTCATAACAAACTTTTCAGTTTGCTTGCCACCGGACTCCAAGGCTTTCTGATCACTTGTGTCGGATAGTTCATCCCACTTAGCTACTACCGTCTCAGGATTTTGCTCCTCCACTGGCAGGAAGATACCATCGGTTTCGAACATATTTGCGGTGGCATAGCCACCAGCGCCGGCACACAGAATGGTTCTGGTGGGTGCCTTCTCACCACAGAGCACAAGGGCGCCAGCTGTCACTGATTCCGCAGTCATAAGGTCTAGCATCTCCGCAGGCATAAGATCTTCCGTCATGCGTGTGCCCGCGGTGGGGGCCAGCGCATTGACGTGGATATTATTTTTTCCGCCCTCAAGCACCAGGGTGTTCATAAAGCCCAAAACCGCCATTTTTGCCGCGCCGTAGTTGGTTTGACCGAAATTGCCGTACATACCACTGGATGATGTAGTCATCACAATACGACCATAATTTTGCTCTCGCATAATGTCCCACACCGCCTTGGTGCAGTTTACTGAGCCCATCAAATGCACATCCATGACCAGCTGGAAATCAGCAAGGTCCATCTTGGCGAAGGATTTATCCCGCAGAATACCGGCGTTATTAATCAAAATATCCACGCGGCCCCACTTGTCCATAGCCTGAGCAACCATATCTTGAACGTCATCGAACTTAGCCACATTAGCGCCGTGGGCGATCGCCTCACCACCGCTCTCTTCGATCAGGCTGACCACCTCTAAGGCTGCATCGGACGACGCTCCCGTGCCATCCCGGGCTCCACCCAAATCGTTAACTACCACTTTGG
This sequence comes from Porticoccaceae bacterium, assembly GCA_964230135.1. GTDB lineage: Bacteria > Pseudomonadota > Gammaproteobacteria > Pseudomonadales > Porticoccaceae > HTCC2207. The sequence goes on along the minus strand of CAXRFT010000035.1, from coordinate 10,968 downwards.
CCCCACGCTTAGCCAGCGCCAGCGCATGGGATCGGCCAAGCCCGTTGCCTGCACCAGTGACAATCGCCACTTTTCCTTTAAAATCAATACTCATGTTGTTCCTCATAAACCCTAAAAATAATTAGTTTGCCATCTGTACACTGAGCCACTCTGCCACCAGAGCAGGCTTTTCCTCGCCCTGGATTTCCACAGATACCTCAACTTTAAAATCAAATTGCCCTGGGCGCTTTTCTGTGATCTCTTGAATGGTGGCATGACAGCGGATATTACTGCCAACCCGCACTGGTGCAACGAAGCGAACCTTGTCAAAACCTTTGTTCACACCCATGTAGATCCCTTCGATCAACAGGTTGTAACTCTCGGAGAAGTAAGACAACATAGACAGCGTCAGAAAACCATGGGCAATAGTGCCGCCAAAGGGGGTCTTAGCTGCCGCCTCTGGATCCACGTGGATAAACTGACGATCTAAGGTACAGTCGGCAAATTCGTTCACCTGTTCCTGAGTAACCTCAAACCAAGGTGTGGGTTCACATACATGGCCGATGTACTGGCTGATATCGGTCTTTTTTATCATCTGTGGCATTTATTTATCCCCTTGTTTTATAGTGAATGGCGGACAGTCTAACTATTGGCATTATAAACGCCAATAGTTATTAAATAAAAATTGCGTATTCTCGCGCAATCAATAACAGGGAGATGATAAAAGAAAACCCAGGTGCAAATATCAGTAAAACTGACCGCCGGGTATCACAACCGTAAGCTAATAGTGAGCCGAGGATAAAAAGAAAATATTGCCATACAACGCTATCTAGCCGTTCAAACCTACTCAAAAAGCAAAGGGTAACAAAGAGCTTTATAATAAAAGTTCAACGTAGCACCGATAAAGCAGCACCAATAGAAAAGCCCGAGCAACAACACCTCGGGCTTTTCGTCCACTCAAGTACTAAAAAGACCAGTACCCAAGTTTTCTGCAAGAAACAACGACCTAATCTGCCCCTTGCATCATCTTTTTAATTACCGGCGACACTAACAGCATCACCACCGATATACCCAAAGCGATATAACCCACCTGGGAATACACCTCAATATAACCCGCTTTGGCCGCTGCGACATTGGTCATTTGACCGCCAATGGTCTCAGCCCCTGTGGTACGAGCGATAACTCCGGCGAGGAAATTTGATAGCCCTGAGTACAGGAACCAGGCACCCATGGTCATACCCACAATTCGTGCTGGTGCCAGTTTGGTCACTGCAGAAAGTCCCACCGGTGACACCATTAACTCACCCATGGTGTGTATCCAGTAGATAAGGAAAATAAAGATCACCGGCGTCAACCCGACGGCACCGGATCCCTCCATACCGGCCACCAACGCTAAGAACCCAAGACCCGCCATGGCCACACCGAGGGCAAATTTTACTGGTGTCGATGGGTTTAGGTTACGTTTAGCCAGCCATATCCATAACCAAGCCACCAGAGGCGCAAATAGGAAGATATAACCTGCATTTAGTGACTGGAACACAGGCCCCGGAACTGACCAACCAAAAATAGTTCTATCCACCAATCTGGCGGTAAACAAGTTTAGCGACGAGCCGGCTTGCTCAAACAGTGCCCAAAAGGGAATCTGCGCCAAAATAAAGTAGATGGCTGCCAACATACGAGAGCGCTCTTCCCCCACCAATTTGATGAAGGAATAACCCACAAGGCCGACCATCATAATCACGCCAATGGGACCCAAAATGCCGCCCACCAGCTCTTCGTTCATAACCAAGAACATGGACACAGCGATAATCGCAACACCCACTAGGTAACACATCCACTCGACATTGATAAACAAAAACACCTTCTCTTTGAGCTTTTCCATCGAGGGAGGCTCGGCCTTGCCCTCAAGCCAGTCTTGAAAAGACAAAAACACGATTAAACCGATCAACATACCAATACCGGCCAGGCCAAAGCCGTATTTCCAGCCGTGGACGATTCCAAGGTAACCACAGAAAATAGAGGCCAAGAAGGCACCCATATTGATACCCATGTAGAAAATGGTAAAGCCCGAATCGCGGCGCGAGTCACCAAAACCGTACAGAGATCCAACGATGGTGGAAATATTGGCCTTCAAGAAGCCAACACCAGCGATCAACAGTGCCAAAGAGAGATACAAAATATTGAGGTAAGTCTCCTCAGTCTCCACACTCATGCTAAACTCATCACGGGAAATAGACTCGGGTAAGCCCACCGCCTCAGCATCGGCAATCAACATGTCTGTCTCTGTAAAGGTGACATAGGAAATACCGCTATCGCTGATAATTTGCTGCTTGGCATCACCACCTCTGGCATCCAGAGCAATTTGGTACTGTGCGCCCTTATAATCCAGCAACTGCTTTGAGCCATTGCCCTCGAAACTCATACCAAAGTGCCCCAGGGTAAGCAGAATCGCCCCAAAGGTCACTGCTTTCCTAGCGCCAAGGTAACGATCGGCAAGGGATCCGCCAATAATCGTCATCACGTAGACTAACGCCGTGTATGCGCCGTAGAGCAAGCTGGATTTTTCATCGGAAAATAAAAAATGTTGGGTCAGGTAGACCACCAGTAGTCCACGCATCCCGTAATACGAGAAGCGCTCCCACATCTCGGTGAGGAACAATATAACCAAACCGCGGGGGTGGCCCAAAATGGTTCTTTCATCGGCAGCGATGCCTGAAGTCTGAGGTGTTTCCATCGGTTGCAATCCTTAATCGAAAATTGTCAGTGATATGTCTGCTAATTAGTGACGGTACTACTAAGTCACAAAAATAGCGGAAACCTTACCACAGTCTGGCGTACCGTGTAACCGATTGATGACAGCAACGTGATAGCCTTCGTATCTTTACAAGTTCACTACAAGGAATAAGCCATGGCAGAGCAAAACAACCCAGTAAAAGCAGCTTTCTTGTCTAACAAACCGGAATTTCTTGAGATTTTTGGTTTCAGCGACTGCTGGTTTGACCAATTAACGGATGTCTACTACTGTACTTTTCAGCCAACTACCGCCTTAACCCACTCCAATGGCACCATTGTTCAGGGTGGTTTTGTTGCTGGCATGTTGGACTCAGCCATGGCTCAGTATATTTTGTACACGCATAATTTCACCATGAATCCGTTAACGCTTAAGATGGATGTCACCTATCTGTTGTCCTGTCGCCCGGGCTTGGTTGAAGTGCAGTCAAAAGTGTTAAAAATGGGTAAAAGTATCGCCTTCACCACCGCTGAACTAATTCAAGACAATCAGCTTATTGCCACCGCGTCCGCCACCAATAAATTAGTTCCAATACAATAAATATCAATATCTTAAATATTATAATTAAATTAAATTGTCATGATATAAGTGGCGCTGATACCAACATTGGCACTAAATCTACGGCGACTGGCGCCAATTCTATAGACGCGAAAATCATCAGCCGCTAGAGTGAAGGCTATTATTTAAGGGGGTTTTTCACATGACCGATAACCTGAGCCAAACCATTAACTCGACCACAGAGAGCTCGGAGCTGGCGGATTTTCGCAGAGACGTGGCCGACTGGATGAAACACAACAAGCCCGCTGACCCAGGTTTTCTGTTGCCGCAAACCTTTATGGAAGTGGGCTCGGAGCAGGTATTAGACTTTCTTCGCGAATGGCAGTACAAGCTTTGGTCATCCGGCTATCTGGGCATGGCATGGCCAAAGGATTATGGTGGCGGTGGCTTGCCGCGAATCTATCAACAAATCGCCGACGAGGAGATGAAAAAAGCTCGAACCCCTATCTGCTTCAATATTATTGGTCTGGGCTGGGCCGGGCCGTTGATTATCGACACCGGCAGTGATTACGAGAAAGAAACCTACCTCAAGGGCATTCTCACTGGTGAGGACATCTGGTGTCAGGGCTTTTCTGAACCCAATCATGGGTCTGATCTTGGCAGCATTCAAACCAGAGCGGAGCGCGACGGTGACGATTATATTATCAATGGCAGTAAGATCTGGACCACCATGGGTAATTTTGCCAAGTACATGATACTGCTGGCCCGAACCGACCCCCAGGCGGAACGCCGCTACAACGGGCTGTCCTTTTTTCTCGCACCAATGAAAGTGGATGGCATTAGCACCTCGCCTATTCAAAAACTCACCGGTGACTACGGTTTCACCGAGACCTTTTTCACCGATGCGCGCATTCCCGCGGCTTGTTTGATGGGCGAAGAGGGCCACGGCTGGCGCATCGCCATGCAAACATTGCAGTACGAGCGCGGTGCAGAAGCCGGCGCCGCCGGCGGCATCTCCATTCTGGCAACGGTAATGGATGATCTGCTGCGCATAGCAGGGGATGTTCAGCGCGACGGCCAACCACTGATGCAAGACCCTGTCACCAGAGACAATTTGGTCAAATTTCTCATCGAAGAACAGGCCCTGTATCTGGCAGAACCACGGATGAAGATCCCTGCACTTTGCGCCGATTATCCCAATTCTCTGGCACTGTCGAGCAAACTGCGCAGTACCGAGTTTTTTCGTCGCATGCGGCAATATGCATTGACTCTCCAGGGCGGTGCCAGCGCGCTCTATGTAGGCGATGAAGACGCTGTTGAGGGCGGCTTCTGGCAAAGAGCCTATATGAACAACTTCTCCACCACCATCGGCGGCGGCACTAGCCAGATTCAAGCAAACATTGTTGGCGAGCATGTGCTCGGTCTACCCAAGGACTAGAGGATAACCCGATGAAAAGAACAGCAAACCTCGCCATTGCCTTCAGCGACGAGCAAGCAATGATTCTGGACAGTGCCAAAGCCTTCTGCAGTGATAAATCTAATATCAATGTAGTGCGCGATCTGCTTAAATCGGATACCGGCTACAGCCCCGAAGTGTGGCACGATATGGTGCAACTCGGCTGGACCGGCCTGGCGCTGCCCGAGCAATTCGGCGGTTCAGCCATGGGCATTGGTGCCACCATTCCACTGGTGGAAAGCATGGGTCGACACCTGCTCAGCACCCCGTTTATCTCCACCACCATCGCCGCCCAAGCCATACGTCGCGGGGCCAGTTCGGAACAACAAGCAAACTGGCTGCCAGCTATGGCCGAGGGATCAATCGGCACCCTGGCTCTTCTCGACAGCGAAGACTGGGGCGCCACCAGCACCAGCTGCAGGCTGATCAAAACCGATTCAGGCTATCAACTGGAAGGAACTAAGCTCCTCGTTAGCGACGCCAATGTGGCGGATTTCTTTTTGGTACTGGCCCAGCATCAAGAGCAGCCCCTCCTAGTGCGGGTGGAAGCCTCAGCACTGGCAGAAGGAGCCATTGCGCAAAAAACCTTGGTGGATGAAACCAAACGCGCCGCCAATGTAGATTTTACCGGTGTCTCTGTCAGCGCCGGTGCGATTCTTGACAACAGTGTCGAGGCGCTGGCGGATATCCGTCTTGTGGGCGCTCTGTTAATTGCCGCTGAAGCCACGGGAACCGCTGCAGCCGCTATAGACACCGTGGTGGACTACCTTACCACCCGCAAACAATTTGGTCGTCTAATTGGCTCCTATCAAGCGCTCAAGCATCCCACTGTGGACATGCTTCTGCAAATGGATTCGGCACGCAGTCTGATCTACCACGCAGCCACATTAATTGACGACGGTAGTCTCGATAGAGACACCGAAATCGCCTGCCGCATGGCCAAGACACAGGCCGCTGAGGCACTGTCTTTTGCCGGTGATCGCGCGGTACAGTTCCACGGCGGTATGGGCTTTACCTACGACTGCGACGCCATGCTGTATATTCGCCGCGCCCAGTGGGCTCAGCACCAATATGGCGACCCTCAGCACCACCGCAAAATGTTGGCGCCACTGCTGCTAGATTAAAAAGTGTGTTTAGACTAGAACATGTTTTTAGACTAGAACATAGTTTTGAACTAGAACAGAATAGGTTAAACGGGTGGAAGGCGAGAAAACCCCGCCCTTTCTTGTACAGAGCGTGGTTTATCGGTTTATCAGGCGCCCAAATAGTCGTAAGTGAGCTGCACAAAGGTTTTTACCCCTAGCAACAAACCATCTTCATCAATAAAAAAATCCGGCGTATGGTGTGGGAAAGGTTGCTGGTTTCCCGGTGTTTTACCACCTAAAAAGAAGTATAAACCGGGCACCTCCTCAGCGAAAAATGAGAAGTCCTCTGCCCCGGTCACCGCTTTTATTTGTACCACGTTTTGTTCACCTGCCGCCTGCTGCAGCGAGGGCAACATTTGCGATGTCAGCGCCGGATCGTTGTAAGTGATGGGATAACCCTTTTCAATATCGATATGAGCACTGGCACGATAGGCTTTGGCGATGGTGGGAACCATTTCCTCCATGCGCTGATTGATATCCGCTTTCATGTCCTTATCCAAGGTTCGCAGCGTGCCGATTATCTGAGCACTTTCGGGAATAATATTTGAACGCACGCCAGAGCTTATTTTACCAATAGATAATACTGCTGCCTCTTCGGTAAGCGGCACCTCCCGAGAGACAATGGTTTGCAAGCCGTCAATAATCTTCACCGATGCCATAATCGGATCCACACCAGCCCAAGGGCGAGAGCCATGGGTTTGTTTACCCTGCACGTTAATTTCAAATGCTTGGGCTGCAGCCATGATGCCGCCCGGTTTATAACCAATAGTATTAATGTCAATACCAGAGGAGATATGCAAACCAAAAATAGCATCCACATCTGGGCTCTTCAGCACATTTTCCTTGACCATCAACTCTGCACCTCCCTCTTCACCCGGTGGCGGCCCCTCCTCTGCGGGCTGAAAAATAAACTTTACTGTGCCGGCAAAGTCGTTATTTTTAGCCAATATCTCCGCCACACCCATCAAAATCGCCACATGGGTATCATGACCACAGGCATGCATTACCGGCACCTCCGCGCCACGATATTCCCCTTTGGCCACGGATTTAAACGGTAGATCGTTGCGCTCCAGCACCGGCAGCGCATCCATATCCGCGCGCAATGCTAACACCTTGCCCTCACGCTGACCCTTGAGAAGAGCCACAACACCGGTTTTAGCCACGCCAGTCTGCACCTCCAACCCTAATTGCTCCAAGTGGGCGGCGATTTTTTCTGCGGTTTTAAACTCACGGTTACTCAACTCTGGATACTGATGAAAATGCCGGCGCCACTGAATCACCTTAGACTCAATGGCACTGATATCTGCATCAATAGTTTCAGGCAGAACAGAAGAAAAAACCGGAGAGCAAGCAAACACAGTCAAAAGAATAGATAAATTTCGGGTAATCATAGCTTTACCTCTTTAATTTCAACATACAGCCACAGAAGTAACAGTAAAAGACAACTCAAGCCTACCTCAGTGATGGGATACTGTCTAAATTTGGGTCTTTGTGCCAGTAAGACGCTTTTTATAGAGATAAGAAAGATAAATTGCTCCGCTTAATCTCCACAGCTTGCAATACCATTGCTCAGCGAGAGTGCGCGATTCCGGGTTTTGTTGGCTATTTTTATAGCAAACCCAAACATATGATCCTTTCACTGAGCCATTGTGAGATGGACTCGAAAACCATACATTAGATATTCCCTACATAAGCTTGCCATTTCACTACAAAACATCAGCGAAATAACAGCAAGAAAAGAAAAGCACTTCCGCAAACATACACACGTGTATTATTGAAAGAGTGGAAATACACAAAATTCATCAGTGCAGACATTGCGCTGTCTTTGTCAGTGTTTCACTACTGTTGACCGAAAACATTCCATTCAGTTTCTATAACCCAAATGCTGGTTTCATCTATTATTTTACTTCTAATAGCTCCAGCTAGAATCCTAAGTTCAACTTCTTTTTCCAGAGATTCTCTCGGCGTGCTTTTATCAAATTCTTCTCTTGTTGTAACTGTAGCAGGCATCTTTATACCCTTCTTTGACCAGATTTAATAGCTGCTTCCCAGCTAGCAAGGTCGTCTTCACTCCTGTTTCCCGACATCACCACTCTAAACTTCAACATCTGCTTAGCCCTATCTGCATCTCCAACAGCGCTCGCTCCACCAGAATCTGGAATACCATCAGAATTACAATCTCTGTTTGCCAAACGCTCACAACCGGGATCCATTTTATTGACAGCTTGATCAGCGGCAGCATCTGTGACTGGCGGGTTCTTGTTTAGAGAATAAATCGAATTATCATCGAGTAAATCCACGGAAATTAATAATTTTTCAATTCTTTGTTGAGTTTCAGATGCCGTAAATCCACTTCCCCTTACAAAGCTAACTAAGTTCTCAGTCTCGGGTATTATCTTCGGCATAACCTCTTGCCTGATATTTGGTATTGAAGCTAAATAATTAGCTGCATTTCCTGTGGCATAAAATTGGCGCAATAAAAGCGAAGAATTCCCTGATGAAAGTTCATTGTCAAAACTACTCGTTGAAATCAAAGACGGCAACGCCACTTCCACCTCGTTGTTAACCATGGCTTTCTCAATCAGGGGAACAAAAGCGGCTTCTTTTCTTTTGTAACCTAAACTCAGTGATTCAGGCCATCCTCCGCTTTCAACTGCTAAATCTACCTTCAGACCAAAAGACGTGTCGGTGCCAAAAAAATACCGTTTTGGCTCACTCTTTCTTGTCACAGTTTGAGATTGTAAGACTTCCTCTATGCTAATAGTATCAGAAGTAGTTACTGTTGCATTTGACATAATATACTTAGTCATCAAATCGGCTGCATTGCCTGTGGCGAAGCTCTGCCCAGCAGCCTGATTTATTAACCCCTGCTTACTGGAGAATCCGGACATTAGAGATAAAACCTGACCATTCTCAAAGACTGGAGCGACTGTGCCCTCACTACGGCCATAACCAACATCAATAGCTGGGGGTTTTGTCCCCATATCAACACCTAAGCTAGTCTTTGTCGCAAAGAGAACATTTTTCTTGCCTAAGCCTGAACACCCAGACAGCAAAAACACAATGGTTGTAAAACACAATATTCTAATTAACTCCATTATCATTTCCTCGTTCTATTAGTGATTTCATAGACATGAAATTTAAATCAGCTGGATTACTCTCTCGCACATCCAGACTTACAGCATTATCTTCATCAACTGATATTTCGTAGCTATTGGTATAGCCAATTCCGAAAGATGAACTCTGCTCCATTGATATAAAATAAACTCCGATAGCTTTTATCTGGTGTATGTTTGCAACTGCATTATCTTTACTCTGTTTTTTTTGAATCACATGTGCGAATCCAATGGTATGGTTTGCTCCATATGAATCTACATAATTGAGGGAGCAACCTTGCACTAATGAGATGATTATTAGCAAATTTACTGTTTGCATCACACAATGTGCAATTTTTGCTGATCGTATTTGGTTATTAAACCCCTCATATAACGCACACACACTTGCCATCCGCCAATTCTCCAAAAGAGTGACGTTAAGGTTCTGATATAGGGGTTTTCTGTTCATGAATGCTGGACTCCTTTCCAAAAAAACGCACAAATGTACGTCAATCTTCCTGCTTTTTTGATACTTACTTTTCAGCTTGTTTACGATATTACAAAAAAAACGATCGAAATGTAAATACGCATATATCTAAACGAAATCTTTTCCAGATTTTGTCAATGAGTAAAGATACCTTAGAATCTATGTGAAACCAATAATAATAAATATATAACGTAAGGAACATGAGCATCAAGAAAGTCTCATTCCACAACAAAGTCGCCTACGGCTTTGGCGCAGTGTCCTTTGGCACTGTGGCCAATGGCTTCGATTACTTTTTCCTTATATTTTACAGCCAAATCCTCGGCGTAGATGCGCACTTGGTGGGCTTGGCGCTGTTGATTGCTTTAATTGTTGATTCCCTCAGCGATCCAATTATTGGCTATTTATCAGACAATACGCACAGCCGCTGGGGGCGCCGCCACCCCTTTATGTATGCAGCGGCTATCCCGGTATCAGTGACTTATTATTTTATCTGGAATCCCCCAGCAAGTTTGTCTGGCAACGAGCTTTTTCCCTATATTTTAGTCATGGCCATTGGTGTTCGCACCTTGATTACCCTATTTGAAATCCCCAATTCGGCGGTGGTTGCTGAAATGACCGAGGACTATGACGAGCGCACCAGCATTCTCAGTTACCGCTTCTTTTTCGGCTGGGTGGCTGGCACTGTCATCGGCTTCTATGCACTCACCTATTTATTGGTTCCTACCGACACCATTGCCAACGGCTTGTTTAACATTGCCGGCTTTGGCGAAATGGGTTTAACCGCGGCGATTGTCATTTTTATCGCCATACTCACCTCTAGCCTCGGGACTCATAACCTAATACCCCATCTAAAGCCGCCGCCCGCCAAAGCCCGATTGTCTATCAGTCGTGTTTACCGAGAGATTTTTGAAACATTGCGCAACCCATCATTTATCGCGCTTTTTTCTGCCGCACTCATGGGGGCTATTGGTACAGGTATTGCCGCGGGACTGTCCCATTACATCAACTCATTTTTCTGGGGGTTTTCCACGCAGCAATTGGGGCAATTATCCGCATCAATTATTATTTCAGCCTTAATTGCCTTGCTTATCTCTCCAATTATCTCTCATCGATTGGGTAAAAAGCGTGCAGCTATCATTATTGGCCTGCTTGCATTTACCATACTGCCCATGACCATTGTGCTGAGGCTTTTCGGTCTGATGCCAGAAAACGGTGATCCACAGTTATTCCCACTAATGCTTATCATCACGGTGGTGGATGTCAGTTTGATTATTAGCTACCAAACCATCACCACGTCGATGATCGCCGATTTAGTGGAGGATAGCGAGGTACAAACCGGGCGTCGCTCTGAGGGGGTTTTCTTCGCCTCTATGACGTTCATTAAGAAGTTTGTCCAAGGTTTTGGTGTACTCATGGCCACCACCATCCTCACCATGGCACAATTCCCCGCTGGGGTTGCTCCTGGAGAGGTACCAAGCGACGCTCTGTTCCGTCTTGGCGCATACTATGTGCCGACG